>JAFRPH010000026.1 GCA_017429205.1 Bacteroidales bacterium
CCATGAAGATAGATGACCAGGGCTGCGTCTTCTTTATCTATGACATGGCTTGCCAACTCCTGATAAAGCATCCCATTATACTCTTTGGGCTCAAACTCCTGTGCATTCATACACAAGCATAGGAGAAGGCATATAAGGGTGCTTTCGTATCGTTTCATACTCAGGCGGTTAAATTACGATTAATCGGTGTAAATATAAGACAATCAGCCGAAAAGAAAAAGGGCAGAGTCGATGCCGTGATGTACAAGTCTCACTTGTGCACCAGAATGCGTATCTGGCCGGGGTTTCCTGCTCAAGTCTTCCGGGATTGGGCGGATAATCGGCTTAATCCATGAGACTTGTACAAGGGAGAGCCGTTCTGCCGATGATTGCCTGTACAAGCGAGACATGAACACTGCTTCATTGACAGCGCCTGACAAATTCACCTTAAGGCCATAGATATCATTGTTTAGAGACTTACTTACGCAAATCAACAATGCTTCCTGTGGCCTCTTTTTCAAGTAGAACTGTGGGAGAAATATACACAATTATAAAATGACATCATCAGCGCCGTACTCTTTAATGGCGGTATCGAAATCCTTCGCCCCACCTGTCTCCCCGAATAGTTTCCGGAGGAGGCGGACGCGGGTGTTGGTGATGGCCTGGGGAGTTGCAATGGTCAGATTGGCAATCTCAGAGGGGAGGAAACTATGGACCGTCAGCAAGCACACCTGTTGCTCCTTAGAACTGAGCGGAGACAGGAGTTCCCGTAATTTTGGTCGCATGGTGTAAGTGAGTTGGGCCAAAGCATTCATGTCATCATCAGGTGCAGGTTTACCTTTGTTGGCAGCAGTATGCAGGCGAGACACAACATCCTTTATCTGGCGGGAGTTCTCCCGCTGTTCTCGCTCCTTCATCCGCCGCATCAGGGTGAGTTCCGTTCGCGTCAGATTATATTGCATCTGACTTTCGGCGAAACGGGCGTTGAGCAGGTCAATACGACGCCGGTTATACCAGATGATGAGGGCAGAGAGTACGATCACGAGAATGATGGCGGCAAGGAGGACGATGACCATGCGATACTGCCGCCGCTCTTTAATCTGCTCGTCGAACTGCGCCTGCAGGTCGATGACAGCGGCGGCGTCGCTATGTTCATAGAGGTGATGATAAACCTCATTCAGGCGTTGACTGAATTCTGCCACTCCCCGCAGGTCCCCCTGACGCTTCATATAGGTAATCAACTGCCGATAGGACTGGATGGCGACATCGGGAGACAGGGAGCCGGACAGTCTATACCATTGCTGGATCGCTGCTGCCGTATCTCCCTCTGCCATGTAGATGTCGGCGAGCAGTTTTTCTCCTCTGTCGGTTGGAGAGATGAGCCTGGATTCTATCAGGCAGCGTTTCGCCTCCTGGCGCTGCCCTGTGCTCAACATATAACTGGCACGATTGACCAGATAGGTGGCCCGCACTTCTCCATGCGTGTCTTCGTAGTAGGTCTGTGCCTGTTCGGTATAATACCGCAGGCTGTCTTGCTGGCCCAACATGTCGAAGGTCATGGCTATATTATTCAGCGTCTGAACGGTCCATTGTCTGCTGTCGCATTGCCTTGCAGCCCTCAATGCCTGCTTGTAGTAGCGAAGCGTCAAGGCGTGGTTGCCCACATTGTCGTTCACATCGCCAAGCACGCAGTACAGGTACCACTTGAAAGCCGGCAGGTCCAGGTCGCCGGATAGCAGTTCAGCCCGTTTCATCGACAGCACTGCCTCGTGCACTTGCTGCTGCCGGTACAGGATGATGCCATGGTGGAGCAAGGCTCTGGAGAGGTGCTCATCATCCCCGTGACGCTCATAATAGTCTCTACTGGTACGAATCAGCGAGTCTGACGCAGTGCTGAGCCCGCTGCGATGCAGGGCTTCCGTGTAGAGAAGACCATAGAGTGCCCGGTCGGCAGTGCTCATCGTCGAGTCGTTATAATGGGGAGACAGCATCCTGACGATCGAGTCGGGCTGGGTGAAAACAATCTGCGCCGACCTGCACAGCAGTTCATTGTGGGACTGCTCCTGTGAACAGCCCACAATGACGAGTGCGAATAATGCCAGCGAGAAGGGTTTCATTACATCCGAAATACAATGGGAAGATTGTATTTCACTCTGACCACATTGCCTTTCTCCTTGCCTGGCGTCCATTTGGGCATGGCTTGCACCACCCGGATTGCTTCGGCATCGAGCGAGGGGAACACCTGCTTGGCCACATGCACATCTGATATACTGCCATCAGTTTCCACAATGAACTGAACCATAACCCGCCCCTCCACTTTCTGCTTTGCGGCATCTTCGGGGTACTTCATGTTGGTTTGCAGGAACGCTATCATAGCCTGCATGCCACCAGGATATTCCGGCATCTGTTCTACGGTGTCGAAGACCTTCTGATTGGTCTGCGACACCACGGTCTTTTGCGCATGGGCCGTCATAAGGCAGCACTCGGCCATCAATAACATGAGAATCAGTTTCTTCATTTTCTTTGCGGTTTTTAATCGTTGAACATCTGTGCTGTTGTCCGGACGGAGCAAAAGTAGATGATTTCCCGTGAGAATCAAAGAAATTGATTACACAATATTACACGCCATGCGGGGACGCATCTTACTCAAAGGATGAAGAATCTATTTGGTATATTTCCCCATCCTCCTGAACGTCACATCGCCCTCCAGCAGATTCGGCCCGTCCGTATTCACCTCAAAGCGCTCCAGCACCAGTTTGTCCTTGCTGCACTCCTTGACCCAGTAACCCACAGTAGGCGTATACGCAGCCTTCCGGTCCTCTTGCTTGAAATCGTGATCCAGTTCAAAGAGATAAAGCGCCGGAGTGGAGCCGCCCACGCCTGGATAGCCGTTCTGATGCTGCTCGTAGATATACTTGGCCTCCGAATCTCCGGAGAACACATCCGAAACATAGATGGTCAGGATGAACGGACTCTGACTCTCCTTGTTGATGGTCGAGAAGGTCCATATCACCAGCCCTGCATCCTGCACCCCTTCCGGATACACCTTCTGCCAACTGCCCTCCAGGTTGTTGGATAGGTCAATCTCAGGAATCATCGTCTCACAACCGCTCAGTCCTGCCACCAGCAGCGCCGCACAAATCACAGTCTTCAAGATCTTCATTGCTTTCGTTTGCTTATCAAACGCACGAAAGTATGAAATCTTGCATGTGAAAGCTTGTGAAAGCCTTTCTCAGAACGGCATATTCCACACCATTTCAGTTGCTCGGGAGACTCATCCTTGACTACGGTAATGCT
Organism: Bacteroidales bacterium; assembly: GCA_017429205.1. Next base: position 3,277 of record JAFRPH010000026.1, read on the forward strand.
TTCGATATCAAATGGCGAGACGGAGTGGAACGGATAAGCATCCTTACACTCTTTCCCATCTTTTCACCGCCACGTCTTGCCACCCAAAGCCGAAGCAGCACATCCTGCACTACATCCTCCGGATTTCCGTCCAGCCCCGATACCCGGAAGAACCTCTGTGCCATCGACAGAACTTTGGGCCTGATCTGCGCGAGTTCTATTTCAAGCTTTTTATCCATACCTCACTGATATAGACGCAAAAAAAGGAAAAAGTCAAGAAGAAAAAGTGTTTTTTTCTCTCAAAACGAATAATAACGCTTAAACCGTGCTCGGTCGAAAAGAAAAAGGGTCATATCACTGACCCTTTTTCCAATAGCGTTACTTCACAATTTCATACTCATCGACCCCAGGGATAAGTGCGATGCCGGTTTCTTCGAGGTGAATCTGTCCGGCGGAGTCTATGAGGCGCACGGTGAATATCTTACCTTCGAGTCGTTTTGCCTGCCAGTCCATTCCGCCGGCTGTGTTTTTCTGGACGATACAGAGGTCTGCGGAAGATGTTCTGTTATCTTCTTGATTGTCAGGTTGTTATGGATGATCAAACCACAGACCTGCCAGAAAAAGACGGGGTTTGCAGATTGAGGTTTCGTAAGTTATTCTTTGTCAGGATGTTATAAACACGTTGGCTGCAGACCCTCCCCGCAACGGGAAAACGGTGATGGGAGTGATGGAAGGGCCCATCTGGGCACGCGAACGGCGGCTTCTGCCGCCGAGTCCCTCCCCCGAGGGGAGGGATTTAGGGAGGGGGTAACGTGGAGGGTGCCCAGGCCGCGACATGCGGCCGAACAGGGCACGAGAAAGGCTCCCTTGAGGGAGCCTTTCTCGTGCCCAGAGCGGGGCTCGAACCCGCACGTCTTTAAGGGACACTGGATTTTGAGTCCAGCGCGTCTACCAATTCCGCCATCCGGGCAGGGAGATGGTCTCAGGTGAGACGGATTGCAAATGTACCTCAAAAATGGGGAATTGCCAAATTTTTCAAGTATCTTTGTAATCTTATGAAGAAGGAGTATATCGTTACCGTCGATGGGAAGCCGGCCGGCCGGGTGGTCGGCCGCGAGCGGCTGGGGGAGATCGCCCTGCTGGTGGCGGAAGAGACGGAAGTGTTCGTCGTTTACGATGCGAACGCGGCGGAGGTGGCGGCCGAGGTGATCGAGGCCGTGCCCGGCGTGCGGGGGAGCATCGCCCTCGAGACGTCCGAGGAGGACAAGTCGATGGACACGGTCCTGCTCATCGAGCGTTCGCTGTTGGAGGCGGGGGCGTCCCGGAAGGCGCTGGTGCTCGCCGTCGGCGGCGGGATTACGACGGACCTCGCGGGGTTCGCCGCGTCCATTTACAAGCGCGGCGTGCGGTATGCCAATGTCCCGACCACCCTGCTCGCCCAGGTCGATGCGGCCGTGGGCGGCAAGACGGGGGTCAATTTTGACGACTATAAAAACATGCTGGGCGTAATCGTCCAACCGGTCTTCACGTTCGTGTGCGCCGATGCGCTGCGCACGCTGCCGCGCCGCGATTTCCTGTCCGGGGCGGCGGAGCTGCTGAAGACCTTTATCATCGAAAACGAAGACGACCACTATGGCCGCGCGGTGCGCTGGCTGGCCGAAGGCGGCGCCGCGGCCGAGCTCCAGGAGCTCGCGCTCGCCGCCGCCGGCGTGAAGGCCGCCATCGTCTCGCGCGACCCGTTCGAGGCCGGCGAACGCCGGAAGCTCAACCTGGGCCACACGTTCGCCCACGCCATCGAGCACGAGGCGCTCCGGCGCGGGGACGACATCACGCACGGCGAAGCCGTTGCGATGGGCATCGTCCTCGCCGCCCGGCTCTCCGATGCGCTGGGCGTGTCGGCCGGCCTGGAGGCCCGCCTCGCGGCGGACTTCGTCGCCGCCGGCCTCCCCACGCAGGCCCCCTACCCGGTGGAAACCCTCGCCGGTGCGATGGACAAGGACAAGAAGGCCGAGGGCTCCCTCGTGCACTTCGTCCTCGCGGAGCGCATCGGCTCGGTCCTCATCCGCGACCTGAGCGTCGCAGAAGCGCTTAAAGCATTGACATTATGATTTGTACATCCATACAAGGCAAGACGCTGGAGGAGATCCTCGAGATCCTGGAAAGCGGTGAAGTGGAGATGGCGGAGATCCGGCTGGACCTCTGCGACCTGGACGAGGAGGAGATCGAAGAGCTCTTCACGCAGTCCGACGTGCCGCTCATCGCGACGTGCCGGATCGCCAGCCTCGCGCAGCGCGTCGCCGCGGAAGGCGACCTGCTGGACGACGCCGGCAAGGTGCTCTCCGAGCAGGGGCTCTATGCCTCCCAGCCGCACAAGGGCCGCAATCCGGCCGAGGAACTCGCTGAAAACCAGCTGCTCAAGGCCATCGAGGCCGGCGCCAAATATGTGGACCTGGAAGTGGAGGCCCCGCCGATGATGGGCCGCAAGATCCGCCAGGCCTGCCAGGAATACGGCACGATGCTCATCCGCTCGTTCCATGATTTCGAGGGAACGCCGCCGGAGGCCACGCTCCTGTCCCTGCTGGAAAAAGGCCGCCGCTTCGGGGGCGAAGTGGTCAAGATCGTGACCACGGCCACCTGCAAGGCCGATGCGGACCGCGTGATGGCCCTCTACCGCGAGGCCGAGCCCGGCACGCTCGTGGCGTTCTGCATGGGCCCGGAAGGCCGGGAATCCCGGCTGGAAGCCCTCAAGCAGGGCGCACCCTTCACCTACGCCTGCCTCACGGCGGAGGAGGCCACGGCCCCGGGCCAGTGGACCGCCGCCGAGATGGACGAAGCCGTGTACGGCAACTTCCGCTTCATCGGCACGGACGAGACGCTCGAGATGCCGGCGTCCAAGAGCTTCGCGCAGCGGGCGATTGTCGCCGCCGCGCTCGCCCAGGGCACCTCGCACCTGACCGGCTATTCCCCCTGCGGGGACAACGAATCGGCCCTCGCCGCCGCCCGGAAACTGGGCGCGCGGGTGACCGTAAAGGGCTCCGAGCTGGAAATCACCGGCATCGGCGCCTTCGAGAACTGCTTGTCCATCAGCGAGATGCCGGTGGGCGAGTCGGGCTTCCTCACCCGGATGCTCATCCCGGTCCTGTCGGTCGTCGCCGACGGCCCAGTCCGCGTGACGGGCGAGAAGACCCTCCTCGGCCGTCCCCTCGCCGGGGCGCACGACATCATGGCCTCGTTCGGGGTGCGGCTCGTCCCGGAGAACATTCCGGAAGAAAGCCGCAAGGGCGACTGCTTCATCCCCCTGACCGTCAAGGGGCCGCTGGTCCCGGGCCGGGCCGATGTGTCCGGCAAGGGCGGCTCGCAGCTCATCTCCGGCCTGCTGGCGGCCCTCCCGCTCGCCGGGAACCGCTCCACGGTCTATGTCCACGACCCCCGCAGCATCCCCTATATGTTCATCACCGTGGACGTGCTCCGCAAGTTCGGCATCGAGATCGGCTCGGAGATGGAAGGGGGCGACGATTTCCTGCAGACGCAGGACTGGACCCTGTGCACCGGTCTGACCTTCAAGATGCGCGGCCAGCAGCATTACCGTGCGGCGGACTTCCGCATCGAGGGCGACTGGTCCGGCGCCGCGAACTTCCTCGTGGCCGGCGCCATCTTCGGCGACGTGGAGGTGGAAGGGCTGGATACCCAGTCCCTCCAGGCCGACATTTCCATCATGGACATCCTGATGGACGCCGGGGCGAGCATGTCCCAGCTGGAAGGCGACACGCCCACGACCGGCCCCATCCACGTGGCCCGCGCGCCGCTCTGCGCCTTCGAGACCGACCTGAACAACTGCCCGGACCTCTTCCCGATCGTGGCCGTGCTGGCCGCCTTCTGCCCGGGCGAGAGCCGCATCCGCGGCGTGGAGCGCCTTCGCCACAAGGAGACCGACCGCGCCGCCGCGATCGTGGACATGCTCACGCAGATGGGCGTTCCCGTCCAGGTCGACGAGGACGAAATGACCATCGGAGGCATGTCCCTCCCGCAGCGTCTCCTCACCGGGAACCTGCTCAAGGGCGGCCGCTATACTTCCCACGCCGATCACCGGATGGTGATGGCCCTCAAGGTGGCCGCGCTCGGCGCGGACGGCCCCGTGGACATCGACGACACGGCCTGTGTCGCCAAATCCTTCCCGGGTTTCAACGACTTATTTGACAAACTATGAACGCTTTTGGCAACATCTTCAGAGTAAGCATCTTCGGCGAGTCGCACGGCGAGGAGATCGGCGTGGTCGTGGACGGCCTCGCGCCGGGCATTCCGCTCAGCGAGGCGGATTTCGCGGCGGACATCGCCCGTCGCCGGAGTGGCGCGAAAGGCACGACCCCGCGCGTGGAGGCGGATGAGCCGCAGATTCTCAGCGGCGTCTACGAAGGCTATACGACCGGCGCTCCGCTCGCCATCGTCTTCCACAATACGAACACCCGCAGCCAGGACTACGAAGCCCTGCTGAACGTCCCGCGCCCGGGCCACGCGGACTACACCGCGAACCTCAAGTTCGGCGGCTTCCAGGATCCGCGCGGCGGCGGCCATTTCTCCGGCCGCCTGACGCTCCCGGTGGTCGCGGCCGGCGTCATCGCGAAGAAGCTCCTCTTCGCGACCATCGCCGGCGCCACCCGCGGCCGCGTCCAGTTCCGCTGCGACGCCCGCCTCGTCGAAATCGGCGGAATCGCCGACCCGGCGCAGTGGGACGCCGCCTTGGACCAGGCGCAGCAGGAAGGCGATTCGCTGGGCGGCGTCGTGGAGTGCGTCGTTTCCGGCGTCCCCGCCGGGCTCGGAGAGCCCTTCTGGGACAGCGTGGAATCCCGCCTCTCGCACGCCCTCTTCGCCATTCCCGGCGTCCGCGGCGTGGAGTTCGGCGACGGCTTCGCCGCCGCCCGGATGAAGGGTTCCGAACACAATGACGTCTACGCCCCCGCCGGCTGCGGCGGCCACGGCCATGGCGGCTGCCACGAGCACGGCGCCGACCACGAAGGCTGTTGCCACGAGCACGGTGAAGGCGAGGGCTGCTGCCACGGCGGCGAAGAGCACGACCACGAAGGCGGCTGCTGCCACGGCGGCGAAGGCCACCACGAAGGCGGCTGCTGCGGCCACCACCGCAACCGCCTGGTAACGCCCGCCACCAATCACGCCGGCGGCGTGAACGGCGGCATCACCAACGGCAATCCGCTGGTGTTCCGCGTTGCGTTCAAACCCACCTCCAGCATCGCCAAGGCCCAGGAGACCTACGATTTCGCCAAGGGCGAGATGACGACCCTGCAGGTCCCCGGCCGCCACGACACCTGCTTCGCCCTGCGCACGCCGGTCATCGTGGAGGCGATGGCGGCCATCGTTCTCGCGGACCTTGTCGGAATGGCGTGATGGAAAAGAAGCGTCTCCTTTCGATCGACACCCTCCGGGGAATGGACATGCTCCTGATCATGGGCCTGTCCACCCTGCTTGTCAGCCTCTGCCGCCTGTTCCCCGGCGGATCGGATTTCTGGCTCGCCCGGCAGATGAGCCATGTGGAGTGGAACGGCCTGGCCATCATGGACATGGTCTTCCCGGTGTTCCTGTTCATCGCGGGCCTTTCTTTCCCGTTCTCCTATGCGAGCCAGGTGGAGAAGGGGCGCACTTCCTGGGAAATCCACCGGAAGTTCTTCATCCGCTGCCTCGTGCTCATCGCGCTGGGCATCGTCTATAACGGATTCTTCAACCTGCGCTTCCCGCAGCGGTACGCCAGCGTCCTGGCCCGTATCGGCCTCGCCTGGATGTTCGCCGCGCTGCTGTATGTCCATTGCAAGCCCAAGGCCCGGATCATCATCGCCACGGTCCTGCTCGTCGGCTACGGCCTCCTCATCACCTTCGTCGGCGCGCCCGACGCCCCCGCCGGGGCCGGTCCGCTCACGCAGGATGGCTGCCTGAGCGGCTGGATCGACCGCATCCTCCTGCCCGGCAAGCCGTACTACGGAAACTTCGACCCGGAAGGCCTGCTGGGCGTCATCCCGGCCACGGTGACGGCGATGCTGGGGATGTTCACGGGCGAGTTCATCCGCCTGCCCGAGGAAAAATGCGGCGGCGGAAAGAAGACCCTCCTGATGCTGGGCGCCGCGGCCGCGCTCATCGCCGTCGGCCTACTCTGGAGCCTGTCGCTGCCCTTGAACAAGAAGCTCTGGACCAGCACTTTCGTCCTGGTCGTCGGCGGCATCTCCATCGCCCTGTACGCCCTCGTATATTACATCGTGGAGGTGAAGGGCCATACGAAATGGACCTTCTTCTTCCGCGTCATCGGCCTGAACTCCATCACCATCTACCTGCTGCAGCAGATCGTGCCGATGCGGGAAATCTCCAACTTCTTCCTGGGCGGCACGGCCGCGCTCCTGCCAGAAGCCTGGGGCGCCGTCCTGCTGGCCGTGGGCTACATCGCCGTCTGCTGGCTTCTGCTGTACTTCCTGTACAGGCACAAGGTTTTCCTGAAAGTGTAGGACAGGCCCCATTCCCAAAAATTCATTATCTTTGTAAACTACCGCCATGCCGGCAGTTTGATATGGCCGAAAACGACAAAATCATACAGGAATTCACCTCCGGGGAGTACAAGGAAGGGTTCGTGACGGACGTGGAACAGGAATTCGTTCCCAAGGGCCTGAACGAGGACATCATCCGTACCATCTCCCGGCTCAAGGAGGAGCCGGACTGGCTCCTGGAGTTCCGCCTGGACGCGTTCCGCAAATGGCAGGCGATGGAGATGCCCCGCTGGCCCCATCTGGACCTGCCCGAGATCGACTTCCAGGACATCATCTACTATGCCGCTCCCAAGAAGGACAAGGACCGGCCGAAGGAGATCGACCCGAAGCTGGCCGAGACCTTCGAGAAGCTGGGCATTCCCCTCAAGGAGCGCGACGTGCTCGCCGGCGTGGTCGCCGTCGATGCCGTCTTCGACTCTGTCTCCGTCACGACGACCTTCCGCAAGACGCTCGCGGAGAAGGGCATCATCTTCTGCTCATTCTCCGAGGCGGTGAAGGAGCATCCGGACCTGGTGCGGAAATATCTCGCCACCGTGGTCCCGTCCGGCGACAACTATTTCGCGGCCCTGAACAGCGCCGTGTTCTCCGACGGTTCGTTCTGCTACATCCCCAAGGGGGTGCGCTGCCCGATGGACCTGTCCAGCTATTTCCGGATCAATGCGAAGGGCACCGGCCAGTTCGAGCGCACGCTCATCGTGGCCGACGAGGGTTCCTTCGTGAGCTATATGGAGGGCTGCACCGCGCCGATGCGCGACGAGCAGCAGCTCCACGCCGCGGTGGTGGAAATCATCGTGGAAAAGGATGCCGATGTCAAGTACTCCACCGTCCAGAACTGGTATCCGGGCGATGCGGACGGCAAGGGCGGCATCCTGAACCTCGTCACCAAGCGCGGCATCTGCAAGGGCGACGGGGCGCACCTGAGCTGGACCCAGGTGGAAACGGGCTCCGCCATCACCTGGAAGTACCCGTCCACCATCCTGAAGGGCGACAACACCGCCTCGGAGTTCTATTCCGTCGCGGTCACGAACAACTACCAGCAGGCCGACACGGGCACGAAGATGGTCCACATCGGCCGGAACACGAAGAGCCGCATCGTCTCCAAGGGCATCTCCGCCGGCCGCAGCCAGAACAGCTATCGCGGCCTCGTGCGGATGGGCGCCGGCGCGAAGAACGCCCGCAACTATTCGCAGTGCGACAGCCTCCTGATCGGCTCCCAGTGCGGGGCCCACACTTTCCCGGTCATCCGCTCCGACAACCCCACGGCGATCGTCGAGCACGAGGCGACGACCTCGAAGATCAGCGAGGACCAGCTGTTCTACTGCAACCAGCGCGGCATCGGCCCGGAAGAAGCCGTGGGCCTGATTGTCAACGGCTATGCGCGCGAAGTCCTCTCCCGCCTCCCGATGGAGTTCGCGGTGGAGGCGCAGAAACTTTTGCAAGTGTCACTTGAAGGATCGGTCGGATGATGGAATGGCTTGATATCGTGATCTTTACCCTGGGCGGGAAGCCGGTGCTGCTGGTGGATTTCATCAGCTCGCTGCTGGGACTTACCTGCGTGTTCCTCGCGGGACGGAACTCGAAGTACAACTTCTGGGTGGGCTACCTGTATACGGCCGCCCTGTTCTTCCTGTTCTGGTCCCGGAACCTGTACGCGAACCTGCTGCTCCAGCCCATCTCCCTTGCGATCAACGTGTTCGGCCACTGGCGCTGGACGCATCCGAAGGAGGAGGAACGCTCTTCCGAGGATGCGAACAAGCTGAAAGTCAGCATGCTGACCTGGCCGCAGCGGGGATTCACCGTGGCGGCGATCCTCGTCATCGCCCTGCTCTGGGGCTGGGTGATGAAGACCTTCTTCCCGGCCAATCCGGCCCCGTACCTGGACTGCTGCGTGACGGTCCTGATCCTCACGGCGCAGCTCCTGTCGGCCCTCAAGAAGTGGGACTGCTGGATGGCCTGGCTCATCGTGAACATCACCCAGATCATTCTCCACATCAGCGTGGGGAACGTGTTCATGCCCATCGTCTGCGGCCTGTACCTGGTGAATGGCCTGTGGTCGCTGTATTCCTGGATGAAACTGTACAAGAAAAATGGATAAACTGCTCGAAATAAAGAACTTGCACGCCCGGATCGGGGATAAGGAGATCCTCCACGGGATCGACCTGTCCATCGATCGGGGCGAAATCCACGCCGTGATGGGCCCGAACGGGGCGGGAAAGTCCACCCTGAACGCGGTCCTCACCGGCCGCCCGGACTATGAGGTGACGGAAGGAACCATCGTCTACGACGGCAAGGATTTGCTGTCGATGGCGCCGGAAGAGCGCAGCTGGGCCGGCATCTTCCTGAGCTTCCAGTATCCCGTGGAGATTCCCGGGGTGACGATCACCGCCTTCATGAAGGCGGCCGTCCAGGCCCGCCGGAAGGCGCAGGGCCTGCCCGAGATGAAGACGCCCGAGTTCCTGAAGCTCCTGAAGGAGAAGATGGCCTTCGTGCAGATGAAGCCCGAATTCGCCAAGCGCGAAGTGAACGTGGGCTTCTCCGGCGGCGAGAAGAAACGCAACGAGATCTTCCAGATGGCCCTGCTGGACCCGACCCTGTCCATCCTGGACGAGACGGACTCCGGCCTGGACGTGGACGCCCTCAAGATTGTGGCGGACGGGGTCAACGCCCTCCGCTCGCCGGAGAAATCGGCCATCATCATCACGCACTACCAGAAGCTCCTGGAGTATGTCCGGCCCGACGTCGTGCACGTCCTCAAGGACGGCCGCATCGTCCGCACGGGCGGTCCCGAGCTCATCGATGCCATTGAAAAACAAGGTTTTGACCAGTTCTGATGGGGTACGGTAATTACAAAGATCCTTTCGTCGGCCGCCGGCCCGACTATACCGTCGGGGCGGGGGAGAAGCTCGAACTGACGTTCGTGGTGCTTCCCGGGGAGTCCCGCGACATCGACGTCGCCATCGACCTGGTGGGCGAAGGGGCGGAGGTGTCCCTGAAGGGCCTGTACCTGTGCGGCGGCGAGGAGCGGGTGAATTTCCGCATCCTGATGCACCACCGCGCGGCCGGCTGCGTCTCGCACCAGCTGTTCAACGGCATCGCGGGCGGCGCGTCCCGGGTGACCTTCGACGGCCGCATCATCGTGGCCCCGGACGCCCAGCAGACGGAAGCCTACCAGGAGAACCACAACATCGTCCTGTCGGAAGGAGCCCGCGTGGAAACGACCCCGCAGCTGGAAATCTATGCCGACGACGTGAAATGCTCGCACGGGGCCACCACCGGCCGCCTGGACGAGGATGCGCTGTTCTATATGCGCACCCGCGGCGTCCCGGAAGCGGAGGCGAAGGTCCTGCAGATGATCTCCTTCCTCGCGGCCGTCACGCCGGAGGACCGGAAGGAAGAAATTGAAAACGCTGTCAATCAAATCGTATAGGATGAACCTGAACCGTCTTTGCCTCTGGCTCTCGCTCGCCGCCGTCGCCTGCTCCAAAGTGGGTGCGGACTCCGTGGCGCCCCCGGCGCCCCCCGTCTACACCATCCAGGCCGGTTTCGCGGCCGAAGTCCCCGAGACCCGCTCCCGGCTGGATTTCGATGAAACCCAGGCGCAGGTCCTCTGGACTGGCGGAGACGCCTTCAAAATGTATAGGATGTCGTCCAGCGGTTATAACCAGACGACCTATACGACCCAGGACGACGGTGTGGTGTCGGCAACGTTCACGACGACGAAGCGGTTGTCGGAGGATGATTCTTACACGAGCATTTACCCGTCCGCCGTCTATTCGGTCTTCCGCAAGAATGATGACATTATGCTGCGGATTCCGGTTCCTCCGACGCAGGAAGCCGTCCCCGGCGGCGTCCAGGAAGGGCTCAACTTTGCAGCCGCCTGGTCGGCGTCGCAGGATGAGAACCTGAAGTTCCGGAACCTGATGTCCTATGTCCGTTTCCGCCTGAGCGGATCGGCCGTTTCTTCCCTGCAGTCCGTGACGTTTGATGCCGGTACGACCGTGGCAGGCGATGCGGCGTTCTATTTCCAGGACGGCGAGGTTCATTTCGGTTATACCTCGACCTTCGGCTCGCCTACCTATGAGCGGTCCAATACCGTTACTCTGTCCGGCACCTTCGTGGAGGGACAGGACTATTGCATAGCGATGGTCCCGGCCAGCCTTACTGACGGGTTCACCCTGACTTTCAGCGATGGAGAAGGCCGCCTCATCGAGAAGCATTCCTCGAAGGCGCTGACGCTCACGCGTTCCCGGATCGTGGATTTCGGAACGATAGACCTGGGCGATACCTGGGGTGCCGATGACCAGGTCATCCGGGTTGTCACCCAGACAAAAGGCCGGAAGAAGAACGTCATCGCCCTGCTGGCCGACGGCTATACCTCGGACCAGCTGGACCTTTTCGAGGAACGGGCCAGGACCGCCGTCGATTTCCTGTTCTCCGTGGAGCCTTTCAAGTCCTACAAGGAGTATTTCACCGTATATGTCTGCCGGACCGTTTCCAACGAGTCCGGGGCCGGTGTCAACGATCCGAAGGACAAGGACAAGATCATCGTGGCGGTGGACAACCGGTTCGGTTCCCGCTGGCCGGACGACGGCACATACAGCACGATGACGGCGGATGCCGCCAAAGTCCAGGCCTACCTCAAGGCGGCGATCCCGGAGATCGTTTCCAAGGAATTGACTTATCAGGAAGTCCCGGCGGCGCTTCTGATCAACGACACCCGGTACGGTGGCATCTGCCACATCTATCAAAGCGGCTGGAACTACTGCCAGGTTCCTTTCCAGCGGAATGGAGGCACGAGCCGCTGGTCCTTCCCGAAGTACCAGGCCGTCAATGAACAGGACAATTCCCAAGGATACCGGGAGACGACGGAAGCGGAGCGGGACGAGATGGGCCGGATGGTCGGCGACTGGAAGAATACGTTCATCCACGAGTTCGGCGGCCATGCCTACGGCCGGTTGACGGACGAATACTGGAGCGGGACGACGACGGTCTCGGCCCCGGCGGCCATGTCGGGACATTCCTATACGGTTCCGCATGCCTTGAACGTATCCGGTTTCTATGATTCTGCCCCCTGGAAGGAGGACCTGCTGGACCACCTGGACGAATGGACCGCCCGGAACCCGGACTATGGCCGGATCGGTCTCTGGCACGGCGCGTACAAGTCCATCTATTACCGCTGGCGGTCGGAGAAGATCAGCTGCATGATCGACAACCGGCCCTATTACTCCACCTGGCAGCGAATCCTCATCGTCCGCCGGATTATGACGAAGACGGGTGAAACCTTCGATATGGACGATTTCATCGCCAAGGATGTGACGGTGGATCCGATCCGGCCGGTGGTGCCCGCGACCGCCAGCGCCGAGGAGCGCAGCCGGATACTCCTGAAGGCGCGCAGCCAGGCGCTGCTCGTTCCGGAGATGCCCCTGCTTCCGCCACCGGTCATCCATCTGGAGGAAGATTTCTAGCCCATGAAGCTCGTCCGGAGCATAGGCGTTCTGCTCGCTGTCGCCCTCGGGGCGGCGGCGTGCCGGCCGGCGCCCCGCCCGGACCGGGCGACGCAGCAGCTCCTGATCGAGCTGGACGGCTACACCAGCGCCGCCAATATGTATGTGGCCCGGAAGCTGGATCAGATGGACGCGCTGGGGAAGCTGGCCCGCTCCACGCGCGACCCGCTCCGGCGGTATGAGCTGGAGATGAACATCGCCCGCGAGTTCTTCGCCTTCAGTTTCGACTCCACCCAACTATACTTGAAACATTGCCAGGAATTGGCGCAGGACGTGCTGGAAGACCAGGACTTGTACAACGAGGCCTCCGTCCTGCTGGGGCATCTCTATGCCAAGGCCGGCAGTTACTTGGAAGCGTCCCAGCTCTTGTACGGCGGCCTGGACACGGCGGCATTCTCGGAACCGCTCATGGGGGAATACCTCTGGGACCTGTACGATTACAGCAAGGACCTGGCGGGCAACTCGGGTATGGTGGAAAAACTGTCCATCCCGCCGGCCGCCTCGTTCCGTCCCCGCCTGTACCAGCTGCTGCCCAAGGATTCAGACCGCTGGCGCTCCGTGCTGCGGGACGAATTCATGGACCAGGGAAAGCTCGCTTCCGCCGACAGCGTGAACCGGCTTCTGCTGGCGACGGTGAAGCCGGAAGACCGGGATTATGCCATCTTCGCCTATTTCGAGTCGGAGATCGAGAATTTGCGGGGCAACCAGTCCGAGCGGATCGCCTGGCTCATCCGCTCCGCAGAGTGCGACATCGTGAACGCGGTGAAGGACTACGCCTCCCTGACGATGGTGGCGCAGAACATCCTTCCGCTGGACGTAGACCGCTCGTTCCGCTATCTCCGGATGGCGCAGGAGGACGCGGTGCTGTACAATGCCAAGCTGCGCCCCTGGCAGATTTCCCGCTTCCTGATGGAAGTGGAGAACGCCTATTCCGTCCGGCAGGACCGGCAGAGCGAGGCGCGGATCATCTCCTCCATCCTGCTGGCCGTCCTGGTGCTGGTGCTGTCCCTGACCACCTATTTCCTGGTCATCCGTTCCCGGAAGCTTTCTCGGATGCAGAAGGCGCTGGCGGACAGCAACGCCCGGCTGGCCGCCGCCAATGAGGAACTCAGCGTGCTGAACCGGCAGATCTCCAAGGCCGACAAGGTGAAGGACGCCTATATCATGGACTTCCTGCAGGGCCTGTCCGAGCAGGTGGCCCTGATCCGCTCCCAGGACAACCGGTTCCGGAACCTGCTGAAGCAGGGCAAGTCGGACCAGCTGTTCCGCGAACTGGCCATTTCCGAGCGCTCCGAGAAGGCGCTGGAGGATTTCTACCGCAAGTTCGACGAGACTTTCCTGGCCCTCTATCCGGACTTTGTGGAACAGTTCAACGCCCTGTTGCAGGAGGATGCGCGCATCGTTCCGCCGCCCGGCCGGCTCACGACGGAGCTCCGGATCTTCGCCCTGATCCGCCTCGGCGTGGACGATTCCAAGAAGATCGCGACGATGCTGGACTATTCCGTCAGCACCATATATAACTATAAGGTCTCGGTCAAGAATGCGGCCCTCGGGGACCGCGACAAGTTCGAGGAACAGGTGAAAATGATTGGAAAGTAGCGGAAAACGCGTTCTTAATCCACTACTTTTTTAGCCTTTTAAAAACTTTTAATTAGCTGTCTTACAACAAGATAGCTACTACTTTGCAGTACTTTTATTTTCTTATGCGCGCGGTGTATGCTTGCCGGGCGTAATTTTGCGGTGGACCTTGTGTCAGAACACAATTCATTTAACAATAACCAACGCACAACCAAACCAATCGCGTATGAAAAAATTTGCTTCCCTGATCCTTGCATTAGGATTGAGCCTGGCAGCATTCGCGCAGAACGCCACCATCAGCGGTGTCGTCCTCGACGATGCGCGCCAGCCGATTGTCGGCGCCTTTGTCGTCGAGCAGGGAACCAGCAACGGTACCGTGACGGGCGTGGACGGAGCTTTCTCCTTCCGCGTGGCTCCCGGCGCCGTCCTGGAGATCTCCTGCATCGGCTATGTGTCCCAGACCGCCGTGGCCACGCCTGACCGCATCATGGAAATCGTCCTCGCCGAGGATGCCGAGATGCTGGAAGAGACCGTGGTCATCGGTTACGGTGTCCAGAAGAAGTCCGTGGTGACGGCCTCCATCTCCTCGGTGACCGCCGACGACCTGAAGGTGCAGTCCCAGAACCGGGTGGACAACATGCTCCAGGGCATGACCTCCGGTGTCCAGGTCACCCAGCACTCCGGCGCCCCGGGCGCCAGCTCCACGGTCATCGTCCGTGGTGTCGGCTCCATCAACCACGCCTCCCCGCTGTATATTGTGGATGGCATGCCGGCCGGTAGCATCGACTACATCAATCCGAACGACATCGAGCGCATCGACGTCCTCAAGGACGCCGCTTCCGCCGCCGTCTACGGCGCCCGCGCGGCCGACGGCGTGGTCCTCGTGACCACCAAGTCCGGTTCCGAAGGGAAGACCGTCGTCACCTACAACTTCTCCTATGGTATGCAGAATCCCTGGCGCAAGCCCGCCGTGCTCAACGCCACCGAGTATGCCATCATGATGAACGAGGGCCAGCTCAACGCCGGCAACGCCCCCATCTACGACGATCCCTATTCCCTCGGAAAGGGCACCGACTGGGTGGAAGCCATCTTCGACAAGAACGCCCCCATCGTCAAGCACGACATCAATGTCTCCGGCGGCAACAGCCGGGTCAACTACAGCGTCTCCGGCGGCTACCTCTCCAACAAGGGTACCATCGGCGGCCGCTTCGGCCAGGCCTACTATGACAGAATGACCCTGCGCGAGAACATCGGCATCACCCTGTTCGACCACTCCGCCACCCGCAACTGGCTGAACAAGCTCGTCATCGGCAACCAGGTCTCCTTCGCGCACATCAAGTCCGCCGGCATCTCGGAGAACTCCGAATACGGCTCCCCGCTGGGCTCCGCCCTGGGCATGTCCCCGCTGGATCCCATCTATGCCGACGAAGCCGAAGAGGCCCGCTACCGCTCCCTCTACCCGGCCGGCTATCCGTACATCATCCGCAACAGCGAGGGCGTTCCCTATTTCATCGCTGACGGCGGCACCTACAACGAGCAGGCGAACCCGATCGCGATGCTGGACCGCCCGCACGGCGACAGCAGCACCGACAAGCTCGTCGGCGGCCTGAACTTCGACCTCCAGCTCATCGACGGCCTGAAGTTCCGCAGCGCCGTCACCATGGACCTCTCCTATGTCTACAGCCACAGCTACACCCCGCAGTATTTTCTGACCTCCAAGAGCTACAAGCTGGACAGCGTCACGGAGACCAAGGTGTATGACAAGAACGGCAAGGAGTCGACCGTGACGAAGATCAACTACGGTTCCTCCGCCACCCAGAGCATGGACCGCTACTACAGCTATCAGGTGGAAAACACCCTGACGTATGACAAGGTGTTCGGCAAGCACGCCCTGAACGTGGTGCTCGGCCAGTCCGCCTATATGTCCTCCTCCTCCTATCTGGGCGCTTCCGCCCTGGGCCTCATCTACCCGGACGACCCTTGGAAGATCAGCGTGGACAACACCCTCGGCCAGCAGAAGGACGGCGACCGCAACGGCTGGGGCCGCTGGAATTCCATCCCTTACAGCATCCTGTCCTACTTCGGCCGCGTCTCCTACAACTTCGACGAGCGCTTCATGGCGCAGGCGACCGTCCGCCGGGACGCTTCCTCGCACTTCGGCCCCAACAACAAGTGGGGTACCTTCCCGTCCGCTTCCATCGGCTGGAACATCAAGAACGAGGAGTTCCTGAAGTACAACCCGGTCATCTCCATGGCCAAGCTCCGCGCTTCCTGGGGTATCAACGGTAAGGACAACCTGGGCGACTTCCTGTATGCCGTGTACTCCCAGTCCGGCAACAACTATGTCTTCGGTTCCGGCGCCAACGCCACCGAGGCCATCAACATCGGCGTGAAGGCCTCCGGCCTCGCGAACCCGAACGCCAAGTGGGAGCAGTCCATCCAGACCGACTTCGGCGTGGACCTGGGCCTGTTGGGCACCCGGATCACCGCCACCGTCGACTACTACATCAAGGACGCCTCCGGCATGCTGATGGAGCTGCAGGTCCCGACCTACGCGGGCGACTCCGCCCCGACCGGCAACGTGGGCACGATGCGCAACCACGGTCTCGAGCTGGATCTCGGCTTCCGCGGCGCCATCGCCGACTTCAACTACGGCATCAAGGCCAACGCTTCCTACAATGTGAACAAGCTCACCAAGCTGGCCGACGACTCCTCCTACATCATCACCGCCAGCCACAAGATCGGTTCCCTGACCCGCGGCGAAGTGGGTGAAGTGTTCCCGTACTTCTGGGGTTGGAAGACCGACGGCGTGTTCCAGAACTGGGACGAGATCAACAGCTACGTGAACGCCGAGGGCAACAAGATCCAGCCCAACGCGCAGCCCGGCGACTTCCGCTGGAAGGACATCAACAACGACGGCGTCATCAACGACGACGACCGCACGAAGCTCGGCAAGGGCATTCCGGACTGGACCTTCGGTCTCACGCTCACCATGGATTGGAAGGGCTTCGACTTCAGCATGCTCCTCCAGGGCCAGCTCGGCGCCCAGACGCTCAACGTCACCCGCCGTACCGACCTGTACTACATCAACCTCCCGAAGACCATCCTCAACCGCTGGACCGGCGAAGGCTCCACCAACAAGTATCCGCGCTTCGCCTTCGATTCCGCCAACGAGAACTACCGGGTCTCCGACTACTGGATGGAGGACGCCTCCTTCCTGCGCGCCCGCAACATCCAGCTGGGTTACACTCTGCCGCAGAACATCACCCAGAAGATCTTCATCTCCCGCCTGAGACTGTTCGGGCAGGTGGAGAACGCGTTCACCCTCACCAAGTACTCCGGCTGCGATCCGGAAGTGTCCGGCGGTTTCCGCGAAGTGGGTGTCGACCGCGGTGTCTATCCCCAGAACAGGACCGTCACCTTCGGTGTCAATGTAACCTTCTAACAGACTACGGATATGAAAAAGATAGTTATTGCACTCAGTGCCCTCGCCGTCCTGCTGACCGCCTGCTCCAAGGATTTCATCAATCCCCGGCACAACAGCTCCGTCCCGCTGGACGAGTACTTCAATACGCCGGAGCGCCTGTTCCAGTGCCTGGTGGCCGCCTACGACCCCCTCGAATGGTACGACTATGCGTTCGGCCAGTATGACAACCTCCACCTCATCTTCGACGTGATGGGCGACGACGTGTACGCCGGCGGCTCCAACGAAGGCGACCAGCCGATCATCGTGAAGACGCACTACTACACGCTCACTTCCACCGACCTTCCCAACCAGATGTGGACGGTCAACTATTCCGGCATCAACCGCGCCGCGACGGTCATCAAGTATGTCGAGACCGCCGAAGGCGTGCCCGAAGCCACGAAGAAGCTCTATGTGGCCGAAGCCAAGGTCCTGATGGCCTACTATTACAACATGCTGTGGAAGCTCTGGGGCAACATCCCGTACTGGGATGAACTCCTGGTGGCCCCGTACCTGGCCGACCAGCTCGACCACGACGAGGTGTACGCGAAGTTCATCACGCTCCTCGAGGACGCCATCGCCATGAACGTCCTTCCGATGAAGGCGAACGTGGGCGACGAAGGCCGCGTGACCAAGGCCATGGCCTATATGCTGTACACCGAGGCCGTCCTGTACCAGAACGACCAGACCCGCTACCAGACCGCCCTCAATTATATGAAGGAGATCATCAGCAGCGGCCAGTATTCCCTCGTGTCCGACTTCGCCGGCATCTGGGAAGAGAGCGGTGAGTGGTGCGCCGAGTCCATCTGGGAGATCAACTACATCTCCGAAGGCGGTGTCCGCGGCTGGAACAGCTCCATCGCGACCGGCGGCCAGGTGAACTCCATCCTCACCGGCATCCCCGCTCCGAAGAACGTGCCCGACTACCACGAAGGCTGGGGCTTCGGCACCATCGCCAAGAGCGCCTACGACATGTATGACGACGACGACATCCGCAAGGATGGCGGCATCCTGAACTTCGAGAAGTACGCGGCCGAACATCCCGGCGCGGAATACACCCCGCGTTGGCAGGATACCGGTTACTGGAACCGCAAGTACATCGCCCGCGAAGGCGGCAACCACGGTTACAAGGCCGACGACAACGTGAACTACTGCAACAACGAGCGCATCTACCGCTATGCGGAGACCCTGCTGAACGCCGCCGAACTTTCCGTCCTCCTCGGACAGGATGGGTCGAGCTACCTCAAGCAGGTCCGCGACCGCGCCCACTGTCACGACACCGGCGTGTCCCGCGAGGACATCATCCAGGAGCGCCACAAGGAGTTCGTGGGCGAGGGCAAGCGCTATTGGGACCTCGTCCGCAGCGGCCTGGCTTCGTCCGTCCTCAAGTCGGCCAACCACGAATGGCGCAAGAACGACTGGAGCGAGAGCAAGAAGTACTGGCCCATCCCGCAGGGCGAGATCGACAAGGATCCGAACCTCGTGCAGAACAACTATTAATCCCGGGCAACCATGAAAACCATCTGGCAATATATCGCAATCGCGGCGCTGGCTGTTTCCGCCGCCGCCTGCACCCCTGAGTTCCCGATTCCCAACCAGGCCGGCCTGCCGCAGGCGTCCGATCTGGACGTGAACATCGTCGTGGACCAGGAGACCAACTACGTCACCTTCGTGATGAACAACAAGGGGGTCGTCCCCGTGTGGATCTTCGGCGACCAGAAGATCGACGGAAAGGCTTCCAAGAAGTACTCCTATACCGACAACAACGTGACCCTCCGCTTCCGGGAGGCCGGCGAGCACACCGTGGAAGTGAAGGCCTACAACGCCAACGGCATCTCCCAGGGCTCCCTGGTGAAGACTTTCACCCTGGACAACACCTACCGCGATCCGTTCGATCCGGCTCCGTACGTCAAGGCCATCTCCAACAACGCTTCCCAGACTTGGATCTGGAACAGCGCCGAGGCCGGGCACATCGCCTGCGGTCCCGTCGGCGACCCGAAGGGCTGGTGGCAGGTCGAGCCCAACGGCAAGAAGGGCTTCCTGTATGACGACCTGATGACCTTCGCCTCCGATGGTACCTACACCTTCGATCCGGTCGACGGCCAGGCCTATGCCAAGAAGGACGCCGAGTATCCCGCGGGTCACGAGATCCTGGACGACGACTACCTCTTCCCGGCCGAGAAGAAGACCACGAAGTTCACTTTCGAGAACAACTGGAACGACGCCGGCATCGAGGAGATCTTCCTCGTGCTCGACCCGGGCAGCATCCTGTCCTATGTCGTGCACAAGTCCCTCGTGGACGAGCCGCGCTACCAGATCCTGGAGACCAAGACCAGCGCGATGAAGAAGAAGCTGCAGTTCATGGCGACCGCCTCGACTCCGACCAACGCGGACGGCATCTCCTTCTACTACGAGTTCGTTCCGGAAGGTTCCATCGCCGGCGCCGACGACCCGCTCTTCGGCAAGGAGAGCAAGGCCTGGGTCCTGGACAACGAGTCCGCGGGCTACATGGGTTGCGGCGGCAGCCTCGGCAATCCGCTCGAGTGGTGGAGCGCCGCTCCGCACGAGAAGGATGACAAGGGCGTGACCGACGATGTCCTGACCTTCTTCAAGGACGGCAAGTACGTGTTCGACCCGGGCGCCGACGGCGTGGTCTACTGCAACTGGGAGTCCGACTATCACCACGAGCTGTGGGACGGCGGCCAGAACAGCGACTATGACGCCCCCGCCGAGGTCCAGACCTCGACCTACACCCTCGGCTCCGACGCCGACGGCGACTACATCGAGCTTCCGGCCGGCATCTTCTTCAGTTATGTGGCCAACAAGGCCATCCTGAGCGAGCCCACCCGCCTGTACGTCACCGAACTGACGGAGACGAAGATGGTCCTCGTCGCCAAGTTCGACGGCATCTGCTGGCAGCTGATCTTCAAGCCCCGCGACGGCGCGCCCGTCGCCGAGGACCCCCTCTTCGGCGTCACCAGCAAGACGTGGGTCTATGACAACGAGTCCGCGGGCTACATGGGCTGCGGCGGCAGCCTCGGCAACCCCACCGAGTGGTGGAGCGGCGGCCCCCACGAGAAGGACGCCTACGGCGTGAAGGATGACGAACTCACCTTCTTCGCCGACGGCAAGTACACCTTCAACCCCGGCGCCGACGGCGTGGTCTACTGCAACTGGGAGTCCAACTATCACCACGAGCTGTGGGATGGCGGCCAGAACAGCGACTATGACGCTCCCGCCGATCCGCAGGAGGCGACTTACACGCTGGACAGCGACGACGACGGCGACTACATCGAGCTCCCGGCCGGCATCTTCTTCGGCTATGTTCCGAACAAGGCCGTCCTGGAAGCGCCTACGAAGCTCTACATCAAGGAGCTCACCAAGGACAAGCTGGTCGTGGTGGCCAAGTTCGACGGCATCTGCTGGCAGATGATCTTCCGTCCCAAGGAAGGCCAGGGCGGCGGTGGCGAACCCGGTTCGCTGGACGAGGCCCTCGTCGGCACTTGGGCCTGGGATCCGGACCAGAACGGCCACTTCGGCTGCGGCCCCGACCTGGGCAACCCCCTGGGCTGGTGGAATGGTGAGGCGCACTGCAAGGACAACGCCCACATGTACGACGACACCATCACCTTCACGGCCGATGGCAAGTACACCCTGGACCCGGTGGACGGTTTCTCCTACATGAACAAGGACGTGACCTTCCTGAACGACCGCAAGGGCGACTCTCCCTACGGCGACGACTTCCTCTACACGAATGAGAAGACGACCTGGGACTTCACTCTCGACGAAGAGAATGACCTCGACGTGATCAAGCTCGCCGACGGCGGCCTCTTCTCCTACATCCCGAACAACGCCTTCGAGGACGAGCCCTGGCTCTATGTCAAGTCCTGCACGGCCGACCAGCTGGTCCTGATGACCTACACGGCGACCGGCAAC
>JAFRPH010000027.1 GCA_017429205.1 Bacteroidales bacterium
GAGGTGGAGTGGACCGAAGGCACCATTCAGATTGCAGTAAAACGTTAATTGACAGATACGATGGAAGAGAACACCAAACCCCGCTATTCTGACGAGGAGCTCGAGGAATTCCGCGGCATTATCAATGAGATGCTGGACAAGGCTCGCGCCGAATACGCCACCCTCCGCAAGGTGATCATGAACGCCGGTGGGAATGACATCCTGGACACCGCCCCGACTTTCAAGACGGTCGAGGACGACGGCGCTTTCCAACTGTCCAAGGAGGAGGCGAGCGCCCTGGCGCAGCGTCAGTACAAGTTTATCCAGAACCTCGAGGCGGCGCTCGTCCGCATCGAGAACAAGACCTACGGCATCTGCCGCGTGACCGGGAAGCTGATCCCCAAGGAGCGCCTCCGTCTGGTCCCGCACGCCACCCTCACCGTTGAGGCGAAGGAAATGCTGGCCAAGCAGGGAAAGAACTGATTCCGCGGGATTCATGAAAACCGGCAAGGGAACAAGGCTCCTCATCCTCGGTGCGGTCCTCGTGATCATCGACCAGGTCGTCAAAGTCCTGGTGAAGCTCAATATGTCCATCGGGGAGCACTTCAGCGTGCTGGGGGACTGGTTCCAGATCCTGTTCATCGAGAACAAGGGGATGGCCTTCGGAATGTCATTCGGCGGGGTCGTCGGCAAGTATGCCCTGACCGCGTTCCGGATCGTCCTGTTCGTCGTCCTGACGGTGTGGATATCCCGGCTCCTGAAGCGGGGGAACGGTGACGACAAGCGCACACCGGTTCCCACGGGCGTCCTGGTCGGCCTGACGCTCATCACCGCCGGCGCCCTCGGCAACATCATCGACTGCCTGTTCTACGGGCTGGTGTTCACCGAGTCCGCTCCCGGCGTCGTCGCCACCTGGGGGCATTACGCGCCCTTTATGCAAGGCAAGGTGGTGGACATGTTCTACTTCCCGCTCTGGACCTGGCCCGACTGGGTTCCGCTCGTGGGCGGGGACATCTTCTTCGAACCGGTGTTCAACTTTGCGGACAGCTGCGTCACGGTAGGCGCGATCTACCTGATCCTGTTCCAATGGAAATTCTTCTCGAAGGAGGAGTAAATATCGGGACAAAGTTAACTTTGCCCCGCAATGGAGGTGTGGCCGAGTGGTCGATGGCGGCAGTCTTGAAAACTGTTGGGCGGCAACGTCCCGGGGGTTCGAATCCCTCCGCCTCCGCAAAAAGGAATGCAGCTGGTCGCGAAAGCGACCGGCTGTTTTTGGATTCCGGCGGCAGCCAAGCTCGCTTGGATGCCGTTGGAAGCCGAAAACAGCCAGTTGGCCCGAAGGGCCGACAGCTGCATTCCATGCTTTGCAGGACCCCTGGCCCAGGGATGCCGGAGCGAAGCGACGGAATCCCTCCTTCTTTCGTGATGATTCATCGTTTCAAACACGTTTTTTCTTATCTTTGTAGCATGGCTTGGAAACGCATCTGCATCCTGATCGCCCTGTTGGCCTTTGCGTCGCTTGCCGTCGCGCAGGAAGCGGGGGAGAGATTCGTGTTCACGCCCCAGTCCACCGCGCAGGCCCAGTTCGCCGGGTATTATGTGGCCCTGGAGCAGGGATTCTATGCGGAGGAAGGGCTGGATGTCACGATCGCCCATCCTTATACCACCACTTCCGCCGTGGACAATATCCGGGAGGGCGTCTGCCAGGCGACCATCCTGCCGCTGTCCCTGGCGATGCGGACCATCGACGGCGGCCTTCCCCTTGTCAACATCCTCCAGACCTCGATGAACAGCGCGACGGTCATCATCTCCCGGTGGGGAGCCGACCCGCTGACGCTCCGTGGTGCGAAGGTGGCCGCCTTCCGCGCGGGATTCGGCCAGCTGGCCCGCAGTTTCGCCGAGATGGAGAACCTGGACTATGAATGGATCATGGCCGCATCGGTCAAGAACATCTTCATCGCCGGCGCGGTCGACGCCACCTTGGCCCGGAGTTATGACGAGTACTACCAGCTGCTGCAGACGCGCATCATCCAGCCGGATACGGGCATTTACCGCTTCGAGGACCACCAATACAATGTCCAGCAAGAGGGCGTGTATGTGACGCGGGCGTACTACAAGACCCATCGGGCGCAGGCCGAGGCTTTCGCCCGCGCCAGCCGGCGAGGCTGGGAATGGGCGGACGAACACCCGGAGGAAACGCTGGACCTCGTGATGCGGTACGTCCGGGAATACCGGATTCCCACGAACCGGACCTTGCAGGAACTGATGCTGAAGGAGGTCATCCGCCTGCAGCACGACCACGATTCAGGAATCAAGGAGTTCCGCCTCCGTCCCGATATGGTGGACAAGGCCAATGAGATGTTGGAGAAGGCCGGGATGGTGTCCCGGCGGATCACCGTGGAGGACCTGCTGCCATGAAGAAGCTGATCGACTCTTTCCGCCGCTCCTTCTCGGCCCGCCTGAGTCTCTGGGTGGTCAGTTTCGCCGCCCTCGTCTTCCTCGGGGCGACGGCCTATTTTTTCACCGTGTCCCGTCGGTACGTCCGTGAGGAGGCCATCCTCCGTGCCACCCAGGTCGTGGAGAATTCGGTCCTCCGGTTGAACAACATCCTGGAGGATGTGCAGCTTTCCGCCGACAACCTGGAATGGCTGGTCTACCGCCATCTGGACGACCCCGACTTGATGATGGAGTATTCCCGGATCACGGTGCAGGGCAATCCGGTCCTGTCCGGCTGCTCCATCTCTTTCGAGCCCAATTTCTTCAAGGACCATTACTATTATTCCGCCTATTCGGGCTATGTGGGGGGCACGTTGCAGACCGAGCAGGAGGGCGATGAGGACTACCAGTATTTCTATCTGGACTGGTATCTCCAGCCCAAGCTCCTGAATCAGCCCTGTTGGACCGAACCTTACAGCGACTGGGAGCAGGACGACGCCGAGGACCGGCAGACGCAGCGGATGGTCTCGTACTGCAAGCCGCTCACGACCTCCGCCGGGTTCATCGGTTCCATCTCGTTGGACATTTCCCTGAAATGGTTGTCCGACAACCTGTCGCCCGTGAAACCTTATCCGCACTCCTACAGCATCCTGATCAGCCGCGGCGGCACTTACTTGGTGCATCCGGACCCCGACAAGCTCTTCTACCAGACCATCTTCACGGAGGGCCTCATCGACTCGAAACCCGCGCAGGACGAGTTGGGAAAGAGCATGCTGGAACTGGAAGCCGGATTCAGGCGGCTGGAGATCGACGGCGTCCGCAGCTACGTCTTCTTCACGCCGCTCAAGGCGACGGGCTGGAGCATGGCCATCGTCTGTCCGGAGAGCGACATCTTCGGCCGGTTCAACCGGCTCCGGTGGTTCATTACGACCATCGACTTGCTGGGGCTGCTCCTGCTGTTCTTCTCGTGCTTCCAGGTCATCCGGAAGACGATGCGGCCGCTCAGCGATCTGGCCGAGCAGGCGGAAGAAATCGCTTCCGGCCATTTTGATACGGTCCTGCCGGAGAATACGCAGCCCGATGAACTGGGCACCCTGTCCCGTTCCTTTGCCGATATGCAGTCGTCTTTGGTCACCTATATGGACGAACTGACGCGGACCACCGCCAACAAGGTCCGGATCGAAGGGGAGCTGCAGATTGCCCGGAACATCCAGATGGGGATGATTCCGCAGGTGTTCCCGCCGTTCCCGGACCGGAAGGACATCGACCTGTATGCGTCCATGGAGCCGGCCCGGGAAGTGGGCGGCGACCTGTACGACTATTTCATCCAGGGCGGGCGGCTGTATTTCTGCATCGGCGACGTCAGCGGCAAGGGCGTTCCGGCGAGCCTGTTCATGACCGTCGTGCGGAACCTGTTCCGGGCCGCTGGCAAGCAGGAGCTCCTGCCGGACGAAATCGCCCGCCGGATCAATGACATCCTCTCCGACGGGAATGAGCAGCTGATGTTCGTGACGATGTTCATCGGCGCCATCGACCTGGAAACCGGACGACTGGATTTCTGCAACTGCGGGCACAATCCGCCCATCGTCCTCCCGCACGACGGGAAACCCGTCTTCCTGTCCTGCAAGGCCAATACTTCCATCGGCATCCTTCCCGATGCGCGGTTCGAAGGCGAGTATGTGGACGGTTTCAAGGATACGCCGCTGTTCCTGTACACCGACGGCTTGAACGAGGCCGAGAATCCGGACCACGAATTGTTCGGCTCCGACCGTCTCCTCGCCGTTCTGGGCGAGCCCTATACCGATGCGGAAACCGTCGTCAAACGAATGCAGGAGGCCATTTCCGCGCACGTCGCCGGGGCCGATGCCAGCGACGACCTGACGATGCTTTGCCTGGAGATTAAAAAGTAGCGAGCCTGGTTGAATTTGGGATTCCGGCTTCGCCGGCATCCCTGATCGCTCGCCGCGGGGGCCCTTGCAACCAGATTGCAGCCCACGACCTGACGGTCGTTCGGGCTGTTTCGGTATACGCCGTCCGTGAGCAAGCTCCCGTCCGTCGCATACCAAAACAGCCCGGCGCTAAAGCGCTGGGCTGCAATTGGTTGCGGTGAGGAAGGGATTCGAACCCCCGGTACGCGCAAACGTACACCTGTTTTCGAGGCAGGCTCCTTCAACCACTCGGACACCTCACCGTTGGGACTGCAAATTTACGATTAAATTTTCAATTTGCAATCATTTGAAGCTACTTGAACCACTCTGTGAGATGATCCTTTGCGTAAAGGTAGTAAACGACGAGGCCGACCCAGCTGGTGATGAGCACCAGGACGCAGGAGATGATCTTGCCCACGAGGGAGATGGGCTTCTTGAGGATGTCGATGACGGCGAGAATCGCGAGGACCAGGCCGATGAAGTAAATGATGGAACCCATGGCGGTATTTGTTAGATGTTAAACGTTCGTGTGGTCAAAAATACGAAAAAGTCGTGGAAATCCAAGCGTATTTTGTCCTAACTTTCTTCGGCTGAAGCGCGTTTCACCACTCCGATGCCGGGGCGGTCGGGGAGGACGAGCTTGCCTTCGCGGAGGCCGACGCCCTCGAAAAGGTCGTTGGTGATGAGGAGGTTGCCGTCCAGGTCGGCGAAGTCGACGGCGGGGGAGAGCTGGGCGGCGGCGGAGACGGCGCAGGAGGTCTCGGTCATACAGCCGAGCATCACTTTGAGGCCGAGGCCGCGGGCGAGGTCCACCATCTTGTGCGCATTGCGGAGACCGCCGCATTTCATCAGCTTGATGTTGACGCCGTCGAACACGCCCACGGCCCGGCGGACGTCGTCCAGTCCCTGGACGGACTCGTCGCCGAAGATGGGCAGCGGGCTGCGTTCCCGCAGCCAGGCCAGGTCGTTGATGCGGTTCACCGCCAGCGGCTGCTCCACCATCACGATTCCGTTGTCCCGGAGCCAGTAGATCATGTCCAGGGCCTGGTAGCGGTCGGTCCAACCTTGGTTCGCGTCGACGGCGATGGGGAGGTCGGTGACGGAGCGGATGGTGTTGATCATCTCCTTGTCGGAGTCGGTCCCCACCTTGACTTTCAGGATGTTGAAGCGGTCCGCGCATTCCAGCGTCTTCTCCTTGACCACCTCGGGCGTGTCGATGCCGATGGTGAAGGTCGTGGAAGGCGCCTTCGCGGGATTGTAGCCCCAGATGCGGTACCAGGGGGCGCCGAGCATCTTGCCCACGAGGTCGTGGAGGGCGATGTCCACGGCGGCCTTCGCCGCGCTGTCGCCCGGGGACAGGCTGTCCACATAGGCGAGGATGTCATCCAGGCAGAACGGGTCCGCGAACTGCTCGAGCTTCACTTTCTCCAGGAAGGAGGTCACCGAGTCGACGCTCTGGCCCAGGTAGGGCGGCATCGAGGCCTCGCCGTAGCCGGTGAAGCCCTGGTAGGCGATTTCGACCTGCACGTCGGGCGTCGTGGTGCGACTGTAGGAGGAAACGGTGAACGTATGCTGAAGCTGCAGCTCGTACGGATAGTAGCTGAGTTTCATCCGGCGGGGGCCCGCGACGACGGGCTCAACCGGCTTCAGGGTGTCGCCACCGGACGGGTCGTCCGGCTTCGGCGGCTCCCGGCGGGGCTTGCAGCCGACCGCCAGGCCGGCGCCGACGGCGGCCAGGCCGGCCACTTTCAGGAATTCTCGTCTGTTCTGCATGGAATTATTCCTGGTAATAGGAGTTTGTCAAAGTCGTGTTCAGGCCTTCCTGCTTGTCGATGTAGGGCAGGACCCGGCTGGCAAACAGGTACCGGCCGGTGTTGTATGCGTCGTATTCCGGGTCTTCCGGACGGAAACTGCCGATTTTCACGAGCCCGAGCGAGTGGATGAACTTGCCGTCGCCAAGGTAGAAACCGACGTGGGAGACCTTCGGCCCCGCCGTGTCCTTGCGGCCGAAGAAGACGAGGTCGCCGGGCCGGAGGTCCTCCATCCCGAGGATCCGTTCGCCCGTCCGGGACTGCGGACCGGCGTCCCGCGGGATGATGATGTCGTGCATGAAGAGCACGGCCCGCACGAAACCGCTGCAGTCCATCCCCTTGGGGGACATCCCGGCCCACAGGTACGGGAAACCGTTCATCGTCAAGGCGGAGGCGAGGATGGCCTCCTCGCTTTGGTCCAGGTCGGCGCGCCACTGGGCCTCGGGCTGGCCCAGCTTCTTGTCCAGGTAGCCGACGCGTCCGTCCGGGAAACCGACGCATTGGTAGCGTCCTTTCCGTCCCAGGTCCTTCAGGCGGTCGCCCGCCACGACGTCGGAGACGGTGGCGGAGCGGGGGGAAGGCTTTTCATACACGACGCCCGTGAGCGCCGTCACGACGATCTTCGGCGCGGCGTTCCACGCGTGGTATTCCTCGAAGGTGAGGAGCGTGATGGCGTCCTTGTGGACCCAGCCGGTATAGGTGTCCGGGGTCTGCACTTGGGGCCAGTTGTTCTTGTCGGCGAGCTGCAGGATGTGCACCGGCGTCCCCAGAAGAGCCTGGGAGACCATTTCGGCGTCATAATCGGGCGTTGCGCGCAGGTTGCAAACGGAAATGTCCACGACACCGTATTCCTTGGATTCCTGGGCGGCGAGTGTCAGGGCCGACAACGCGGCCGTGAGGGCGATGAACCATTTTCTCATACATACAAAGATACGGCTTTTTTCGTATCTTTGTGCCGATAAGACGAACGTATATGAAACTGTCCCCCGCCTGGACGGCGGTCATCTCCCTCGTCCCCGTCCTCGTCCTGATCACGCTGCTCGCCATCAACATCGGCATCTTCGGCAGCGACGCCATCCTCGGCGCGAGCCAGGTGGCGCTGCTCGCCTCCTCCGGCGTCTGCGTGCTGCTCGCATCGATCTTCTTCAAGACCCCCTGGAAAGAGTTCGAGAAAGCCATCGGCCGCAACTTCTCCGACATCGCCGGCGCCACTCTCATCCTCTTCCTCATCGGCGGGGTTTCCGGCACCTGGACGATGAGCGGCGTGGTCCCGACCTTCATCTACTACGGGGTTAAGATCATCAGCCCCAAGGTGTTCCTCCTGTCGGCCTGCGTCATTTGCGCCGTAATCTCGGTGATGACCGGCAGTTCGTGGACCACCATCGCCACCATCGGCGTCGCCCTCCTCGGCATCGGCCGGGCCGAAGGGTTCTCCGACGGGATGATCGCCGGCGCCATCATCTCCGGCGCCTATTTCGGCGACAAGATCTCCCCGCTGTCGGACACCACGGTGATGGCCTCCTCCGTGAACAAGGTCCCCCTGTTCACGCACATCCGGTACATGCTCTTCACGACGGTCCCGTCCATCGTGATCACGCTCATCATCTTCACGGTCCTGGGCCTGTCGCACTCCGGTTCCGAGGCCTCGCAGATCGACCTGTACACGACGGTCCTGGCCGACAAGTTCCACATCACCCCCTGGCTGTTCCTCGTCCCGGTGGTGACGCTCGCGCTCATCTGGAAGCGGATGCCGGCGCTGCCGGTGCTGGCCATCTCGGTCCTCGCCGCCGCCGTCGCCGCCCTCGTCTTCCAGCCCGGCATCATCGCGGACATCGGCGCGAAAGTCACCGAGGGTTCCCGCGCCCGCGTCCTCCTCGCCGGCACGGTGGAGAGCATCTACAACACGCTGTCCCTGGAAACGGGCCACCCCGAAGTGGACGGCCTCCTGGCCACCCGCGGCATGCTGGGCATGCTCAACACGGTGTTCCTGATCCTCTGCGCGATGTGTTTCGGCGCCTGTATGCAGGCCAGCGGCATGATCGCCCGGCTCGCCCAGCTGCTGAACCCCTTTACCCGTTCCCGCACCGGGCTGGTGGCGTCGACGGTCGTCACGGGCACGGCCCTCAACGGCATCGTTTCGGACCAGTATCTGTCCATCCTGCTGACCTCCAACATCTTCGGGAAAACCTTCCAGGACCGGGGCTACGAGTCCCGCCTGCTCAGCCGCTCCGTCGAGGACTCCGCGACGGTCACCTCGCCGCTCTACCCCTGGTCCAGCTGCGGCATGACCCAGGCCACCATCCTCTCCGTCCCGACCCTTGTCTACGCACCCTTCTGCTTCTTCAACCTGATCAGCCCCCTGATGTCCATCTGCATCGCGGCCATCGGCTGGAAGATCGTGCGCCCTCGTGCGTCCAAGGAAGAGCAAGCTACTCTAAGCCAATAAAAAAGCCAGCCCCTTGAGGCTGGCTTTTCTATGCTTGCGGGGCGTGTTTAGAACACGTCGGGCTCGTTGTTCTTGGGCTCGTTGTCGGTGTCCTCGAAGCGGGGCTTGCGGGGGGCGTGACGGTCGTCACGGCGCTCGCCGCCCTCGCGGCGCGGGCCACGGTCGCCGTCCCGGCGCGGGCCGCGGTCGCCTTCGCGGCGCGGGCCACGGTCACCGTCGCGGCGGGGACCCCGGTCGCCATCGCGACGCGGGCCGCGCTCACCGCGCTTGGGCTCCACGTAGCCTTCCGGCTTCTCGGTGAGAGCGCGCATCGACAGGCGCATCTTGCCGGTCTTGGGATCGATCTCGAGGAGCTTCACATCGACCTCGTCGCCCACCTTCAGGACGTCCTCGACCTTCTCGGTCTTGGTCCAGGCGATCTCGCTCACGTGCAGGAGGCCTTCCTTGCCCGGGAGGATCTCGATGAAGGCGCCGAACTCGAGGATGCTGACCACCTTTCCGTGGTAGACCTGACCGGCCTCCGGAACGGCGCAGATGTCCTTGATGCGCTGCAGGGTGGCATCCATCGCGGCCTTGTCCACGCCGAAGATGTCCACGACACCCTTCGTGGTGCCGTCGCCCTTGCCGGC
>JAFRPH010000028.1 GCA_017429205.1 Bacteroidales bacterium
CGACGGCGATCCGCTTGATGTCCTTGGAGAGCGGCAGGATGCCGTCGTTCTTCAGGAGGACCGTTCCTTCACGCGCGGCCTCGACGGCCAGCTGGTGGTGCTCCTCACTGGAGATCACCTCCGGCTTGAGGTCCTTCCACGGGGACATCTCGTCCGGGTCGAACATGCCCAGCTCGAAACGGCCGCGGAGGACCGGGATGAGGGCGTGGTCGAGGTCTTCGACGGTGATCAGCCCCTGCTCGAGGGCTTCGCCGAGGTTGCGGAAGGTACGGCCGCACTCAAGGTCGGTGCCGTGCTTGAGGGCGTCGGCGGCGGCGTGGACGGGATCCTGGTGGGTCATGTGCTGGCCGCGGTTGAAGTAATTGTTGATGGCGTCGCAGTCCGTGACCACCAGGCCGTCATAGCCCCATTTGTCGCGGAGAATGTCCACAAGCAGACGGTCGTTCATCGTGCAGGGAACGCCCTCGTACCGCTGGTAGGCACCCATCACTTCACGGACGTCACCTTCCACCACGAGGGTCTTGAAGGCGGGAAGGTAGGTCTCCCAGAGGTCGCGCATGGACACGGAAACGTCCATGCTGTGCCGGAGCGGTTCCGGGCCACTGTGCACGGCATAGTGCTTGGCGCAGGCGTGGGTCTTATAGTACTTGCCAGTCTTCTGCTGCATGCCCAGGACGGTCTGAAGGCCGATGACCGAGGTCAGGTACGGGTCTTCGCCGGGCGTTTCCTGACCGCGTCCCCAGCGCGGGTCGCGGAAGATATTGATGTTCGGGCACCAGAAGGACAGTTCCGGGTTGCCGGGATAGTACCGGGCCTGGTCGTCCACGTTCCATTCCCGCTGGGAACGGTTCCAGTTGGCGCGCGCCTCGTCGGAGACGGTGGAATAGACTTTATACACCTGCTCCGGGTCGAAGGCGGCGGCCATGCCGATGGGCTGGGGATACACCGTGTAGCCGTCGGCGCGGATGCCGTGGCAGGCCTCGCTCCACCAGTTGTAGGCGGGGATGCCCAGGCTGTCCACGGAGATGGACTTGTTCATCAGGAGGCCGATCTTCTCCTCCGGGGTGAGGAGGGAGAGGAGGTTCTCGATCCGCTGCTCCATCTTCAGGGACGGATCTTGGAACGGATACTTGTACGTGGTCTTGGGACCGCAGGCTGCCAGGAAGACGGTCAGGCAGACGGCCGCGGCGGAAAGGGTCAGGAAAAGCTTTTTCATAATCACCTTGTTGTTGACAAGGTGCAAGTTACGGATTTTCCCCCCGTAATCCTATCATTTTCAAACCAAAAAAGTTTAGAAATCAGTCCGCGAAGAGGTCGCGGTCCGGAAGCTGGTCCGAAAAACGCGCCCGGAGGTTCTTGCACAGGGCGCCGGTCTCGCGGGAGAAGCGTGAGCCCATCCAGGTGGATGTGTTGGAGATGAGGACCCAGGTCTCGCCGTCGGGGAAGGTTTTCACGAGGGCGGAGGTGCCGGAGAACGAGCCGGTCCGGGTCCATTCGCCGTCCACCGTGCAGTCCACCCAGCCCAGCGAATAGATCTCGTCGGACAGGCGGGCGGTCATCTGGTATACGGTGAAAGGATTGATCTGGTCGGCCACGGAGGAAATGCCGTCGATGGAGGCGACGAAGCGGGCGAGTTCCGGCGTGGAGCCGATCCAGGCGCCGGCGCCGGACAGCCCGTGGATGTCGTTGCCGCCGTAGCAGCGCTCCACCTGGCCGCGCCCGTCGAAGGAGTTGATGGGCTTGGCCTCCTTGTGCATGAAGTAGCGCGTCTCCCCGGGGAAGCGGTCCTCGTAAAAGTTCCCGCCGATGTGGAAGTCCGTGCAGCCGGCCGGGCCCAGCACTTCGCGCTGCGTCCAGGCCTCGTAGGACTCGCCGGTGATCTTCTCGATGATCATCGACAGGAGCAGGTAGCCGAAGTTGGAGTACTCCTGGTCCGTTCCGGGCAGATAGGCGAGGGGACGGCGGAGGAGGTAGCGGGTGAGCTGTTCCTGCGTGGGGGCCTTGGACGTGCCGATGGCCCGCATCATCGAGGGGGTGGAGAACATCGGGTCGCCGCCCTTCTGGGTGAAGCCGGCCTGGTGCCGCAGCAGGTGCTCGACCGTGATGAGGTAGTAGTTGTCGTCGGTGATGTACTCGTCATAGCCGTCCAGGACGCCGAAAGGCCCGAAGACGGGGGTGTCCAGCACGAGCTTGCCCCGCTCCTGGAGCTTCATGATGCCCACGGCGGTGATGAGCTTGGAGACGGACGCCATCCGCAGGAGGGTGCCCGGGGTCATCGGCCTGGACGCGTCCGCTCGGCCGTATCCGCGGGCGTACACGAGGGAGTCGTTCCGCATCACGGAGAGGGAGACGCCCCGCAGCGACCACCGGTTCATGAAGCTGTCCACCACGGCGTCCATCGCCGGCAGGCGGGACAGGTCGTTGGTGATGCGGTCGTTGAGGCCCCTTCCCTGCGCGGCGGCGAGGAGGGGGAGGAACAGCAGGAGTATGGATGCTATGCGCTTCACCGGATCTTGCCGGCGCGGCGGCCGAAGTCGATGATGCAGTCGGCGGTGCCGTCGATGCCCAGGATGGAGCTGTCGATGCACAGGTCGTAGTTGTCGGCCTTGCCCCAGGCGCCGAACGTGTAGAAGTTGTAGTAGGCCTCGCGGGTGCGGTCCTTGCGGCGCATCAGGGCCTCGGCCTCGTCCGGGTCCAGGCCCTCGTTCTGCACGAGGCGCTGGATGCGGTATTCCATCGGCGCGCAGACGAACACGTCCAGGCAGTCCAGGTCGCGGAGGATGTAGTCGGCGCAGCGGCCCACGATGATGGCGTCGCCCTTTTCGGCGATGTTCCGGATCACCTCGCTCTGGATCTTGAACAGCATGTCGTCATTGACATAGCCCGTCTCCCCGAAGCCGAGGCGGCCGGAGGAGAAGAAACTGGACATCGAGAACAGGCTCTTGCGCTGCTCGCCGCCCTCGAAGATGCTCTTGGAGTAGCCGCTTTCCTCGGCGGCCTTGCAGATGAGCTCGTTGTCATACACCGGGATGCCGAGCTTCTTGCCGACGGCCTGGGCGACGTATCCGCCGCCGCTGCCGAACTGTCTGCCTACGTTGATGATCGTATTTGTCATTCTGAACGAAGTGTGAGAATCTAAATCTTGCTTCCGAGAATGGCCGGGTCGTCTCCGTCCTTGAGCCGTCCGAGATTCCGGAGGAGACCGACGGCAAAGAAGGCCGTGACGACGGCGGCGATGGTGTCCGAGATCGGGAAACTGTACCACACGCCGGCCTCGGACTCCAGCAGCGGCGGCAGGATGTAGATGCACGGCAGCAGGAACAGGAGCTGCCGCGACAGGGACAGGAAGATGGACTTGTTCACCATCCCGAGGCACTGGAACAGGTTCGTGGTGACCATCTGGAACCCGATGATCGGGAAGGCGAGGTTCATCATCCGCAGGCCCCGCGCCGCCATTTCGTGCAGCACGGGATCCGGGGTGAAGATGCTCACGGTGGGGCCCGGGAGCACTTCGGAGATGAAGAAGCCGAACAGGCACACGAGGGTGGCCCAGCCGGCCGTCTTCACGTACACTTCGCGGACGCGGGCGTACTGCCGGGCGCCGTAGTTGTAGCCGGCGATGGGTTGCATCCCCTGGTTGAAGCCCATAATGATCATCACGAACAGGAAGCTGATCCGGTTCACGATGCCGTAGGCGCCGAGGGCGAGGTCGCCGCCCCACTTGACGAGCTGCTGGTTGATGAACAGCACGACGATGCAGCTGGCGAGGTTCATCAGGAACGGGCCCATGCCGATGGCGAGGGAGTCCTTGGCGATGCGCCAGTCGATCCGGAAGACCTTCCGGCTGCGGGGGAGGTGGAGGAACTTGTTCTGGTCCAGGAAGAACCACATCGTGTAGCAGAGGGCCATGAACTGGCACAGGACGGTGGCGATGGCCGCGCCCTGGATGCCCAGCTTGAAGACGAAGATGAACAACGGGTCCAGGATGGCGTTGGACGTGACCGTGAACAGGGTCAGGCCCATCGCCGTCTTCGGGTTTCCGGACGAGCGGATGACGCTGTTCAGGCCGAAGTACAGGTGCGTGACGGCGTTGCCGATGGCGATGACCGTCATATACTGCCGGGCGAAGGGGAGGGTGGCCTCGGTGGCGCCGAAGAAGCGCAGGATCGGGTCCATCCACATCAGCGTCACGAAGGTGAAGACGAGGCCGGTGATGATGTTCAGGGTGACCTCGTTGGACAGGACCTTGTTCGCGACCGCGTAGTTCTTTTGCCCCAGGAGGACGGAAATCATCGTGGCGGCGCCCACGCCCACCAGGGTGCCGAACGCCGTGGAGATGTTCATCAGGGGGAAGGTGACCGCGAGGCCGGAGATGGCCAGCGAACCCACCTCGGCGATATGGCCGATGTAGATGCTGTCCACCATGTTATAAAGCGAAGACGCAGTCATGGCGATGATGCCGGGGACTGCGTACTGGCGGATCAACTGGTTGACGGGTTTGACGCCCAGCTCGGTGGGGATGCTTCCTGCCATGGGCTTACGGTTCAGGGACCAGCTCGATGTCGAACTGCAGCGCGGCATAGCCCGGAATCATGCTGCCGGAACCGGAGCTGCCGTAGCCCAGGTTGTAACCGAAGCAGAAGGAGGCCTTCTCTCCGGGGTGCATCGCGTGCAAGCCGTAGGCGAATCCGTTCACCACGGAGCTGCCGCTCAGTTTGATGTCCGTGGCTTTCTCGGCCCAGGTGACCGCAACGGGGGCGTAGGTCTTGGCCTCGTTGTAGATGTGATAGACCTTGGCGGTGTCCGCGATGGTGGTGTCGAACACCTGTCCGTCGGAGAGGCGGCGGCCGGTGTAGTTGATGTACACGGTGGTGTCGCCGGGCATCTCGAGCGGATCTTCGTCGAATTCCGTGAAGGACTTGAAGAACACCGCGCCGGTGGAGAGGGTGTCGGTCACGTGCCAGGTCTCGGCCGCATAGTCCTTCAGGTTCCGGAACTCGTACTCCAGGAGGTCATCGGTCTGGTCCAGGAACGTGATGGTGTAGATGGTGGCGGAGAGGTCGGTCTGCTTCTCCAGATACTTGTCCAGGGAATCGTAGCGGTTGTAGGTCATCAGCCAGGAGGGGATGATGGCCGTCCGGGTGCCGCCCTGCCGCATGCCGTCCAGCAGGATGTCCAGGCCGGCGTAGCTCGCATTCTCGCCGGTCAGGGTGATCTGGGGACCGTAGTACCCCGTCCGGCTCCAGGTGCCCATCTGCTTGGCCCACTGCTCGTCGGTGTTGTAGGTGACGGTTCCGTCCAGCTCCCGCATGGTATAGGTCAGGAACGTGACCGACAAGTCGTCGTCCCATTCCCGGCCGGTGCCGGGCGTGTCTTCGATGATGTAGATGCCGTCCTTTTCCTGGGCGGCGGGATAATGGATGGCGCGCCAGGCGTCGAACTGGCGCTTGAGGGCGACGTTGGGCCCTTCGCCGACGTTCTTGTTGCAGGAGACCGCCACGAGGGCGGCGGCGACGGGAAGGAGGAGGAGTCTCGGGAG
Source organism: Bacteroidales bacterium (assembly GCA_017429205.1). The sequence continues at coordinate 5,540 of JAFRPH010000028.1, forward strand.
GATATGGTTCATCATTTTCAATTTAATCGTTGGAGATGCTGTTCACCCAAATGTGGTAAACCAGGGCTGACCTTGCAGGAATCGTGCCTTGGGCCTTGGATCCGTAGGCATATTTTCCAGAAAACAGGATGTAGCACTCGTCCTGGTTCCGGACGCCTTCCAGGCCGCGCTGGAGGCCGTCCAGCAGCTGGTTGTCCAGGGTGAGGGTGCGGATGTGGAAGGCGGTCGTGTCGGAGAGTTTCCAGCCGGCCGCGTCGGCCGTCTTCTTGTGGTTGGTGGCGAACAGGTTGGCGGCGCTGACGCTGGCGTTCGTGAGGGTGTATCCGGCGTAGTAGAAGGATACGGTGCCGCCGGTGTGGAGGGTGTCCGCCAGGAGGCCTTCCCGGGCGAGCGTGTCGTGCAGGACCACGCGGACCACGCCGTCCTTGTAGGTGACGGTGGCGTTTTTGTCGGCCTTGCGCTGGGCCTCCACGAAATTGGCGATGTTGGTCTCCTGCTTGTCATAGGCCAGCTGCACCGCCTCTTTGTTGCAGGCGGGGAGGAGGCCGGCGAGGACCAGGAGGAGGGCCGGTATCAGCAGGATGCGGGTGCTCTTTTTCATTTCTTCAGGCAGGCTCGGGATACTTGTTCGAGATAGGCGGGGGCCTCTTCGGGGCCGTCGATGTCGGCGGGCCACCACAGCTTGCCGCCGGAGGCGTTCTCGTGGCCGCCTCCGTGGAAATGGGCCACGGCGCACTCCCGCGCCGACCAGTCCTTCTTGGAGCGGATGGACACGCGGAAATGGTCTTTCTCCTGCTTCAGGAGGATGCTCATCTTCACCCGGTCGATGGACAGGGGAATGTTCACCAGCCCTTCCGTCTCGCCCTCTTCCACGCCGAAGCGTTGCAGGATGTCCCGCGTGGCGACGATGTAGGCGAGCCCTTCGGGGGTGATCCGCAGGGCTTCGTACTGGAGATAGCCCATCACCCGGACCCGGTTCTCGCGGTAGCGGTTGTACAGGTCCGAAAGGACGGCGTTGCGGTCCACGCCGGCGGCGACGAGGTCCGCGGCCATCCGGAAGGTGCCGGGGTAGACGGAGTTCGAGAAGTTGTTCGTGTCGGTGGTCATCCCGGTCAGGAGGGCGCGGGCCGAGGCGGCGGGCAGCCGCCGGGCGTCGCCGCCGATGTCCGGAAGTTCCAGGAGGACGTAGTACAGCAGCTCGCAGGCGGAAGAGACGTCCGGGGTGGAGAAGACCACCCGGAACCGGTCCCGGTCGGGGCCGACGTGGTGGTCGACGAGCACTTTCGGGGCCGGGGAGGCCTCGAAGGCTTCCTGCAGGCCCTCCGTGCGGGAGAAGCCGTTGGCGTCCAGCAGGATGACCAGGTCGCTCGCCGCGATGCGGGCGAGGCAGGCTTCCGGTTCCGTGTCGTAGCACAGGAGCGGAACGCTCTTCGGAACGATGAAACGGACCGTGGTGGCGGGGGAGTCGGACAGGACGGCGACGGCGTCCTTGCCCCGGCGCTCCCGCAGGTACGCGACGAAGGCGGACACGCTGCCCAGCGCATCCCCGTCAGGGTGCGTATGGGCCGTGACCGTCACCGTACCGCCGCTTTCCAGCAGTGCGTCCAGCGTCCGGATGCTTTCCGTTTCGATTCCGTACAAAGCAATCTGCTCTTTTGCGATGCAAAAATACAAAATATATTGCTTTTCATAAATGATTTTTATAACTTTGTCGGAACTTTGGACAAATTATAAAACACCGAAATAATGAACAAGATTGTCAAAATCCTCGTCGAGATCCTCCTCGCTCTGGCTGCTGTCGGCTGTGTCTACGGTATCTATCGCAGCATCATGAAGCCGGTTAACTTCAACAAGGAAAAGGCCCGCAGGCAGGAAGTCGCCGTCCAGCGCCTCAAGGACATCCGTACCCTGGAGGTCGCGTTCAAGGGCGTCAACAACCGTTACACGGCGGACATCGACTCCCTCATCAACTTCTACAACACCGGCAAGATGGACATCATTATGCAGGTGGGTTCCAGCGACGACTCCCTCGCCGTGGAGAACACCAACAAGTACAAGAATGACAAGGCCTTCAAGAAGCTCAGCAAGGAGGAACAGAATGCGAAGTTCATGGAGCTCTACCGCAAGGGTGAGAAGCTCGTGTTCTCCATCAGCACCCCGATCGCGGTGAAGGACACTCTGTTCAACAACCGCGCCGACTTCTGCGCCGACTCCCTCAAGTACATCCCGTTCTCCGGCAAGCAGCCCGTCCTGACCGACGCCATCGTCAAGACCGTCTCCGGTGTCCAGGTTCCGCTGTTCGAGGCCCGTATGCCTTGGAAGGCCCTCCTCAAGGGCATGGACAACCAGCTCCGCATCAACCTCGACGCCGAGTGCAAGGACCAGAACAGGTACGAAGGCCTGCAGGTCGGTTCCGTCAACCAGCCGAACAACAACGCCGGTAACTGGGAGTAGTCCTCCGCGATGGAAAGTTCGCGCACAACGACTTCGGGAATATCCATTCAAGTCTCCTTGAGTGGATATTCTTTTAAGGTACGGGAGGGTGGCGAAGTCCGCGCTTCCGGCTGGCTCAGCGCGGACCGTCTCTTCACCACGCCGGAGTTCCAGCGCAGGTACGACGAGGTGGACATCTCCCTCCTCACGCCCAAGTGCACCCTCGTCCCGGAGTCCTTCTTCCGGCCCGAGGCCGTCCGGACCCTGCTGTCCGACGTGGTCGCGCTCGAGCCGTCCGACGCCACAGGCTATGTCCGCATCCCCGAGCTCGGGGCCGTCCTGCTGTTCTCCAACTCCATCGGCGAATCTTTGTCCAAAGTCCTCTCCCAGACGGTCTTGTCGGCCTCCGGTGCGTCGGCCCCCGTCCTTCCGGAGATGTATTACATCCTCAAGGCGCTCCCCGCCTGCGAGGACTATAACAAGGTCGTGGCCTCGTACCGCGACGGCTGGTTGCACCTGGCCGTCGCGCAGGGCCGGAGCCTGCAGCTCGCGAACGTGTACGCGGCTCCCGACTTCACGACGGCCGAGTATTTCCTGTTCCTCGCCCTGAAGCGTCTCCAGCTGAATCCGGAGGTCACGACCGTCTGCTTCCGGACCCCCTTGACCTCCGAGGCGGAACTCTCCCTGTACCGCTATTTCAAGGCGGTCGTCGAACTATGAGGATCATCGGTGGACGCCTGAAAGGGAAGACCATCCTGCCTCCCGCGGGATACAAGGCGCGCCCGACCACGGACTTCGCCCGCGAGGGCCTGTTCAACGTCCTGGACAACGAATACGAATTCGAGGACCTCAAGGTGCTGGACCTCTTCGGAGGGACCGGCGCCATCTCCTTCGAGTTTGCCTCCCGCGGCGCCTCCCGCGTGTACTGCGTGGAGATGGTGCGCGAGAACGCCTCGTTCATCAAGACTGAGGCACAGCGCCTGGGCCTCACCAACGTGACGATGGTCCGGGACAACGTCTTCGACTTCCTCCCCATCTGTCGGGAGAAGTTCGACATCATTTTCGCGGATCCGCCCTACGCCCTGGAGAACCTGGAGTCCATTCCGGACCGGGTTTTCGAGCAGGACATCCTCCATCCCGGCTGCTACTTCATCCTGGAGCACGGCGGGGAGCACTCCTTCCGGGAGCACCCCCGCTTCAAGAAGGAGAAGGTGTACGGCCGGGTGCATTTCACGTTTTTCGAACAAACGGAAGATTAGCATAGCCTATGTTCTCATTCCTGATCAGCGTGGCCGCGCTCGTCGTCGGCTATCTTTTGTACGGGTCTTTCGTGGACCGGGTCTTCGGTCCCAATCCGAACCTGGTGACGCCGGCCGTGTCCAAGGCCGACAACGTGGACTTCATCGCGATGCCCGCGTGGAAAGTGTATATGATCCAGTTCCTGAACATCGCCGGGACCGGGCCCATCTTCGGCGCCATCATGGGCGCGAAGTTCGGGCCGTCGGCCTACCTGTGGATCGTCTTCGGCTGCATCTTCGCGGGCGCCGTCCACGACTACCTGTCCGGCATGCTCTCCGTCCGGCACGGCGGAGCGGGCTATCCCGTCCTCGTGGGCCGGTACCTGGGTGAGACGACCAAGAAGGTGATGCTCGTGTTCTCCGTCCTGCTCCTGCTGATGGTCGGCGCCGTGTTCGTGTACAGCCCGGCGGTCATCCTGGGCGGCATGGCGGGCGACGGCGGCCAGTGGTCGGTGATGACCTGGGTCTTTGTCGTGTTCGCCTACTACATCGTGGCGACGCTCCTGCCCATCGACAAGATCATCGGCCGGATCTATCCGGTGTTCGCGGCGGCCCTGCTGTTCATGGCGGTGGCCCTGATGGTGTGCCTCCTCATCAAGTGGCCGTCCCTGCCCGAATTCTGGCAGGGGCTGCAGAACCGCGGCCCGTCCGTGGGCATCGAGGGACAGCCCATCTTCCCTTGCCTGTTCATCACGATCGCCTGCGGCGCCGTGAGCGGCTTCCACGCCACTCAGAGCCCGCTGATGGCCCGATGCATCACCAACGAGAAGCTCGGCCGGCCCATCTTCTACGGAGCGATGGTCACGGAAGGCCTGGTCGCCCTGATCTGGGCGGCGGTCTCCTCGTATTTCTTCTTCGACGGCGGCGCGGCCGAGGTCGGTTCCGACCTCACGGCGGCGGCCCCCGTCGTGGTGACGAAGGTCTCCCAGAGCTGGCTCGGCGTGCTGGGCGGCATCCTGGCCCTGCTTGGCGTCGTCGCGGCGCCCATCACCAGCGGCGACACGGCGTTCCGCAGCGCCCGGCTCATCATCGCCGACTTTCTGCACCTGGACCAGGGGCCGATGCGCAAGCGCCTCTACATCGCCGTCCCGCTTTTCGTCCTGTCGGGCCTCCTCCTGTGGTACAACATCGCCGATTCGAACGGGTTCAACGTCATCTGGCGCTACTTCGGCTGGGCGAACCAGACGCTCTCCGTGTTCATGTTCTGGACCGCGACCGTCTACCTGGTCCGCAACAAGCCGGGCCTGTACTACCTGATCGCCCTGATCCCTGCCCTTTTCATGACGTCCGTGTGCACGACGTTCATCCTCGTGGACAAGATCGGCCTGGGCCTTCCCGTGGCCACGATTCCGTGGATCGCCCTCGGCACATTTGCCATTTCGGCAATTCTTTTCTATCTTTGGAAATATCGTAAAAAAACAGATAGCCATGCTTGATAAAGAACGCGGGCTGTACGTAGCCCACTCCGCCAACGGCCCGATCTCCATCGTCGGCAAGATGGCGAACCGCCACGGCCTCATCGCCGGCGCCACCGGCACCGGCAAGACCGTCACCCTGCAGGTGCTGGCCGAAACCTTCTGCCAGGCCGGCGTGCCGTGCTTCATGGCCGACATGAAGGGCGACCTGAGCGGCATCAGCCAGGTGGGCAAGCTCTCCGGTTTCATCCAGAAGCGCCTGCCTGAATTCGGCATCGAGGACCCGCAGTTCCAGAGCTGCCCCGTCCGCTTCTTCGACGTCTACGGCGAGCAGGGCCATCCGATGCGCTCGACCATCTCCAACATGGGCCCGGACCTGCTGGGCCGCCTGATGGAGCTGAACGAGACGCAGACCGGCGTCCTGAACATCGTCTTCAAGATCGCCGACGACAACGGCCTCCTGCTGGATGACTTGAAGGACCTCCGCGCCATGCTCAATTTCGTGGGCAAAAACGCGGCGGAATTCACCACCCAGTACGGCAACGTGTCCGCGGCCTCCATCGGCGCCATCCAGCGCGCCCTCCTGGGCCTGGAGAACCAGGGAGCCGACCTGTTCTTCGGCCGTCCTTCCTTCGACATCTTCGACCTCCTCCAGTGCGAGGGCGGGAAGGGCGTGATGAACGTCCTGGCCGCCGACAAGCTGATGCTCAAGCCGAAGCTCTACTCGACCTTCCTCCTCTGGCTGCTGTCCGAACTGTACAGCACCCTCCCGGAGGTCGGCGACATGGACCTTCCCAAGCTCGTCTTCTTCTTCGACGAGGCGCACATGCTCTTCGAGGACACCTCCAAGGCCCTGACCTCCAAGATCGAGCAGGTCATCCGCCTCATCCGCTCCAAGGGCGTGGGCATCTACTTCGTCACCCAGAGCCCGACCGACATCCCCGAGAACATCCTCGGCCAGCTCGGCAACCGGGTCCAGCACGCCCTCCGCGCCTATACCCCCAAGGACCAGAAGGCCGTCAAGGTCGCCGCGGAAACCTTCCGGGCGAACCCCGCCTTCGACACCTACGAAGCCATCCTCCAGCTGGAGACCGGCGAAGCCCTCGTCTCCTTCCTGGACGAGAAGGGCGCCCCGTCGATGGTCGAACGCGCGAAGATCCTCTTCCCGCTGAGCCAGATCGGCGCCATCACCGAGGACCAGCGCGCCCTGATCATCAAGCAGTCCCGCCTCTGGGGCCGTTACGACAAGGTCGACGACCGCGAGAGCGCCTATGAGATCCTCGTCGCCGCCACGGCGGAGGCCGAGCGCCAGAAGGCCGAACTCGAGGCGCAGAAGGAGGCCGAGAAGCAGGCCGCCCTCGAGGCCAAGGAACAGGCCCGGCTCGAAAAGGAGCAGGCGAAGGCGGAGAAGGAGCAGGCCAAGAAAAAGAAGAACAGCATCGCCTCCAAGGTCCTGAAGTCCGTGATCACCGCCGTGACCGGCGTCGTCGCCGCTTCCGTGGCCGACTCCGTGACCGGCACCAAGAAGAAGAGCGGCACGTCCACGACCAAGAAGGCGGTCCAGAAGGCCACCAAGTCTGCGACCAACACCATCACCAAAGAACTCACAAGGAGCATCCTGGGGAACCTCATCAAATAGGGGTTCCCCATTTCCCCCATTGTACTGAAACCTGAATCCTGACATGACTTTGAAAATCGTTGTCCTGGCCAAGCAAGTCCCGGACACCCGCAACGTGGGCAAAGACGCCATGACGGCCGAAGGAACCGTGAACCGCGCCGCCCTGCCCGCCATCTTCAATCCCGACGACCTGAACGCCCTGGAGCAGGCCCTCCGCCTGAAAGAACAGAATCCGGGCTCGACCGTAGCCATCCTGACGATGGGTCCGCCCCGCGCAGGAGAAATCATCCGCCAAGGCCTCTACCGCGGGGCCGACACCGGCTACCTGCTCACCGACCGGCTCTTCGCCGGCGCCGACACCCTCGCCACTTCCTACGCGCTCGCGACCGCCATCCGCAAGATCGGCGGCGTGGACCTTGTCCTCGGCGGCCGCCAGGCCATCGACGGCGACACGGCCCAGGTGGGCCCGCAGGTCGCCGAGAAGCTGGGCATGACGCAAGTCACCTACGCCCAGGAGATTCTCGACGTGAAGGACGGCAAAGCGACCATCCTCCGTTCCATCGACGGCGGTGTCGAAACCGTCGAAGCCCCGCTTCCGCTCGTGGTCACCGTCAACGGCACCGCGGCGCCCTGCCGCCCGCAGAACGTGCGGCTCGTGATGAAATACAAGTGGGCGACCTGCCCTTCCGAGCGCCCGGAGAACGACCCGCACGCCGCGCTCTACGCGGAACGCCCGTACCTGACCCTCACCCAGTGGACCGTGGCCGATGTGGACGGAGACCCGTCCCAGTGCGGCTTCGCCGGCTCGCCGACCCGCGTGAAGACGGTGCAGAACATCGTCTTCCAGGCCAAGGAGAGCAAGACCCTCACCGCCTCCGACGCGGATGTCGAAGGCCTGGTGCAGGAACTCATCAGTGAAAAGATCATCGGCTAAGACTATGGATAACGTATTCGTATATTGCGAGATCGAGGGCACGGTCGTGGCCGAGGTCTCCCAGGAACTCCTGACCAAGGGCCGCAAGCTCGCCGACGAACTGGGCGTGGAACTGCACGCCGTGGTGGCCGGCACCGGCATCAAGGGTGCCGTGGAGTCCCAGATCCTCCCGTACGGGGTGGACAAGCTTTTTGTATTCGACGGGAAGGACCTGTTCCCCTACACGTCCGCGCCCCACACCGATATTCTCGTGAACCTCTTCCAGGAGGAGAAACCGCAGATCTGCCTGATGGGCGCGACCGTCATCGGCCGGGACCTGGGCCCTCGCGTGTCCTCTTCCCTCACCAGCGGCCTCACCGCCGACTGCACGCAGCTCGAGATCGGCGATTTCGACGATGTCAAGACCGGGAAGTCCTACAAGAACCTCCTGTACCAGATCCGTCCCGCTTTCGGCGGCAACATCGTGGCTACCATCGTGAACCCGGACCATCGCCCGCAGATGGCGACCGTCCGTTCCGGCGTCATGCAGAAGGCGCTGTACGCGGGCAAGGCCCGCGGGGAAGTGGTCTATCCCGAAGTGGACCGCTATGTGAGCCCGGAAGCCTATGTCGTGAAGGTCCTGGACCATCACGTGGAGGCCGCCAAGCACAACCTCAAGGGTGCGTCCATCGTCGTTTCCGGCGGTTACGGCATGGGCTCCAAGGAGGGATTCCAGATGCTGTTCGACCTGGCGAAGGTCCTCCACGCCGAGGTGGGCGCCAGCCGCGCCGCCGTGGATGCCGGCTTCTGCGACGCGGACCGGCAGATCGGCCAGACCGGCGTGACCGTCCATCCGAAGGTGTACATCGCCTGCGGCATCAGCGGCCAGATCCAGCACATCGCCGGCATGCAGGACAGCAGCATCATCATCAGCGTGAACAGCGACCCCGACGCCCCCATCAACAAGATCGCGGACTACGTGATCGTGGGCACGGTGGAGGAAGTGATCCCGAAGCTCATCAAGTATTACAAGAAAAACAGCAAGTAAGCCATGGCCAACTACTATACCGACCATCCCGAAATCGCCTTCTATCTGCAGCATCCCCTGATGCGCCGGATCGTGGAGCTTCGGGAAAAGGGATTCGCCGACAAGGACCTGTATCCGGAGGCGCCCGTAGACTATGAAGACTGCATCGAAAACTACAAACGCATCCTGGAAGTGGTGGGTGACATCACCGCCAACATCGTCGCCCCGAACTCCGAGAGCGTGGACCTGGAAGGTCCGCACCTCGAGAACGGGCGGATGTTCTACGCTTCCAAGACCGTGGAGAACATGGAGGCGATGCGCAAGGCCGGCCTCACCGGCGTCGCGCAGCCGCGCCGCTACGGCGGCCTGAACCTCCCGAACGTCGTGTTCAGCATGTGCTCCGAACTGGTGAGCGCGGCGGACGCCTCGTTCCAGAACATCTGGAGCCTGCAGAGCTGCGCCGACACCCTGTACGAGTTCGGCTCCGAGGAGCAGCGGCAGAAGTTCCTCCCGCGCATCTGCGCCGGAGAGACGATGTCGATGGACCTCACCGAGCCCGATGCCGGGTCGGACCTGCAGCGCGTGATGCTCAAGGCGACGTGGAGCGAGGAGCAGGGCTGCTGGCTGCTGAACGGCGTGAAGCGGTTCATCACCAACGGCGACTCCGACATCCACCTCGTCCTCGCCCGCAGCGAAGAGGGGACCCGCGACGGCCGCGGCCTGTCGATGTTCATCTATGACAAGCGCCAGGGCGGTGTGGACGTGCGCCACATCGAGCACAAGCTGGGCATCCACGGATCGCCGACCTGCGAACTTACCTACAAGAACGCCCGCGCCGAACTCTGCGGCAGCACCCGTCTCGGCCTGATCAAGTACGTGATGGCCCTGATGAACGGCGCCCGCCTGGGCATCGGCGCCCAGTCCACCGGCCTGAGCCAGGAAGCCTTCAACGAGGCGGCCCGGTACGCTTCCGAGCGCGCCCAGTTCGGCCAGACCATCGACCATTTCCCGGGCGTGTACGACATGCTTAGCCGGATGAAGGCGAAGCTGGACGCCAGCCGCGCCCTGCTCTACCACACCGCCGCCCACGTGGACGTGTACAAGTGCCTGGAGGACATCCAGCGCGACCGCACACTGACGGGGGAGGAGCGCGCCGAAATGAAGAAATACAGCCGCCTGGCCGATGCTTTCACACCCCTTTGCAAGGGAATGAGCTCCGAGTATGCGAACCAGAACGCCTTCGACTGCGTCTCCGTCCACGGCGGTTCCGGCTTCATCATGGAGTACAAGTGCCAGCGCCTGATGCGTGACGCGCGCATCTTCAACATCTATGAGGGAACGACCCAGCTCCAGGTCGTGGCGGCCGTCCGCTACATCACGAACGGCGCCTACTCGGAGATCATCCGGGGCCTGCTCGCCGAACCCGTCTCGGCGGAGATGGAGCCGCTCCGCGCCCGCGTCGCGGCCCTCGCCGACATCTACGACGAGAGCATCGCGGCCGTCAAGGCCTTCGAGAACCAGGAAGTGCTGGATTTCCTCGCCCGTCGCCTGTATGACATGACCGGCGAGATCGTGATGGCCCTCCTGCTGCAGCGGGACGCCACGGCGGCGCCGGAACTCTTCGCGAAGTCCGCCCGCGTGATGACGCAGATGGCCGAGGAAACGGTGAATGGAAAGAGCGCGTACATTCGCGCGTTCAAGGCCTCCGACCTCGCCGCTTTCCGCGTCGTGGAGGCGTAGAACCTTCTTTTAATACATCCAGTGGGGACCGAACCGTTCGAACGCGGCTCGGTCCAACTGTTCTCTGTCGTCCGGATGGGCGATGGAGATCAGGAGGCGGGCCCGTTCCTGCAGGGACTTGCCGTACAGGTTCACGGCACCCCATTCGGTGACGACCCACTGCACGTCCGCGCGGGGCGTGACGACGCCGGCGCCGGGCTTCAGGGTGGGGACGATCTTCGGGGCGAGTTTAGCGGTGCGGGAGGCGAGGGCGATGATGGCCTTGCCGCCGGGGGACATCTTGGCGCCGCGGACGAAGTCCAGCTGGCCGCCGGTGCCGGAGTAGATGCGCGTGCCGATGGAATCGGCGCACACCTGGCCGGTGAGGTCGATTTCCGTCGCGGAGTTGATGGACACGACGTTCGGGTTCTTCGCGATGATCCAGGGGTCGTTCGTGTAGGCGATTTCCCGCATCTGAACGGCCGGATTCCGGTCGATGAAGTCGTACACGTCCTGCGAGCCCAGGAGGAAGGAGGCGACGACCTGGCCGGTGTCGATCTTCTTCGCGGCCCCGTCGATGACGCCTTTCCGGATGAGGTCCAGGGCGCCGTCGGCGAACATTTCCGTGTGGAGGCCGAGGTGCTGGTGGTTCGCGAGTTCCGAGCAGACGGCGTTGGGCAGCGAGCCGATGCCCATCTGCAGGCAGGCCCCGTCCGGCACGAGTTCCGAGCAGTTCCTGCCGATCATCCGGTCGATTTCCGTAGGCTGCACGTAGTCCTTGGTGATCAGCGGCGTCTCGTCCCAGACGAAGGCATCGAACCGGTCCACGGGGATGGGTTCACCATAGGAAAAGGGTACGTTCGGATTGACGACGGCGATTTTCAGGCGGGCCACCTCGAGGGCTGCGACCGAGCAGTCCACGGAGGTGCCGAGGGAGACGATCCCGTCGACAGGCTCGGAAACCTGCACCATCGCGACGTCGCACGGGAGCGCGCCGCTGCGGTACATGGCCTGCGACTCGAACAGGTGCGTGGGGATGTAGTCGGCATAGCCTTCCTGGACACTTTTCCGCACGTTCGGGCCCACGAAGAAACCCTGGTCGAAAAAGACGCCTTCGTACTCCTTGGAACCGTACGGGGCAGGTCCTTCGGTATGGAAATGATGGAAATGCAGGTCACGCAGTTCCCCGGCCCTGCGGCACAGGGCGTCGATGAGGACGTGGGGGACGCTGGCGATCGGGGAGAGGTGGATGTGATCCCCGCTCCGGACGCCGCGGACGGCTTCGTCGGCCGATATGAATGTCAAGGGCTTCATACGCAAACCGGGCAAATATACGCAGATTCTTTGTATATTTGTAAAAATTTTATGAATAAAATGCATACCAGGGAAGAAAAGGTGGCCGCGTTCGGCCGTTTGCTCGACATCATGGACCTTTTGCGGGAAAAATGCCCGTGGAATGCGGCGCAGACCATCGACACCATCCGGCCGATGACGGAGGAGGAGGTGTACGAGCTCAGCGACACCATCCTCAAGGGGGACCGCAAGGGCACGGCGAAGGAGATCGGCGACCTGCTGTACCATATGGTCTTCTACGCTCGCATCGCGCAGGAGGAGGGTTCCTTCGACATCGCCGACTCCCTGAACAAGGTGTGCGACAAGATGGTCTTCCGCCACCCGCACGTGTTCGGCCCCGAGGCCGGCAAGCCCACCACCGCGAAGGAGATCGCCGATACCTGGGAACTCGTGAAAGCGAAGGAGAAGGACGGCAACAAGCGCGTGATGGCCGGCATCCCGGATGCGATGCCCGCCATCCTCAAAGCCCTGTCGATGCAGGAGAAGGCCCGCGGCTGCGGCTTCGACTGGGAGCAGAAGGAAGATGTCTGGCCCAAGGTCCAGGAGGAGATGGGGGAGGCGAAGGACGCCTGCGAGGAAAACGACCCGAAGCATATGCAGGAGGAGTTCGGCGACCTGCTGTTCGCCGTCATCAACGCCTCCCGCCTGTATGGCATCGACCCGGAAGCGGCCCTCAGCGGCGCCTGCGACAAGTTCCGCCGCCGCTTCTCCTATATGGAGGAGGAAACCCTCCGCCGCGGCCTGAAACTCGCGGACATGACCCTCGCCGAAATGGACGCCATCTGGGACGAGGGGAAGGCCAAAGGGCTCTGATATGGTAATTCGGAGTTTTTTCCGTATCTTTGCAGACTAATTCAAAGGAGCCCCTATGGCAGAGAACACATTGCTGGAGAAGGTGCTGAGCCTTCAGGACAAATACAAGAAACTGGAAGAGTCGCTCGCCGACCCGGCCGTCATCGCCGATATGAAGAAGTTCGTGCAGCTGAACAAGGACTACAAGGAGCTGCAGCCCATCATCCAGGCGGGCCTCGAGTACAAGCGGATGCTGGACGAACTCGCGCAGGCGAAGGACATCCTGATGAACGAGAAGGACGAGGACCTGCGGGAGATGGCCCGCGACGAGGTCGCGGAGATCGAGCCCAAGCTCCCCGAGATGGAGCAGACCATCAAGCTCCTCCTCATCCCGGCCGATCCGGACGACTCCAAGAACGCGATGGTGGAAATCCGCGGCGGCACCGGTGGTGACGAGGCGGCCATCTTCGCCGGCGACCTGTTCCGGATGTACCAGCACTTCGCCGAGCGCCGGGGTTGGAAGCTGGAGGTCACCGACCAGGCCCCCGGCACGGCCGGCGGCTTCAAGCAGATCGTGTTCAAGCTCTCCTCCAGCCAGGACGGCGTGTACGGCGTGATGAAGTACGAATCCGGCGTGCACCGCGTCCAGCGCGTTCCCCAGACGGAAACCCAGGGCCGCATCCAGACGTCGGCCGCCTCCGTGGCCGTGTTCCCGGAAGCCGGCGAGTTCGACGTGGAGCTCAACCCGGCCGACATCCGCAAGGACCTCTTCTGCGCCTCCGGCCCGGGCGGACAGGGTGTGAACACCACCTATTCCGCCGTGCGCCTGACGCACATCCCGTCCGGCCTCGTGGTCCAGTGCCAGGAGGAGCGCTCCCAGCTCAAGAACCTGGACCGCGCGATGGAGGAACTCCGCACCCGCCTGTACAACCTCGAGCACCAGAAATACCTGGACGGCATCGCCGCGAAGCGCAAGACGATGGTCTCCACCGGCGACCGCTCCGCGAAGATTCGCACTTACAACTATCCCCAGGGCCGCGTGACGGACCACCGCATCGGCTGGAGCATGTACAACCTGCCCGTCTTCATGGACGGCGACATCCAGGAATGCATCGACCAGCTCCAGATCGCGGAGAACGCCGAGCGCCTGAAGGAAGCCGGAGAGGAGGAAGCATAAGATGGCACGCAATCCCGAAGCCCTCAAGAGCCTGGGCCACAAGACGTCCTACAGCCAGGACTACGCGCCCGAAGTGCTGGAAACCTTTGAGAACCAGCACCCTGACAACGACTACTGGGTCCGTTTCAACTGCCCGGAGTTCACCACCCTGTGCCCCATCACCGGCCAGCCCGACTTCGCAGAGATCCGCATCAGCTACGTCCCCGACGTCCGGATGGTGGAGTCCAAGAGCCTCAAGCTCTATCTGTTCAGCTTCCGCAGCCACGGCGACTTCCACGAGGATGTCGTGAACACCATCATGAAGGACCTCATCAAGCTGATGGACCCGAAATACATCGAGGTCACCGGTCTGTTCACCCCGCGCGGGGGCATCTCCATCTACCCTTACGCGAACTACGGCCGCCCCGGCACCAAGTGGGAGCGGCTCGCGGAAGATAGATTCAAGACTCACGAATAAGTAGATTTCTCGACTTCGCCCTTCGGGCTGCGCTCGAAATGACAGAACCCTTGCCATTTCGACCAAGGCCGTAGGCCGACAACCGTGTCATTCTGAGGAGGTCGTAAGACCGACGTGAGAATCTATTCCTTTTCCTGGAAGACTTTCAGGACGTTCTCGATATAGGTCTTCGTGACCGGGATCGGGGCGATGGCCTCGTTGTCGAGGGTGATCTCGTAGGTCGCGCCCACCTTCTGGAGGACCTTGACCTTGCCCATGTTCACGATGAACTTCCGGTGGCAGCGGAGGAGGTCCGAGCCCGCGAAGCTCTCTTCCACCGTCTTCAGCCGGCAGCGGAGCATGTAGGTCTGGAGGTCGCCCTTGTTGTCCGAGTACCAGACCTTGATGTAGTTGTCGTCCGACTCCACGTAGTAGAGGTTCGCGCTGGAGACGGAGAGCTTGAGGACGCCGTTGTTGTCGAAGAGGGTGAATTTCTGGTCCGTGGCGCCTTCGGCGGGCGTTTCCTCGGTGACGACGTCCTGCATGTTCATCAGCCGGATGGTCCGGTTCTGGTCGATGATGGTGAAGAACATCCCCGCGATGAGGAAGGGGACGCCCAGGCACACGAACGCGTACACGAGGGCGTGCAGGAAGATGACGAGCCCGCCCTGGTCCTCGGGCTGGGCGATGGTCACCGTGAAGATGGTGTACAGGGTGGTGATCAGGAGGATTTCCGCCAGGCACCAGGCCGTGTAGCCCCAGTAGGTCATCCGCAGGCGGTTCCGGGTCTTGTACATCACCACGCGGCTGACGATGAGGATGGCCAGCGAAAGGAAGGCGAAGATGGCGGTGAAGCCGAAGAAGGTGCTGTTCCCGAGACGGAACCACGCGTTGTTGGAGAAGGGGATGCTCACGAGCAGGAATACCACCGAGAACAGGGCGGCGAAAGTGACCGTGCCCAGCAGCTGGTAGCGTTCCCGCAGGTAGCCGGGAATGTATTTTTTCTTACCTTCTTCCATCGCAAAGGAACACAAAAATACGAAAAAAAAAGAGATTTCACCCCTTTTTGCGCGATTTCGCCCCAGATGCGCCCGCGTGCGCCCCGTTTTCACCACTTTTATTTCATAAATCGGATTCGTCGGCCTACATTTGCATCCGATACTAAAACCTACTCAGACATGAAGATTATCGGTACCGGAAGCGCCCTGCCGCGGAAGGTGGTCACCAACGCCGACCTGGAGGGCTTCCTGGACACGACCGACGAGTGGATCGTGACCCGCACGGGAATCCGCTCCCGCCACGTCATTTCCGACGAACGGCTGGAGGACCTGGGTCGCGACGCCGCCTTGAAGGCCCTGGCCGACGCCGGCAAGAAGCCGGAGGACATCGACCTCCTGCTCTGTTCCAATGTGGTCAACGAGTATATGACCCCGGGCCTGGGCTGCATCATCGCCGCGGCCATCGGCCTGCGATGCCCTTGCATCGACATCAACTGCGCCTGTCCGGGCTTCATCTACGCCCTGGACATCGCCGATTCCTATTTCAAGGTGGGGAAGGTGAAGAACGTGCTCGTCGTCTGCGCCGAGGAACCCAGCCGGATGACCTCCTGGCAGGACCGCGCCACCTGCGTCCTGTTCGGGGACGGCGCCGGGGCCGTCGTCCTCTCGGAAGGGGAGGGGGTCCGCGCCGTCCGCATCGGCGCCCGCCCCGACCCGGACAAGATCTGGCAGTTCCGTCCGCTGGAACCCACGCCCTTCGTCACCAAGGCCGAAATCGGCGTTCCCCTGCAGATGCAGGGCCGGGAAGTGTTCCGCTTCGCCGTCACCGCATCCGTGGAGGATATCAAGGCGGTCCTGGCAGAAGCCGGCCTCGGCGTGAATGACGTGGATTATTATATGATCCACCAGGCGAACCTCCGCATCGTGGAGGGGATCCGGACGCGGCTGGCCGTCCCGGAGGAGAAGTTCCCGACCAACATCGCGGACCACGGAAATTCCTCGTCCGCCTCCTGCCCGATCCTGCTGGACGAGTGCAAGCGGAAAGGCCTTTTCAAGAAAGGTGACAAGTTGATTTTCAGCGCCTTCGGCGCGGGACTCCTGACTGCGGCCGCCCTCGTGGAGTGGTAATTGCGGAATATTTCGTATATTTGCAGTCTGTTGTACTGAAATTATGGAACCTAAAAGAGTAGTAATCACCGGCATGGGCATCATTTCCTCCGTGGGAAATGACCTCGAGACCTATTGGAAGAACCTCGTGGACGGTGTCTGCGGCATCGACTATGTCGAGGACTTCAAGGACATGCCCGTCACGATCGCCGGCAAGGTGAAGGACTTCGATCCGGAGCGTTACGATATCGACAAGGCTTTCGTCCGCAAGCAGGACAAGTTCACGCAGTTCGCGATGGCCGCCGCCTGGCAGGCGATGGAGGCTTCCGGGCTGAAGAGCGAAGGAGACGAGGCGAACATCGACCCGTTCCGCCTGGGCGTCTATGTGGGCTCCGGCATCGGCGGCTTCGAGATCCAGTACCGCGAGACGGCCAAGATGGTCGAGGATCCCACCGGCAAGTGGGTCTCCCCGCTGTTCATCCCGACGATGATCTCCAACATCGCGGCCGGCCACATCGCCATCAAGCACCAGGCGAAGGGCCCGTGCCTGGACATCGTCACGGCCTGCGCCACTTCTTCGCACTGCCTCGGCGAGGCGTACCGCGCCATCCGGCACGGCTATGCCGACGCCATCATCGCCGGCGGCTCCGAGCACGCCTCCATTCCGATCGGCGTGGCCGGCTTCGCCAACGCGAAGGCCCTTTCCCGCGCCACCGATCCCAAATACGCCTCCCTCCCGTTCAACGCGAACCGGCAGGGCTTCGTGATGGGCGACGGCGCCGCCGTCCTCATCCTCGAGTCCCTGGACCACGCCCTCGCGCGCGGCGCCAAGATCTACGGCGAGATGGTCGGCTACGGCAACACCTGCGACGCCTACCACGCCACCGCGCCGCGTCCGGACGGAAGCACCCAGGCCCGGGCCATCCAGCTCGCCCTGGAAGAGGCGGGCTTCGACCCGGAGAAGGACAACCTGTACATCAACGCCCACGGCACCGGCACACACCTGAACGACGTCGCCGAGACCATCGCCTACAAGGTGGCCCTCGGGGACTATGCCTACAAGGCCCATATCAGTTCCATCAAGTCGATGACCGGCCATATGTTCGGCGCCGCCGGCGCGGCCGAGGCCATCGCCACCATCATGGCCCTCCGGGACGGCATCATCCCGCCGACCATCAACCTGGACTGCCCGGATCCGGAATGCGACCTGGACTACACGCCGAACGTCGCCGTGAAGAGCGACATCACCATCGGCATTTCCGATTCCCTCGGCTTCGGCGGACACGACGCCTGCGTCGCTTTCCGCAAGTACTCCGAATAAGATGAACAGAGAAGAAATCATGCAGCATATTCCCCACCGGGAACCTATGCTCCTCATCGACGAGGTGTGGCAGGACCCGGACGGGACCGGACACGGCCGGTATCGCATCCGTGACGACGAGTTTTTCTGCCGGGGGCATTTCCCCGGAAACCCGATGGTTCCGGGCGTGATCCTCTGCGAGATCATGGCGCAGAGCTGCACCCGCCTGATGCTCGAGGTGCTGCCGGGCAACCTGGCCGTCTACCGCGGCATCGACGACGTGAAGTTCAAGAACACCGTCCGTCCCGGCGACCTGTGCGAAGTCACTTGCCACCTGGACGACACCAAGGCGGGCATCTTCCACTGCTCGGCCAAGCTGGAAGTGGGCGGCAAGCTGTGCTGCCGCGGCAAACTCACGTTCGCGGTGATCCCCGACCCGGGGAAAGCTTCTGAGAAATAGCTTGAAAAAAGAAGTGAACCGAACGGCTCACTTCTTTTTTTTGCGATCCCGTTTCCGCGATTCCCGGATGCGGTAGGCGCTCTCGACCATCAGCTGGTCCTGCAAGCAGCCGCGCGCTGCGAGGAAGTCGCAGAGGGTGGAAATGAGCGGGAAGATGACGGTCCACTTGAAGGCCACGTTCTCCGGCGCCGTGAAAAAGAAATACGCGAGCCAGCCCGTCATGCCCAGGGCGACGAGCCCCGAGAGGGTGGCGAGGCGCATCTGCAGGATGCGGACCTTGAAGGTGACGAGTGCGAGGACGGTCATCGCGAAAAGGACCCCCAGCAGGATGCCGAAATAGGGCTTCTGGATCTGCAGGTAAGTCACGTACTGCATCCCGTCGGGCGCGGTGATGGTGTAGGCGTCACTGAAGAACAGGATGAACAGGAGGGCGGTGGAGACCGCCAGATATAGGGTTTGGATACGCTGCCACATAGGTCAATTATTTGTACAAATATAGGATAAATCGGCGGAAAAAACTATATTTGTCTTCCATCACATAATTGATCAGCCATGAGAATCCCTGAATCCGAACTCATCATCAACGGCGACGGCTCCGTGTTCCACATCCACCTGAAGCCTGAAGAACTGGCCGACAACGTCATCCTCGTGGGCGACCCCGGCCGTGTCGACATGATCGCCGAAATGCTGGAAGACATCGAGTTCCGGCACGCCTCCCGCGAGTTCGTCTCCGTCACCGGCCGGCGGAACGGCAAGCGCATCACCCTCCTTTCCCATGGCATCGGCCCCGACAACATCGACATCGTGATGACCGAGCTGGACGCCCTGGCGAACGTCGATTTCGCCACCCGCGAGGTCAAGCCCGTGCACAAGGCCCTGAACATCCTGCGCATCGGCACCTCCGGCGCCCTGCACGCGGACATCCCCCTCGGCTCCTACATCCTCTCCCACTATTCCGTGGGCTTCGACGGCGTGATGAACTGGTACGCGCACCGCGACCAGGTCACCATCCCCGAGGTCGAGGAGGCCTTCAAGGCCCATATGAACTGGGAAAAGACCCTCCAGTCGCCCTATTTCGTGAAGGCGTCGGACAAGATCGTCGACCTGATGAAGGACGTGACCGTCCCGGGCGTCACGATTTCCGCGCCGGGCTTCTACGGTCCGCAGGGCCGCGTGGTTCGCATCCCGCTGGCGATGCCCGAGATGCTGGAGCGGATCGAGTCCTTCCGCTTCGAGGCGGGCGGCATGGAGCGCCGCATCACGAACTTCGAGATGGAGAGCGCCCCGCTCGCGGGCCTCTGCAAACTGCTCGGCCACAACGCGTGCACCGTGTGCTGCGCCATCGCGAACCGCTATCTCCAGAGTTCCAATCCGGACTACAAGCCGCAGATCCGCAAGCTCGCGGAGATCGCGGTGGACCGGATGTCCACGCTCTAGCCCCTATTGGAGGATCAGCGCCTCCAACTCGGCCGTCGTGTCCACCAGCGCGGTGGGCCGGAAGGCGGCGAGCTCTTCCCGCGAACGGAATCCCCAGGTGACGCCGACGGTATCGACCCCTGCGCCGATTCCGGTTTGCATGTCGACATTGGAATCGCCCACGTACAGGACCTCGTCCTTCGCGACCCCGGCGGCCTGCAGGCACAGGTTCACGATGCCCGGGTCCGGCTTGATGGGGAAGCCCTCCCGCTGGCCCAGGACGGCCACCCAGGCGAACTGCCCGAAGAAATGGCCGATGACGGTCTCCGCCCCTTCCTGGTACTTGTTGGACGCCACGGCGATCTGCACGCCGTGGGCGGTGATGTGCGCCAGGAGTTCCGGAATGCCGGGGTAGGGGTGCGTGAGGTCGCAGAGATGGACCCCGTAATGGGCCAGGAACAGCGCCCGCATCCGGTCGATGGTCTCCGGCGTGTCGCAGCCCGCCGGGACGGCGCCCTTGAACAGGTTCGTGATGCCGCGGCCGACGAGTTTGTAGAATTCGTCCCGCCGCCGCTCGGGGAATCCGAGGGTGCGCAGGGCGTGGTTCGTGGCGTTCCCCAGGTCCTCGATCGTGTCGAGCAGGGTTCCGTCCAGGTCGAAAATCACTAATTTTTTCATATTGTACCGTTCTTTGGCACAAGGTGGCCGTACCTTTGCATCAGAAAACAAAACGGTACTGCCATGAGAAACACAGATTACAACATCGACGCCCTCGGTTCCTTCCTCTCCTCCGACGTCACCTTCCAGGCCCTCAAGGACCTCATCGACGACCTCGGCCTCGAAGTGGAAAGCGTCTCCGAGTTATAGCCGCTAGGCTTTGAGCGTGACCGAGATGGACTCCTTGTCCGTCGACAGGCCCACCTTCAGCTCCCGCACGTCCGCCAGCTCCCCCTTGGAGCGGGAGACCAGGATGCGGTCGGAGATGATGAACTCGGCGACGGGATCCTCGATATACTTGGTGATGGCCCGCTTCAGCGGCCTGGCCCCGTAGGCGGGGTCGTAGCCCGCCTCGGCCACGAAACGCTTCGCCGACGGGGTGACCGTGATCCGGTAGCCCGCTTCCAGCGAACGCTTCTTCAGCCCCTTCAGCTCGATGTCGATGATGCGCTCGATATCCTCCCGGGACAGGGAGTTGAAATAGATCTGCTCGTCCACGCGGTTGATGAATTCCGGCGGAAACGCCTTCTTCACGGCCTTGGCGACCACATTCTTCCGGTCGTCCTCCAGCTTTCTCCCGGCCGTCGCAAAACCGATTCCGTTCCCATATTCCTCCACTTCGCGGCTGCCCACGTTGGAGGTCATGATGACGATGGTGTTCTTGAAGTCCACTACGCGTCCGTTGCTGTCCGTGAGCCGGCCCTCGTCCATCACCTGCAGGAGCAGGTTGAAGATGTCGGGATGGGCCTTCTCGATCTCGTCCAGCAGCACCACGCAGTAGGGCTTGCGCCGCACCCGTTCCGAGAGCTGGCCGCCCTCCTC
>JAFRPH010000003.1 GCA_017429205.1 Bacteroidales bacterium
TATGAGCCTCGTCTGTGCTCACCCACTCCTCGACCACGGTGCCTTCGCTGTCGAGGATCTGGATCGTCGCGCCTTCGAGTTCGCTGCCGTCGGCAATGTCGACCTTGCTCACAGAGACTTTGGTCTTCGCGTCCTCAACAAGCAGGACGGTGTTGCCCTCGTCGTCCGTCGTGGTGTTGCCGGTAGTGGTCACAGAACCGTCTTCCGCGATCGTGAAGGTGGTTTCGCTCGTGACCGTGTAGCCCTCGGGAGCAACCGTCTCCTTCAGCGTGTACTCTTCGCCAACCTTCAGGCCCTCAACAGTATGAGCCTCGTCCGTGCTCACCCACTCTTCGACCACGGTGCCTTCGCTGTCGAGGATCTGGATCGTGGCACCTTCGAGCTCGCTGCCGTCAGCGACGTCGATCTTGCTTACACGAACCTTGGTCAGGAGGTTGGTAAAGCCGATCTCATCGCTGTCCTCGGTGATCTCATAGATCAGATCGCCGATGTCATTTCTGGATACCACAACCGTGACCGTGAACTCCACCGTTCCGGTCTGCTGAACCTGGCTGTCCTCCGGATGGACCTCCCTCACCGTGTAGGTATGAGTTCCTTCCTCTGTATAGGTGATGGCTTCGAAATCGATCCCCGCCGCTTCACCATCCAGGGCACCTGCGTTGGTGCCTGTGGACACGAGCTCGTCGCCCTCGTAAACCTCAAAGGTGAACTCGCCTTCCGTCATGTCGCGGCCGGTCAGGGTCTTGGTGCCTTCCAGCACGACATCGACGCTGCTGTTCTTCTGGTTGACGACCGTCCAGACGTACTCGTCGCGGGCCGTGTTGACGATGATGCCCGCGTTGGCAGCCTGGATGTCATTGTCCAGCGATTTCGCGAGTGCTTGGTTGGCGGCGGTCTCCTCCTCCGTCTCGCCGACCAGATAGGTGATGAAGTAGTGCGGGCCGGTCGTCGAGATGCTGTAGCCCGTGGGCGGGTTGGTCTCCACCCAGTAATAGAGCTCGTATGGCGTGATCTCCTCCAGGAGGAGCGTGCCGCGCTCGTCTGTTTCGCCGCTCTTGACCTTCCTGGTGGAAATGATATTGAAATCGTCGTCAAACTCGCAGTGGTAGAGATCGAACTTCGCACCGGGCAGATCCTTGCGCAGATCGTATTCGTCGACCTTGTGCAGTGAGATCGACTCGTGTTCGCCGGTGATCGAGCCGCCGGACTTATTAATCTGATGCTCTTCTGAAACGGATGAACTGTCCTCGAAATCACCGTGGAAAACCGCAGTGTTGCTGAACACAGCCGTACCCGTGCCGGTGCTCTCGCTGGCGATCACCTGATAGTTGATCACTGCCGGCGTCTCGTCGGGCAGGGTGACCTCAATGGTACGCGTATCGTCGTTGTAGCCGAAGCGGTAGGTGCCCGCAGGCAGTTCATTCCCGCGCAGATCCGTCACCGAGTAGGTGTTCAGCACCAGCTCGACATTGGAGGGGATGCGGTCCGTCACGACGATGTTCTCGCCGCCGTGGAGCAGCTCGCCGTTGCGGTTGACGGTGATACGGTAGGTGATGATTTCGCCGAAGGAGACGCCGCGGTCTTCCTTGGTGATGACATCCTCGTAATGAACCGTGACCGTCGCGTCGTCTTCATAATAATCGTCGGTCGCCGTGTTCGTGAAGGAATAGCTGTCCTTGTTGTTCACAATGGACTGCATCATTTCAGGCGTCGGCCGGGTCTTGTAGGTGACCGTCAGGCACTCAGCATTGATGCCGTAGACGGCGGTATACATTCCCTTCCAGACCGCCGCATTCAGGTTCATCGGACCGATGACACCGCCGGAAACCGGGATTTCCCTGTCCGGCACGGTAACAGTACGATCACTGAGCCACACTATGTTGCCATTGACATCGACCGCGCTGCCGGCGGCAATGGAAGCCGAGATCGTAAACGAACCGGGAACCAGTTCCATTCCCTCCGGAAGGGTATCCGTCAGGATCGGTTCATGATTGGCCTCGCCCGGCAGGAGGATCTTGCTCGGGTTGATGGTCACGGTCCAGGTGGCGACATTATTGCCGTCGATCTCACCGGTCTTTTCAAAGCCGTAGTCCGTAACGACAAACTGGTCCTCTGTCTTCGCCTCATCGATCTTGCTGTTGCTGTCGTGCAGTTCGATCCAGTTGTACGCGAAGAACTGAGACACGCTGTCGAACGCAACCGGACTCTGCACCGCGAGGGTGATCGTGATGCTCTGATCCAGGGTCGGGAACCGGAACTCGCTGCCGCTGACCGTGTAATCCCTTCCGCGGACATATTCCCTGCCGTCAGCGCCGACGATCTTCGCCTGATTCAACAGAAGCGACATATCCGTGCCGTAGGGGTTATTCGGATACTGATTGAATTTGTAGAGCGTTTCGACGATGCGCGCATTCTGCAGCACAGCACCTTCGTTGACCTCGACCGTGACGGTATAGATGATCTGCTTGGTATCCGGATCCCAGTGATCAAGGGCCTTGTCGATGGTGCCCTTGTCCGGGAAGAACAGCTTGGTGGCCGTGCTCGCCGTCGCGTCATAGTTGAGGGTGACGGTGTTGTTCAGCGTCTTTTCGCCGGTTCCGTACGGGAACGGCAACACTTTCACCGTGTAGGTGAAGGTGTGTTCGCCCATGATGGGCGCACCGGACGGGAATGTGTATTGGAAGACCTGAGCGTCCATACCGTTGTGGTCATCGCTGATCTGACTGGCCGGGACGACGGTTGTGCTGCCGTCCGGCGCGGTGAGCACGATGTCCCCCACCAGCTCGCCGTAGTTGCTGATCGTGTCGATCACGATGGCACCGGCCAGGTTGACATCGTCACCGCCGACGGTGACCGTGAAGGTCAGTTCATCGCCGGGCTTCTTGGGTTCTTCATTGTTGTTGGCATCCGCGCCGTCCTGATCCACGACAGACTTCTCCAGCGGGATCTCGGGCACCTCGGTGCCGACGGTCACGGAAACGGAACTCTCTCCGACCTGTGTGTCACCGGTCGTGAATTTCACATTGTTGTTGGCATAGACGCCGTCTTCGATGTTCTCCCATTCATGGACCTCAACAACCGCGTCGTAGGTAAGGACATACTTGTAGTCCTTGTTCACGGCGCCCATCTCATAGGTGAACGTCTGTCCGCTGATGTTCGGCGTGACGGAGGTGCTGGAAACCTCGGTATTTCCGCTCATGGTTTTCAGCACAAAGCTGTCAGGCACAAAGGTCTGGTTGTCGCCGATCCTGTCGGTCATGGTCAGGGACGCCAGGTCGGACGCCGTATCGCAGGTGATGGTGTAGGTCAGGACATACTTGTTGTCTTCCGAAGGAGTGACAACGATCCTGCCCTTCACGGGCTCGGTGCCGTCCTGCGCGATCACACTCTTGGTGACCTCGGCGGTGCGGTCGAGCGTGGGGGTGAACTCGGTCGTCAGAGTGATCGGTTCGCCGGCCCACTGCACCTGGGCCGTGTTGCTCTGCAGCTGATCCAGCTGCTCATCGGTATACGTGGCGCTGTAGGTGATGACGATCTCGTCATTCTTCTTCACATCGGTGAAGGAGGCGGAGAAACCGTTGCCGCTCGGCGTGACGGACCCAGACTCTCTGCCGTTCACGGTGATCCGGGCGTCATTGTTGTAGGTCTGGCCGCCGCTCATGCCGTCAGTCATGGACAGGGTGCCCAGATCGCTCCCGGCTCTGGCCTTTACCTGGTAATAGACGGTATAGGTGCCGTCGTCGTTCGGCACGACATTGTAGCTGCCGTTGTAGGACTGGGTATCGGTGAAGTTTGTGGTCGTCGACGCATTGGCGTCGATCCTGGCCGTGATGTTCTGGCTCCAGGGATTTCCCGCCTGGCTGTAGCACTGCTTTTCGACATAGACCTTGTCGTCCGAGGTCGGGATGACCTCGGTGCTGTCCTCAAAGGTCTTGCCCGCCCAGTTCCAGGACGCGGTGTTGGTCTGACTGGTCCTGAGCTGCGCCTCGGTGACGGTCGTCCGGTAGGTCAGCCTGTATTCCGTTTCCTTGACGGGATTGGTGATGGTCAGGTTGATGGACCCCGCGTCAGTCGTGATCGTGCTGTTCGCAGAGGCCGGGCTCAGCGTGACCGAACCGGTATCCAGTACCTGTCCGCCGCTGAGCGTATCCGTCAGGGTCAGAGTCCCGCCGTTCTGGTTGGGCATGGCGGTCAGGGTATAGCACAGGGTGTAGGTGCCGTCGCCGTTGTCGAGCACCTCCATCTCATGCGTGGAATAATCCGGACTGCCGAAGGCGGTGTTCTGCACCGTTTTGCTGCTTTCCAGATCCGTCTCCGTCAGGGGCACGTTCACTGTGCCGGCACCCGGGAAATTGATCTGCTCCTGCGTCTTTTCAAGGTTCTCTTCGTTGTTGAGCTTCGCAGAGAACTCGATCGTGCCGTTGATGTTCCGTTCAAGCAGATACCAGTAGACATCTGTGATCGTGAACAGGATCACGCCGTCAACGATCGTGTAGTTGCCGAAAACCCGCTGATCTTTCTTGATCGCGCCGGTGCCGCTGACCTCCTCGAGCGGGAGCGAATCCCCGATGAGGTCCGAGATGTCATACGCCCACTGATACTGATACAGAGGTTTCCGTCTCTCGTCGATATGGAAATCCAGATGCAGCTTCAGTTCCGCATCATGGTCATAGGTCTCACCCGGCTTGGGCGCGGGATGGATCGTCACATTGCGGCGGTCCGTAAATTCGAGCAGATTCCTGTAACCGGCCGGTATCACATCCGTGATCTCGACCTCGACGGCCTCCTCGGAGGAAGGCTCCTCGGCCTCTTCCTCTTCAACCGCTTCTTCTTCGGCGGCTTCCGCGGTCTCTTCGGCGGCAGGCTCTTCCGCTTCCGCGGTCACGTCAGGCTCCGCGACCTCCTCCATAGCGGGGGCTTCCCCGGTTTCGGCAGCGGCTTCCGCTGTCTGCACGGCGGCAGGCTCTTCCGCCTGGGCAGGTTCCGTTTCCGGCTCAGCGGCAGGTTCTTCCGACCGGACGGATTCCGTCTCCGGTTCGGAGGCGGGCTCTTCCGGCTGCGCAGGCTGTGCCTTCGGATAGAGGGCGGCGTTGCGCGTGAAATACGGAGTCATGTCGTAGAAGGAGCGGTTCCTGCGGTCGACCACGATCAGGCCTTCGTTCTCCTCAACGAAGGCCTCCGCCTCTTCCTCGGTCAGCACGGCCACGGACGCCGGTTCCACATAGCCGAACCAGGGCTCGCCGTCCGCCCAGAAGCTGACGTACAGGCGCTCCTCGTCCGCATACTGCACCGCGGACACCACCGCACCGCTGCGCAGCGTGCCCTTGGCGGTCATGGATTTCCCGTCCTGATAGAGGGACAGCACAGTTTCGTCCTCAGCGAGGCTTACGCGCGCAAATCCGTGCCAGAGCACGCGGGCATGAGCATCCTCATCCGCGGATCCGGCTTCGGGAGTTTCCCCCTCTGCGGCAGGCTGCTCGTCCGGGGTTTCTTCCTCGGCGGGCGTCTCCTCCTGCGCGGGGACTTCCTCCTCCGCAGGAACCTCCTCCTGCACGGGGACTTGTTCCTGCGCGGGAGTCTCCTCCCCTTGCTCAGGCGTTTCCGGCTCGGAAACCTGCCCGGCGGGAACTTCCGCATCCTGCGCGGGCGCTTCCGGCTCAGCGACAGGAGGCTGCTCTTCCGCTGCGGGAGCTTCCGGCTCCTGCGCGGGCGTCTCCGGCTGCGGATCGGGTGTCTCCACAGCTGTCGGAACGGTCTCGATGACAGTCTCCGCCGCCACCGGCTCCCCCTCCGCCAGAGCACGCCAATTCCCCTGACCCAGGATCATCATCAATGCCATCAGCCAGGCAAACAGACGCTCACGGGTCGAGTGTGTGGTGTTTCCGTACGTCATTCTGCGCATACCGGAATCCTCCTGCGTTAAGAATAATCAGAAATAGCCATAAAAGGTGTCTGCGCACCTTGCCAAACATTATACAGGAAGAACAAGTCAAAGGCAAGTTTTTCTTTCGCTTTTTGGCATGAATTTCTCAAATTTAGCCAACCGTGCGGCAGACCGGTTTCCATAAGAAAACCGCTGCCGGATGAGGGCAGCGGTGGGGTGTTTCATCATTCGGCGTTTTGCGCCCCTGGGGTACCGAAGGAAGCGTTGAAAATCGCTTCCGTCCAGGAAACGTAGGAGGCCGGAACGTAGTTCTGCAGGCAGGACGCGCCGAAATCATTGTAGAGATTGGAGTAGAGGGAGACGGAAGGCAGGACGGCGGCGTATTCCTGCTGGAAGGCCAGCCAGGCCCTGCAGTAGCCGATCAGATCACCGGGCTGGGTCTTGCGCATGGCCACGGCCGCCTCGTAGAGCTTCTCGTCCTTCAGACCGCCGACGGCCCAGATGTGGTTCCCTTCCCCATCCGTGATGAAGCCGGCAGAGGGATCGTACACCAGGTCAAAGTTGGTGGCCATGAAGAAGAGATCATAGTCGCTCTCCTCCGTGTGGTAATACTGCGGAAGGATCTCCGCCAGGGGCTGTGCTTCGACGGTCAGACCGATGCCGCCGTCGGCCAGGTCAGCCGGCAGCTGCTGTTCGAGCGCGGAGCCCGCCAGACTGTTCAGCGGATAGACCAGGTGCAGGGTCAGGGGCTCCGGGCCGCCCTCCGCGGCCCGGTAGCGGAGGCCGTCGCCGGCCTGCCAGGGCTCGCCGGATTCGTTGAGGTTCCAGCCCGCCTCATCGAGCAGGGCGGCAGCAGCCGCGGGATCCCGCGTATAGGGCGGCAGACTGTCGAGAGAGAGGGTTCCCAGCGCAGCCTTGTTCTGCTCATATTTCGCGACTGCTTCGGCGTCCTCCGCATCCGGCGCGGTGAGGGACACGGCGCCGGTCAGCAGGCGGTACATCCACTGACCGAGGCCATAATAGCCGTCGACCCGCTGTCCGCCCTCACCGACGGTGTCAGCCACGAAGCGGTCACGGTCGATCAGCAGGGCGATCGCCCGGCGTACACGGACATCCGCCAGCGCCTCATGCTCGGCGTTGAAGCTCAGCATGCTCAGACCGCTGCGGGGATAGGTATACGCAATATAGCGCTCCGGCTGCTCTTCCGCCAGCGCCATGCCCTCGCGGACAACGGCGGCATCGCTGATCTTGTTCAGCAGGAGTACTTCCCCGGAGGTGAACGCCGGCAGCAGCTCGTCCTGCTTCAGAGAGCGGAACACGATGCGACGGAAGTCCGGCCGGACTTTGGAATAAGGATTCAGCTCAAAGGTTGCCGTGCCGTCCTCAAAGGAAACGAGGACGTAGGGGCCGCTGACCACGGAGGGCCAAGTCCGGTATCCATTTTCACTGTCGAGGATCCGCTCCGCAAGACCGTCCGCGGTGAACTCACCGGTCAGATACACGCCTTTGCCGTCGTCCGCGACACGCGCCCCGGGTGCGAGGACATGGATCGGATAGGGAACGCAGTCCAACAGGCCCAGCTCATAGAAGAAGGGCAGGTACTCCTTGCGGACCGTGACGGCCAGCTGGTCCTCCGCGATGACGCGCACGCCGCTGAGCATGTCGGCTTTCCCACTGATGTAGTCGTCATAGCCGAGCAGATAGGCGGGCTTGCGCACATTGCCGCCGATGGCCTCCATCTCCGGCGCCATCGTCAGCAGCAGGGAAAACGCATAGTCCCACGCGGTGATCGGGGTGCCGTCGGAATAGAAGAGATCGTGCTCGAGGACCATGGTATAGGTCCTGTCGCCGGTCTTCACATCCTGGGTCACCACAATTGAGTTCACCACCTGAGGATTGACGACAAACATGCCCTGCGCGCCGTTCCATTCCACCAGGTTATACCCGTGCAGGAGGAAGCGCACGTCCATGTCGCTGCTGCCGTTCCCCCACAGTGAGGTGAAGAAGCTGCCGGTCAGCGGAGTCGTCACCGCCACAGTCAGTTCCTCCGGGAGGATCTCAGCCTCGACGGTGGCAGGCTCGCTCTCCGCAAGCGCCGGCACAGCACCGAACAGCAGGCTCAGCGCCGCCAGGAGCGCAAGGATCTTCTTTGCCATTGGTCTTCATCCTTCCCTATCGCTTTCGCGTTTCATCAGGGATGCCCGGCGCAGCTTTCACAGCCGCGCCGGGGCTTGTTCGGTCGTTTGGGTTCCATGGGTTTACTCGATGCATTCGCCGACGTTGATGTAGGCCCCGCCGATGCCCAGCGGCACCGTGGGATCATCGATCACGATCGAGCTCTTGGTGTAGAGGACGGTGAACTCCATGTCGTGGGCTTCCATGACACCCTTGATGTTCTCGTGGTTCATGTAGTAGCCCTCGACGATCGGGGACTTCACGTCGAATTCCGTGCCGTAGGGCAGCTCGACGACGTAGTCCGGGCGGAGGATGGCGCCGGTCTCGGCCACGCGGTAGTGGATCGTGAGTTTGAAGATCCGCGCGGTGTAGTGGACATCCACCTCAGTATCGGCCATCAGGGTGCCCTTCACGCGCTCCAGATCGGGTTCATAGCCCTCGCGCTCAGGTGTCACCACGTCGTACTCCGTGCCGATGGGCAGGACCTTCTCGACGATCTCCATCAGCGTATCGTCGATCCAGTAGCGGATCACCAGGGTGTAATCCTGACCGATGGCAGTCGTGACGGAAGCCGCAGCCGTCGGCGTGACTTCCGTGCCGTTAGCCAGATCAACCGGATCAGCGGTCGCCGTCCCGTCGTTCGTCAGCTCGTCGGAGGCCAGGAGGTCGTCCACGGTCACCTCGTGCTCAGCCGTAAAGGTCTTCGTCTCACCAGGATGGAGGACGTCGATCGTCTCGGAGATGCCGGTCACCGTATCGGTCACCACCACGTTGTAGAGGTCCACCGTGCCTTCGTTGGTCACGTCGATCGAGTAGATCACCGTTTCGCCGAGGCCGAAGGGCGTGCCGTCCTCATGCTCATTGGTCACTTCCATGGTCATGGTGAGGGTGGTATCCGCTTCCTCGAACTGATCGGTGGAGCCGGTGACTTCAACGATCTTGTTGTCGGGCGTCCGGATCGCGGCGGTATTCGCGTATTCGCCGGCCAGGATGTCCTCGGACGTGACCGTGTGCGCCACGTTCACCGTCACGGTGGCGCCGGGTGCGATCTCCGCGATCGTCGCCTGATGCTCGCTGTCCACGGTGTAGCCGCTGCCGGCCAGGATCGTTGCGCTCAGGTCGTTCACCACGACGCCGGTCAGGGTCTCCTCGGTGATGTTCTTCACGCTGATCGTGAAGGGGATCTGATCGCCCAGCGCATAGGGTGTTTCCGCAGCGGGCGTCGTCTTTTCGGGCTCGATCGGGGTGTCGCCGGTCACTGTCAGCGTACCGAAGACCGTCTCGATCTCGTAGTTGTCCGCCTTGGTGCCGGTGTTCAGGGTGTAGGTAAAAGTGTTCTCGCTGCTGCCGATGAGGGTCTGCGTGCCGGTCACGTCACAGGACGCGCCCTCGCCCGCCGCAAAGCCGTCGCCGTTCACCGTCACGGTGTCGTTCGTCAGCGCGGTGCCGTCGTAGGCCTTCTCATCATCCGCAGAGGTCAGGGTGATCTTGCGCCTGGTGATTTCCAGCTGCCCGTCCACGATCACAAACTCAACGTTCGCGTAGTTGTCGTTCGTGTTCGTGAAGTTTTCCGGCTCCAGCTCCATGTCGTAGGTGCCCGCGTCGGTGCCCTTCGCCTCGGCAGTGCCGCTGAAGGTGAAGTCCGCCTCGGTGTACAGGCCCGTCTCGTCCTCAATGCTGACGTCGTAGCCGGTTACCTTGTGCTCTTCGCCGTCGTAGGTGACCTCGTCGGAGTGCTCCGTGATCGTCACAACCACGTGCTTCTCGGGCGTGCCGTACGGGTTGATCTTCAGCTGTCCGTCCACGATCACA
>JAFRPH010000029.1 GCA_017429205.1 Bacteroidales bacterium
ACGACGGTCTTGGCGTTCTCCTTGATGGTCTTGTTGGGGATATATTCTATGGAGCCATTAATGACGTCGCGCTTGGTCAAACGCATCATATCTCCGACACGGCAGCCAATGTTGCATTGGAAAACAAAGATGTCGCGCTGCATTTCCAGCGACGGGCTATCGGAGAAGTCGGCGGCATAGATCTGTTTCAGTTCGTCTTTCGTAAAGTAGATGGGCGTTCCGTATTGTTCACCTTCCCCTTTTTCGAAACCGATGAAAGGATTCTTTTTCAGAAATCCTTCCTTTTCGCACCAGTTGAAGAATGCGCGGAGCTTCTTGATGATGCCTGTCACCGTGTTGCCGCCACGTTCCTGTATGGTCCGGGTTTCCGGCTGTGCTTCAAGAATTCCAGGGTAGTCCTTGACGATCTGGTGCTCATTGACGATATAATCATAGATGTCGTTCAGGTCTTCCGTGGTGATTGCCTTGACATCAAACACGTATTTCGACTGGCGGGGCTGGGAGAGTCGGACATATTCCTCATAACGGAGAAGGGTCCGCTTGAGGACGTGGTAATGCTTGGTTCTGGATATCTGGGGATCCCGGCCTTCAAGGAACTTGTCAAACAATTTTTCCAAGGAAGCCTCATTCTTCTTGCGGCGCTTGGGTCCTCGTTCCTTTCCGGCGTAGTAATCCTGAAGCGTCTTCTCCAGCCAGCCCTTCTTTATCTTGCCCCTTTCGTGATCTTCCGTGTAGGCTTTCCGGACATAGGTCCTTAACTTCTCTATCTCATCATCGACCTTCTTCCGGTCCTCATCAGAGCATACCACCCGCTTCTTTATCCCTTCGTTTTTGGGATCCCAGAAATCAGGGCGAACTAGAATCTGGGTTCGATTCCTGAACAGCCACTCACGACCATCCACGAGACGGATGTAAACAGGCACCTCTTCTTCGGTTTTGGCAGACTTTGTAGTCCTTATCTGAAAGGCAATTGTCATAGTTTTTCCCTATATTTGTCACAAAGATAGCACCTTTATTTTACTTGGCAAACATTTGGCAAACATCTAGGTAACATTCAATACCGGACAGGGGCACGAATTACTGCCAGCATATAGGATATATTATTGATAATCAGTATATACGATATTTTAGGACATTGGTAAACCGCAGTAAGATTGAGTATCTTGAAGTATTTTTCAAATCCCGCCCGGGGCACGAAAGGATGTCATTCTATGGCATCCTTTTTCTGTTGAATTCGCCTATTGCACTTCAAATGAGAATTCACTGATTCAGCAGGCTGTCCAGTCGCCGGGCATAGTCCAGGTTGGCGTCGATGGAGTCCTTGTCCGGATAAGGCTTCACGAATACGGAATAGTCCGGCTCGGGATCTTCCTCGATGCCGACATCGGCACGGGCATCTGTAAACGCCAGCACTTCTTTCTCGGAAATGCCCATCAGTTTCATATTCTGGCGGTTCATACGCCGCAGAATGTCTGAACAGTAAGCGAGCCAGGCCTTTTGCGAGTTAGGCACTTGCAGTTGTCGCCGTACTTGCTCGTCCCTGAGCAGCTTCTCCGTAAAGCATGAGCCGGGATAATCCGAATAATGACGAAAGATTCGCTCCAGATGTCCGGCATATTCGAGCGCATCCTTGTTATTTTTCTCTTCGAACCAGTTCATCTGGGAGAAACAGGCGCCCACGTTGTCCACGAACCGAAAATT
Organism: Bacteroidales bacterium; assembly: GCA_017429205.1. The sequence goes on from JAFRPH010000029.1 coordinate 1,702, forward strand.
CCCCAGGTTCTTCCAAGTGTCTATGTTGCTGCTGAAGATGGTTTCGGCCGTATTGTCGTGGCGAATGATCGGTGCTTGGAAAACCTCTTGGACCGCTTCTTCAAAGGGGTCGTCACCCAGACGGGCCACTTCGTCTATCGGCAGCCGGAGCAGCCAGACGGCGACACTGTCCATCCGGTCCCAGTCTTTCGCCGATTCATCCAGGTTCCGGGCAAACGATTCGATGCTGCTCATGACCATCAAGGCCGTGAGCCTGCGCTCTTTTTTCTGGTTGTTCCGTTCAACCAGTTTGCCTGTGCCGAAGGTCAAGACGATAGAAACGGTCGTGGCAAGGATGGCGACCACAAAATCCTTCCACCAGTTCCTGTCAAAGAATTTGTTAGGCATAGTTTATCACTCGATTTATCGAACTTTCAAAGATAACCATTTTTTGGAAGACTGATCCGCGGGAGACCGCGGCTTCGAATGGAGGCTTGCGGCCACTAGTCGGACCAAATTTATTGAAATTTTAGCAACAATTATTGTTTTTCAATAAATAATATCTATCTTTGCTCCAGCACCCAATTATTCTGCCATGAAAAAGATCCTTGCTGCCGCTGTTCTGCTGCTCTCCGCCGCGTTCCTGGCGAACGCGCAGACGGGGAACTGGTCGGGGAAACTGGATGTCCAGGGCACCCCCCTCACCATCGTGTTCCACCTGGATGGAGACGAACCTACCCTGGATTCTCCAGACCAGGCGGCGCAGGGTATACCCGTCCAGATCGAAAGGACGGCCGTCGGAGGCATCACCATCAAGATTCCCGCCCTGATGGCCTCCTATGAAGGTCTCTGGGCGGGCAAGCAGATTCTGGGCACGTTCAAGCAGGGGGGCCTGTCTTTCCCCTTGGCCTTGACTCCGGAAAAGAAACTGAACCGGCCCCAGACCCCGATAGGTCCCTTCCCTTACACCGAAGAGGAGGTCACCTTCACCAACGGCGAGGCCAAATTGGCCGGAACCCTCGTCCTGCCGGAAGGTTACACGCGCAAGACGCCCGTCCTCATCATGGTCACCGGCAGCGGGCAGGAGGATCGCAACGAGGAAATCTTTGAACACAAGCCCTTTGCAGTCATTGCCGATGCCCTCGCGCGGGCCGGCATCGCCACGCTCCGCTGCGACGACCGCGGCGTGGGAGGATCGACCGGAGACGTGATGGAAGCCACCACCATCGACTTCAAGGAGGACGCCCTCACCGGCATCAAACTGCTGCGGGAACGCTTCGACAAGGTGGGCGTCATCGGCCACAGCGAAGGCGGCACCATCGCCCTGATGCTGGCGGCGGAAGGGCAGGCCGATTTCATCATCAGCCTGGCTGGCATGGTCGTCTCCGGTATCGAACTGCTCGTCGCGCAGAGCCGGACCGCCCTCGAAGCGGCCGGATATCCGGAAGAACAGATTGAAACCGTCTGCAAAGCCATCGGCGAGGCCGCCTATGTGCGTGTCCACGGCGGCAGGATGCCTTTCCCGGACGAACTCGACGTCCCGGATGCGCTGAAGCAGGTCTATCAAAGCGTTATGATACAGATTCAGACGCCGTGGATGCGGAAACTGCTCTCACTGGACATGCGCCCGAAACTGGGCGGCATTACCTGCCCCGTGCTGGCCTTGAATGGCACGAAGGACATCCAGGTGGATTACGAAAGCAACCTCGGCGCGCTGCGCGAAGGTCTTCCCGTCTCTCCCAAGAACAGGATCGAAGCCATCGACGGTGTCAACCACCTCTTCCAGCACTGCACCACCGGGGCTGTCACGGAATACCGCAACATCGAAGAAACCTTCGCTCCCGAGGTCCTGGAGCTTATGATTCAGTGGATGACCCAGTTCAAATAAACGCCCATGAAAAAGCTTTTCAACATCTTCCGGAACATCTTCGCCATCCTGGGCGTTCTGTTCGTCGCCCTCGTCGTCTATGCCGTGGCAGAAGATCTGGAGGTAAACATCGACCGGTCCTATCAATCCAGTCTCGACGGATTCCTCCGTTCGCTCAAGAAATCCAGGCCGTATGTCCATGATACCTTGACTTTCCACATCCAGTCCGTCCCGGATTCCGCCAAGGCGGCGAAGATACGCGAATACTTCCAGCTCGACACGCTGTATGACGCCTCCGCATCGACGTGGGAAAAGACGCTCGCCATCGCCGGGTTCGTCGCCCGGAACATTCCGCACGCCAACCAGCAGATGCAACCGCGAAGCCGGAACGCCATCGACCTGTGGGAGTTCACCCGGACGGTCGAACCGGGCTTCAACTGCCGTCTGCACAGCATCCTGACCTTCGAGCTGCTGACGTCCGTCGGAATCGACGCCACCTTTATCACCTGCCTGCCCAAGAAGGAGGACGGGGATTGTCACGTCGTCAACCAGGTATGGATTCCCGAACTGGAGAAATGGGTGATGGTCGATTCGGACTCCGGCGGTTACTGCGCGACGGACGGGGATGGAAATCTCCTTTCGCTCCAGGAAATCCGCGAAAGATACATCTCGGGCGAGCCGATTGTCTACCATCCCGGATTCGGTACCGCCCAGGAGAGCCTGGGGAGCGATCACTACTGCTATATGGCCAAGAATACCTACTGGTTCTCCGCCTGGGAGGACATCCACTATGGCCAGGAGGCCGGAAACGGGCAAGGGGCCCGGTATTTCAACCTGGTCCCCGCCGGGTATAAGCCCTACAATTATAAGAAAGGCGACCTCCTGACCTCCGATGCCGACCAGTTCTGGGCTGCGCCGAAAAAGAGCATTTAGGTCGCACGGAATACACGAAAGGAGCCGACTCGTCCTGAGCCGGCTCCTTTTGTTTCGTGCTTAAAGGATGCTTTACGCGATCCCCGCCATCAGCCGCATCAGGGTTTCCTTGGCGTCGCCGAGTTCGAGGTAGACGCCTTTTTCGCGGGTGTAAATCGGGTTCTCCACACCGGCGTAGCCGGGCTTGAGGTCGAAATTGCAGACGATCACTTCCGGGGCCTGGTCCACGTTGAGGACGGGCATGCCGTAGATGGGAGTGCCCACGGCGTTGCGGGCGGCCGGGTTGAGGACGTCGTTGGCGCCGATGACGACGACGGCGTCCGCGTTCTTGAAGTCGTCGTTGATGGCGTCCATCTCGTACAGCTTCTCGTAGTCGACATCGGCCTCGGCCAGGAGGACGTTCATATGGCCCGGCATGCGGCCGGCGACCGGGTGGATGGCGAAGCGAACGCGGGCGCCGCGGCTTTCCAGCTTGTCCGCCAGCTGGCGGACCTGGTGCTGGGCCTGCGCCAACGCCATGCCGTAGCCGGGGACGATGATGACGTCCTTGGCCTTCGAAAGGACGGACGCCGCGGTGGGCGCTTCTTCAGCGGGAGCGGCAACAGGCGCGGGAGCCGGTGCGGCGTTCAGTTGGCCGTCCAGGGCCTTCACACGGGTTTCCAGGTCGGCGACCATCGCCTCCAGTTCCTTGATTTTCTTCTCTAAATCCATGATGCGTCGAATCAGTTCTTCGTTTTCGTTTTCTTCAATGACCGGGGTTTGCGGAGCGGGCGGGGTCATCGTTCCGCCCGTGAGGATGCTCATCAGCTTGCGGTTCATGGCCCGGCACATGATCTGGGTGAGCAGGAGGCCGGAGGCGCCGACGATGCCGCCGACGGCCACCAGGAACACGTCGCCGATGGCCATGCCGGCGATGGAGCCGGCCACGCCCGACAGCGAGTTGAGCAGGGAGATGGTGATGGGCATGTCCGCTCCGCCGACGCGGAGGGAGAACCAGAGGCCGAAGAGGGAGGCGAATACGAACGCACCCACCAGGCACACGGTCAGGCCGATGCCCTGGACAAAGGCGCCCGCCACCACGAAGGCCAGCGTAAGCGCCAGGAACAGCAGGGTGCACAGGGCGTGGGCCTTCCAGACGACCGGCTTCTGCGGGAGCACCCGGTGAAGCTTGCCGGCCGCGACGAGGCTTCCCACCAGCGTCACCATGCCCACGACCACCGCCAGGAGTGCGGTGAACCGCACGAAGGCGGTGTCGCCGTGGACGGACAGGAGACCGACCAAGGCCGATGCGCCGCCGCCGAGGCCGTTGAACAGGGCCACCGTCTGTGGCATCTGGATCATCTGCACCCGGGCCGCCAGGAAGCTGCCGATCAAAGCGCCGACGAGAATGGACACATAGATGGTCCAGACCGACACGACGCCGGCGAAGAAGAGCGTGCCGACGATGCCGCAAAGCATCGCGAAGGCCGACAGCAGGTTCCCCGCGACGGCCGTCCGGACCTTGCTCATCATCGAGATCCCGGCGAGCACGAGCACCGCCAGGACCGCACTGAGTATGATTTGCAATGCCGGCATCCCCTACTTCTTTCTCTTGTCGAACATCTTCAGCATCCGGTGCGTCACGCCGAAGCCGCCGAACACATTGACCGCCGCCAGCACGATGGCGAGGCCGCCGGCGAGCTGGGCCCAGACGCCGTCCCCGGCGAGGAAAGCGACGCCCGTCGCCACGATGGCGCCGACAATCGTCACCCCGGACAGGGCGTTCATCCCGGACATCAGCGGCGTATGGAGCAAGCTGGGCACGGTCCTGATGATGAAATACCCCAGGACCGCGCTCACGACAAAGACTGCGACGAGGATCAGCGGGTGTATCATAAGCCCATGGCCTCGCGGGCGCCCTGATGGACCAGCTGGCCGTCGATGCACACCAGCGACTTCTGGACGATCTCGTCGTCGCGGTCGAGCACGAACTTGCCGTCCTTGACCAGGTAGCGCACGAGGTTGTAGAGGTTGTTGGAGAACATCCAGGTGGAGCTCGTCGGCAGGAGGCCGGGGATGTTCTTCACCCCCATCAGCGTCACGCCGTACTTGGTCTCGATGCCGCCCTTCGGGGTGAGCTCGCAGTTGCCGCCCTGGTCAATGGAGATGTCCACGATGACGGACCCCTTCTTCATGCCCTTCACCATCTCTTCCGTGATGATGATCGGGGCGATCTTGCCGGGGATGAGGGCGGAGCAGAAGACGATGTCCATCTCCTGGATGGTCGCCTTCAGGGCTTCCTGCTCCTGGATGAGGACGTCGGCCGGCAGCCGGTTGGCATAGCCGCCTTCGGCGATGGCCAGCTCCGGCGGAACGGTGGTGTCGACCACCTTCGCGCCCAGGGACATCGCGTTTTCGGAGGCCATGGGGCGGATATCGGCCGCATAGGTGATCGCGCCGAGGCGCTTGGCGGTCGCGAGGGCCTGCAGGCCGGCGACGCCCACGCCGATGACCATCACCTTGGCCGGCTTGATCTGGCCGACGGCCGTGAACATCTGCGGAACGAAGGTCGTGAGCATATTGGCCGCCATCAGAATGCCCTTGTAGCCGGCGCAGGTGCTCATCGAGGTGAGCGCGTCCATGCTCTGGGCGCGGGAAATGCGAGGGATGCCATCCAGGGTGATGGCGGTGACGCCTTTGGCGGAGAGCGCCTTCACCATCTCGTGGTTCACCGGGGACGCCGGATGGATGAAGGTGATGAGGACCTGGCCCTTGTGCATCATGTCCACTTCGTGCTTGTGCAGGGCCTCGTTCATCAAGGGCTCTTTGACCTTGAGGATCATCTCCGCGCGGTCGTAGATTTCCTGCGGGTTGTCGACGATCTTCGCGCCGGCCTTGACGTAGTCCTCGTCGTGATAGAGGGCGCCGTCGCCGGCGTGGCGCTCCACGAGCACCTCAAAACCGTCCTGAACGAATTTCCCCACCGTTTCGGGTGTGGCGGCTACACGAGCTTCGTCGTGCATGATTTCCTTGGGAATACCAATGATCATAGTTACAAGTGTTAGTAATAATGCAGTTAAATGTGCCGTTAAAGTTACACATTTTAACCGTTCGTTGTACTATTTCAACGAAATTATTATTACTGACGCTTGTTAACGCTTCGAAAGGGACGCGTACGTCCGCTGGCCGGCCACATTCATATAGGCCGGACGGATGATCCGCTTGTCGTCGAAATTCAGTTCCTCGATCCGATGGGCGCACCAGCCCACGATACGGGACATCGCAAAGATGGGCGTATACAGCTCGCGGGGGATGCCGATCATCTCATAGATGAACCCGGAGTAGAAGTCCAGGTTGGCGCAGATGGGGCGCGGCGTGTTCCGGCGGGCCCGGATGCACGCGAGGCCGCGCTCCTCGATCTTGCACAGGAACTCGTACTCTTTCATCCGCCCCTTCTCCTCGGCCAGCTGCCGCGCCTGCTCCTTCAGGTTCACGGCGCGGGGGTCGCTGATGGTGTAGACCGCGTGCCCGAGACCGTAGATGAGCCCCGTCTGGTCATACGCCTCCTTGTCCAGCATCCGGTTCAGGTAGCTGTCGATCTCCTCCGTATCGTCCCAGTTCCGGATGACTTCCCGGAGGTGCTGGAACATGTCGGCCACCATGATGTTGGCCCCGCCGTGGAGACGGCCCTTCAGGGAGCCGATGCCTGCGGCGATGGAAGAATACGTATCCGTCCGAGAGGAGCTCGTCACGCGGACCGTGAAGGTGGAGTTGTTACCGCCGCCGTGCTCCGCCTGTGTGATCAGGAGAAGGTCCAGCATCCGGGCTTCCAGCGGCGTGAAATCGCCTTTCAGCAGGTAGAGGAAGTTCTCGGCCAGGGAAAGGTTCTCCTTGGGATGGCGGATATGGAGTCCCCGCCCCTGCACGGAATGCCGGTAGCAGTTGTAGGCATAGGCGATGATGGTCGGGAACTTCGCGATCAGGTCGATGGACTGGCGCATCAGGTTGTCCCGCGACAGGTCCTCCGGGTTGGCGTCGAAGGTGTACATCTCCAGGACGCAGCGCGCCAGGATGTTCATGATGTTGGAGCCTTCCAGGTCGATGATATGGACCAGCGAACGGTGGTCCAGGGGCATCTTGGAATTCAGCAGTTCGCGGAAGGAGTCCAGTTCCTCCCGGTCGGGCAGGTCGCCCGAGAGCAGCAGGTAGGCCACTTCCTCGAACCCCGGCCGCTTCTCCTTCCGGAGCGGGGCGACGAGTTCGCTCAGTTCATACCCGCGGTAGAAGAGCTTGCCTTCCACCGGCGTCAGGCTGCCATCCTCCTCCCGCCGGTAACCGACCACGTTGCCGACATTGGTCAGGCCCACCAGGACACCCGACCCGTCCTCGTTCCGCAAGCCGCGCTTGACGCCGTACTGCGGGAAGAGGGAGCTGTCGATCCGGCTGGCGGCCTTGACCCGGTCCGCCAGCTTGTATATCAAATAATCCTTGTTCATCTAACGCGTACCGAAATGGGAAGACGGATTCATCATCGCGATGAGCGCCTCGCCGAACTCCTTGGTTCCGACGCACTTGCCGTGCTTCTGGGATTCGGCGACGTCCGAAGTGGAGATGCCCTGGCGCAGCGCCCGCTCCATCGCCGTGACGATGAGCTTGGCCGCGTCGTTCCAGCCGATGTGCTCCAGCATCATCGCGGCGGACAGGATGAGCGAGCTGGGATTCGCCACATTCTTGCCCTCGATGTCGGAGGCGACGCCGTGCGTCACCTCGAAGATGCCGTGGCCGGTCTCGTAATTGATGTTGCCGCTCGGGGCCATCCCGACACCGCCGACCTGGGCGGCCAGCACGTCGGAGATGTAGTCGCCGTTCAGGTTCAGCGTGGCGATCACGCCGTATTCCTCCGGGTTGGAGATGGCGTTCTGCAGGAACGCGTCGCAGGTGATGCCCGTCACGACCAGCCGGCCCGAGGAAAGATAGGGTCCGAACTCCCGCTCGGCCAGTTCATAGGCCCAGTTGCAGAACGCGCCCTCCGTGTATTTCATGATATTGCCGTTGTGGACCAGGGTCACGCTGCGGCGATGATGGCTCAGTGCATATTGAATGGCCTGGCGGACCAGCCGTTCCGTTCCCTCCTTGGAGACGGGCTTCACGCCGTACGCGGCGGTTTCCGGGAAGCGGACCTTGGTCTCCTGAAGCTCCTCGGTGAGGAACTTGCTGAACTTTGCGGCGTTCTCGGAGCCGTAGGGCCACTCGATGCCGGCATAGACGTCCTCCGTGTTCTCGCGGAACACGGTGATGTCGATCCGTTCGGGATACTTCACCGGGGAATAGACGCCGTAGAAATAACGGAAGGGGCGCACGCAGGCATAGAGGTCCAGCGCCTGGCGCAAGGCTACGTTCAAAGACCGGACCCCCCGTCCCGCAGGCGTATTGAGCGGCCCTTTCAGGCCGACGCGATACTCCTTGAAGGCCGCGACCGTTTCATCCGGCAGGTAGGAACCGCGTTTCTTGAACGCTTCCTGGCCGGCTTCCACCTCCAACCACTCGATCGAGCGGTTTCCCTTGAACGCCTGCTTGACGGCCGCATCCACGACCGCGCGGCAGACCGGAGAGATTTCCTTTCCAATTCCATCGCCCGTGATGAACGGAATGGTGACAGCATCAGGGACCCTCAGGCCCGTGGGGGTTTTCGTAATCTTGGACATAACAACTACTAACTAAAAATGGACTTGGGCAAAAATACTAAAATTTTTAAATTACCAAATTGTGATAATTTTCGCCCTTCCAGGCCATTCGGCTTAGTATTTTCGGCCAGAATGCCAAGATTCGCTACTTATCTGACGGCGATAATCGCCTTCCGGAAGCATACTATAACCTGACGGCCCGTTCAAGAAAATGCAGAGTTATCCACTAATCTGCATTTTTATTCTAAAACGGCCGTTTTATATCCAAAAAGGAGGGAACTTCCCTATCGGAAGTGATTATAAATCACCGTCGGACGCGTGGCGCGGATGCTCATCGACGGGAACCAGATGTCGTCCGGAGTCAGGCCGCAGGCGTCGACGGCCTCCACGGCGTACTCCAGCCGGCCGAAGTCGGCGTCCACATTGTTGGTCCCGAACGTGAACTTGATGCCGCGCTCCTTCGCCCGGCGGATGATGTCGAAGCTCGGGATTTCGTACCGCGGATTGATCTCCAGGGCGATCTTGTACCGCTCCAGGACGTCCAGGACGCGGTCCACCCGCTCCGGCGTCCAGTAGCGGTCGTAATCGGCCTGCATCTCGTCCGGGAGGTAGGTCGGATTCGCATAGATGTCGGCGGGCTCGTTGGTGAGGATGAGCACCGTCTGGTCCACGAGATGGTCCATGAACCGCTCCTTGCTGATGCCGTCGAAAATCGCCTCCTCGGGCCGGTAGATGCGGGCATTCCGTCCCTTGTGGTCGATGATGGTCATCGCGTCGGTGAACAGGTACTCGAAGATGCCCAGCGCCTCGGGCGAGAAGGTCTGCGTCCATTTGCGGCCCTCGCCCTGCACGCCGAACAGGAAGGGTTCGCCGCTGATTTCGTCATAATAGGCATAGACCTCCGCGTCGTCCGCCAGCATCCGGCCCACGCCGCCTTCGCCCGCATTGGGCGCCACGCCGTAGTTGATGCCGTAGTTCATGCTCATCGCGTGCGCCATCTCCTTGGTGAGGCCGCCCTTGAGGTGGACGTGATAGTCGATGACCGGGAAGTCGCGCTGCTGCAGGCGGATGATGCCGTCCTCCTGCTCGTTCACGGGCGGTAGGGTATCGGCCGGATTCTTCTGTCCGGCGGGAAGCTTTTCGATGTCCAGCCCGCGCAGCTCCACCTTGCCTTTCAGGCCCTCGAAGGAGATGCGGCCCGGGGCGATGCGCTGCCCGGCGTGCTCCTCGCTGCGCCAGGGATCCGCCGGCTCCGTGTAGCAGACGACATCGACCCCATTGACCTGGACCCCGATATTCTTGCCCCGCACCGCGACGCTGAAATCGAACCACTCGCCGTCCTTGGCGAGGGAACGGTAGAGATTCCGCACGTGGGACAGGCTGCCGGTCTTGACGGTTCCGTCGATGGGCCCGTTCTGCAACAGGGCCTCATAGCCGGCGCCGGGACCGCTTTCGCAGAAGCGGATGGCCGCGGAGGCTCCTTCCTCCGTCCGGGCCTGCCCGGTGAGGACAAAATCCGCATAACTGCGGCGGGAAGTCCATCCCGCGCCCTCTTCCAGCGTCAGTTCTTTCGGGTGCGAACAGGCGAGCGGCAGCCAGGCCGCCGCCAGGAGGATCCATGCTAATCTTTTCATATTAGCAAAGATACGGAAAAATCACGACTTCTTCTCGCCGAAGACGGCCCAGCGGACGAAAGGAATCCGGCGGAGGATTTCGTACAGCAGCGGAGACAGGGCGAAGACGGCCACGGCCAGGATGACATACATCGACCACGGCGGCAGCTGGGTGTAGGTTTTCATCATATAGCCCAGGCTGGCGATCACCAGGTAATGGACGATGTAGATGCCGTAGCTGCTCTTGGTCATATAGGTCGCGAACCGGTTGGTGCAATCGAACTTCGCGTGGAACCAAGCCATCATCGCGAGGCACATCAGCCAGCCGTAGATGCAGTTCAGCGGGCTGCCCAGGTACTGCGGCGACGTGTTGTCCTGGCCGAAGGTGGTGCCGATGAGGATGCCGCCGGCGACGACCGCGCAGGCCATCAAGGGAATCCAGGCCTTGCCCAGCTTCTCCTGCACCTCGTCATGGGAGAACACGAAGTAACCCAGCAGGAAAGGAATGAGGTAGAAAAGGGGCTTGTAAAGGTTCAGGAGGCCGTCCAGCGTTTCCGGACGGGGATTCTTGACGAGCGTCTGCTCGCCCAGCCAGAACAGGACCCCGAGCAGGATGACCCAGACGAGATTGGCTTTGCCGCACCAGGTCCATAGCTTGTCCTTGCGGTCCAGCGCCCGAACCGCGAGAAGCACGAGGCACAGCAGCCAGAGCACCTGGACGAACCAGAGCGGGCCGGTGCCGGAGAACGCCATGATGAAGTATTTCCCCACGGCGGGCACGCCGTCGAAGACAACCTTCCTTCCGGCCACGACCGTATTGAAATACCCGACCATCCAATGGAACACGAGCAGGCCGATGGTGCCGGGAACCAGCAGTTTCCGGGTGCGGGCCTTGAACCATTCCTTGGCCGGATACTTCTGCAGCGCATACCGCGCGCTGATGCCCGCCAGGAGGAACAGCAGCGGCATGAAGAAAGGATACAGGATGTACATCACCACGTCCTGGTACTGGTGACACTGCGGATACTCGCCGAAACCGCCGATGCCGCCGAACACCCCCTTGTTGTTATAGAAGTAAAAAACGTGGTAGAACAGCACCAGGAGCACCGTCGCCCAGCGCAGGTTGTCGATCCAATGCTTTCTCATTTGGTCAGGCCCCCCATCGCCTGGTCGATCGCGTTCTGGAAGATTTCTGTCTTGAGCAGGGCGATGCCACGCTCGTCGCCAAGCATGATCAGGGCGTCGCCCGGTTTGATGCCATAGACCTGGCGCGCGTCCTTGGGGATGACGATCTGGCCCTTGTCCCCCACCTTCACGACGCCGAAGATGTATTTGCCGTCTTTCTCTTGCATTTGTGGGAAAAGTTAGAAATTTCCCACAAATATAACGCTTTTCCAGAAAAACGCAAGACTAGAACTCCGCAATCGACAGCAAAGCCGTTGGCAGCAGCAGAAGAAGGCCGAGAACCAGCAGCACAAGGACCCCCTTCCAGACCCATTTCACCCACTTCGCATAGGGAATGCGGGCCATGGCAAGGGCGGCGACGAGGACGCCGGAGGTGGGGGTGACCATGTTCGTGAAGCCGTCGCCGAACTGGAAAGCGAGCACCATCGCCTGCCGGGAAACGCCGACCATATCGGCAAAGGGCGCCATGATCGGGATGGTGATGGCGACCTTGGCGGTGGCGGAGGGGATGATGAAGTTGATGAGGGCCTGGATGCCGTACATCGCCGACAGCGAGGCCACCGGCGAGCTCCCGTCCAGCCCCTCCTGCATCCCGTGCAGGATGCTGTCCACGACCTTTCCGTCCTGCAGGATGACGATGATGCCGGAGGCGAAACCCACGACGAGGGCCGCCGACAGGATGTCGCGCGCCCCGGCGATGAGCTCGTCGGCGATCTTGTTCGCGGAGAACCCGGCGATGATGCCGCACACGATGCCCATCCCGAGGAAGAGGCCCGTGATTTCCGGCATATACCACTCCCAGCAGGTGACGCCGACGATGAGGGCGACGACGGTCAGGAGGAGAACGACGAGGATCCAGGACTGGCGCTTCGTCAGGTGCGTGGCAGATTTCTCGACTCCGCCTGCGGCGTCGCTCGAAATGACAGAAGGGGCGCCCGCCGCCACATTGTCACTTCGACCGAGCCCCGAAGGGGCGAGTGGAGAAGTCTGTTTCTTCGTCCTCCGGGCGTAGAACCACACGAAAACGACCATCAGGAGCGTCAGGAAGGCCCAGCAGAAGATGCGGTAGCCCATGCCGGAGAAAAGCGGAAGGTCCGCCATTCCCTGCGCGATGCCCACGGTGAAAGGATTCAGGAAGGCGCTGGAAAAGCCCACGTTGGAGGCCACATACACCACCAGCATTCCCATAAAGGCGTCATAGCCCATCGACACGACCAGCGGGACGACGATGCCCACGAAAGGAATCGTCTCCTCGCTCATTCCGAAAACGGCTCCCGCCAGGGAAAACAGCACCGTCAAGGCGACCAGCACGAGAATGTCCCGCTTGCCGATTCGGACGATGAACCGCTGGATACCCGCCTCCACCGCCCCGGTCGCGTTCAGCAGCCAGAAGGCTCCGCCCACGACCAGGATGAAGACGATGATGCCGGCCTGCTTCACGAACCCGTGATAGACGGCCGACAGCACCTGCCACGTCTGCGGGACGGCGTCGACCGCCTCGTAGGACAGCGACCCGTCCTCGGCCTTCACATACTGCCCGCCGGGCACGAACCAGGTCAGGACCGCGCAAAGGGCGATGATGACCGCGATGATGACGTAGGTATTCGGGACCTTGAGCTTCCCCATCGCTTACAGGAGGCCGCGGCTCTTGAAGAACTCCTGGATCCGGTCCAGCCAGGTGTAGCTGCCGGTGCCCGGGGAGGCCGTCCGCTGGAAGCAGTGCTCGCGGAGGGCGAGCGTGTGCAGTTCCGCGGAAAGGCCCATCGCGCGCAGCTTCTCCCACACCTTGACGGACGCCATCGACGCATAGCCGTCGGCGTCGCCGTGGATCAGCAGCATCGGGGCGGTGTCCAGGTCGAAGGTGAACTCGGGGACCAGGATGTCGGCATCCTCGTTGCCGCCGTGGGCGTTATGCCCGTCCACACCGTCGGTGAGCGCATAGGCCGGATAGATGCCCACGCCCCACTGGACCTTGCAGGAAAGCTTGTCGATGTCGTCGACCGGCCGGTAGGACTTGTGCCGGGCGGAAGTCACGCCCATCAGCGTGAGGTGGCCGCCGGCGGACGAGCCCATGATGCCGATGCGGTCCGGGTCCAGGCCGTACTGCGCGGCCTCGCTCCGGACCACGCGGACGGCCCGCTGGAGGTCCTGCCACGCGGTCGTATGCTTGGAAAGGCCCTGCGGGCGCGGCGTGCGGTAGCGCATCGTCACGACCGTCATCCCGAGATCGTTGAGATAGCGCCGCGCGGGCGTCACCTCGAAGCTCTCCGGCCCGTTGCCGTTATAGGCGCCGCCGGAGTAGATGATCTGGATGGCCGTGGTCTTGAGCTCTTTCGGGAAATGCCACTCGATATAGGGCTTGCCCTGGGCTTCCTGCGCATCGGGCATCTTGCCCTCCGGCCAGATGTCCTCCTTGATGTACTGCGCCCGGGCCTCATCCGACGTAAAACGGTCAAGCAGGGCCACTTCCGGCTGGACGGGGCCCAGGAAACCCAGCTGGGTCATGAACTCGACGCCCCGCTCGAAGCCGAAGGCGCCGTGGCCCTTGTCCGGATACAGGTGCAGTTCCGCCGGAACGCCCATCTTCCGGAGCTGGCGGTACACCAGCGTGGAGCCCGTAGGGGTATAAGGGTCGACCTCGCCGTGGTGCAGGCTCATCGGGCAGGTCTTCTCATCGAACTTGAACACGTCGCTGATCGTGACGTCCGTGCCATAGCCCTCCCGGAAGGCGGGCGTGCCCGTCTCGCCGTCCGTGGTCACATAGGCCGGCGCGTTCACGATGGCCCAGTTGATGTGGCAGGGGGTGTCGTCCACCTTGTCGATGGGGGCGTAGGCCGGCGTCTGCGAGCTGGTGGCGAGCAGGAGCGCCAGGTGCGAACCGGCGGACATCGAGATCACGCCGATCTTCTCCGGGTCGAAGCCGCGCTTCGCCGCCTCGCGGCGGACGAGGCGGACCGCCCGCTGGCCGTCCTCCCAAGCCGACTGGTAAATGGGCAGCCCCACGGGGCGCGGGGTGCGGTACACAAAGTTCACGCACTGGACACCCAGCGCCGTGAGCTTCTCGCGCCAGCTCTTGATGAGCCCCACGTCGCAGCAGTTCATATAGCTGCCGCCCGAGATGAGGATCATGCAGGTCCCGTTCGGATTGGCGGGTTTCTCGAACCATTCCAGGTACGGGATCCGGTATTTGTCGGGATTGAAACCTTCGCGGCCGGCTTCGTCGGTCATCGCGGCGATCTGGTGTCCCTGCGGGTCGGGCATCTTGCCTTTCGGCCAGACGGGGACGCGCTCTTGCGCCCACAAGGAGATGGACAGCAGGAAAAGAAGGAGGGTGGCGGCTTTTTTCATAGCATTACTGGGCTAAGTTGGTGAAGGTGGCGATGACCGTCTGCAAGGCGTGGGCGTCGTCGAAACGCGCGTCCTCCGGCTCGGCCTCCGCCTTCACGGCGTTGAAACGCCGCAGGAACTGGCCGGCGCCGGACCAGATGGTGTGGATGTACCCCTGCAGGTGGCTTGCCGTCTCGTGGGAGGACTGCTTGCGGAAGCGGACCATGTCGCGGATCTGCTGCTCGCAGATGGACGGGTTACGGTAGCCGCAGGAGGCGACCGAGAGGCCCTTCGTGGCGAAATAGACGCCCGTCAGGTCCGCCCGTTCATAGTGCCAGTCGCAGATGAAGACGTCCTTGGGAATCATATCGATGGCTCGCCAGGTGTAGTTGTAGCTGGCCTCCCACTCCCCCAGCCCGGTGGTGCGGCCGTCCAGCAGGCGGTCGCCCCAAATCATCAGCTGGCGGCCCTTGTCGGCCAGGTGGTTGCGGAGGAGGGTCACTTCCCCGGCGAAGAGTTCCGCCTTGTCGCGGCCGTTGCAGCGGGGGCATTCGGGCATGCCGATGTAGAACACCTCGTCCATCCCGGCGTGGAACGCGTCCGTCTCGAAGACGTCGCAGAGCTCGTCGACCACGTCGAAAACGACCTTGTGGACCCCCGGATGCAGGGGGCAGTAGCTCTTGCAGTACAGGCCGTCCGGATTCGGCCACTCGGTATAGTTCTCCGTCTTGACGGACGGGGTTTCGTCGAACTCGGGGTACTCCCGGAGCAGGGCGTGCGTCTGCTTGGCCCAGGACTGGTGGCCCAGCAGGTTGATCTGCGGTACCAGCCGGATGCCCCGGGTCCGGCACACGGCCACGATCCGCTTCACGTCCTCTTTCGTCAGCGGGTGCTCGTCCCGCAGTTCAGGATGCGTCTCGTACGCATAGTTCCAGTCCACCCGCAGGATGAGCAGGTTGAAATGGGCCGGGACCAAGTCCCCCTCGATGAACTTCAGGAAATCGTTCAGCCCGCGGGAGGAGGGCGCCTCGATGGCGAGGCCCCGGACGGGCAGGAGTTCGTCGATGGGATCCGCCTGGGCGGAGAGGAGGGCGGCGAACGCCGCCGCGAGGGTGATCAGCAGTCGTTTCATCGATTCGTGGTTCAATCCTCACAAAAATAGTGAATAATCTTTATTAATAAAACCTTAAATCGGCCGTTAAGGGCCCCTTTAACCCCAAAAGGGAGCGCGCCGTTAAGTCCGAAAAACTATCTTTGCACCATGAAGCGCCACCCGGGATATCGGCTCCTTCTCCTGATGGGAATCCTGCTCCTCGCGGTTTCCTGCCGGGAGGACCGGATCGTCCCGGAAACCAAGCCGACCACGCCCCCTTCCTTCCTGGAAATGGTCCACGCCTACCGGGACGGGAAAACCTATGTGGAGACCCGCACCTTGACCACCTTCTCGAAAGTCTTCTTCCAGGACGGGACCAGCGTCGTCGTCCCGACGGCGGAATGGGTCATCGAGGACGGGACGGACACGCTCTCCTATGTGCCGAAAACGGTCGTCCGGCAGGGAACGAACTGGTTCATAGACGGGGAAGACACCGGCATAGGGCGGACGAACGGACCGCTGGAGGAAAGCATCCCCCTCTATGCCTACCGCGACCTCAAGTACCTGAGGATCTGGGCCTCCAACGGCGAGACGATGGAGTTCGACAACGGCTGGGAGCCCGAGAAGCCCGAAGAGCCCGTGGACCCGCCCAAGCCGCCGTACATCGACCCGTTGCACGACAAGGCCATTCCCTCGAACTTCCAGATACCGACGGTCCATATCACCACCGAAGGCGGAAAAGCCATCGACAGCAAGGACCATTATGTCAATGCCACCTTCCGGTTCGAGGACCCGTCCCGCTTCTACACCGACGAGGAGTCCCTGGAGCTGACCGGCCGGATCAAGGGCCGGGGCAACACCACCTGGGGGATGCCCAAGAAACCCTACCGGATCAAGCTGGACGAGAAGGCCCACGTCTTCAGCCGCTGGGGCAACAAGGACTGGATCCTGCTGGCCAACTACAGCGACAAGACCCTCCTGCGGAACATCATGGCGATGGAGATCTCCCGCATCTGCGGGATGAGCTGGACCCCGATGATGCTCAGCGTGGAGGTGTACGTCAACGGGCAGTACCAGGGCGTCTATGCCTTCTCCGACCACAAGGAGATCGCCGGGCACCGGGTCAACATCGAAGTGGCCACGGAAACCGACCTCGAGGGCGGCTACTACCTGGAGCTGGAAGAGGCGATGGACGAGCCCGTCTGCTTCAAGACCGTCTGGGACACCCCCGTGATGTTCCACGAGCCGGAGTATCCGACCGAGGCCCAGCAGAAGTACGTCAGGGAATGGTTCAACGGCTTCGAACACGCCCTCGAAAGGGTCCAGGGCGAGCACGACGACGCCTATCGGTCCTACATCGATGTCCCGTCCTTCATCAACTACTACATCATCCAGGAAATCACCAAGAATCCCGACGGAAACGTCCGGAAGAGCACCTATCTGACCAAAGAAAAGGGAAAGCCGCTGGAGATGTACCACGTGTGGGACTTCGACATCACCCTCGGAAACTGCGACTATACGAACTTCGAGAAGCCCGAAGGCTGGCAGATGCGCTACGTGAAGTGGTACAACCAGATGTTCTTCGACCCGGCGTTCAAGAAGGCCGTCGTGGACCGCTGGAACGAACTCTACCCCACCCTCCTGACCCGGGTCCCCGCCTTCCTGGACCGGCAGCACGCCCTGATGGCGGGCGCCGAATCCCGGAACTTCGACCGCTGGCAGATCCTGGGCGTGAAAGTCTGGCCCAATTACTATTACTACCCCACCTACGAGCAGGAATATGCTTTCTTGAAGGAATTCTACGAGGCCCGCCTGGCCTGGCTGAACGACCGGATCAACGCGGCGGATTACTAGATCATGTCCTTGAACGGGACGGTGTAGTCGATGCCCAGGGACTTGCGGTACTCCTTGCAGAAGTTGTCATAGATGGTCTTGGCAAGGCCCGGCTTGTTCTCCTTGCACAGGATGCGGACCTTCGCCTGCAGGGCGTCCTCGTTCAGGAAGTCGTGCTGGAAGATCGTGTTGGCCGCCTGCAGGATGGCCTTGTCGGTCAGGTCTTCGCGCCGGAGCTGGCGGCACAGGAAGTCGATCGTGGCGTTGGAGAAGGCGCTCTTGTACTCGTCGATCCAGTCCAGTTCGGTGTTGGGCAGCATCTGGCCCTTCAGGAGCAGCTCCAGCAGCCGGTCCACATCTTCCTCGCCCGTCCCTTCCTGGAACAGGCGCAGCGCCTCCAGGTAGTCGCACTGGGTGTCGCCCTCGAAGGCGATGCTCCAAAGCTTGTTCTGGTTCTGGATCCGGATGTCGCCCACGCCCTCCAGCAGACCGCGGAGCTTGGACATATACACGTTGCGGTTGTTGTTCGCCGTGTCGTCGGGCTTGTAGGACCACAGGAGGTGGTTGATCTTCTGGGAGGCGATGCCGCCGGACTTCGCCGTGGACACGATGAGGAGGATCAGGAGGGCCTTCACTGTGGGGGTGAACTGGGCTGTGACGTCATTCCCTGCCTGGTCCGTCACCCGGAATCCGCCGAAGAAATTCACCGAGGAGCGGGAGAAATCGTAGTAAAGCTGCTCGGGTTCGTAGCGCTCTTCCCGTTCGCCGGCAGGCTCCTTCACGGTCGGCTTGCGGCGCTGCTTCCGGTTCCTCAAGAACCTGTACCAGACATAGTCGCCGATAATCGATGCGCCGAGCGCAACGAGCAAAATCTTCCACCACAGGCCGCTCTTATCCGTTCCCGCCTGCTCGCCGTATCCTTCCTGCATAATCATGCTCACCGGGATGGGCGGATAGTCGATCTCGTATACCTCCACGTCCGTATGGCCGTCCACCTGCGCCTGCAGGATGGCGGCGTAGATCTTCTCCAGCTCGTAGCTGTGCCAGATGTTCACATACGTATACTGGGCGTTCCGTTTCGGAGGGATCGGCAGGGACATCCGTTCCACGCCGGGCGTTTCCGGGCGGAGCTTCAGCAGCGTGAAGCCGTCCAGGTTGGACAGGAGGTAAAAGTCCCCGTTGGCCCAGTTGTAGACGAAGTTCTCGCTGGAGATGAAGTCCCCGTACGGAGAGGAGCCCATATCCCAGAGCTTGTTCACCTCCAGGGTCCGGGTGTCGATGGTATAGAGGTCGTAATAGTTCTTCGGGGAGAGTTCCTGCTTGCCGGAAGGGTTGCCGCGGCCGCCGAACACGTACAGCAGGCTGTCCACGATGTAGGAGGTGGCTCCGTAGCGCGGCGTGATTTCCTCGACGGTCGTCCGGGTATTCTTCTCCGGATTCTCCAGGTACGTGACGATCAGCTCGTTCCGGAAATGGTAGTGCCCATAGCCGCCGAAGCTGTACAGGGCGTGCACCCGCGGCTCCCAGGTGTTCGTATTGTTCCAGAAATAGTGGTCCTGCTCCGGCTCCTTTTCGTTCTCCCAGCGGCTGTTCTTGAAATCGAATTTCGAGAAGAGGCCTTCGTCCAGGTTGTAGGCGGTGAGCCAGTGGTGGCTGCCGGCCACATAGAGCAGCTGGTTGGGGAAGTTCGCCGGATTGTACCCGCCGCGGACCGGGATCTCCGCCAGGGTGCCGTCCGTGGTGGAGAACACGTGGATGGGCTCGTCGGGGCAGGTCAGGTAGAACTTGTCCTTGTCGTCGAAGGTGATGGACGGAATGCTCTCGAAGGAATGGGCGAAGACCGGCTTGAAGGAGATGTAGCTGTCGATCATCCACTGCGGATTCAGGGCCCGGGCGGGGACGCCGTCCAGCTCGTCATAGCACAGTTCCCCGGCGTGCCGGGCGCACGCCCAGGTGCGGAACGGCTTCCCGTTCAGGGACAGGCCGATGTCCCGGACATTGACCGACGCCACGTCGCCGAGGGTGTAGCCCGCCAGCTGGCATAGGCCGAAGCTGATCCGGAAAGCCTTAGCGCCCTTGGTTCCGGCGTCGCGCACCGAGAACTTGGCGCCGTTGTAGTCCAGGTCGATGGTTCCGTCCTTCGTGTTCAGGCCGATCCGGACCGGGAACCACTGCTCCATCGGAATCTCCGTCGCGATGAAATGGACCTGGTCGCCGGTCACGAGGATGAGCTTCCGCGCGTCCTGCAGGTCCGCCGTGTACATCAGGTCCACGTTGTCCCCCTTGTCGGTGATGATGCGGAAGATGCAGCCGAAGACGTTGTCCGGCCGGTTGTACAGGTTGAAGGACATCTCCAGCGTCTTCCCCTTGACGGGAATCGCCTTCCCGTCCTCCAGGGCGAGGCCGGTGAACTCGTCTCCATGGGCAGGATAGGAGACGATATGGAGGCCATAGTCCAGTCCGGCCGCAGAGACGCCCGCGCTGTCCGGCACGGCTTGCGCCGACGCCGCAAAAAGCGACGCGCCGACAAGAAGCAGCGTGCAACCTATGTGGAGCAGACGTTTCATCCTGGTTTCAGTCAAGTGCTACCAACAGACAAAGATACAACAATAAACGGATAAAAACACCTACCGCTCGAAAGGATTCCCCCGGGGCGAGCAGCTGACCACCCAGCGGAGCGCATTGACAAACAGCAGGTTCTGCGTAGCGTCGGAAAAGCACTCGTCCCCGTGGCCCATATTGATGTACACCATCCGGTAGTCCGTATTGGTCCAGACAATGGGAAAATCCCCGCCGAAGACGACATCTTTCAGGCCCATCGGGAAGTTCTTCGGAGACAGGCTGGCGAGCACCTTCACCGACGGGTTGGAACGCGGGTCGGGCTGCCACTGGTAGAACTCCGTCGACGGGGCCACATAGGCGTCCGGCAGGTTCCGTGTCACGTCGTGGTCGTGGGTTTCGATGTCCACGAGCCCAGGCTGCGGGGGCCAGGTATTGCACAGGAAACGGACACCGCCCAAGAAGTTCCGGAACCAGTCCCAATGGGTGGACTGGTCGTTGTAGGCGGCCGCGTGGAAACCGAGCCAGCCGCCCCCGTTCTCCATATACTCCTCGAACAGCTTCCGCTCCTCGGGCGAGGAGGGCGAAACATTGGGCATGATGATCACGTCATACCCGGAAAGATCCCCCTCGAGCGTCTTGGACACGTCCAGGATCCAGCCCTCGCCGGTGGTGAGCTTGTGGAAGAACTCGATGCTCTGGTGCGCGAACTGCTGGTGGGCTTCCTCCACGTAAACGGAGTAATAGAGCAGGGCCTTGAAGCGGGGCGTCTTCCCGGCGTAGCTGGCGCGCCGGACGGCCGTGGCGGAAACGAATTCCGGCCGCTCCTGCCGGGTGCGGGAACCGCAGGCGACCACCAGGAGCAGGCCGAAGAGCATTGCGAGGCGGATGAGATGTTTCGTCATATGCCACAAAGATAGCACAAAGATAGCAAGATTTCCGGTTCGCCGCCTACCGCCGCGGCATCGCCTTCTCCAGCGGGCGTTCGCCGCGGAGCATACGGGCGCCTTCGCCGGTGAGGAAGAGATAGTGGTCGGACGGCTGGCCGTCCATGTCGACGAACTTCGCCACGTCGCTGACGGGCGGCGTGTCCGTGCACTTGAAGATGGCCGTTCCCTCGTTCACCTCGTCGAACATCGCGACATAGAGCATCTTCGCGCCGGCGCCGACGGCCGTATAGATCTGGTCCCAGTAGAACTTGCCGCCCTGGCGCGGAATGCTGGCCAGGGGCTTTTCTCCGCCGATGTCATTGGCGTCCGAGCCGCCGCGGCTCAGGTTGTACCAGCTGAAGCCGGGATACACGAGCGGGACATAGCCCACGCCGTTCCGCTCGCACCACTCCGTATCCTTCACGATGTGGTCGCGGTAGCGGTTCATCTCGAAGTGCAGCAGGGGCGTGAAACGCTGGACCATCCAGGGCAGGACCAGGTCCGCCATGCGGATGAGGGAATGGAGATAGGGGTCCGTGGTGCAGTCGGCGCAGAGATCCCGCCAATAGGTCGGAACGCCCAGCATCACCGTGCAACCGCCGTAGTCCGGGTCGTTGTGCAGGAAGTCGATGAGTTCCGCCAGCCTGATCTTCCGGATGTCGTAGGTCCGGTCCGGGAAACCGACGCCCCAGATGACCACGAGCGGCTTTCCGAGGTGTCCCAGGTACTCGTTCCGTTTCCCGTAGGAAGTCACTTTCATACTGTCCACCAGGAACTTCCAGTCCTCCTGCAGCAGGTCGCAGGTCTCTTCCCGCTCCGGGCTCAGGCCGGAGAGGTCGTACATCACCGCGAACGCGCGGTCGTACTCCTGCGCCGCCGCCATCGCGTGCCGGAGCACCGTCACGGAATGCTTGCGCGTCCCGCGCTGCGGGCGGCAGGAGCCGTAAAAGCGCTGGAGGAAAACCCCGTCCAGGCCGTATTCCTGCATCCAGCGGAAATGCGTCCGGACCGTCTGCTCGTCGTCCGAGCAGAAGAAACGGGCAGTGGTGCCGTCAGCGTTGCGGAGCCCCGTCGGATAGGTGTTCTCGTACTCGCTGACGTCGGGCCACATATCGATGTGGATCTGGTTCTCGTCGGGGTACATCACCCCGTTCCGGGGCAGGTGGAACCAGCCCTGATAGCCAGCCATCACGAGGCCCTCGTACTCGGGGTGGACGAGGTCGCGGCCGTGCCGGCTGCGCGCCGCCGGCTTCCCTTTCAGCCGGGCGGCCGCCTCGCCGGCGAGCGTCAGGTAGCGGTCCGACGGGATGCCGTCCTCCAGGGGCACGAAGGTGCTTCCGGGAGCCGCCACGGGCACTTTCCGGGCGATCTTGAAGATGGCCGTGCCCTCGTCGATCTCGTCGAACATCGCGATGTAGAGCATCTTGGCGCCGCTGTCCAGGCAGTAGTCCAGCTGTTTCTTGAAGAAACTGCCCCCGTTCCGGGGAATCTGGACGCCGGGACGCCCGAGGCGCTGCATATTGGCCCAGGAGAAACCCGGGAAGCAGAGGGGCGCATAGGCGATCCCCTCCTTCTCGGCCCAGGCCATGTCCTTCCGGATCAACGACTTGTAGCTCCCGTAGGTCCGTTCGTTGTACCGGCCCACGAACCAGGGCATCACGATGTCGCACTTGCGGATGAGCGCGTGGAGCCGCGGGTCGGGCAGCGTGTCCTTGGTCAGCGTCCGCCAATTCGTCGGCACGCCGATCATCACGCTGTAGCCCTTGGCTTTGAGGCCGTCGATGATCTTCTCGCACTCGTCGAACCCGTATTTCCGGTTGTCGTTGAAGCCCACGCCCCACACCGTCACGAGCGGCTTCCCGTTCTGGTACAGGTAGGACGGATTGGCCTCGTGGTCGAAGAGATGATGGGCCTTCGCGAGCGCGTCGATGTCTTTCAAGAGAATCTCCGGGCCATTGGCGGGCATGCCGCTGAGGTCGTACATGATGGCGACGGCGCGGTCGTACTTGTTGGCGCATTCCATCGCCGAGGCCATCACCTTGTTGAAATGCTTCTTCCCGGAGGAATTGGCGATCTCCGCGATGAACCGCTGGAGGAACACGCCGTCCAGGCCATACTCCTGCATCCAGCGGAAGTGGACGTCGACCGTACTCTTGTCATACGGGGACGGGACGAACGCGGGCGTGCCGTCCTCGAAGCGGAAGGCCGTCTCGTACAGCTGCGGATACTCGTCCACCTCCGGCCACAGGTCGATGGTGCACCAGCCCGGCTCGAAACGCTTGCCCTTCTCGTAGTGGTGCCAGTTCCGGCCGGCCCCGTCGCCGGGCGTGTTGAACCATCCCTGGTACCCCGCCATCACGAGCCCTTCGTAGGAGTCGTAGGTGATAGAAGACCGATACGGCCCCTGCGCGAAGGCAGAGACCGTAGCGGCGGTCAGGATCAGTACAGTCAGCAGGCGTCTCATTTCGCGAAGGTCTGGACGACCTCGCGGATGGTGCCGTCTTCGTTGAAATACAGCTTGTCCACGCAGATGGAACGGAGGTTCCCCATGTGGGAGATGTTGCAGTTGTGATAGAACAGGTACCACTGGCCCTTGTACTTCACGATGCTGCCGTGGGAGGTGTCGCAGTCGGTGGGCTTCAGGATGATGCCCTTGTACTCCCAGGGGCCGAGCGGGGAGTCGCTCCAGCAGTAGCGAAGCTGGTTCCGTCCCCCGA
Organism: Bacteroidales bacterium; assembly: GCA_017429205.1. The sequence continues at coordinate 25,400 of JAFRPH010000029.1, forward strand.
GGCCGGGTTCCTGGTGGTTGTCGGCATACATCAGGTAGTACTTGCCGTTGTTCTTGAACACCCACGGACCTTCGTGGTAGTCCTTCATCCCCTTCATCGGCACGGGCTCGCCGTCGATCTCGGTCATGTTGTCCTTGAGCTTCACGCCGATCATCCGGCCGCCGCCTCCGTAGTAGAAGTAGGCCTGCCCGTCATCGTCGGTGAACACGCAAGGGTCGATCATCGAGAACGCGTCGCCGAGGCCCTCGAGATAGCCGAGGAGCTTCAGGTTTTCCATCGTGGGCTTGTCGGACACGCCCACGCCCACCTTCCAGGTGTTGTTCCAGTCCGTGCCGCTCGGGTGCGGGAAATAGTAGTAGTACTTCCCGTTCCGGTACGCCGCGTCCGGGGCCCACATGAAACCGCCTTCGGGCCGTCCCCATTCCACGTCGCGGGAATGCAGGAACTCGCCGTGGTCGGTCCAGTTGACCATGTCGGTGGTGGAGAACACGTGGTAGCCGTCCATCAAGTCGCAGCCGCGGGGCGGGGCGACATCATGGGACGGATAGACATACAGGCGGCCGTCATCCCACACATGGGCGGAAGGGTCGGCCAGGTAGAGCTCGGTGATGAAAGGGTTGCCCGGCATCTGGAGCTCGACGACCTCCTCGGCGGCGGGGGTCTTGTCGCACCCGCAGGAGAGCGCCGTCACGCAGGCGGCCAATATGGTCAGGAGTCGTATGGTTTTCATCTTGGTTCTTGCTTATTTGGACGGCATGGTCGGGGTCATCTTGACTTCGCCGCGGAGCATCTTCGCCGCCTCGCCGGTCAGGAACAGGTACCAGTCGGTGGAGAGGTTGTCGTCGATGCCCTGGAAGCGGATGTCCAGGTCGGAGGTCTTCCTGCTCCAGCGAATGCCGTCCCCGGTCTGCTCCGAGGAGTTCATCCGGTAGTTTCCGTTCGTGTAGCTGGTCACCCAGTAGTCGTCGTCGGAGGCGTACCCGTATCCGGTGGGGACATTGGCCTTCTTGTACGGGACGTTGGACGGGACCTCGGACACGTGCATCTGCTTGAAGATGGCAGTGCCTTCGTCGATTTCGTCGAACATGCCCACGTAGATCGCCTGGGCGCCCGCCTTGATGTCGCGGTAGAACTGCTTCCAGTAGAACTTGCCACCGAAGCGGAAGCCCGTGTTGGTGGCATCGCCGTCGGGATAGCCGTTGTTCGGATGCATGTTGCGGTCGCTGCCGCCCGGGAACACGTGCGGGGCGTACACCACGACGTGACCGTCGGTGGAGTACTTCTTCGCCTCGGCGATGTCGTCCTTGATCCGGGACAGCCACTCGTTGCTTTCGAAGTTGTCGTTGCCGTAACGGCCCACGTACCAGGGAATGAAGGCGTCGCACTTCTTGATGATCTCGATCATCTTGCGGTGCTCGGTCCCGCTCAGGGCGTCGTTGCCGCCGGCCCGCCAGTAACCCGGGCAGCCCAGCATGATGGCCCAGCCCTGGGCCTGGAGCTGCTCGATGTACGGCTCGATGAACGAGGGCTTGGGCAGGTTGTTGTCGTTGAAACCGAATCCCCAGAGGGCCAGCAGCGGCTTCCCGTTCTCGTACAGGTAGTACTTCTGGGTGCTGCGGTCCTTGAGGTGGTACTGGTCCATCAGCTTCTGGGCGTCTGCGACCATGCTCTTGGCCATGTTCTCGTTGGTCGTACCGCCCATGTCGTACATCACGGCGATGGCGCGGCCGTACTCGTTGGAGCCCTTCATCGCGTGCTTGAGCACGGTGTCGAAATGGTCCTTGTGCTTCGCATCCTGGATTTCGCCCACGAACCGCTGCATGAACACGCCGTCCAGTCCGTACTGCTTCATCCACTTGAAGTGCGTGAGCACCGTGGACTCGTCATAGGAGCTGAACACCGTGGCGTGCGAGCCGTCGGGAAGGATGAAAGGAGAGCTGTAGCCGGTCGCGTCGCCGTCGCCCACCACGTACTTTTTCGTGTACTCGGACATGTCCGGCCAGAAGTCGATGGAGTTGCGGAGGACGCCGGGGCGGAACTGCTCGCTTTCGCGGTAGTGGTACCAGCCCTGGTTCGGGACCGCCGTCATCGGCGACCCGTCGCCCGGCGTGCCGAACCAGCCCTGGTAGCCCGCCATCACGAGGCCGCGGTACGTGTCGTACGGCTGCCCGTCCTTGTGGGGTTCCACGCCCGGGTCGGCATACTCCGACTCTCCCGGCTTCGGATCCGGCTTGTCGGGTTCCACCCGCCCCGGGATCACCTCCTCCGGCTTCTGGCAGGAGAAGGCGACCACGAGCGCAAGGGCGGTGTAAAGGAGTTTTCTCATCATTCGGGAACGACGATTTTCTTGACTTCGGAGAGGTTCCAGCTGGTGTAGGTGTCATTCACCTGCACGCCCATCCGCACCCAGTAGGTGTAGCCGGCCTTCAGCTGGATCTTGAGGCTGTACGGCGCCACGGTCTGGTTGCCGTCGGCATCGCCGATCGCCGGCCACATCTTGCGGAGGTTGATCCGGTTCGCATCGTTGTAGTAGTAGTCGATGTGGTTGCCGGGACCGCAGTGGATGTTGTTGTTGATGAACGGGCGGATTTCGCGGATCTGCGGGAGGCCGTCCGTCACCGGGGCCTGCAGGCGGCAGGTCATGGTGAGTTCGGTGCCTTCGAGCGTCGCTTCGAAATCGACCACGTGCAGGTACGGGATCACCTCGAAGTCCTGGACGGTGCCGGCCTTGCCGATCGCCACGTTGTACGTGGTGTCGCACGGCCACCAGGCGCCGTCGCGGGGCAGCATGTCATAGGTGCCGGAGAACAGCTTGTCGTTGTAGTAGGTACCGTCTTCCTTGATGGCCAGGTCCTGCGGGTTGGGATGCTCCGAATAGCTCATCTCCCAGATGCGGATGTGGCTCACACCCTGGTCCAGGAGCATCGGCTGACCGGTGGTCCTGTCGATGATCTTGCCCTGGATTTTCGCGGACGGGGCCTCGAAGTTGTCGATCTTCATGCAGGAGACCGGTCCCAGCAGCACCGCGCAGGCGAGCAGTATAGGAAATAAATGCTTCATACTCATTCAGATGTTAAATCAATAACCGTCGTTGCGCACGAGCTTGGGATTCTTGTTGATCTCGCCGCCCGGGATGGCCTCGTAGTAGTTGCGCTTGTCGAAGGACAGGCGGCGGCCATAGACCTCCACTTCGTTGAGGAAGATGTACTTGTCCTCGTTGAGGACCTTGTACGGCATCAGGGTGCGCGGCCAGTAGTTGGACGCGAGGATGCTGTGGGCGGTGCGCCAGCGGCGCTGGTCCCACTCTCCCTGGTTCTCGATGCAGAGTTCGCGGCGGCGCTCGTCACGGATGTACTGGAGGTTCTCGTCCAGCGGGAAGCCGTAGAGTTCCTCGCCGATGTCGGCCGGAGAGGCCACCATCTCATGCGGGTGGGCGCCGGCGCGGGCACGGATCTCGTTCACGTGCTCGAAGGCCTCGGCCTTGAGGGCGTCGTTCCCGGTCTCGAGGCCCAGCTCATACGCGGCCTCGGCCCAGTCCATCAGGATCTCGCCATAGCGGAAGACCTTCCAGCTCTGGGTGCTCTGGTGGAGCTGCCGCGTGGCGGGATCGGCCTTGTAGTTCATGTACTTGCGGACGAAGATGCCGGTGGTGGAGAAGCCTTCGTCGCCGTTGCGCTTGATGCCGTTGACACCGGTGATCTTCACGTTGCCGAAGCCGCCCACGTCCTGGGTCTTGCCCGGGTCCTGGAGCTTGATGCAGTTCGGCGCCACGAAGTTGTTGTCCTCCGGGGTCAGGTCGGCCGCCTTGGCGGCGAGGGTGGTGAACACGCCCTGCTGGATGTCCAGCTTGGTGCCGGAGACGGGCTCCACCATGCCGGAGAAGAAGAAGTTCGCGCGGCAGCGCGGCTCCATCTCGTCGGTGTTCCAGAAGTCGTCGTAGGAGTCGAAGCGGACGGGATAGCCGTCGGCGTCGACGATGGCCGGGGTCTCGTACAGGCTCACGAGGTCCCAAGTGGCGTGGATGGCGGCACCCACGCTCTGGGCCATGCCGGTTCCCTTCGGGAGCACCATGTCGTCATAGGAGCTGTACAGGGAGGAGTTCCACGGAACCACGGTGTTCGGGGTGCCGAAGGTCTTGACGAAGATGTCCTCTTCGCCGGCGAGGTCCTCGATGAAGATCTCGGTATAGGCCTTCTCCTTGTCGGCGCCGGTGTGGAGCTTGAAGCCCGCGTCGTGCAGGAACTTGCAAGCGTCGTAGGCGTACTGGAAGAACTCCTTCGCATCGGCCGGGTCCATGCCCATCAGGCCCGCGTCGGTCGCGGGGCCGGTGATGCCCGTGTACTGGTTGTACTTCGCCACGCAGCCCGCCCAGAGCATCGCCTTGGCCATCAGGGCCGCGGCGGAATAGCGGTTGCCCCGGTACACCTCGGACTTGTCGGAGGCGCCGTTGTCCATCGCGAACTTGAGGTCCTCGTAGATGAACTTCCAGGTGTCGTACTCGGTGGCGCGGGTGACCTGCAGCTCCTCCATCGGCGCGGTCGGATCCTGGACCTTGTCCACGATCGGAACGCCGCCGTAACGCTTGGCCATCGCGAAATAGAAGTATGCGCGGATGAACCGGGCCTCGGCCATCAGCTCCTCATAGCGGTCGGCCGTCCAGGCGTCCTGATACTCGGGAAGCTTGTCGATCATCACGTTGATCTCGCGGACGCGGTCGTAGGGCCAGTAGCCCCACTGCCCGGCGGTGTCGCCGTTGCCGCGGCCCGTGGTCTCGTAGCAGATGGTGGAGCCGTAGCCCTTCAGGGCCTCCCAGACATTGCCCCGGTGATAGCCGCCGGCGTTCATCGTGGAGTAGCCCTTGTCGTTATCGGCATATTTGTAGCAGAAATCCTCGATGGGCAGGTCGTTGTACAGACCCGAAAGATACTTGCGGACACCGAATTCGGAACTGAACAGCGTTCCGTCATCCAGCATGCCCTTGGGCTCGAGGTCGAGCCGGTTGCAGGAGACCGCACCCAGGAGGAGGGCCGCCGCAAAAAGAATGGTTTTAAAGGTTGCTTTCATCTTACGCTGTCTTTAGAATTTGAGGGAGGCGCCCACGTTGACGGTCCGGTTCACGGGGTAGTTGTAGTTCAGCACCACGTTGCCGTTGGCCGCGCCGCCGTTGGTGCCCGGACGCTCCGGGTCCATATACTTGTCCTTGCAGAAGGTGAGGAGGTTGTAGCCGCTCACATAGACGCGGAGGCTCTTGACGTTCACCACGCGGGTCCACTTGTACGGGAGCGTGTAACCCAGCTCCAGGGACTTCAGACGGAGGTAGGACATGTCCTTGATGCCCGTCGTTCCGGTGGTGAAGCTGTGGCTCGTGGCGGGATAGTAACCCGCAACCCACTGGGTGTGGGGGTTCCACGGGTCGTCCCACTGGTTCACGGTGTGCCAGCGGTCCAGGTACATGTCCAGGACGGCGCCGCCGTTGAACGGGCCCACTTCGCCGAACACTTCGCCGTATTCGCTGTACACGCCGGCGGAACCGGCCCAGTTCATCGAAAGGTCGAAGCCCTTCCAGTCCGCGCCGAGGGTGATACCGTAGTTGAACACCGGGAGGTTGTAGGTGGCCACCGGGTGGGAGTCGTTGCCGTCCACCACGCCGTCGCCGTTCCAGTCCTCGTAGTAGTAGTCGCCCGGGAGGGTGCCGGTGCCGTAGTTGGTGCCGGTGGTCGGGTGGTTCTGGATCTCGTCGTAGGTGGTGAAGCGTCCGGCCTCCGGGATGGAGAACCAGATGTCCTTGTTACGGCCGGAGACCGCGCCGCGGCGCCAGTTCTCCATGGAGTTGCCCGCCTGGGAGTCCAGGTGGTAGTTCCAGCGGTTCTTGGCGGCGGACATGAAGCCCGTGACGTAGTAGCCGACTTCGCCCACGCGGTTGCGGTGGCTCAGCTGGAACTCGTAGCCGAAGGTGATGTCGCTTTCGATGTTCTCCTGCGGCATGGAGGCGCCCACAGTGCCCGGAAGCACGACGGAGGACGTCGCGAGCAGGCCGTCGCGGTTGCGCTGGAACACCTCGAAGGTACCGCCCAGCTTCTGGTTCCAGAAGTTGAAGTCCAGACCCAGGTTCTTGGTGGTGGCGGTGTACCAGGTGAGGTTCGGGTTCGGGATCGCGGCGGCGTCGACACCGGTCACGACCGTGCCGTTGTAGACCCACGCTTTGTTGCCCTGCAGGTTGTAGCCCGTGTAGATGGACGGGTAGGTACCGGCGGAGCCGTCGTCACCGAGCTTACCCCAGGACGCGCGGAACTTCAGGTTGGTGACCCACGGGAGGTTGTTCTTGATGAAGCCCTCCTCGCTGATGCGCCAGCCCACGGAAACCGACGGGAACCAGCCCCAGCGGCTCGCGGCCGGGAAGCGGGAGGAAGCGTCGTGACGGATGGCGGCGTCCAGCAGGTACTTGCCCTTGTAGTCGTAGTTCAGATGGCCGATCCACGCCCGGCGGGACATGTCGCCCAGGCCGTTGGACTTGCCCACCTGGTTCTCCTCTTCGCCGGAGAACAGGTACGGCTTGTCCAGCATCATCGTGCGGCGGGCGTAGAAGTTGTCCCACTCGTTGTAGGACTGCTCGTACATCCCCATCAGCGCGACGTGGTGCGCCTTCGCGAAGGTGTGGTCGTAGTTGACGGACAGTTGCATCACCTGGCCGCTGTTCGGGTCGGTGGAGCGCTGCACGTAGGAATCGTCACCGCCGTTGCGGATGAACTTGTTCAGGGAGCCGTCCGCGTTCTTGGAGAACAGGTAGTAGGTCCGCTGGTACTCCGTGTTGTTGGTGGTGTAGTAGTCGTAGCTGTAGAAGGCGCGGAGGCTCAGGCCGTCGACATACGGGATGTCATAGGTGAGGGTCATCGCGGCGTTCAGGTTGTTCCGCTTCTCCTGGCGGAAGCCGGAGAAACGGCTGTCGGTCGCGGCGACCGGGTTCTCGGACTCGAGCATCTGGTCGTCGAAGCTCGGCAGCTCGTGGTTCCCGTCGATCCAGGCCTCGGAGGTGGGACGGTAGGTCCACGCCTTCTTGTACACGGCCCAGATGGTCGTGAACGGCTGGTTCTTCTCGTCCATGTAGCCGGACAGGGCGACATTGGCGCGCAGGCGGTCGGTGATCTTTGCATCGACGTTGGAACGGAAGTTCCAGCGGTGGTAGTTCAGGGAACCGCTGCGGTAGGAGCCCATCATGTCCATGTAACCGAGGTTGAAGAAGTACTTGATCTTCTCCGAACCGCCGTTGACGGACAGGTTGTACTGGCTCTGCGGGACGTTGTTCTTGAACAGCTCGTCACTCCAGATGGTGCTCTTGCGGGTGCCGTCGCTGTAGGACATGATGGTGTCCCAGGCGTAGATGCCCAAGCCCCGGTTCGGATAGTTGCCGTTGAACCCGTTGTAGTTCTTCTCGTTGATGAGCATCATGTGGGAAGCGGCGTCCACCGTGTTCGGGACATACAGGAAGGTCTGCCAGCCGTAGTTCATCGACAGGTCGATGTCGAACTTGCCGTCGTCGCCGGAGCCCTTGCGGGTGGTCACGAGGATGACGCCGTTCGCGGCCCGCACGCCGTAGATGGCGGCGGAGGCGTCCTTCAGCACGGACACGGACTCGATTTCATTGGCGTCCATGCGGGAGAAGTAGGCCTGGTCGCGCGGAATGCCGTCCACCACGAACAGCGGGGTGCCCATGCCGCGGATGTCGATCGCGTTGTCGAACTCGCCCGGCTGCGCGGAGCGCTGGGAGATGCGGACGCCGGCGACCTTGCCGGACAGCATGTTCACGACGTTCTCGTTCTTGGTGATGACCATCTCCTTGTTGGTGACGGCCGAAACCGCACCGGTGAGGGTGGCCTTCTTCTGGACACCGTAACCGACGACGACCGTCTCTTCCAGGAAATTGGCATCGTCGCGGAGGACGACGTCGATGGGAGTCTGCGCGGCGGACACCACCTCATCGGTGTAGCCGATGAAGGAGACCACGAGATGGTCCCGCGTGGAGGCGGCGATCTCGAAGCGTCCGGCCGCGTCGGTCATCGTGCCGCGGGTGGTACCCTGCACGATGACGCTGGCGCCGACGAGCGGTTCGCCGCCCCCGTCCCGGACCGTACCCCTCACGGTACGGTCCTGGGCGGACAGGGACAGCGTCAGGAACGCCGTCAGCACGGTCAGGATAATATGTGAAAGTTTCAATTTCATAAGATCGGTTTAAAGTGACTGAATGGAACAGGTTGGAACAATCATTCAGATACTACCGAGGGGACGGGTCGACGGCGCCGTCCGGAGCGAGGCGGCGGTTGAAGAAGACGTACGCGGTGTGCCAGCCGCCGATGCGGATCTGGCCGTAGTCGTACTCGTAGCGGAGGCCGACGCCGAAACGGAAGCCGGTACCGGTGTAGTTGGCGCCGGTGGTGAAGCAGCAGGCGGGCTCGTCGAAGCCGAAGTCGAGGGTGCCGGCCGCGTCGAAGGCGTTGCCGTCCCAGCCGCCGATGATTTCACCGTTGCACTCCACGCCGTAGGCGGCCTTCACGGCATCCTTCTGCTCCTGGGTGAGGTTGTCACGCTGGGAGGAGACGATGGAAGGCTGCGTGCTCTGGAGCCAGATGCCGCGGCTGTGGCGGGCGAGCTTCTGGCCGAGTTCGCCGAGTTCGAGCTTGGAACCGTCGGAGTAGACGATGTCGCCGGGCTCGCTGACGGTGATGGACAGATTCTGGATCCACTGGATCGCCTTCGGGGCGTCGCCGTGCTGGAACCAGAGGTAGTCGTTCTCCTCGCCCGGAGTGGCCTTCATCCACAGGTCGATGAAGGAGATGCGGTTGGCGCCCGCGGGCACCATCGTGCGGTACTCCATATGCTGGGCCTCCGGGAAGTCGGGGCTGTAGTGGATGTCGCCGTAGGTGGCGTCGTCGTCGCGGCCGAAGGAGGCGAGGCCCGTGCGGATCGGGTCGTTGATGGTCCAGAAGACCTTGTTCTTGATCTGGTCGTTGACCTTGCAGTAGACATAGATGCCATCCTTTTCAGGATCGTAGCAGCTGGTGCCCGGACGGGTGTTCATCGTCCAGGTGCCGTCAGCGGCGAGACAGTTCCTGAACAGGTCGTAGCGGGAGGCCACCTGGCCGTTCTGGAGCTCGGCCGGAGCGAGTTCGAAGGTCACGGTGCCGGCGGGGAGGTCCTTGTAGAGGTCCTTGAAATTGAAGGTGCCCAGGAAGTCGGCCTTGGCGTCCGGGAGCTGGGCGCGATAGCTGTCACCCACCTCGGCGGCGGTCACCTCGTCGATGAAGTGCGGGGTCTCGAGGGCCTCGGGCTCGAAGCTGTTCTCGCCCACGTGGACGATGAAGTAGTTGGAGCTGATCGCGGTGCCCTTGAGTTCCACTTTCAGGGCGACGGTGTAATCCTTGTTGGACTCGGCGGCGAGGGCCTTCAGGTTCACCTTGATGAGGTCGCCGTCGTTCGTGGCGGACTCCACCTTGAAGAGGCCGGCGCCGGCGCGGGTCTTCGCCTCACGCGCGTCCGCGATGTCGAAGGTCGCCTCGGAGGCGTTGAAGGAAGGCGTGGCGAGGAAATTGACCACGGCGCCCTCTTCCCCGAGGAAGACGATTTGGTCGGTGTATTCCGGGACATAGACGATGGAGTTGATGGCCGCGGAGGAAACCTTCGGGATGGTGTAGGAGGTGCTGTTCACGGTGATGATGAACGCATCGGCCGTCTCCTCGACGGAAACGGCGGCGCCGCCACCGCCCTTGGTGTCGATGACGATGGTCTTGCCGTCGCTCAGGACGATGGTCCACACGCCGTCGGCCTGGTTGGCGCTGGTGACGGTGAGGCCCGTCACGACCGCATTCTGGAGGTCCTTCTGGGTCTGGTGCCAGGCACCTTCCAAGACTTCTACCCGACGGGTAAGGTCGTCAAGCCCCTTGTTGTCGCAGGCGACGAAGGCGGGAACGACCATGGCTCCGATGAGGAGCGCGCTGATGAGGTGTTTTTTCATGTTGAAAAAGATTATGTGATTGGTTTGTTGTTTTGTTTTGCTGGCTCAATGTCCGGTCACAAATATGCGCGCGTACCCTTAAAAACGCGCGGAACGCGTGCTTAATCCGGCCCTTAAGATGTCGTTTTAATGTTTTTTTAAGGGTGTCAGTTCATGTCGACGGAGACTTTCTCCCCGGCGTACCGGACTTCCCGGTCGCAGGAGGTGTTGTCCAGGCCAGTGCCGGCGCCCGGACGGACGACGACGATCCGGAACGTGCGTTCGGCGACCATCCCCGGATACGCCCCCTGGCGCGGGCCGATGGTCAGGACGCCGTCCGCATCGTTCCAGTCGAACGCGATGGTGGAGCAGGCACCTTGCTCGTAGCCGTAGCCGTCCCCCTCGTCCTCGTAGAGAGTGAAGGTGCCGTCGGCACCCGTATAAACCCGGATCTGCAGGTTGTCCCAGGGCTTTTCGGCCGCATACTGGACTTCCGGGCCGACGGGCAGGACCGCGCCGGCCTTCACATACAGGGGCAGTTCGTCCCGGGCGAACGTCCGGTTGAAACTCACCCCGCCGTTCAGGCGCACGCCGTCCCAGAAGCCGATCCACTCCCCTTCCGGGAGATAGACGCTCCGGGTGTCGTCCTCCGTGGACACCGGGGCGACCAGGATGGACTTCCCGTACAGGAACTCCGTGTCCTCGTCCCAGGTCCGCTTGTCCTGCGGATAGTCCAGGAACAGGGCCCGCATCAGGGAAGCGTCCTCCCGCGTCACGGCCGCGACGGCGCTGTAGGTATAGGGCAGCAGCCGGTAGCGCAGCCGGATGTATTTCTCCTGCAGGTCGAAGTCCGGGTCGCCGGGACCGCCGAACCGGAAGATCTCCCGCGGGGTGTTCGTCCCGTGCGAACGCATCATCCCCGTGAAGGCCGCGAACTGCATCCAGCGGCCGTACAGCTGCCGAAATCCCGGATTTTCGTACCCGCCCGGCCAGGACCCGGCGAAGAAACCGCCGATGTCCGCGTTCCAGAAAGGAATGCCGCACAGGGACAAATTCAGCGCCTCCTGGACCTGTTCCTTCAGGGAGGTCCAAGTGGACTCCAGGTCGCCGGACCAGACGTGCGCGCCGTAGCGCTGCAGGCCCGCCGTGGCCGAACGGGTGAGGATGGAGACGCGGCGGTCGGACGTCAGCGCCCGCTGGTGGTCATACACACCGCCCACAGAATACAGCGGGAAGGAATTCCGCATTTCGCGGTAAGTCCCTTCCGGGGAACGATAGTCGTAGTCCTCCGGACGGACCGGCTGGTGCTCCGGCTCCGTGGCGTCCAGCCACCAGCCGTCGACCCCGGCCGACCAGAGGTTCTTTTCCATATAGTTCCAGAAGATCTCCCGGGCGCGGGGGTTCCAGGGGTCGTAGACCCGGACCCCGTTCCCCTGCGGGAACGTGCTCTGGCCCAGCAGCAGGTTCTCCGCCTGCAGTTCCTGGAAAATGTTTGATTCCGGGCCGAAGGACGGCCACACGGAAATGAGGGCGTGGGCGTGGAGCCCATGGATTTCGTCCATCATCCCCTTCGGGTCCGGATAGGCCGGATTCAGGAACTCCACGGCGTTCCAATGGGCGTTGTCCCCCCAGTACTGCCAGTCCTGGACGATGCCGTCCAGGGGCACCTGGAGCTCCCGGTATTTCTTGACAACGGAGACCAGTTCCTCCGCCGAGCCATAGCGTTCCTTGGACTGCAGGAAGCCGTACTGCCAGAGCGGGTTCATCGGCACCCGGCCGGTCAGGGCGCGGATGTTCCGCACCACGGCGTCGCCGCTGCCGCCGCCCAGGAAGAAATACGAGCAGTTCTTCCCGGCCTCCGACGAGAAGGACACCCCCTCCTCGCCACTCCGGAACTCTGTCGGGGAATAATTGTCCCAATAGACGGCGTATCCCTTCACGGAATGGAAGAGCGGGATGGCGATCTCCATATTGACATTCTCCAGGTGGTAGTTCTTCCGCCGCTGGTCCAGGCCGCCGCCCCGGTGCTGGCCCAGGCCGTAGACGGCCTCGCCCGGCTCCAGCAGGAAGCCCTGGTAGATCTCCTCGTGGGAGACCGCCTCCGGCTGCTCCTGCAGCAGCAGCGTCCCGTCCGGACGGTAGAAGGAATAGACGGCCTTCACCGGATCCAGGTCCACCCGGAGCGACTCGGTCGTCAGGCGGACGATTCCGCCGTCCAGGGTTTCCAGGTCGAAACGGACCTTCCCGGGCTTCATCGAAACCGAGGCCGTCGGCGCGGTGTCCACTTCGCCGTACAAGGGGGCTTTCACCACCTGGATGATGTCCGGAGCATAGCAGACGACTTCGAAACGGGCGGCGGGCCCGTCGGTCCGGAACCCGTGGGCCGTCTTGCGGACCGGCCCGGTGCAGCTGCTCAGCAGCAGGGCCGCCGCGGCAGCGACAAACAGACAGTTTCTCATATTCCCCAGTCTTTGTTGGGCTGGTCGCCCATCACGAACACCAGTTTTCCGCCCTTGACCACTTCGTCGTGGCTCAGGAAGGGCCGCGTAAGCGGCTCCCCGTTCAAAGTGGCGGACTGGATGTATTTATTGTCCTCGGATGCGCCCTTGGCGACGATCTCGAAGGTCTTCCCGCCGGGAAGATGCACCTTGGCCTCCGGGAAGACCGGACTGCCGATGGCATATTCGGCCGATCCGGGCGTGACCGGATACAGGCCCAGGCAGGACCAGACCACGAAGGAGGTCATCCCGCCGCCGTCCTCGTCGCCGGGAACGCCCATCAGGTCGTCCCGGAACCAGGTGCGGAGCAGCTGGCGGATCCGCTTCTGCGTCTTCCACGGCGCGCCCGCGTAGTCATACAGGTAAGGGATGTGGAGCGAGGGCTCGTTGGCCATCGAGAACTGGCCCACGTTGCCGGTATGGTCCGGCAGCATCGCGTAGAATTCATACTTGGACCGCCCCAGCGGCGTGGAAAAGGTCTCGTCCAGCTTCTTGATGAAGGCGTCGGGGCCGCCCATCAGGGTGATCAGGCCGGGAATGTCCTGCTGGACGTCCCAGCGGTACACCCAGGCGTTGTTCTCGCCGTAGTACTCGCGGGCGCCCATCCCGCCGGAGAAGCTGTAGTCCAGCGGCTCGATGAAGTTCCCGTCCTTGTCCCTAGGGTGGAAGAAGCCCGTCGTCCCGTTGTACAGGTTGCGGTAGAACTGCGAGGCCTTGCGGAAAGCGACGCCTTCCGGGTACTGCTTTACCGCATCGGCGATCACGCTCATGCACCAGGAATCATAGGCGGTGCCCAGGGTGACGGCCACCGGCTGACGCTTCTCGAAGGAATGGACGTTGGGGTCCGTCTCCGGCTCGCCCGGCCGGAGCGCCGGGATGTAGCCGTTGTGCCAGAAGAACTGGTCGATCCAGCCCGCCGGATTCCCGCACCAAGGGGCCAAGGTCTTCTCCAGCAGCGCCTTCCGGCAGATTTCAAAAGCCCTTTGCTTGTCCACGTCCAGGCCCTTGACGATGGCGTCGGCGAAGGTCGCCACCGTATGGTTCGAGTTCATCCGGCGGGAATCGCCGGTCACCTCCGGGAAGGTCGGCGCCCAGTCGTTCCCGGTCTGCTCCGCCATCCGGACGAAGGAGGCGAGGATGTCCTCCTCCAGGGAAGGGTTCATCACCACGCGCAGCGGGTGCGCGGCGCGGTAGGTGTCCCAGATCCAGTCGTCCGTGTAGAACGGCGTGCCGCCGTCCTCGTGGACCTGGTTGTCGAAGGCGCTCCAGTAGCGGCCGTCCTCGCTCAGGCACACCGGACGCTCGAAGGTCCGGTAGTAGGAGGTGTAGAACACGGTCTTTTCCGTCTCGTTCCCGCCACGGATCTCCATCCGGCCGAGGGTCTTGTTCCAGACCTTGCGGCCTTCGGCGGCCACTTTCTCCACGTCAAAGGTGTCGATTTCCCGGTGCAGGTTCGCCGCCGCCTGCGCTTGGCTGATGAAGGAGACGCCATAGCGGAGGTGGACCTCCGGGGCATCGAAAACCATCGCCACGCAGGCGTTCCGGCCGCTGTCGGACTTGCCGTCCAACAGCTGGCCGTGACTGAGATATCCCTCCTTTACGGGTTTCTCCTGCACTTCCATATACACGTACACCTTCGTCTCCCCGTCCACGACCTGATAACCGGCGAAAACCCCTTCCGCCAGGCTCACGGCCCCGTTCAAAGAGGTCAGCAGGAGCGTCCCGCGCCCTTCCTTGAACCGGATCCGGTACACGGCGCTCTGGTGCGAGACGGCGTAATCGGCGTGGATCGCCCCGTCTTCCAGGTCGATGCCGAACCCGTAAGGGGTCAGGTGCTCATTGTCGTAGGTGACCGGAATCACCGGACGGAGCGTCTCCCCCGTCGTCACGGACAGCTTGAAGGCCGACCGCTCCCGGTGGTTCGTCACGATGACCGGCAGGCCGTTGACATACTCGGACGTGTAGTCCGCGCGCTCGGGATACACCCGCAGCATCGAGTTGGGAAGCTGCACGGTCGGGAAGGTCGGGACCAGCAGGTGGCTGATGTTGCCGATGTACGGGTTCACATAGTCCACGGGGTCCTTGGGGCCATTCTGGGAACAGCCGGCGAACAGGGCGGCGCAAAGCAGCAGAGCCGATATCTTTTTCATAGGCACGGTTTATTTGCGGGGGAGATAACTGTGGTGGCGCTGGTGGACCTTGCGGATGGTTCCGTCCTCATTGTAATAGAGCCGGTCCACGCAGATGGAGCGGAGATTGCCCATCTGGGAGAGCTGGCAGCCGTGGTAGAACAGGTACCATTGGCCCTTGAACTCCACGATGCTGCCGTGGGAGGTGTCGCAGTCGGTCGCGTCCAGGAATATGCCCTTGTACTCCCAGGGGCCCAGCGGGCTGTCGGACATCGCATAATGCATCCGGTTGTACTGCTTGCCGTTCGCGTCGATATAGTTGTCCGGATAGGACAGGTAGTACTTGCCGTTGTATTTGTGGACCCAGGTGCCCTCGTGGAAGTCCACGAGGCCTTCCATCGGCTGGGGCTTGGAAGCGAGCTGCGTCATGTTCTTCTTCAGGCGGGCGCCGTAGCATTCGCCGCCCCCGCCATTGTAAATATACGCTTTTCCGTCGTCATCGACAAAGACGCACGGGTCGATGTGCGAGGTCATTCCTTTGATGTAACCGCCCACCTGGAAGTCCGAAGCGGGCTTGTCGGAGGTGGCGACCCCGATCTTCCAGGTGGAACCGGTATGCGTCCCGGACGGGTGCGGGAAGTAGAAATAGTACTTGCCGTTGCGGTAGGCGGCGTCCGGCGCCCACATGAAGCCGCCTTCCTTGCGACCCCAGGGCACGTCGTCCGCCCGCAGGATCTCACCGTGGTCGGTCCAATGGATCATGTCGTCCGTGGAGAACACATGGTACTGGTCCATCAGGTCGCAGCCCCGCGGCGGGTCGATGTCGTGGGAGGCGTACACATACAGGCGGCCGTCGGCCCAGACGTGGGCGGAAGGGTCGGCCATGTACAGATGCGTGATGAAGGGATTGTCCGCCATCCCGTCGATGGTCATGAACTCCGCCGGCTTCTCCGGGTAGGCCTTCAGGTACCAGGCCACCTTCTCCGCAAGGAGGCGGGCGCCGGCCGTGTCGGGATGGATGCCGTCGCCGACGAGCGTCTGCGGGGCGTCCTGCAGGACCGGATACAGGTCCAGGACCTCCGCGCCGGTGCGCTTCGCCGCCTCGTACAAGGCGGGACACACCTGCTCCTGCGACACCTTGTCGGAGATGCCGTAGGAACCGCGGGAGAACCAGGTGGGCGTGACCAGAACGACGCGGGGATGCGTCGGCAGGGACTGGAAGATCCGCACCAGGCTCTCGGCGTCGTCCGCGAACTCCTTGTCGATGAACACCGCATTCTGTGGCTTGCTGTCGTTGCCGCCGAGGTCGATGAAGACGATGTCCGGGCGGCTGGCGAGGGCTTCGCCCAGCCGGCCTTTCGTCCAATAGGGGAAGTCGCCGTGGCGGAGCATCGTGCAGGCGCTCACGCCGTAATTCTCGATGTGCCAGGCGTCTCCGAGCAGGACCTGCGCCTGGGCGGGATAGGATTCCGCGGCCGGGCGGGCCGTGCCGGCGCCCTCGGTGATGCTGGCGCCCACGAAAGTCACCCGCACCTGGGCCTGGAGGGCCAGGGCGGCGGCGAGGGCAAGCAGGGTCAGGGTCAATCGTTTCATAGGCGGTCTAATTGACGGGTCGGGTCAGGATGCCGGGCTGGTAGATGCCGTCGTCGAACCGGCCGAAGTCCGCCGGGGCGACGTCGGTGCAGGGTATACCGGCGTTCAGCAGCAGTTTATGCAGGGTGTTCCATCCTTTTTCGGAGGACAGGAAGTCGTCCAGGGTGCTCACATAGCGGTTCCCGTTCTTCACGAAGACCGGGAGCGGCGCCGTGCACTCGTATTCGCTGCGCAGCAGGGAGGCGGTTTTCATCTCCTCCGCCCGCTTGTTCCAGCGGCGCCAGTCGGTCCGGCACGCCTCCACGAGCACTTCTCCCTCCTCCACGAACGGGCCGGAGAGGGTATATTTCGCGGCATCCTGCCGCTGCACTTCGCAGAAATAGAAATCGGCATTGGTCAAGCCCCGCGTCCAGGAACGCTGCGCGGGCAGGAAAGAGGAACGGCGGAGCGGGGTGAGGACGATGTCCAGGCCGTACGCGGCGGCGGTTTCCGGGGTCACGCCCCAGTACCAGACATCGGAGCCGTCAGCGGGCGGGAGCGCGCCGGAAGCGGCGTCCACAACGGACAGCGTCCGTCCTTTCGGCTTGTCCGACAGGACGACGCCCTGCGAGCGCAGAATCCGCCCCGCACGCCCGTCCGGAGCCCCGTACAATACCACACTCTGATAGGGCTCCGGAACAGCGTTATCAACCAACTTAACCTTATGATTTGCCTTGTCTTGTTCTTCCCAGCGGCACCAGGCGGCGCCTTCGGGGGCGTTCGCCGCCCGCATCGCGTCGTACAGCGGCCACGGGTCCCACATCGGGAGGGCCGGGTCGTAGCCAGGGTTGAAGGTGGTCCCGTAGGGGCCCAGCCGCTCCGGCTGGACGCCCGGGACCCCTTCCTCGTACGGGCCGAAGAAGATGCCGTCCTCCAGCGTAGGGGCCGTGGTGAGGTCCTTCTTCCCCAGCGGAAGGGGTTTCAGGGCGTACCACGCCATATTGAAGACCGTGCTGTAGGAGGCGCCGGCCTCCCGCATGGACTTGATCAGGTGATAGCACTCGTAGGCGAGGCCTTCCATCCGCCCTTCGGCGGACTCGTAGGCCCGGTCGCCATTGTATCGGGACACTTCCTCCGGCGTGCCGTAATAGGCCATGCTGTGCTCGCCCACGCCCCAGGGCTTGCCGATGGCTTTCCATTCGCGCATCGACCCGGCGTCGCCATAGTGGCCCACAGTCACCGGCAGGATGCCGGAGCCGTCCTCCTCCCCGTCGGAGGAGATCCAGGGCCGGGACGGGTCGTTCTCCCGGACGATGGCCGTCCAGTCGCGCCAGGCCTGCTCCTGGAGCGGCATCAGGTCCGGCCGGTGATGGACGTGCAGGATGACGGGCTTGTTCTCGTTGGACACGCTCCAGCCGAAGACGGAGGCGTGGTTCCGGTCGCGGAGCACCATCCGGCGGAGGTGGTCCTTGGAGTGCTCCCAGAACTGCGGGTTCTCCAGGGCGGGACCACCGTCGCTGGCCCAGTTCGCCGTCTCCGCCAGGACGCAGATGCCCATCTCGTCGGCCAGGTCCAGGTAGAAGCGGGGGTAGACCTGCGCATGGGGCCGGACGGCGTTGCCGTTCATGCCCTTGATGGCCATGTACCAGGCCCACGCATAGCGGCGAGTGAGCTGCGGGATGCCCATGAAATGCCAGGAATCGCCCCGGAGCGGATACGGCTCCCCGTTCAGGCACAACATGCCGTCCTTCAGAGTCCATTCCCGCCAGCCGAAGCGTTCGTATTTGTTGTCGATGGTCTTTCTCCCCTGCGTCAGCGAGAGCTGGAGGGCGTACAGGTCGGGATGCTCCGGGGTCCAGGTCTTGAGGTCCGCCGGGATGCGGAGGGTTTGCGTCAGGGTGTCCCCGGCGGGAACTGAGAGCTTCACCGCCGGGACATCCAGCGCCTTCTCGCCCAGTTCCCACGCTGGTACGGGGGCCTCCTGCACCGTTTTACCAGAACGGTTCAACCAACCATCAACCCGGCCCGCGAGTTGGACGGCAGCTTTCCGGGCGCCGTCATTCCGTAATCGGACCTTGATTTCCAGGAGACCCTCCGATACCAGGGGGTGGATATATACGTCGTCGATGCGCACCGCCGGGCGGCGCTGGAGGTACACGTCCTGCCAGATGCCGTCGATGTAGTACCCCCACATCGACCCGGCCGGGACGATCCGGCGGCCGACGCCGGAATGGTCCTCGAACAGCTTCTGGGACTGGACGAACACGCGGATGTCGGCCTCCTCCCCGGGACGGACGACATCGGTGACATCGGCCTCGAACGGGAGGAAAAGGTCGAAGTTTTCCGCGACTTGCTCGCCGTTCACGAACACCTGCGCCTTGCCGGCGACGGCCTCGAAGTGCAGGAAGATCCGGTCGCCGGCCCAGTCGGCCGGAACCCGGACCGTCCGCTGCATCCAGGCCTCGCGGACGCTGTTCCAAGCGGCCGGATAGGACGGGAAGTCGCGGTGGTCGGGCCCTTCCAGGTCGTTCCAGGCGAAGCCGTTCACGTTCCACGGAGAAGGGATCTTGATGCGAACCGCATCCCAGTTCCCCCGGTCCTCCGCCCCGGCCTGGAACTGCCAGGAGCCGTTGAGGCAGATCTCGTCCCGGTAGGGCTTCTCCAGGCGGTTCGTCAGCCCCTCGGAGGGGGCGAAGCGACCCGGGAACCGGACGCCGGCCCCGAGGAGGGCGGCGTGGAGTCCGACGAGGAGAAGCAGGAGGGTCCGTTTCATGGCGCGCGTTTTTTTGTTCAAAATTACCGCGCGCGCCTTTATTCCTTCTTTAATGCGCGATTAACCGACCTTAAAAAAGACTTAAAAACAAGTTATGCCGCTTTCCACGCCCATTTTTACGCCGAGGGAACGCTTTTTGCAGACCTTCCGTCGCTAAAAAACTGTACTATGATCAAGAAAATCATCTACCTGGCCCTCGCCGCCCTCCTCATGACGGCTTGCGCCTTCTCCCTCCCCGGCAAGTTCACCCAGCTGGCCGACAAGGTGGCCGCCAAGGGCGCCGACTACACCCCCGCCCAGTGGGAAAAAGCCAACGCCCAGTTCGAGCAGCTCGTCAACCAGTATGTGGACAAGTACGACAAGCTTTCCAACGAGGACAAGAAAGAAATCAACGCCGCCATCGGCAAGTACACGGCTACCGCCCTCAAGTGCGGCGTCGCCGACGGTCTGAAGCAGATCAACTCCCTCCTCAACAAGGTTCCCAGCGCCATCGACACGGCCTCTGAAGGAGTGAAAGGCTTCTTCGAGGAGCTGGGACTCTAGCTCCCGCCCGTTTCACAAGAAACCGCCCCTCCGATCGGGCGGTTTTTTTGTTGCCACGGCAGGAAATAATCCGTATCTTTGACGGACAATCATTTCCCTGTCAATCATGACCATCGCGCTCATACTCATCGTCGCCGCCGTGGCCCTCTTCCTGATCTTCCGCGACGACCACGACCGCTCCTACACCCGGAACGAGCCCAAATCCGGCCGGGAGAACGGCCAGAAATCGGTCTATCAGAAATCGGCGAAGCCCCGTCGGAACGCACCCGCGCCCCAGA
The DNA here is from genome assembly GCA_017429205.1 of Bacteroidales bacterium. The sequence continues at coordinate 45,178 of JAFRPH010000029.1, forward strand.
AACCCGTCCAGACGCCGCCCCCGGCTCCGGCCATGGGCCCCCGGACCATCGTCCCGGAAGAGAAGCAGTACCGTCCTCAGAAATTGGACGAACGGTTCAAGCCCGGCGAGCCGCAGCCGAAATATGCATCGGCTCCGCCGCGCATGACCAAGAACGACGTCCACCCCTCGGCATTTGCCTATGGCGCGGAAAAGGCCCTGGATTTCAGTTATTTGGACGAGCTCGACTATGACCCGAACCTGCCGGAAAAGACGATGAGCTCCTTCATCGCCGGCCTGCAAGGCTACTGCACCCGGGAGAACCTGGGCGGCGTAATCGGCTATATTATGGTGGATCCGGTGACGAGCGCATTGGAAGTCCACGACACCAACGACGGCCTGATGGGCTACTTGCCGATGAAGGACCGGGCGGCCTACAACACCTTCAACCCGGGCCACGTCCTCTGCCCCTTCGCCGGCCACATCGGCCTCAGCACCACCGGCCGCTACTACGCCGACATCCGCATCGTCCTCCCCTCCTCCCGCGCCTTCGTCGAAGACTCCCTCCGCGGCTTCCTGGGATAGGTTACCAGACGATCTCCCCGGGGATGTCCACGCGGGAGGCGAGGTGGGTGGCGCGGTCGCCGAGGAGGGCGAGGAGGGTGGACCAGTAGGCTTCTTCCACGATGCCGGCGGGCTGGGCGCCGGAGATGACGGCGAGGCAGAAGGCGTGGATCAGTTCCACGGAGCCGTCGCCGGAAGCGCCCACGGAGCTCGCGCCGTCATTGACCGTCACGTTTTCCGCGAAGCGTACGCCTGCATCCTTCGAGGCCTCTTCCGTGGCCCAGGAGGTGCCGGCGAAGGCGGCGTTGGAGAGGATGCCCTGCTCGATCTGGTCCAGGAGCTGGCGGATGCCGGAGCGCGGCCGGGGCGTCTCGCTGTACATCACGCCGCGGACCAGGTCGATGGTCCCTTCGCTGCCGAGAATCTGTTCGCCCATCCCGAAATGCTTGTTCGAGATGATGGACTCGAAGGTCATGTGCACCCCGTTCGGATACTGGTAGATGGCGGCGACGTTGTCGAAGACTTCGCGGCCGTCTTTCCAGAACTGGATGCTGCCCGTACCGGTGACGAAGGAGGGCTGGACCCCGCCCATCGCCCAGGATCCGTTCTGGAGCTGGTGGCAGGCCAGTTCGGTCATCAGGCCGCGGGAGTATTCGTCGTAGAGGCGCCAGTTGATGCGGCGCTCGAACTCCGGCGAGGGCACTTCCCGCCGCCAGTCGTTGTTGCGGTACCAGTAGTTGCGGATGCCCACGACCTGGCCGATGGCCCCGTTGTGGACCAGTTCCATCGCCTGCACATACTTCGGGTCGTAGAGCCGCTGCTGGCCGACCATCAAGACGCGGTTTCCCTCCTTCCAGGCGCGGTACATCGCGCTGAGCTGCTCGGGGGTATGGGCCATCGCCTTCTCGCAGAAAGTGTGCTTCCCGGCGGCGAGGGCGTCGATGGTCATCTGCGCGTGCATCGACAGCGGCGTGCAGATGATGACCCCGTCCACCTCCTTGTCTTCCAAGAGTTTCCGGTAATCCGTATACCTTTTGGCCGACGGGCAGAGGGCCGAGGCGGCGTCCAGGTGCGGCGGGAAGTCGTCGCACAGGGCGACGATCTGCGCCGCCGGGTCCTGCAGCAGGTTCACCAGATGGAACTGGCCCCGGGAGCCGGTGCCGATGATGCCCAGACGGGCCTTCTCCCCCGCCGCCTCCCGCTGCCGCTCGCTCGAGCAGGCGGACAGCCAGGGGAACAGGGCCAGCGTGGCCCCGCCGAAGGCGAGGCTGGACAGGAAGTCCTTGCGTGTCATTTTCTCACTCATAGTGTCAATGTCAGGGCCCGCCCGTCGGTGAGGCACCGGACCTCGGAGGCCCGGTAGCCGTCGAAGGCGGCCAGGATGTCGCCGCGCCGCTCGGCCGGAGCGACCCAGAGGGCCGTCGACAGGACTTCCGTCACCATCGCGGAAGGGCCCGTCACGGCGACCAGGCCTTCCTTCTCCAGCGTGTTGCCCGTTGCAGGGTCGATGATATGTCCCCGTCCGTGGGGATCCTTGCCGGACACGGACAAGGCCTCCCCTTCCAGCTGGAAGGTGTGGGCCGTCCGGTCCGCGTAATAGCTGTGGGCCACCGCCACCGGCCAGGGCGCCCCCAATGGATGCTTGCCGACGGCCGCGACGGAACTGCCCCCGAAGGAGATCAGGGCGCTCTCCGCCCGGGCGGAAACCAGCCGCACGGCCTGCTCCAGCACGAACCCCTTCGCGAATCCGCCGAGGTCCAGCCGCATCCCCGGCCGGGAGAACCGGACGGTATGGGCCGATGCGTCCAGCAGGACGGCGCGCTCCCCCACCCGCGACCCCGCGGCGATGTCGAAATACCCGGAAGTCGCCTTCCGGAACGTCTCGCACAGCTGCAGGATCATAAACAGTTCCTCGTCCACCTCCACGGCCTCTCCGGCCGCTTTCCGGTTCACTTCCGCCAGCGCGCTGCCGGGGAGGAACCGGTTATACCGCCGGTCCGCCTCCCGCACGCGCTCCCATACGGATTCCACCAGCGCCCGCGCCTCGTCCTCCGGCAGGAACGGCAGCAGGATCTCGCACCGGGTGTGCATCGCATCCAGCCGCGAATAGGCCGTCGGAACGGACGGATTGCGGGTGCTGTATAAAAACTCCACCTATTTCTTCTTTCGGAACAGCCAGACAATCAGCCGGATGGCCGTCCAGATCACATAGAACCCCAGCGCGATCACCACCGTGTAGCCGATCTGCGTGAACACCTCGTAGAACGGCGTATGGTAGTAGATGATGCAGCCGATGTTCAGGAGGACGGCGAGCAGCAGGCACACGCCCGCCGTCTTGAGTTCGACCAGCTTGCGATGCGCCGTGATCAGGGTGTCTTTCATAACTCCTTGATCTTGATGTTCCGGTAGGAGACCAGGAACCCGTGGTCCTGCAGGAGGATGTAGCCTTCCTCGGCGTTGCCGAAGTTGGGCCAGTTCTTATATTTGCTGTACGCCACCAGGGCGTTCCACATCTGGTTGTTGCGCTCGTACTCCAGGAGCTTGTGCCCGTTGAGCCAGTGCTCCACGTGGTTGCCGTCCACGACGATCATGGCGCGCTGCCAGCCGTCGATGGTGTAGTTCTCCCACTCGCCCTTCGGGGCGGGAATCAGGTCGTACAGCGAGCCCATCGTGCGGTTCCCCTTCACGCCCAGCTTGGCATCCGGATGCCGCTGGTCGTCCAGGACCTGGTACTCGCAGCCGATGGCAGAGCCCGGGCCGCCGTTCATAAACGGGTCCACGAAGTACTTGATGCCGCTGTTCGCGCCCTCGGTGATCTTGAAATCGACCTTCAGGATGAAGTTGCGGTACTTGCGGGTGGTGATGATGTCGCCGCCGTTCACGCTCTCGCCGCCGTCGCCGGCATGGACATACAGCGTGCCGTTCTCGACGCTCCAGCCCTCATACGGGAAGGCGCCGTTCATCCGGGGACGGGCGCTCTGCCAGCCGTTGGCGGTCTTGCCGTCGAACAGGAGCTTCCAGCCGTCGGCGACCTCCTCCGGGGTGAGGGTGTTCGCGATGCAGTTCACGCAAGGGGCGGTCGTGGGCGTCGCATACTTCTCCACGTCCTTGGTGAGGATGCGGAGGTCCTTCCAGCAGATCTTGTTGCCCATCTGGTCCGGGCCCACCACGTGCACCTGCAGGGCGATGAAGCCCGTGGGATCCACGTCGTCGATGAGGTTCGTGCAGGGGATGCCGTTGACCCAGGTGCGGATGTGCGTGCCGATGCATTCCACGCGGGCGTGGTTCCATCCGTCCTTGTAGGCCTTCCGCGCCGGCTCGTTCTCCGTCATCCGGTACAGCCACAGGCGGCGGGCCTCGTCATAGATGCCGCCGGTCCAGGCGCGCGGGGCCGGGTCGATCTCGAACTGGTAGCCGTACACCAGGCCGCGGGCGTTGTCCTTGTGGCTCCGGAGCTGGACGCCGGAGTTGATGCCCTCGGTCATGAAGTCGAACTCCAGGATGAAGTCGCCGTAGTCCTTCGTGGTGGCCAGGAAGGAATTGATCTTGCTGTCCGTGGCCGTGCCCACGATCATACCGTCCTTGGCGGCATACTTCGCGGTGCCGGTCACCTGCTTCCAGCCCTTGAGGTTCTTTCCGTTGAACAGCGGCTCCCACTCCTGCGCCTGTCCCAAAGATGTCGCCAGGAGAAGTCCCAGAATAAATGCTACTCTTTTCATATCCTACATGTTGTAATATTCTTCCCAACCCTTGCGCGGCGGATTGCCCACGAGGAGGGCGTTCGCGAAGGGATCGTTCACGATGGTCTTGCTGGCCGCGTCGAAGGTGAGCTTGCGGCCGGTGCGGATGGCGACCACGCCCAGGGCGAAGGTCTGGCACATCGGGCCGAAGAGCTCGAACGGGGAGCGCGTCTTCTCCAGGCCCTGGCAGGCGAGGAGGAAGTTCGCGAAGTGGTTGGACGGGCTCTTGGGCACTTCCGGCAGGCGGGAGGCCATCTCGGCCGCCTTTTCCTTCGGGATGATCTCCAGGGTCGCGCCGTGGCTGCCGCCCTTGAAGGTCAGCTCCTTGGAATAGATGATCTTGCCCGGGCTCAGGGCCGACGGGGTGAAGGTGCCGTCCATGTTCGTCGCCGGAACGTCGGCGGCGTTGTTGGTCGTGGGCCCATACCCGGCCGGGAGCGGCGGGAAGTTCTTCTGGCCGTCGTACCACATCATCTCCACCGGCGGCATGTCGCCGCGGGGGCCGAACTTGAAGCGGAGGGTGGTCTCCTGCGGGAAGAAGAAGTCGTTCGCGCCCGTAAGCTTCAGCGGATCGATCTCATACGGGAGGCCCAGCTCCAGGAACTGGTGGCACGTGTCAATGAGGTGCGCCGCCCAGTCGCCGATGGCGCCCATGCCGAAGTCGAACCAGCCGCGCCAGTTGCCGGGATGGTACTTTCCGTTGTAGTCGTGCCACTGGGCCGTGGTGAGCCAGGTGTCCCAGTCCATGCCCGGAGGGAGGGGCTCCGCCTCCGGGAACTTCTTGATATTCACGTCATAGGGATGCCAGCGGCGCCAGTCGTTGTGGTGCGCGACGATCTTGTAGACGTCCTTGATGATGCCGGCGTCCTTCCAAGCCTTGAACTGGAAGTAGTTCGCCTCGGAGTGGCCCTGGTTGCCCACCTGCGTGGCGAGCTCGGGGTGCTTCCGCGCGGCGGCCATCAGCAGCTCGCACTCGTGGAAGGTGCGCGCCATCGGCTTTTCCACATACACGTGCTTGCCGCAGTGCAGGGCGAGCATCGCGACGGGGAAATGCGCGAAGTCCGGGATGGCGACGCACACGGCGTCGAAGTGGTCCGCGTACTCGTCGAAGAGCTTGCGGAAGTCCTTGAACAGCTTCGCCTTGGGGAACTTGGCGATGGTCTTGCGGCTTTCGGCGCTCTCCGGGTCCACGTCGCACAGGGCGACGATGTCGCAGAGGCCGGTCCGGGTGAAATCGTCGATGATCTGGGCGCCGCGGTTCGCGATGCCGATGGCGGCGAGGCGCACCTTGGCCCCCTTGGCGGGCGCCGGGGAGGAGCCGTCGAGGCCCTGGGCGGAAAGGTGCTGCACGCCCAGGATGGCGCCGGCCGTGCCGAGGCCGGCCGTCTTCAGGAAGTTGCGTCGGGAGAGAGGTTCCATAAGTTTCAGTGTTATGTATTGCACAAAAATAATGAAATCTTGGGGATTTCTTCATAAATTTGTGTGAACAATCCTGTCGTTTTCGTACCATCCGGATTTAATATGAAGAAGTTTGTCCTTTCCGCCCTCCTCGCGGCCGCCTGCCTGGCCGCACCCGCCCAGACCGCCCGTCAGTTCACCCTCCCCCTGAGCGACGACGGCGTGGCGCAGCTTGTCGTCTATCTGCCGGAAAATCCCACCGGCCGGGCTGTCGTCTGCTGCCCGGGCGGCGGCTACGCCGTCCTGTCCAACACCCACGAAGGGGCCGCCTGGTCCGAGTTCTTCAATGCCAAGGGCATCGCCTTCGCGCTGGTGAACTACCGCATCCCCCACGGGGACCGCACCCTGCCCATCGGCGACACCGAGCGGGCGATGCGGACGATGCGCGACAGCGCCGCCGTCTGGCACCTGAACCCCCGCGACATCGGCATCATGGGCTCCTCCGCCGGCGGACACCTGGCGTCGACCATCGCCACCCACACCCCGTACGAACTCCGGCCGGACTTCCAAATCCTCATCTATCCCGTCATCACGATGGGCCCCGGCACGCACCAGGGCTCGCTGGACGGCCTCCTGGGCGACCAGCAGCAGGATCCCGACCTGGTCCGCCTGTACAGCAACCAGTTCCAGGTGAAGACGCACCAAACCCCGCCCGCCATCATTATTCTCTCCGATGACGACGGCCTCGTCCCGCCGGTTCCCAACGCCATCGCCTACTATTCCGCGATGCACAACGAGGGCATCAGCTGCTCGCTGCACGTGTATCCTTCCGGTGGCCACGGTTACGGCTACATGCCCTTCTTCGCCTACCGGGAGCAGATGCTCTCCGACCTGTCCGCCTGGCTGGACAAGCTGCCCGCGCCGGCCCCGGACGCCGTCAAGGTGGCCTGCATCGGCGACAGCATCACCGACGGCCACGGGATCGACCTGCGCGACGTGAACGGCTATCCCGCCCAGATGCAGAAGATGCTCGGCAATGGCTACAACGTCCGGAACTTCGGCATCAGCGCCCGCACCCTGATGAATTCCGGCGACCTCCCGTATATGAACGAGGGCATCTGGCAGGACGCCCTCGCCTTCCAGCCGGACATCGTCGTCCTGATGCTGGGCACCAACGACTCCAAGGGGTACAACTGGGTCCACAAGAAGGATTTCGCCGGGGACCTCAAGAAAATGCTGGACGCCCTGCAGGCGCTCCCGTCCAAGCCCAAGATCTACCTGTGCAAGCCCATTCCCGCCATCAAGGACAGCTGGACCATCTCCGAATCCGTCATCACCGGGGAGATCGTCCCGCTGCTGGAAAAGGCCGTGAAGAAGGAGAAGCTGGAAGGGATCATCGACCTGCACGCCGCCCTCGAAGGGCATCCGGAGATGATGCAGGACGACGGCATCCATCCCAACGCCGCCGGAGTCCGGAAGATGGCCGAGACGGTGGCGAAAGTCATCGACCCGGAAGCCAAAATCGAACAGCGGCCCTTCTGGATGATGCGGTAGCAGTTTTAAGCCCGGAACAACATCTTTGTTCCGGGTTTTTATTATATTTGTAGTTTGATAAGACAGAAAAACGAATATGAAACGTATTGCGATTCTCCTCACCGCGCTGGCCCTCGTGGCCACCGGTTGCAACAAAGGACAGAAATTCACCCTGGCCGGCTCCCTGGAAGCGGCCCGCTTCAACGTGGCCACCGACTCCCTGCTCCTGCAGAGCGACGGCCTCCCCACCATTCAGTCCATCCAGGTCAACGACGGGCAGTTCTCGTATGCAGGGAAAGTGGAAAAACCCGCGGCCGCGACGCTGAAAGGCATCGGCAGGACGATGGTCACCAAGTACGTCGTCCTCGAAAAAGGTGAGATCACTTTCCAGGACGGCTTCCCCTGCGGAACGCCGCTGAACGACGCCTACGGCGAACTCCTCCGTTCGCTCCAGACGGTCGCGAAAGAGCATCCCGGCGATGCGGAAGCCATCTATGCGGCGGCCCTTCCGATCCTCCGCACCTACATCACCAACCACCCCAAAGACGCTTCCGCGGTCGTCGCCCTGATGTCGGCCCGCCGTTTCACGAAGCCGGAAGCCCTGGCCGAACTCATCGCCATGACCTCCCCGGAAGTCCAGAACGACGGCAACATCCACTGGATCAAGAAGCAGCTCAAGAGCGCCAAGTAACTTCTTTTCCGGACTATGCGAAGACTCCTTCTTTCGCTCGCCGCTCTCCTCCTCGTCGCGTCGGCCTGCCAGCGTGTCCATTACACGGTGATCGTCTCGCTGGACGGCGACCGCTGGGACTACCCGGAGCTGTATGAGATGCCGTTCTTCGACAGCCTCGCCACCGTCGGCGTGTCGGCGGCGATGGAGCCGTCCTTCCCCGCCTCCACCTTCCCGAACCATTACACGATGGCGACGGGCTGCGTCCCGGACCACAACGGCATCGTGCACAACAGCTTCCGGGACCCGGACGACGGCTCACACTATGCGATGAACGACTCTTCCAAGCGGTTCAACCCCAAGTACTACCTGAAGGAGCCCATCTGGATCACGGCGCAGAAGCAGGGCCTGGTCACCGGCAACATCTACTGGCTGGGCGGCGACGTCGCCATCCAGGGCCAGTTCCCGACCTACTGGCGCAACTGGAACGAGCAGCCTCACTGGACGTTCGAGGATCGCGTGGACGAGGCCGTGCGGCTGATGAGCCTCCCGAAAAAGGAGCGTCCGCGCCTGCTGATGGTCTATTTCGACGAGCCGGACCACACCGGCCACGTCAACGGTCCCGTTTCCGCCGAAACGGCGGAGATGACCCACCGGATGGACAGCCTGATGCACGCTTTCTACCTCCGGCTGCAAAAGCTTCCCTATGCGAAGAAGATCAACTTCATCCTCGCCGGGGACCACGGGATGACGGAAATCAGCCCGGACCGCTTCGTCTCCTGGGCGGAAGCCCTGGACGACAGCTGGGTCGAGGACATCGCCGGAGCCATCCCCACCAACATCCACTGCAAGGAAGGCTGCATCGACACGGTGTACAAGGCCCTTTCGCAGATTCCGCACCTGAACGTGTACCGCCACGGCGAGCTGCCGGACTCCCTGAACTACGGGACGTCCGACCGCACCGGCGACATCATCGTCAGCCCGGACCTGGGCTGGCAGTTCAACTTCGCCCCGTCCCGCAACCGGGGCACGCACGGCTTCGCGCCGCAGGAGACCGACATGCTCGTGGCCTTCCGCGCCGTCGGGCCGGATTTCAAGAAGGGCTATGCGGCCGTTCCTTACGAGGAAGGACGGATCGCAGCCTTCAAGAACATCGACCTGTACCCGATGCTCTGCAAGCTGCTGGGCATCGAACCCGCTCCGGTGGACGGGGAACTCGGACGCATCGAACAAATCTTAAAATAATCATCCTATGAGACTTGATGGAAGACGGGAAAGTTCCAATGTGGAAGACCGCAGAGGAATGAGCGGCGGCACCGCCGCGGGACTGGGCCTGGGCGGCGTCGCCCTGATCGCCCTGATCGTGCTCCTGCAGGGCGGATCCCTCGGTGACGTGGTCAAGAGCGTCATCAACTCCGGCGGGATCCAGCAGACCACCCAGCAGACCAACTATGAACCCACGCCCGAGAACGAGGCCCTCGCCAAGTTCTCCCGCCAGATCCTCGCCTCCACCGAGGACGTCTGGAGCGCCTATTTCCGGGAGGCCGGCATCGGCACCTACCGCGCGCCGACCCTGGTCCTCTATTCCGGCGCCACCGCCACCGCCTGCGGCACGGGACAGGCCGCCATGGGCCCGTTCTACTGCTCCGGCGACGAGAAGCTGTACATCGACCTGAGTTTCTTCTCCACCATGCGGCAGCAGCTCGGCGCCGACGGTGACTTCGCCTATGCCTATGTCATCGCCCACGAGGTGGGCCACCACGTGCAGAACCTGCTCGGCACCCTGGGCCAGGCCCATCAGCAGATGGCGCGGATGAACAAGGCCGACGCGAACCGCGTGAGCGTGCGCATCGAACTCCAGGCGGACTTCTACGCCGGCGTCTGGGGCCATTACGAGAGCCAGATGTTCGGCTCGCTGGAGGACGGCGACCTGATGGAAGCCGTCAACTGCGCCTCCAAGATCGGCGACGACTACCTCCAGAAGAAAGCCCAGGGCTACGCCGTCGAGGAATCCTTCACCCACGGCACCGCCGCCCAGCGCATGAAATGGCTCAAGAAGGGCCTGCAAACGGGCGACATCCGCCAGGGCAACACCTTTGAACTCAGTGACAGCCAATTATGAGCAAACACTTCACCTTACCTTATGAGGGCGGCCTGATCGAGAAGAACCTTCCGAAGGGCATCCTGCACAACTATGAAAAAATATGGACCGAGATCTATGCGGAATCCCGGCCCGCTTCCTACGCGGTGGCCGACCTCGTGGTCGACGCCATCAAGGCCACCCCGGAAGGGCGGCTGTTCCGCCTCGGCCTCACGACCGGGACCACCCCGACCTCCCTGTACAACGAACTCGCCCGCCGCTACCAGGCCGGGCTCGTCTCGTTCCGGAACGTGGAGGTCGTCTCCATCGACGAGTACTATCCGTCCTCCAAGGACGCGATCCAGAGCCGCAACCACCGCCTCCACGAGATGCTGCTGGACAAGGTGGACATCCGCAAGGAGAACATCCACATCCCCGACGGCACGGTCCCCCAGGAGTTCGTCTCCCAGTACTGCGCCGAGTTCGACAAGAAGGCCCGGAACCTGGACCTGCTGGTGATCGGCATCGGCGAGGACGGCCAGGTGGGCTTCAACGAGGCCGGCAGCAACGAGAAGACGCGCACCCGCACCGTGCGCCTCTCCTACAAGTCCCGCAAGCGCCAGGCCAAGAACTTCAACCACGACATCGCGTCCACCCCGCAGAGCGCCATCACGATGGGCATCGGCACGATGCTCACCGCCGGACGCATCGTCCTGATGGCCTGGGGCGAGGACAAGGCCCGGGCGGTCAAGGCCGTCGCCGAAGGCGAGATGACCTCCGCCTGCCCGGCTTCCCTGCTGCAGCGCCACGACCACATCCACTTCTTCGTGGACGAGACCGCCGCGAGCCTGCTGACCCGCGTGGTCGCCCCCTGGCTCGTGGGTCCCTGCGACTGGACGCCCAAGTTCGTCCGCAAGGCGGTCGTGTGGCTGTGCCAGACCGTCGGCAAGCCCATTCTCAAGCTCACGGAAAAGGACTACCTGGAGAACAACCTCGGCGAACTGCTCGAGAAGTTCGGTCCCTATGACAAGATCAACATCGACGTCTTCAACGACCTCCAGCACACCATCACGGGCTGGCCGGGCGGCAAGCCGGGCGCCGAGGCCGAGGACGCCACGCGTCCCGTGTCGGCCAAGCCGTTCCCGAAGACCGTCCTGATCTTCTCCCCGCACCCGGACGACGACGTGATCTCGATGGGCGGCACGTTCATCCGCCTGGCCTCCCAGGGCCACGACGTGCACGTCGCCTACGAGACCTCCGGCAACGTGGCTGTCCACGACGACGTCGTGCTCCAGCACATGGACGCCGCCTTCCAGCTGGGTTTCGCCGACAAGTTCGACGAGGCCAAGGCCCTCGTGGAGAGCAAGCGCCCCGGCGAGCCCGAACCCCGGGCCCTGCTGGAGATGAAGGGCGCCATCCGCCGCAGCGAAGCGCGCGGCGCGGTCCGCTCCTTCGGCCTGAACGACAACACCAACGCGCACTTCCTGAACCTCCCGTTCTACGAGTCCGGCGGCATCAAGAAGAACCCGCGCACACAGGCCGATGTGGACATCATCAAGGAACTCATCGCCCGGCTGAAGCCCCACATGATCTTCATGGCGGGCGACCTGGCGGACCCGCACGGCACGCACCGCGTGTGCACCGAGGCCGCCCTCGACGCCGTGGACCAGCTCAAGGCCGAAGGCAATGACTGGCTCAACGACACCCACATCTGGCTCTATCGCGGCGCCTGGATGGAGTGGGAGCTCGGCCGCGTGGACATGGCCGTCCCGCTGAGCCCGGACGAGGTCGTCAAGAAGCGCCACGCCATCTTCCGCCACCTCTCGCAGAAGGACATCGTCCCGTTCCCGGGCGAGGACCCGCGCGAGTTCTGGCAGCGGGCGGAGGAGCGGACCCAGAACACCGCCAAGCTCTACGACCAGCTGGGCATGGCGGAGTACCAGGCCATCGAAGTCTTCCTGAAACTCTGTTAGTTTTTAGTGTATATTTATCTTACTTGACATCATGAAAGTCATCATCCGTGAAAACGCTAAGCAGGGCTCCCTCTGGGCGGCGCACTACATCGCCGCCAAGATCAACGAGAAGGCCAAAGTCTCCGACAAGCCTTTCGTCCTGGGCCTCTGCACCGGATCCACCCCGATCGACACCTACGCCGAACTCATCCGTATGGTCAAGGCCGGCGAGGTCTCCTTCAAGAACGTGATTTCCTTCAACATGGACGAGTACGTGGGCCTTCCCGTGGAGCATCCCGAGAGCTACCACTCCTTCATGCACCGCTACCTGTTCGACCAGATCGACGAGCCCGCGGAGAACATCCACATCCTGGACGGCAACGCCCCCGACACGGAGGCCGAGTGCGCGGCCTATGAAGAGGCGATCGTCCAGGCCGGCGGTTTCGACCTGTTCCTCGGCGGCGTGGGCGAAGACGGCCACATCGCCTTCAACGAGCCCTTCTCCTCGCTGAGCTCCCGCACCCGCGTCGTGACGCTCACCCAGGACACCCGCGAGGTCAACGCCCGCTTCTTCGGCGGCGATCCCGAGGCCGTGCCCGCCCAGGCGCTCACCGTGGGCGTCGCCACCGTCCTGTCCTCCAAGGAGGTCGTCATCCTCGCCTTCGGCTCCAAGAAAGCCCGCGCCCTGAAGGACGCCATCGAAGGGCCGATGTCCCACTACTGCACCCTCAGCGGCCTGCAGAACCACCCCGCCGGCACCATCGTCTGCGACGAGGCGTCCATCGGCGAGGTGAAAGTGAACAGCTACCGCTACTTCAAGGCCGTCGAGGCCGCGGAGAACCGGTAATTCACCCTTGACACCTGTTCGGAGATCATGAAGAAGAAAACGATCCTGCGCATCGTCCTGGCGGTGCTCGCGGCCGCGATCCTCGGCGGCTGCCTCTACCTGAACTCCCTGCTGCCCATCATCACGGGCTATGCGGCCAAGAACCTTGCGTCGGACGTTTTCGTCTCCGGGCGGGAACCGGCGGAAGTGGAGGCCCTCGACCTCCACTTCTCCTTCATCAAGTTCACCCGCAACAAGGTGGACTTCGAGAACAAGACGGTGACGAGCCGCTTCCTCTGGGGCAAGTCCGTCGCCGCTTACCGTGACGGATACGGCGTCACGCTGCTCCGCGGCAAGAAAGCTCCCGCATTCCAGGCGGAGAAGTATCCCCTCGCCCCCGAGGCCGGAGGCCCGGACTTCCTGGAGCCCGGCGACTCCGCCCTCACGGCGCGGCTCGCGCCCATCGCCAAGGCCCTGGTCGACGACCACGCCTACAACGGGACGCCTTTCGCCTTCGTCGTCCTGCACGAGGGCAAGGTGGTGGCCGAGCGGTATCGCGAGGGCCTCAACGCCCATACGCGGCTCCTCAGCTGGAGCATGGCCAAGAGCTTCACGAACGCCCTCGTAGGCCTGATGACCAGCGACGGAATGGTGGACATCTACGCCCCGACGGGCATTCCCGAGTGGCAGGGCGACGAGCGCGCCACCATCACGCTCAACGACCTGATGCAGATGCAGAGCGGCCTCCAGTGGAACGAGGACTACGGCAACCGGTCCGACGTGAACCTGATGCTGCACCGGGAAAAGGACATGGGCCTGTACGCCATCGACAAACCCCTCGAGCACAAGCCCGGCACCTTCTGGTACTACTCCAGCGGCAGCACGAACATCGTGATGCGCTACCTGCGCGGCAAGTTCGCCTCCGACACGGAGTTCCTGACCTATCTGCGCGAACGGCTTTTTGCTCCGCTGGGCATCCACAACGCCATTTTCGAGCCGGATATGAGCGGCACCCCCGTAGGCTCGTCCTACCTGTACATCACCGCCCGGGAATTCGCCAGCTTAGGCCAGCTGTACCTCGGCGACGGCGTCTTCCAGGGCCGTCGGATCCTCCCCGAAGGCTGGGTGGACTACACCGTCACCCCCGCCTCCGACAGCAAGGACGGCTACGGCTCCTTCTTCTGGCTGAACAAGGACAAGTTCTGGCCGGACATTCCCGAGGACATGTTCAACTGCCAGGGCCACGACGGCCAGGAAATCTTCATCATCCCCTCCAAGGACCTCGTCGTGGTCGTCCTGGGCTATTCCCCGAAACCCGACCGGGTGGTCGACTGGAACGCTCTCGTCAAAGATATCATCGCCCAGCTATAACCGCTCAGGCTTGGCCAGGAAGCGCACGATCGTGTCGCACGGGCTGAGCGAATGCGGATGATGGCCGACGCCGGTCTTTCCGATGAGGGAAAGGTCCCGGCAGCCGGACAAGTCGAACGTTCCGAACTGCTGCTCGAAAGGGACGGTCGGATCGGCCGCGCCGTATACGACGATGATGGGCATTCCCTTGACCCGGGCGAAATGGTCCTTGGCATAGGTCCGGAACTTCGCCTCCGGAATGCCGGCCGCCTCCCACTGCTCCGCGGCCTTCCGGATATGCTCATTGCGGAATTTCGTCAAATCGCACAGGGGCGCATCGAGATAGAGCTTGTCCACCTGATCCGGGTGATTCTCGGCATAGACGAGCGAGAACCAGCCTCCGCGGCTGAGCCCTTCCAGGACCACCTTCCGGGACAGCCCGTACCGCTTATGCCCATAGTCATAGAATGCCGTGAACGCTTCTTGCGCATCGGGCGTGGCATACTCGTCCATCAGGTCCAGCAGGCCGAAGGACCACCCCAGCTCCAGCAAGGCGTCGTCCACCTGCGCGAACGCGCCGATGAACGCGGGCCGGGCGATCCAGCGCCCGTTCGCCTGCGGCGGCACGACGAACACGGCCCGACGGCCGCAAATCACGGTATCCTGGACGGTAAATCCCCGGTCGGCATACGGCTGCTCCCAGGACTGGGCGGAAACGGTGCCGCTGACCAGCAGCAACGCAAAAAGGAGGCGGAACGCTTTCATGGTGAACTTGTTTCCCACAAAGATACGCCGCCTCCGTTTCCGGTGCGCTTAATTCCCGCTATCGCGGGATTAAAAAAGTCTTAAAAAGCCTACTTGAGCAGTTTCTTGATCAGGCGCCAGACCAGGATCAGGACCACGGCGCCGATGACGGCGCTGGCGATCTGGCCATACCACTCGGCCCAGAAGGAACCGGTCGCGCCGAGCTTGCCCAGCAGCCACCCGCCGACGACGCCGCCGAGCAGGCCGATGATGATGTTCCAGATGAGTCCGCCTTTCTCCTTGATGACGAAGAACCCGGCCAGCCAGCCGGCGATGGCTCCAAAGAGCAGGGTGATGAGAATGTTCATGGTATTGGTTATTAGTTCGTTCCGCAAGATAAGAAACTTTTCTTCAAAAATCAAACGGTCACCTTAGACTCTTTACTTGTTCTCCCTGACTATCCACTCACGGAAGAATGGATTCTCCCCGAATATAGATGTTCGGGTCCGGCCTCTGCTACTACAGAGGATAAATCGAAAGATTTGTCCTCTTTTTGATTATGTCGGAATAAACGCTATCTTTGCGTCGGAATAAACGACGGGATAACTGACGGAATAAACCATGTACAAACCACCTTTCACCGTATCGGCCAAGGCCATCAATCTGATTGCGAAGATTTCCAGTCAGTTGGAAAGATATGCAATCCGGATGGAACAGGAGGACACTTTGCGGCTCAGAAGAGCCAACCGGATCAAAACCATTCACTCCTCCCTGGCCATCGAAGGAAATACCCTGTCCGAGGGTGAAGTGCTGGCGGTTCTGGAAGGCAAAAAGGTTGTCGCTCCCCTGAAAGAGATCCAGGAAGTCAAGAATGCCATCAAGACCTACGAACTCTATCCCAAACTCAATCCCTTCTCAATCCAGGACCTCCTTCTGGCCCATGGTACGATGATGTCTGGCCTTGTCGATGAAGCCGGGATGTTCAGAAAAGGGGGCGTCGGGGTTTTTGACGGGGAGAAGCCCATCCATATCGCTCCCCCGGCGGACAGGGTCAGGGACTTGATGAACGACCTATTTGGATGGCTGGAGAATGCCGATGACCATCTGCTCATCCGGAGTTGTGTCTTCCATTATGAGTTTGAATTCATCCACCCTTTTGCCGACGGGAACGGAAGAATCGGCCGTCTCTGGCAATCTCTTATCCTCGGCCAGCTGAATCCGATTTTCGAGCATCTTCCTGTCGAGAACATGGTCTATTCCAACCAACAGGCTTATTACCACGCCATCAACCGGAGTTCCGGCCTCGGCGACAGTGGCCCCTTCATCGACTTCATGCTGGAAGAGATTCTGAACGCACTCGTCGGCCATCAAGGGAAATCCAATGCCAACATTGCCGATGAGAAAGGCCTCAACTACCAGCAGCAAAGAGTCTTGGGATATATTCGTGCTGACAGGCATATCACCGCAGCGAAGATTGCTGCAGACCTGGACATGAGTGCCCGCCAAATAGAACGGATGCTTGCCGACATGAAAGCCAAAGGCATCATCCGACGGATCGGCGCCAACAGGAACGGCTATTGGGAAATCGTCGAAGATTGACAATCCACACCTATCGCGAGGTCTGTAACCCACTGATGTATAACAAAAAACCGCCGCTTACAAGGCGCCGGAGACATATGGTGAGGTTGTTTCAGGTGCAAGGGACGTCGTACTTGTCCCGTTGCTTATGTCTTTTAACCCTTTCGGAGGCGCAAAGCGCCGACCGGGGGAGTTTGAGGGGGCGCAGCCCCTTCAATGAAGTCTTAACGGAAAACCGCTCAGCGGTTTTCCAGTAGCGGGAGTGGGTCACGTACACACAAGCTCACCTCCGCTCTTTAACGACGCAAAACACCAGCTGAACCACCTAAAAAGACCTGACCGCCGGACTAATTGTGAGACCGAATATGTGCCAAAGAACTACTGGTCGCAAATAAGTTCAAATATCAGCGACCATGGGCAAATATAGAACAAAACCGCCGAATATCCAATCGCCGAATTTATGCCGCCGTTCCTACTCCAATCAAACACCATCATCCTCGAGAACATTCATCGGCTCATGATAACAGCGCGGATTGTCGGGTAGTCATTCTCCACTCGTTTCGGGAATGTGTTGTGATCGCTGAATCTATGAGCCGGAAGAATTAGCCGTTATAGATTCCGCCCGTGAATGGATTGGGGAGAAGGGGGCCTATCGCCTTATCACCCGAGATGATTCGCCGTCTCTTGCCTAAAATTGCATCGTGAGCCCGTAGCCGGACGGGGAGGGGCCGATGTTGACTTGCAGGGCGTAGGGAGTGCCATCAAGACGGCGCAGGGCTGACAGGCGTGAGGCACCGAGCTGGATGGCGGAGAAGCCCAGATTGGCGACGAGGGCGCTGCCCGCCATCGTGAAGACCGCCCAGGGAATCTCAGTCTTAAGGACGGGCCAGTTCTCATAGTGCGGGAGAGTTATCTCGGCACTTCTGGAAGGACGGGCTTTAAGTTCCGCGAAGGATGCCGCGACACCCCCGATGCCAAGGACGGACAAGGCTGCACCTCCCCAAATCAGACCTTTCGATGATGCTGCTGTCGGAAGAGGCCTTTCCCCGACGGGTTTCTGAATGGATTTGCGAAAGCCGAAATAAGGGACGGCGCAATCTGTGATTCCCGCCAGTGTCATCCCCATGAAAAACATCGAAGACGCCATCCAGAAAGGATCGTAAGTGGTTGTCTCGGTATAGCGGTTCGGCCATTTCATTTTGTCCAGTCCCTCGGTGGGGACTCTTTCCATATGGCCTGAGCCCGAGCGTGCCTGCGGAAAGGAAATCAGGCTCCCCAGAATTCCCACTCCCAGTTTTCCAAATCCGGTCAAGGTCTGCGTACGGTAAGGCCGGTAAACCACATTATAATAGCCGGATCCATAGAATGACTGTATCTCTTCCGGCGTCAGCGCGAGCACCCCTTCCGCTTTTACACGAATCGGGGATTCATCGAAAGATGGTGCGGACAGGACATTGTCCCTCAACAGAACTCCATCCCGGAAGTCCAAGCGGAACCCGTCTGCGAACCGGATGGCATCAACGTCGGAAAAAGGGATGACCTGCTTATTACCCGACCGCTTGATATGGACCTTCCCGTTGGCGATGGATGTCACCTTCGCCGTCACCACATCCCGCTTGCTGCCGTACAGGGTATCCAGGGCAGCTGGCCCTTCCTGAGCCTCCAACCCGATAGTTGCCACCACCAGGCCTATCAGAACAATAAGTGATCTTTTCATGGCTGAATTCAGATGATAGTGCATCCTATTTAGATAGTGCAATTCACTTCAAAGGCTAAATGTATATTGATTGTTTCAATCGTGAATTCTAATTAGAAGTGCAACACACTTCAAAAATCAAAGATATACAATCTTTTCCACTATTCCTACGGCATTTTGTAACCAGTAAATTTTTGGGGACTATACATCATTTCCGCCCATGAAAGGATTGGGGTGGAGGGGGCATTATTCTTTCTTCAGTTCCTCCGCTGGATTCGTCTTGGCTGCCTTGAGGGTCTGCCAGAGGACGGAGAGGAAAGCGACAATCGTGGCGATCACAACGGTCACGACAAACACCAATCCATAACTGGAGATTCGGTAGGAGTATTGTTCTAGAAGCCTGGAAGCAAGCCAGATGGAAATGGGTGTGGCGATGACGGCGGCCAAACCCAGAAGAACAAGATACTCCATGACCGTTTTCCAGATTTCCTGCTCGACTGTACTACCGAAAACCTAATCATCCAGCGCAGCGGCCAGTTTGTCCATCTCGGAAGGCCGGGGAGCATGTAGGTTGACGATGTTTCCTTTCTCGTCGATAATCAGGTACCAGGGAACCGCCAACGTGCCGTTCTGGTCAAATAACTTACGGAGATCTTGCAAAAGAGCCTCGCTGGCCCGGATGTGCTCTCCGTTCAAACCATAGAAAGACACCATTTCACGCCATTTTCCGTCGTTCTTTTCTTCGTCCAGGGAGAGATAAAGCATCGTATAGCCTTTTTCTTTCAAAATCTGGTGGAGAGGGTCTTTATAGGCAAATTCTTCTTTACAGGGGCCGCACCAGGTGGCCCATACATCCACAAATACTTTTTCTCCTACAAAGCGGGCGATCAACTCGTCAAATGAAGAAATCCCGTCCGTGTTCTCCATGAAATGGATGGCTAGATCCATTTCTTTCGGAGCGTGATAAGCGCGGATTCTATGGTAGAAAGGCCGCATCTCACGAAGATATGGACTATCGGGGAAAGACGCTTCGAATCCCTCAAAAAGAGGAATTAATTCTTTCTCGAAATTCTTCTGGATGGCGGCATAATACCACGCGAACGCATATTCGCTCTCGAAACGGTCCCCGGTGAGAACCTTCTTGTATTCGTCCAATCGCAAGGTGTTGAGTTGACCGGCCATGATCAACGGCATGACTTCATCGATGCGCTTCCCAAGTTGCCTGTTCGAATACATTTCTATCAGGTCATAGAACATCGGCGAACGGGACAGGCGGTCAGAATCCAACACGATGCCGTCGAAGACGGAATCCGTAATACCGTCCTCTCTTCGCAGCACCCCGACTTGACCCATTACTACCAGGGAATTGCATTCCCGGTCCGCTGCAATCAAGTCGTACAAGTCCTCCGGGATTTTATGGGCTGCGCGTAGAGAGTCAAACGGAGCCATCTGAGATCGTCGTGTACTGTCCACACGATGGTGAATCCGCTCCACGTCCGTCTCCCGGGCATAAGACATGGCTTCCATTTGCGGATGCGGGTAAAGGGGAAGATTGGCATAAAGGCGCTGAGCGTCCTGCCCGGGTCCATCAAAGACGAAGGCTTCACCATCATAGGAGAGGTGATACGTTTTTCCGCCCTTGACGGGGAAATAGATGATGTTCCCAAGTTCCCGCACGTCCTGGAGACTGATAAAGACAGGGTAACGGGTATCGATCCGGAAACGGATTTCTTTTGTGCCCGACAGGGTATCCCGAAGGATTCCCGGGTTCATCCTGCCCACCGGAATCGTGTGACGCAGCAACATATCGGATGCTTCTCCGGTATTGCGGACGATTACTTTTACCTGATGGCCGCAGGATAGTGCCGTCATGAGAGCGGTCAGAAGTATCAGGATACGGCAGTTGTTCAAAACCATCTTTTCCATATCACTGACTGTCTGAATCCTCCCACTCTTCGAGTTCAATGATAATAACGCCGTTACGCGCATCAGGACCGTATTTTTCTATAGCGGAAGCATTACGAATTATCTCAAGATGCTTAAGCCGGTTGGCTGGAAGTTCGTTGTGCTCCTTTCGAGTGATTCTTCTTTCTTCTCCCTTGCCGTCTCGAAGAAACAAAAGTTCATGAGCACTTTCAGGAAGGAAAAGCGTTCCATCGACCTCTGTAATGGGTTCGATTTTTCGAGGATTCCTTTGTTCCTGTTTCTTCTGAGGCAGATAGACTGTCCTTACCTGCAAGCAGATGCCCAGGCATACGACCGGAAGCAGCCAGAGCACCCGGAGCCCTCTCAGGCGCGGTGATTCTGCGTTCAGCATCATCGTAATACGATTTTTAAGGATACTGTGATTCAAGCTGTTGGCAACTGAGTACCCGCTCTTTCCGACAGATTTTCTGACCAGTAAATACTGATATTCTTTGATATCGGCCCCGCTCTGAAGCACGGCATCATCGGCCTCGTATTCGTGAATCTCCTGAAGATCCATGCGGAGCATCCAGATGGCCGGATTGAACCACTGCAAGGCCGTCAGCGTGTCCACCAGGAGCAGATCGACGGAATGCCGGTACCGGACATGGGCCTTTTCGTGTGTCAGGATGGTCTCGTGGGGACTCGCCCAATCTTTTTGGGAGAGGACGATAAACTGCATCCAACTGAAAGGGTCGATTTCCCGCTCCGTCACGAAAACCTGGCAGCCATCCTCCTCCAGGACATATTGACTGCGACGGATGATGCGCACGACCGAGAGGATGGAAATCACCATACGGGCGAGTACGAAGATCACTCCGGCCCAGAATAGGATGGTCAACGGCATTGACCACCAGGGCGCGACGGTGGCTCTCTCGGTCGCCTGCATAGGAACTTCTACCGGCGCCGTCTCCATCGGCTTATGGACGGTGATGATGCACAATGGCAGGAGGAAGCTGACCACCACCATCCCGACCAGCACCATCCTGTTGAGCCGGTGAAAGGACTCCTTTTTCAAGAAGAGCCGATAGAACATGTAGAAGACGGTCAGTGCGATGGCAGCCTTCCCTTCGTAGGCGAGGAAAGAAAGCATGGTTATTACCCCCTCTCAATCAGGTCGATGAGTTCCTTCAACTCGTCCACGGAAACTCTGTCCTCTTTCACCAAGGCGGAAATGGCCTTGATGTAGGAGTTGTCGAAATACTTGTCAATGACACCGATGAGCGAATGCTGTTTGTACTCTTCCCGAGTGACCTTGGCGAAGTACTGATAGGTCGGGCCGTACGATTTTTGGTCGATGAAGCCCTCGACCTCCAGGTTCCGCACCTGCGTGGAAAGGGTGGTGAACTGCGGTTTGGGTTCCGGGTAAAGTTCGCGTAACTCCCTTACAAACAGGGGACCTTTCTCCCAGAAGTGCTCCATGATAATTTCTTCTTTCTTGGTGAGTCGTTTCATAAGCGGTCCATCTTTTCCGCAAATATAACTAATTATTTTAGTTGTGCAACGAAATTAATAAGTTTTATGCGGATTAGTTATAGTTTGCCAGCGGTACAAATGTGTTATGTTAAAGGAGACAAGTGAGACTGTTCCAGGATGAAAGAAAAAGGACCGGAGCATAATCCAATCCTTTCTCCATAGCGTTACTTCACAATCTCAAATTCATCGACACCGGGGATGAGCGCGATACCGGTTTCTTCGAGGTGAATCATTCCGGCACTGTCTATGAAGCGCACGGTGAAGACTTTTTCTTCGAGTCGTTTTGCTTGCCAGTCCATCCCGCCGGCAGTATCCATCTTTACGACCCTTATTATGGATCCTGGTCCCCCTTCATGACTACGTACACAAGTGAAGCGTACAACTGGAAGGCAATCTAAGCTTGCTTTTTTGTACGCATCTCGCACCAATCCCCTCTGTAAGCCCACTTCGCGGGAGATGTGTACAAGAATTCGCCCATGGGGAAACATTTACATGTACGCATCAGCAGTGTACATGTGATAGCACCGTGGCGTCATAAAATGCGACCATTTTTTGTTAAACATCACTGGTCGCATATATGGTCACAGATTTGGACCGTTTTTGGATAGAGAGGCCTTGTCATCCGGCTTGGGCGATCCGTTCTATCATAGACACGTCCGGAACTGACAGAGGCACTGTAACGGATTGATAGACAATAAAAAATCCGCCGCTGGATAGCGCCGGGTATATAGTGAGGTTGTTTCAGGTGCAAGGGACGTCGTACTTGTCCGCTCGCGTATGTCTTAGATTTCTCGACTTCGCTCGAAATAACAAGAAATCTTCGTAGCGGGAGTGGGTCACGATCCCACGACCTCCGGATTATGAATCCGACGCTCTAACCAGCTGAGCTACCCCGCCGTCGTTTTTTCAAAATAAAAATCAGCTTGACGAAGGCTGATTTTCAGTTGAGATAGAAGGACTCGAACCCTCACTGACAGAGCCAGAATCTGTAGTGCTACCATTACACCATATCTCAATATCCCGAATTGGGGACTGCAAAGGTACTACTTTTTTCCGAATGTGCAAGCCGTTTTTGAAAAAAAAGCGAGCAAACGGACAAAAAAAGCCGTCAGTCCAGCTCCGGGTCGAAAGGATCGATCGGCAGCGGCTCGGTGGAACCGGTCAGCAAGGCGGCCTCGAAGGACAACTCGCTGACCCGGCTCTCCGGTCTCTCGTATTTCCGACGTGTTTCCATGGACTTATTCCCATTCAATGGTGCCCGTGGGCTTCGGAGTGAGGTCGTAGAGGACGCGGTTCACGCCCGGCACTTCCGTGATGATGCGCTTCGTGATGTGGTGAAGCAGCTCGTAGGGGATTTCCTCGATAGTGGCGGTCATCGCGTCGCGCGTGTTGACGGCGCGGATGATGACCGGCCAGTCCCAGCTGCGCTTGTTGTCCTTGACGCCCGTGGACTTGTAGTCGGGGACGATGGTGAAGTACTGCCAGACCTTGCCTTCCAGGCCGTTCTTCGCGAATTCCTCGCGGAGGATGGCGTCGCTCTCGCGCAGGGCCTCCAAGCGGTCGCGGGTGATGGCGCCGGTGCAGCGGACGCCCAGGCCAGGGCCGGGGAACGGCTGCCGGAAGACCATGTTGTCGGGGAGACCCAGCTCCTTGCCGACGACGCGGACCTCGTCCTTGAAGAGGAGCTTGATGGGCTCCACGAGCTCGAACTGGAGGTCTTCGGGGAGACCGCCCACGTTGTGATGGGACTTGACGGGGCCGGATTCCACGATGTCCGGGTAGATGGTGCCCTGGGCCAGGAAGCTGATGCCGTCCAGCTTGCGGGCCTCTTCCTCGAACACGCGGATGAATTCCGCGCCGATGATCTTGCGCTTCTGCTCGGGATCGGCCACGCCGGCGAGCTTGTTGAGGAAGCGGTCGACGGCGTCGACATACACGAGGTTGGCGTCCAGCTCGTCGCGGAAGACGCGCACGACCTGCTCGGGCTCGCCCTTGCGGAGGAGTCCGTGGTTCACGTGGACGGAAACCAGCTGCTTGCCCACGGCCTTGATGAGGAGCGCCGCGACGACGGAGGAGTCGACACCGCCGGAGAGGGCGAGGAGGACCTTCTTGTCGCCGATCTGCGCGCGCAGTTCCTTGACCTGTTCATCGATGAATTTCTTGGCCAGTGCGGGGGTCGTGATCCGCTCCATGTCGGTGGGACGAACGTTTCCAGTAGTCATGTCTTGAAAATGCTAATTTGTTGATTGTCGTTTTATTCCCATTCAATGGTTGCCGGCGGCTTGGAGCTCACGTCGTACACGACGCGGTTCACGCCCCGGACCTTGTTGATGATGTCGTTGGAGACCTCGGCGAGGAAGTCGTACGGGAGGGGGAACCAGTCCGCGGTCATCGCGTCGGTGGAGACCACCGCGCGGAGCGCGACCGGGTGCTCGTAGGTGCGCTCGTCGCCCATCACGCCCACGCTGCGGATGGGCAGCAGGACCACGCCCGCCTGCCAGATGGCGTCGTACAGGTTCGTGGCCATGTAGCGCGGGTCGGAGGCGCTGCGGAAGCCCATGCCCGTGCAGTCGTAGGCGCGGAGGGCCTTGATGTAGATGTCGTCCGCCTCGCGCAGGATGCGGAGCTTCTCCTCCGTGACGTCGCCCAGGATGCGGACGCCGAGGGACGGGCCCGGGAACGGGTGCCGGTTCACGAGCTCCTCCTTGATGCCGAGGGCGCGTCCGACGCGGCGGACTTCGTCCTTGAACAGCATCCGGAGGGGTTCCACGACCTGCAGGTTCATCTCCTTGGGGAGACCGCCCACGTTGTGGTGGCTCTTGATCTTGGAGGCGATGCCGGGGATGCCGGCGGATTCGATGACATCGGGGTAGATGGTGCCCTGGGCGAGCCAGCGGGCGCCCTCGATCTGCCGGGCGTACTTGTCGAAGGTCTCCACGAACAGACGGCCGATGATCTTCCGCTTGGCCTCGGGCTCGGTGACGCCGGCGAGGGCGTCGAGGAAGGCCTGGGAGGCGTCGACCCCGATGACGTTCAGGCCCATGTCCTGGTACGAGGCGAGGACGTCCTCGAACTCGTTCTTCCGGAGGAGCCCGTTATTGACGAAAATGCTGGTGAGGTTGTGGCCGACGGCCTTGTGCAGGAGCACGCCGGCGACGGTGGAATCCACGCCGCCGCTGAGGCCCAGGATGACCTTGTCGTCCCCGAGCTTCGCGCGGAGGTCCGCCACCGTGGTCTCGATGAAGGAGTCCGGCGTCCAGTCGCCCGCGCAGCCGCAGATGCCGAGGGCGAAGTTCGCGAGGATCTTCGTTCCCTCCTCCGTATGGAACACCTCGGGGTGGAACTGGACCGCGAAGGTGGGCTCGCCCACGATCTGGTAGGCGGCGTACGGAATGTCGGCGGTCTGGGCGATGGCGACGCCCCCTTCCGGGAGGCGGGAGATGGTGTCGCCGTGGGACATCCACACCTGGGAATGGACCTTGACGCCGTCCATCAGCGGAGAGTCCGGACGGATGACGTCCAGCATCGCCCGGCCGTATTCCCGGGCGAGGGAACCCTCGACCTTGCCGCCGCAGTGGTGCGCGATGTACTGCGCGCCGTAGCAGATGCCCAGGACCGGCAGCCGTCCCTTCACGCTTTCCAGCGCGAACTGCGGGGCGTTCGCGTCCCTGACGGAGCAGGGACTGCCGGACAGGATGACGCCCTTCACGGTGTCATCCAGCGCCGGCATCTTATCATAGGGAAAGATCTCGCAATAGACGTTCAACTCCCGCAGGCGGCGGCCGATCAGCTGCGTCACCTGGGAGCCGAAGTCGAGGATCAGGATCTTATTCACCGCGGGAATAGTTGGGCGTTTCCTTGGTGATGGTGATGTCGTGCGGATGGCTCTCGGTCATGCCGCTCGCGGTGACGCGGGTGAACTTCGCGCTCTTGAGCGCCTCCAGGTCCTTCGCGCCGCAGTAGCCCATGCCGGAGCGGAGGCCGCCCACCAGCTGGTACACCGTCTCGGCGAGGGTGCCCTTGTACGGAACCCGGCCCACGATGCCTTCCGGGACCAGTTTCTTGAGTTCCACCTTGTCGGACTGGAAGTAGCGGTCCTTGGAGCCGGCCGCCATCGCGTCGATGGAGCCCATGCCGCGGTAGGCCTTGAACTTGCGGCCGCTGTAGATGATCGTCTCGCCCGGGGATTCCTCGGTGCCGGCGAACATCGAACCGCACATCACGCAGTCGCCGCCGGCCGCGAGGGCCTTGACTACGTCGCCGGAGTAGCGGAGGCCGCCGTCGGCGATGAGCGTCGCGCCCGTGCCCTTGACAGCCTGGTACGCGTTGTAGATGGCGCTCAGCTGGGGCACGCCCACGCCCGCCACGATGCGGGTGGTGCAGATGGAGCCCGGGCCGATGCCCACCTTCACGCCGTCAGCGCCGGC
>JAFRPH010000030.1 GCA_017429205.1 Bacteroidales bacterium
CTGTGAACAAGGACGGCGGCACGGCGATCGAGTACGGCCTGGAGGAGGTCAAGGTCGAGGGCTACGAGTCTGAGATCGAGATGACCGGCGACGCCGAGAGCGGCTACACGTTCACGGTGACGAACAGCCACAAGGACGAGACCACGGAAATCGAGGTCGAGAAGGCCTGGGCTGATGACGACAACCGCGACGGCAACCGTCCGGAGTCCGTCACGATGACGCTGTACAAGAACAACGAGGCGACTGACACAACGGTCGTGCTCAGCGACGACAACGACTGGTACGCCAAGCTTGAGAAGCTGCCGAAGTACGAGGACGGCGACGAGATCGTCTACACCTTCATGGAGGAAGCGATCGAGGGCTACGCGATCTCGAAGTTCGAGATCGAGAAGACCGAGACCGGCGTGAAGGTCAGCTTCGAGAACACCGAATCGCCAGATAGGTTCTGCCTGACGGTGCTGAAGGTGTGGGACGACGCGAACGACCAGGACGGCCTGCGTCCCGACTCGATCACCGTGCGCCTGTTCGCCAACGGCTCTGCTGCGAAGTTCACGGACGGCACCGTGGTGCCCGATGTGGTGCTGAGCGAGGAGAACAACTGGACCGGCATGGTGATGGGTCTGCCGATCATGGCCGGCGGCGCGGAGATCGCGTACAGCTGGTATGAGGTGACCGTCCCCGAAGGCTACGAGATCGAGGAGCGCACGGTCGCGGTCGACACCGAGACCCGCATCACAAGCCTGACCAACAAGCACGAGCCCGAACTGACCGAAGTGCCCGTCCTGAAGGAATGGAACGACGCGAACGACCAGGACGGCATCCGTCCCGAGTCCGTCTCCGTGATCCTGATGGCCGACGGCGTCCCGGTGGCGGAGGCCGAGCTGAACGAAGGCAACGCCTGGTTCTACACCTTCGTCGAGCTGCCTGTCTATGACAAAGGCGAGAAGATCACCTACACGATCCACGAGCTGGAGGTCCCGGGCTATGAATCCGTGATCAACGGCGACGCGGAGAACGGCTTCGACATCGTCAACCTGCACGAACCGGAGAAGACCTACGCGACGGTGCTGAAGGTCTGGGAAGACGATGAGGACAACGACGGCAAGCGTCCGCAGTCCATCGTTGCAATCCTGAACGCCGACGGTGAGGCACTGTACAACGTCGAACTGAGCGAGGGCAACAACTGGACCGCGACGGTCGAAGATCTGCCCGCGTACAGGGACGGCGGGATCCCGGTGGCTTACACTTGGACCGAGGGTGAGTACGAAGGCTACACGCTGACGTCCACCGCGACGGTCGGCTATGTGACCACGCTCACCAATACCCATGAGCCCGAGACCACCGAGACCGAGGTCCTGAAGGTCTGGGACGACAACGACGACAAGCATGGCAAGCGTCCCGAGAGCATCGTGGTGGAGCTCCAGGCCGACGGCGAGACCATCGGCACCGAGGTCCTGAACGAGGCGAACGGCTGGGCTGCCAAGCGCGAGAAGCTGCCGAAGTACAACGACAAGCAGCCGATCATCTACAGCTGGGTCGAGTCCACGGTGCCGGAGGGCTACACGATGACCCTCTCGGTCGACAGCGAGACCGGCCTGACGACCATCACGAACACCTACCACACCGGCAAACTGGTGATCGAGAAGACCTTCTCCGAGAACGTGGCCGACATGGAAGAGATCGGTGAACTGACCTTCACCGTGACCGGCACGGACTTCGAGCAGACGGTCAAGTACAGCGAATTCACCGACGGCAAGTATGAGATCGGGGACCTGGTGCCCGGCTTCTACACCGTCGTCGAGGAGAACGCGTTCGGCCTGATCACCAACTACACGCTCGACGTGGAGAGCAGCTCGATCAGCGGTCCGGCCAACGTCCAGGCGGACGAGACCGTCACGGTTGCGCTGACCAACACTTACGTCGAGGACCTCGGTACCCTGATCATCGCGAAGGAATGGTGCTTCTCGCCGGCCGACGCGGTCAACACGGACGAGATGAAGCAGCTGAAGGTCACGGTGACCAACAGCGAAGGCTTCTATGTGGACGTGCAGGATGGCAAGGGCGTCATCACCGACAAGAAGGGCGAGGACAAGGTGGAGCTGACCATCGCCGATGGCAGCCGCCTGATCATCACCGACCTGCCGATCGACACCTATACCGTCACCGAGACCAACGCGGAAGGCCTGATCACGGGCTACAGCGTGAATGTCACGGTGCCCAGCGTGACCACCGGCTCCGCGACGACCGTCAAGGACGCCGAAGTAACCATCGTGCTCAAGAACAACTACGAGCGCGACTACGGCAGCCTGGTGCTGAAGAAGACCTGGGTCTTCACCGATTCGATCGTCGAAGTGCCCGAATCCGCCAAGAGCGGTCTCCGCTTCGTCATCGAGTCCGAGGATGTCGAGGACTTCGAGCCCATCACTGTCTACTACGCTCAGTTCGCGGGCGAAGAGACCTTCACGGTGAAGGATCTGCCGGTCGGCACCTACACCGTCAAGGAGTATGACCACGAGCAGCTGCTGGCCAGCTATGGCTATGAGTTCACCGGCGGCACGACCGAGGGCTCCGCACTCGTCGTCAAGGACGAGGAGGCTCTGGTCGAGCTGGAGAACGACTACCATCAGAAGAACGGCGGTCTGACGATCGTCAAGACCTTCGAGGGCGTGCCTGCGGGCGCTGACCTGAGCGGTCTGACCTTCGAGATCACCGGTCCGGACGGCTATGCGCTCACCGTGTCCTACAGCGAGTTCGAGAACGGCGCGTACACCATCGCGGACGGCCTGGCCGAAGGCACTTACACCGTGAAGGAATCCGGTGCGGAAGGCCTGATCGACCACTACACGCTCGACGTCACTGCCTCCGTTACCGAGAGCAGCACTGAGGTCAGCCAGGAGACGGCCGGCAAGGTCGAGCTCACCAACACCTACGTGCCTGATCTGGGCGCTCTGACGATCATCAAGACCTTCGGCGGCGTGCCGGAGGATGCGGATCTGAGCGGTCTGACCTTCGAGATCACCACGGAGGATGTGGAAGGCTTCGAGCCCATCACCGTCACCTATGACCAGTTCACCGACGGCGCGTATACCATCACGGACCTCTTCGCCGGCGACTACACGGTCAAGGAGACCAACGCCGACGGCCTGATCCCGGACTACACGCTGCTCACGAGCATCAGTGTGACCGAGGGCAGCACGGCGGTGCAGGTCAACAAGACCGCAACCGTCATGCTCCTGAACATCTACGAGCAGGATACCGGCAGCCTGACCCTGATCAAGAACTTCGAGGGTACGCCCGACAGCGCCAACCTGGGCGGTCTGCTCTTCAGCATCACCGGCCCGGACGGCTTCAGTGAGACGGTTGCCTACGCGGAGTTCACCGGCGGCAGTTACACGCTCACGGGTCTCCCGGTGGGTGAGTACGAGGTCGAGGAGACCAACGCCGGCAAGCTGATTGCGGGCTACACGCTGCTCACCGACAGCACCACGACCGGTGCCGCCACGATCAAGAAGGACGAGACCGTCGAGGTGACCCTGACCAACAAGTATGAGCAGGATCTCGGCGAGCTGGTCATCAAGAAGACGTTCACCGGCGTGAACCCGACGGATGACGTGAGCATGCTCACCTTCCGCGTGTTCGGCCCGTACGGCTTCGACAAGACCGTCACCTACGACCAGTTCGACGACGACGGGACCTACACGTTCAAGGATATCCCGACCGGCGCCTATCTGGTCTACGAGGTCAACCCGGCGTACCTGTCGGCGAACCTGCTGCTGCTGCCGTCCTCCAAGACGTCCGACACAGTCACGGTCGCCAAGGGCATGACCGCCACGGTCTCCCTCGTGAACGACTATGAGAACTCCAACACCTCCGTCATGATCAGCAAGGTCTGGGACGACATGGATGATCTCGACGGAACACGGCCCGATCAGCTGCAGGTGACCCTGCTGGCGGACGGCAAGCCGGTCACCGTGGTCACCCTCAGCGACGAGAACGACTGGATGGACGAGGTCACGGACCTGCCGATGTATCTCGGTGAGGACCTGATCAAGTACACCTGGGACGAAGGAACCGTCGAGGGCTACCAGCTGACCGAGACCAAGGAAATCGGTAACCTGACGATCCTGACCAACACACACAAGCCCGAACTCATCGAGCTGACCGTTGTCAAGGTCTGGAAGGACGGCAATAACTCGCAGAAGCGCAGGCCGAAGAGCATCTGGGTCAAGCTCTGCGCGGACGATGTGGTGAAGCAGGTCGTCATCCTCGACGAGGACAACAACTGGACCGAAACCGTCAAGGATCTGCCGAAGTACTACGAGGGCGAGGAGATCGTCTACACCTGGGTGGAGCAGGAGATCCTCGGCTACAAGCAGACGGATCTCGTGGTGGATGGCTCGATCACGACCATCACCAACACGATTCCCGGCCCGCCGCGTACACCGACCGAAGAACCGGAGATGCCCGTCGTGGTTGTCATCAACCATGTGGGTGACTGCTTCGACTAAGCGACAGCGCAGGCCATACCCCATCCCTCCGTCCGCTCCGGCGGCGGAGGGTGGGGGAGGCCGAACAACAAGGAAAGGAGATAGCGTATCATGAAGCACACAATGAAAAAGTACCTGTCCCTCCTGTTGGCGCTGGTGCTGACATGCGCCACCCTGACCGCGGCCTTCGCGGAGGGGGAGGATGAATTCGTCCATCCGGACGAGCTGATCGTGGGCCATCCCACGGTCACCAAGGGCGACTTCTTTACGGAGATGTTCGGTAATGATACCGCCGATATCGACGTGCGCGCCCTGATCCACGGCTACAACCTGGTCAACTGGGATCAGAACCAGGGCGTTTACCTCTTCGACCCGAGTGTCGTGACGGACGTCCAAGTGGCGGACGACGACCTCGGCAACCGCACCTACTACATGATGCTGGCGGATGACCTGACCTGGAACGACGGCACGCCGATCACCGCGTGGGATTACGCCTTCTCGCTGCTGCTCCTGATGGCGCCGCAGATCGAGGAGATCGGCGGCAAGATCTACCGCTGTGAGCATATCCTCGGCTACCGCGAGTACATGTCCGGCGCGGAACAGACCCTCAGGGGTGTTCAGGTGCTCAGCGATCACCAGCTGGCGATCACCCTCGACCATGAGTTCCTCCCGTACTTCTTTGAGACGGGCCTCCTGCTGTGTGCACCGTATCCGATCTCGGTGATCGCGCCCGGCTGCAAGGTCTGCGTGAATGAATACGACGAGGTCTACATCGGCAACGAGGACGGCTCGACGGAGAATCCCGTCTTCACGGCGGACCTGCTGCGGAAGACGATCCTCGATCCGGAGACCGGCTACAACAGCCATCCGTCCCTGACCTGCGGCCCGTACACGCTGACCTCCTATGACGGGACAACCTGCCATTTCGAGCTCAACCCGTATTTCAAGGGCGCGTGGTATCACAACTCGCTGCCCGGCGGAAACACCGGCGCGCAGTTCAAGACGGTGTCCTATGTCAACGGCACCGGCGAAACGATCACCTATACCCTCGTGATCCCGACGATCGAGAAGATCGCCTTCACCGTGGCGAACAACGACACGATGGCGGAAGATTTCGCCGAAGGCCGGCTTCACCTGGTGAACAAGGTGGTCTATGAGCCGACCATCAAGGAAATGCTCGGGACGAACACGATCGCGACGGACTATCCGCGCATCGGTCTGTCCTTCCTGACCTTCACGTTCGACTGGCCCACCGTGCACGAGAAGGAAGTGCGTCAGGCGATCGCCTGGTGCATGGACCGTGACAAGCTGACGCAGGAATACTGCGGCGAGTACGGCTTCCGCGTGGACGGCTACTACGGCATCGAGCAGTGGGAATACCTGCTCGTGACGGGCAAGATCGACTATCCGGTCAACTTCGTGGGCGATGAGATCCACGAGACGGATGACTGGCTGAAGTTCCGCAACGTGTACGTCAAGAACGAGGAAGAGTATGAGCAGGCGGTCGCGGCGTGGAAGCTGCTGACCCTGGACAAGCTGACGAAGTACACGGTGAACGTGGACTACGCCAATGCCCTGCTCGACAGCGCCGGCTGGACGCTCAACCTGAACGGCGGGACCTACGATCCCCATGTGGACGAGGTCCGCTGCAAGATGGTGAACGAAGAGCTGGTGGCCCTGGACCTCAAGATGATGTATCCTGAGGGCAACCACATCGTGGATACGCTGCAGGAGGACTTCATCGATAACCTGAACAAGTGCGGCATCAAGCTGACGCTGGTTCCGACGCCCATGCAGGATCTGTTCGCTGCCTACTACCGCGAGGCGGAGCGCACCACGGACATGATCTACCTGGCCACGAACTTCCATGTGGTGGTGGATCCCGCGATCACCTACTCGACGGACCAGACCGCGAACCACCTGATGTGGAACAACACCTACTCCGATGACGAGGATCTGTACTGGCGCGCGGTGAACATGCGCAAGACAGACCCGAAGGACATCTACGACTATGTGGCGAAGTGGGTGGCTTTCCAGGAGCGGTACAGCGAAGTGCTGCCGACCATTCCAGTCTACTCGAACATTTACTTCGATTTCAATGTGCCTGAGCTACAGAACTACAATATCG
Organism: Bacteroidales bacterium; assembly: GCA_017429205.1. Next base: position 6,616 of record JAFRPH010000030.1, read on the forward strand.
TGGGCCACGTGACCTGGACACAGGCGATCCTTGAGGCCTATTGGGGGAGTAGTCAGCCGCAGTAAGTCCGTAGTTTGACGGCACCGGAATGCGTATGGATTCATAATGGCCCCGCTCCCGATGATCAGGAGCGGGGCTTGAATTTTTTACACATTATCTGCAGGAAAACAGCCGCTGAAAGCGAATATCAAAGAGTTAACAGTTGCAGTGCAGCTGATCATCGGGCAGACAGTCCCGTGGAAAGGGAGGGAAAGCACAGTGAAGCGATCGACAGGATGGATCCTCTGGTTGCTGGTGCTGTTGCTTGCGGTACTGCCGCTGACACTGACGGCGGAGGAAATCCCGCCGCAGACGGACACGGAGCTGTCGGAATCCGAGCCGGAGGAGACGCCGGAGCAGACGCCCGCTGAGGACGGGGAAACGTCCCCCGCTGACAGCCGGGACGAAGAGCCCGCGCAGTCCGGCTCCCCGGATGAGCGGGAACAGCCGGAAACGCCCGACGAGCCTTCCGGGGAGGATCAGCCGGAGGCCGGGGGAGACCCGCTTCCCGAAGATCAGCCGGAGCCTGAGGAGGCGGAAGATGAAGCCCCCCGGCTCGACTGGGACGAGGATCTGATGGTCGGGAAGCTCTGGAGGAAAGACCTCAACGAACAAACCGCGCGCGTGGTCCTGCGGCTGACGCTTCACAAGGGTACAGCGCTCCGATTCCGGACTGAAGGTCTGCCCGTGCAGCTGATGATCACGAACACAGAAACCGCTTCTGTGTCGCAGCTGCGGCCGGACGAGGCCGGCGAAGGCGTGCGGATCGATGAGACCCTGAATCTGCGCAAAGGCGTTTACCTGATCCTCGTGGAAAAGCTGGATCCGAAGGCTTCCGGAACAGTGATGCTGACGGTGTCAGAACCGGAGCCCGAAACGCCGGCAGAGACAACCGAAGTCGCAGAAGCTGTCGAAGGTGAAGAAATCACCGCGGAAGCCGCGGAGCCCCTGATCGCACCGACAGAGGAAACCCAGGCGAGCACAGCGGAAGCTGCTGAGCCAGGGCTTCCGGATACAGCGGAAGCCGTCTGGACGGAAGAGTCCGCCGGGACGGAACCGCTGACAGAGACAGTTGAGGCGATCGGAACGGAAGAGCCCGCCGGGACGGAACCGCCGACAGAGACAGTTGAGGCGTTCGGGACGGAAGAGCCCGCCGAGACGAAACCGCCGACAGAGACAGTTGAGGCGGCCAGAACGGAAGAGCCCGTCGCGGAAAGCTCAGCGGAGGCGGGCGGTGAGACCGTCGGTACACAGGAAGCCGCCGCGACAGAGGAACCTGTCGGGACGGAAGAAGCCGAGCCCGAAGGGACGACCGCGGAGACCGACGAACCCTGCGAAACGACTGAAACTGCCGGGACTGAAGAATCGGAAGGGGAGGAAACGCTGACCGAGGCGGAAGAGCCGGAGATCATAGTGTCCGTGACCGTGTCGCTGAACGGCGCGCGAAGGCTTTCCGTCGGCACGGAAGTGACGCTGACCGCGGTCCTGACCGGATGTGATCCCGATGAGGTCGAGATCGAGTGGCAGTACTCCCCGGACGGCGGCGAGACGGTCGTCACGGTCGGGGATGCGCACGGCCTTGAATACCGTTATACCGTTGACAGGGAGAACCGCCATTATCTCTGGCGCGCTGTCGTGGTCCGGCGCACAGCCGATCCCACGGAGCGTTGAATTCCCGGTTGACGTTCATGGAGCGCAGGCTCTGTCTATAGAAATGGGGAACACACGTGAAACGACGGATACGCAGCTTCCATTTAATTGTCTGGTGCACGGTCTTTTTGTGCGTCCTCGCGGTCCTGCCGGCAGGCGGACTGATGGAGCGCGTGACCAGTGACTGGGTCGATCCCGCCGCGAAACCTGACGCGGTGGATCTGACGGAGGCTGATGCGGACCTGTCGTTTTCGTTCACATGGAATGATGCCGCGCTCGCGGGGGAGACGGAGATCCCGCAGGGCGCTGTCCTGACAGCACAGGCCGCCATGCGGATCCGACGCGGAGAGGCCGCGCTGGATTACGTGCTGCCGCTGCCGGACGGGATCACGGTGGCCGATACGGAATGGGCTGACCTGAACCGGGGCGGCCGGTGGCAGATCGAAGATCATCAGATCTGGATCGAGATGGCGGAGGATACCTGGACAGACGGCACCGCCGCGGTCGACACGCAGGTCACCTTCCCGTTTACCGTGTCCGCGCCCGGAGCGCTGGTTTTCTCGGGCCGCTCGGACACGCTGAAGATCCGTACTCCCGAGTTCCGCTTCTCCGGGATCGGCGACAGTCGGGAGATCAAGGAAATCCTGGCGGAAAACGGGATCGCTGCTCCCGTGGTGATCGTGAATTTCAACGCGCCCGGGATCAGCCTGGATGATGATTTCCGTGTGATCGCGGAGGCATATTTCGATGAGGCCGCGCTGACCGTCACGGTGGAGACGGGGGAGACCTTCGTGATCCTGCTCCGGAATCCGGAGGCCGGATCCGACGGGCTCACATTCCGCGGGGCGGATTTTGAGGTGCGACTCTATCCATCCGACAAGGCGAACCTGCCCGAAGGCGCGGTCCTGCGCGCGGAGGAGAGAGCGGACACGGACGCGTATGCCGTCCGGGCCGCCGAAAAGCTGTCGATCCGGAAGAGAGGCATCCAGTTCCTCCGGGTATTTGACCTGACGATCCTTGACGGGGAAAAGGAGATCGAGCCCGAAGGTCCCGTGCGAGTGGAGATCGTGCTGAAGACTGAGGGCGAGCGCGTGGTGGCGCTGCATTTCGCGGATCAGCAGCCGGAAACACAGAAGAAGACCCAGAAGCGCATCCGCGGGGCAGATCCCGAGAGGCGGGATCCCGGTGTCGACGTGCTGACCACCGAGGTTACGGAGGAGACCGTCAGTTTTGAGGCGGAGAGTTTCTCCGAGTTTGCCGTCCTCGGTTACCGGCTGGAGACGCAGGTGACTGCCGGCGACGGAAGCACCTATCAGGTCACCGTCTGGTTTGGGGAGGACGCGCAGATCCCGGAGGACGCCGTGCTGGCGGCGAGCGAGATCGCGCAGGAAATCGGCGCCGTGGACGGAGCCACCGCGTATGAGACACTGACGGCGCAGGCCGGTACCATCCTCGGCTGGGATGATCGCTGTATCACCTATGCGCGATTCTTTGACATTGCAATCCTGGGTGCCGACGGGCGCGAGGTAGAACCCGCGGCGGGCTCTACCGTCCATGTGGAGATCCGCCTCGCCGACAAGACGGCGGCTCCGCTGGTGGTTCACCTCGGAGAGATCCCGGAGGTGCTGGAGTCGGAGAATGAAGGAGATACCCTCTTCTTCGATACGGACGGATTCTCTGTCTACGGAATCGTGGACGCGCCGGAGCCCGTAACCGGCGTCGGCTGGAATTCACCGGCGTCTGTCGAAGACATCGCCGCGCTCGGCGGGGAAGGCTTCTATGTCCGCAATCCCGGCGGCTATTACTTCACCAATCGGACATACAACGTCAACGCGTCCCGCACCGGCATCAGAAAGACGAAGCCGGCAGCGCAGAATCCGGACGAGGCGAACGATGCCGTGCTGTACTTCTTTGAGCAGCGCGGGGACAATCAGTTCGCGGTTTACTGTCTGGATGACTCGGACAGCCCGCTGTATGTCCGCCAGACGACAAACAGCCTCACGCTTACGTCAGACGCGGGCAGCGCGTCCGTCTTCACGATCAGTCCGTTCAGCGGGCAAGCCAACACCTTTGTCGTGATGGGCTCCGGCGGCTACTGCTGGAATATGCAGGGCGGCGTGAACGGCAATGGATTCGCTGCCTACAACAACGCGACGGACACGAACTCCCGGATCCAGTTTACGTACTATGTCGAGGCGGAAGACGATCCCTATCATCTGGATGGCCTGTCCTACGGCATCGCCTATCACGACGATAATGTGAGCGCCGCCGCCATGATGGCTGAGCCCAAGACGGTCGGCAATCAGTCCCGCCTGGCCGGTCTTGACATGCTGATGCGCCCGGATGTGCTGGACAATCAGGGCATCCTGCTGGTGGCGGAGAACAGTGAGATCTCGCTCTGGACATTCGAGAACGTGCAGGGTGACCAATACTATATCAAGACGGATGTCGACGGAGAAACCCGCTACCTGACGATCAACGGGGCGAACGTGACCCTCGAGACGGAGCCTCACGAGGTCAACTCCCTCATCCGTGCCGTTCCCGGTACGGGCGCGTATGCCGGCAAGTGGCATTTCATGGTCGGGACCCGCTCGCTGAACCTGCCCGGCACCGCGGATAGCGGCTTCAACAGTGTAACCGGAACCGGTGAAACGACCTGGATGAACCTGGTGGAGAAATCCGTGCTCAGCGAAGAGGATTTCACACTGTATACAGCAAAAAAGGTCAGCGTTTCCGACACGGCCAACGTGTACGACGGCCAGCAGGTTGTCCTGTACACACGCATCTGGAACGATGCGACCAAGCGGTATGAGTTCTATGCGGTGGATCACAACGGGACCCTGGTCCGCTGCTATGACAACGGCGACGGTATCGAGTGGCTCGGCAGTCAGGTCAACACCGCGCTGTGGGAGCTCAAGATCCACTATGATCCCGACGGCTCCGAGAACTATTTCTACGATCTGAAGAACACCCAGTACGGGTCGTACCTCGCGCCGCAGATCAGCGCGGACCAGATCCTTTCGGGCAGCGAGATCGGCGTGAACCTGAACGGCCGCAAATTCGGCGGCAACTATACCTCCATCATCGCATGGGATGAACAGAATTACGCTTATTCAGGCCTGAAGGCGGAGAATGGGCGCGTGGTGCCGTGCGCGCTGTCGGAGGCCGATGACTTCTATTTCGCCGTGATGTCCGTCCAGGAGGAAACCGAGCTGTCGACCGTCAGGACCATCGACAGTACGCACTACGGCATCACGATGAAGATGATGGACTTCAACAATGCGAAGACCGGCCCGGCGATCAGCCCGCGTGACTCCGTCCAGAATCCGTTCTTCGGCGGGGACAACAACAACCCCGGTCTGCTCACCACGAATCTGGAAAACGGGTACCCGACGACCACGAACGTCACCGGCCGACCGGGGCACTCGCTGAGCGAGCTGTTCAGCGGCATGTCGGACGTCAATCATCTGTTCATCGAGAGCATCTACAACGAGAGCGGTTATTTCGAGTATGACAGTACATCGAACTTCGCGCACCTGAACGGCGACGGCAAATTCACCGTGTACGATCAACTCGGCGCGATCAGCGATTACGCCACCGTGACCGGCTCCCACGGCCAGTTCATGCCCTATAATACGCTGGCCCCCGGGGAGTACTGCTCCTTCACCAACAGAACGAGCGTTACTGCGGCCGAACTCCCGGATACCAACGCGCGCAAGGGGGAGCGCCTGTTCAACATCGGCAGCCGTTCAACCGTGGACTACCATTTCGGCATGGAGATGACAGCCTCCTTTACGCAGACCGCCAGCGGTCTGGACGCCTGGGGCCACGACATCATCTTTGAGTTCTCGGGCGATGACGACTTCTGGTTCTACGTGGATGACGAGCTCGTGCTGGACCTGGGCGGCGTCCACTCCGCCATGACGGGCTCGATCAACTTCCGCACCGGTGAGGTCAGGAGCAGCCGCGGCAATTCCAACCTGTACGACATCTACAAGAAGAATTACATCGCACGCGGCATGTCCGAGAGCGAGATCGATGCAAAGCTGCGCGAGATCTTCACGCTGAATGAGAACGGCCAGCATGTGTTCAAGGACTACACCAACCACAGCATGCGGATGTTCTACATGGAACGCGGCGCCGGTGCGTCGAACCTGCACATGCGCTTCAACCTCGCGGCGGTCAAGCCCGGCAGCTTCCTCCTTTCGAAGCAGCTGTCCGGCACGGATCACCCGGACAATGACCTGATCGAATTCCCCTATCAGATCTGGTATTACACCAGGGACGACGGCGGCACGGTCCCGCATCTGCTGGGCGAGAACCCGGGGGAGGCGGACGGTGTCGTCCTGCGCGACACGACGTTCCGCCTGCGCCACGAGGAGGCTTACACACCCGCCGGCGGCACGACGCCCTACGAACACGTCTTCTTCCTCAAACCCGGCCAGACCGCGGAAGTCAACATGCCGGAGAACACCCTGCGCTACTACGTGGTGGAATGCGGTGTCAACCCCTCCGTCTACGACGAGGTGTCGGCAAACGGCACGATCCTGACGGGAACGGCCTCGGGCAACGAAGGTCGCCTGGACTTCCGGACGGACGGCGACACCCTCGAGCACCGGCAGAAGGTTGATTTTGTCAACCATGTGCGGGAGGGCGCCATGCGGTCAGTTGAAATCACCAAGCGCCTCTACGACGTGGACGGTGTGCACCTCCTGCACTATCCGGACAACGATACCCTGTTCCATCTCCGCCTTTATCTGGGCACGGAGGACGCGGACGACGAGCAGCTTCCGCTGGCCAATCTCTACAGCTACTATATCAAGGATCCGCAGGGCGCGTACTGCCGCTGGGATCCGGCAGCGCAGGCCTTTGTCTCGCTCGGGATCAGCGACTATGCGACACTCAGGGCGTATCTGGACACGCTGACCAGCGCCCAGCAGGAGAGCATCGTCTTCGTGACGTCCATGAACGGCGCCATTTCCAAGATCCCGGCGGACTACACCGTGGAAGTCCGGGACCTGATCGTCGGCTCGAAATACAAGATCGAGGAGCGCGACGTCGAGATCCCGAAGGGCTACACGCTCCGCCTTTCCGACGGTTACAGCCGCGTCGACACGGATCCGGATATCTACAACGGCACCGTGCCCTACAGCGGCACCCTCCATGTGAACGAAACACCCGAGATCGAAGTCCGCAACCAGAAGGGCTGGGGCCTGACCGTTGAGAAGATCTGGACGGATACCGACTTCATGGCGACGCACGACCCGGTCTACTTTGCGGTCTACCTCCTCGGTACGGACAGGACGGAGACCTTCCTGGACGGCACCGTGCGGGAGCTTCCCACAACGGCGAATTCCGTCTACTATTTCTTCCAGAACCTCGCGAGTTCCACGCCCTTTGATCGATACCTGATCCGTGAGGTGGAGTTGACGGGAGATTATACGGTGAGTCCCTCCGGCGAGGTTACGGGCTACACATCCGTCACCCCGATCCCGGAAAGCGGCGCCATGACCATCGGCGGGACGCTCACGGGCGGAACCTACATTGAAGACGGCTTCACCTACACCGTCCATTACGAGCAGGGCGAGATGACCGACCGCAACGAGAATGTCCGTACGGACAAGGTCACGAACTCCCGCCCGGGCATCGAATTCTACAAGACGGACTGGTTCAACGCACCGCTGGCCGGCGCTGTCTTCACCCTCACGACGGAGAACGGGACGACGGTGGCCGCGGACACCTACACTTCCGCCGATAACGGACTGATCACCATCGCTTATCTACCCGACGGCGTCTACCTGCTGACTGAGACTGTCGCGCCAGAAGGCTACGTGGTCATGGATCAGCCGATGGTGCTTACGGTCCTCGACGACACACTGACGGTATCCGGCCTTGACAGCCGCTTCTACACAGTCACTCACGATAATCCGGATATGCTGGCCACCATCACGATCCGTGACAGACAGACCCGATTCGAGGCCCGGAAGGTTGACGGAAAGACCCGGGAGCCCCTCGAGGGTGTGCACTTTGCCCTCTACCTTCAGGTGACCGACGGCAGCGGTATGCCGCGCAAGGACTATCTTCCGATGGAGGGCTATGAGGACCTGATCTCCGGAGCCGACGGTATTCTGCCGGACATCACCATGGATCTGGGGCCGGGCACGTACTACCTCACGGAGACGCAGACGCTGGAAGACTATAAGCTGCTGGCGGAAGACCTGTGCTTCACCATCGGCGTGGACGGCACGGTCAGCGTGTCGACGGAGCGCTATGAGCACTGGATCGAGGCGGTCATGGACGAGGAAACCGGCGAGGTTGCTTACACGCTGGTGATCGAAAACAGCCTGCACATCCCAGATCCCGTGTCGCTGACGGTTACCGGCGTCAAGGTGCTCAATGGGCGCGCCATGAAGGCGAAGGAGTTCACCTTTACGCTGACGCCCATCAATGTGGACGGTGAAGCGATCGGCGAGACCCTGACGGCGTACAATGAGGCAGCTGAGGCGGGGGAGAGGAGCACGTTCAGCTTCCCCCTGACCTACGACCTGGATGACTACAAGAACGCACTCTACCGCGACGGCGACGGTGTCGCGTGGTTCTACTATGAGGTGTGCGAACTTGTCAGCCCGAACGCGGATGAGAACGGTTACGACGAGGGCCGTCAGATCCGGTATGACACGAACCGTTTCCTCGTCGTGGTAAAGCTTGCGATGCCGGATGATGAGTTCGAGGTCACGCAGAACAGTTACGTCTATGACGGCAACGGCGTGCCCGAGAGCCTGCAGCCGCCCACGCATATCACTTCAGCCAAAAACTGAACCTGCAGCCGACGGAGCACATAACTCCGTCGGCTTTTCCTGAACCTGTGTGAAAACCGCTGATTTTGTCCGGCAGAAAGGAAGAAAACCGATTCAAGACTCGTTGATATGGTGAAGGGAGCCGGAGCGGCAGAGATCGTCACATTGCACAAATCCGGGGCCGGCGCCGGATCGCTGACAAAGAGAAAGAAATTGATCGGGGAGGAATCGACGATGAAACACCGTATCTTATCATGGGTCATGATCCTGGCGCTGATTCCCATGGCGGCGGTCGCGGACGGCGGGTACTGGGAAGATCCGGCTGCGGAAGGCGTGCCGATCGTGGACGTGGAGACCACGGATCCGATCGCTCCGGAAACCTGGCAGAATCCGGGCGTCAGCTATTATGTCGGCCAGACCGTGGTCTTCGGAAGGTATGAACAGGACGGAAGCGCCGTCAACGGTCAGGAGCCCATCGAATGGCAGGTCCTGGAGGTCCAGGGCAGCCGCGTCATGCTGATCAGCCGCCAGTGCCTGGCAGGCCTGCCTTATCATCAGGAGTACACCAAGGAGACCTGGGACACCTGCAGCGTCCGGAATTGGCTGAACCAGAGCTTCCTGTATGCTGCCTTCACAGAAGCGGAGCGCCAGGCGATCCAGACCACCTGGGTGGATAACGGAGTCAGCCAGCGCAACCGTAGCTGGTCCTCTGCCAAGACCGGCGGCGACACACAGGACAAGGTCTTTCTGCTGAGCTGGGCCGAGGCAGAGCGGTATTTCCCGGGCAACGACAGCCGCATCTGCTGGATGACGACCGCGGCCGGCGCACAGCGGTACCGCAAGGCCGGTGAGAAAGCCTGGTGGTGGCTGCGTTCGGCAGGGAAGAGCAACCTCGGCGCAGCGATCGTGCAGGCCAACGGCGGCCTGTCCAGCCAGCACATCAACGAGGATACCGGCGGCATCCGCCCTGTGATCTGGGTGGAGATGGGCACCGGGACAGAAGAGATCATCTACTGAGCGGATCCCACGGCGGCAGTCGGAAAAAGGCTGCCGTCTTTTTGGTTCTTCACGGAAAGTTAGGGAAAGCATATGGGGGATTCGCGCTCTGCGGAGCGCGCCAGGGGCTTTCCGATCGCCCCTGGACCCTTCGGGGCCGTCTCTTTCTTGTTAGTTGTCGGGTAAGGCTGAGAGCATAGCCTGGCATTCCATCAAAAACCTGACAATTCCCCAAGAATCATTTAACGGGACGGCCCCGAAGGAGTCCAGAGGATTCGGAGCGCCCGGAAAACTGTCCGGTGGACAGTTTTCAGCGGAGAATGGGCGGCAGCCCCGGATCGATCGGAAAGCCCTCTGGTGCGCCCGCAGGCGCATTCCCTC
>JAFRPH010000031.1 GCA_017429205.1 Bacteroidales bacterium
AAAGTGTCGCAAACGGGGGCGGTCCCTTCGGGGCCGTCATCGTGAAGGATGGAGAAATCATCGCCTCCCGGTCCAACAGCGTCACCCTCGACAACGATCCCACGGCCCACGCCGAGGTCAATGCCATCCGGGCGGCCTGCCTCGCCCTGGGCACCTTCGACCTGGACGGCTGAATAAATGAGGCGAACGGTGTTTGGCAAGGTCTGCATGATAAAAACAGACATTACCCAAAACAGTTACAGACCTTGCTCGATATGCCTGATTTGTATTGCGCCTCCATTCCCTCCACGAAACACAGCTAATCCCAGTCGTCCGCTCTTAATGGGGCCCGTTTATCCGTGATTCCCGAAAGGAAGTGCGACCAGAACTGTTTGAGGCCCTTCTTCGAAGGAGATTGTTCGGACCCATTCTACCACGAAATAACTTGGATCTGCATGTCGCAAGTCTCCGTTCTGACAGAAGAATCTCATTCTCACCGAGCAATCCAAGGTCGACGCATGAACGGAAATATGATCCACCTTCGAGAACGAGGAGCCATGGGCCCTGTAGGTTACCCAAGAACCGCTTTCGTACACGAGTTTCCCTTCTTCCTTATCTAGCGTCCTATTTTCTCCTTTGATTACTTGTACCTGAAACTCGATGATGTCCCCTTCTTCCCAGGTAATATCGGGTCCGGTTTCATCGTGAGCATGACCGTTCAGGATGGCTCTCGTCCCGTATTCTTCCGATACGTCATACTTGTACTGTGCGGAAAAACCAAACTTCCCGCAAGCGGCAAACAGCACCGCGCAAGCGACCAAAGTCAGAATTGTCAGTTTTTTCATTTTTCGTTCGTTTTATCGTTAAACAGGTTAAAGCGCAATTCCCGCATGGGCACCGTAGGAGGGTCCGATACTTAAACCAATGAAAAAGTTGGACTTTCCCCACATCCTGATGGCGATACCGGGCTGCCAGGAAAAGTACCAGGACAAGCCGCCGGGCTTGCAAGTAAACCACCAAAGAGAATCGCCCGTTTGGGGCGGATATGCCGTGGGGACATTGCTCCCGCTCATTTTATACACATACATCCCGCCACCCATGATATCGCTGTAAAACGAAACTCTTTGCCTGTGCCCCAAAGGAATGTAATGTCGATGGTACAGGTAGAAGGTCAGGCGCTGACCTTCCGGATGGAGTTCGGGCTCATAGATGAAGTAACGCTGCCCCCAGCCGGCGCCGATGCCGAATACCTTGTTCTGGCTGGTCCTGATGCCTCCCGTCAGATTGGCCGAGACGTCAAAGAGCATGGCGTTGGTTCTCAGACTGAATTCCGGTTTCCATTCCTTTCGCCCTTCGGCGGAAAGATGTGCCTTGACCCCGTCGAAGTAATTGTTGATGAGGATGGTAGGTCGTTCAAAATTCAGTTTCTTCCCTACGATGGCAGTCGTGGTATCGGCATTCTGCGCCATGGCCGACAAAACGATGCAACACGAAAATAGGGTTATGAGCAGGTGTTTCATAATTTACTGTTTTTCAAACATGGAACGAAGGTCTTCGAGTGTAGCGGAACCCTCCAGGTAAATCATCGTGATCATCCAACCGCGATAATCGGTCGGGCGGGCTTGATAGCAGAGATATCGACGCATAATCCCCATGGGTTTGAGTTGGACAAGACCATAGGTCAACAACTCCCCCGTCTTCTCGGTTTCCGCCGAATCCGCCGAGAGGGCATCAGCCTCCACCAGGGCGGCGACTTTCCGGGCCGTCAAGGTGTCGGCCTGAAAACGCACGCTTCTATAGTAACTGAGCTTGTAGGTCGCCATGCCGTCACCGCGGACTTCCGTCAACACCATCTGCCTTTCGGGAATCACCTTTCCCCGGAAGACGGGATAGCAGTTGAGTCCCTTCTGGGCGAATGCCGCCCCTGTGAACAGGAGCAGGGACATCAGGCATATGATTATCTTTTTCATCGCTTGAACAATTCAAACAAACTGGCCTCGGCCGGAGATTCTCCAGCGAAGAAATCGGCAAGGGAAGACTCGACGGATTCCATAATCATCGTTTCGTCCTCCTCTTTGTTGCCATATGTATAGCGAATACAGGAGTTGTGGTCCTGCTTTGAAAGGGTTATACCGATGGCTGCGACTATTGCCACACTGGCCGCCGCTGCAACGGTATAGAACCGAACCGTACGAAGCATCTTCGCTTTTTTCTGTCGGCCGATGGACAGGAATCCGAGCACGCACCGCAATCCTTCGAAATCAGTGTCATCGGTCGATGCGGCATACAATGCGAGTTCCCTCTCCTCTTCAGGGGTGGTCTCCGCCTCGTAATAACGCCGCATCAGTTCCAGGTATTTCTCCTTGTCATTCATGGCTCAAACTGTTTCTTAGTGTTTTCCTCGCTCTGGAGAGTTGCATCCTCACCGCCGCCGGTTCCATCTTCAGTTCTATGGCAATATCCTCCAGCGTCCGCCCTCCATACTCTTTCTCCTCCAAAATGTACTTTTGTGTCGATGTCAATTCACTGTCAATCTTTCGTCTCAGTTCATCGTACGCCCGTTCTCTTTCTTCTGGATCCGGGCTCTCATCGACAATATCCTTCTCCAATGGAGTCCCTCGCTTTCGTCTCTTTTCATTGAGGCTCGCATTCTTGACCGTCTTTGTCAATAATGCCTCCGCTTCCTTTTCTGACCGCAACGGGTATTGCCCTCTCCATAGCCGGACGAAACTGTCCTGAAGGATGTCTTCCGCCCCAGCCGAATCCGCAATGATGCGTCCGGAAAACACCCTTAGCCTCTGTCGAAGCCGTATGAAAGCGTCGGTCAAAAAGTCTTGTGACATCGCTGCTTATTCCCTCATCTATCGTGCCATCTACTTATATAACACATCAATACCCGAAATGTAACAACCTATGAGACCAACACCTCACTGTGATCCAGTCCACACATATTCAACCGGGTTGGGAACCAATTCTGTAACCGATGCCTGGTAATCACTGTGTTGGAAAACGGCAGGTGCCGAACCCTCTATGAGAAGAAAGGGTTCGGCACCGCGGGTTTTGAAAGTGTCTTGTTATCAAGTAGTTCCTTGGGCAATGGTGCCCAACCCCCGAGCGGTCAGGCTTGCTGCCGGGAGAGGAAGCAGGCGATGGTGTTCTTCATGAGCATCGCGATGGTCATGGGGCCGACGCCGCCGGGGACGGGGGTGATCCAGGAGGCGACGGGGGCGGCGGAGGCGAAGTCCACGTCGCCGCAGAGCTTGCCTTCGGCGTTGCGGTTCATGCCTACGTCGATGACCACGGCGCCCGGCTTGACCATGTCGCCGGTCACGAGGCCGGCGCGGCCCACGGCGACGACGAGCACGTCGGCCGTGCGGCAGACGGCGCCGAGGTCGGCCGTGCGGGAATGGGCGATCGTGACCGTCGCGTGGCGGTCCAGCAGGAGTTTCGCCATGGGCTTGCCCACGATGTTGCTGCGGCCCACGACGACGGCGTTCTTGCCTTTCAGGTCCACGCCGATGGAATCCAGCATCCGCATCACGCCGGCGGGCGTGCACGGGACGATGCAGTCCTTGCCCAGCCAGAGGTTCGCCACGTTGCCGGGGTGGAAGCCGTCCACGTCCTTTTCACGGACGATGGTGTCGATGACCTTCTCCTCGTCGATGTGCTTGGGCAGCGGGAGCTGCACCAGGATGCCGTCCACGGCCGGGTCCACGTTCAGGGCCTTGATGTGGTCCAGGAGGGCCTCCTCGCTGATGTCGGCGGGGAGCTCGACCAGACGGGATTCCATACCCGTGTAGGCCGCGGCCTTCACCTTGTTCCGCACATAGACCTGGCTGGCGGGGTTCTCCCCCACGATGATGACCACGAGGCACGGCTTGCGGCCGTACTGGGCCTCCAGCTCGGGCACCTGGGCCTTGACTTCGTCCTTGACTGCTTGACTTAAAGCTTTTCCGTCGATAATGTTTCCCATATTACTCAAATGCGCAGTGCGCGATGTCGTTGCGGTAGAAAAGGTTGTCGCAGTCGATCTTGGCGATCTCGGCGTAGACTTTCTCGCGGGCGGCGGCGATGGTCGGGCCTTCGGCGATGACCATCAGGACGCGGCCGCCGTTGGTGACGAGCTGACCGTCCTTGAAGGCGGTGCCCATATGGGCCACGTGCGCATCGACCTGGTCCAAGTTCTTGATGGCGAAGCCCTTCTGGTAGGAGCCCGGATAGCCCTTGGAGGCCAGCACGACGCCCAAGGAGAAGGCCTTGCGCCAAACGGGAACGGCGGCCTCGCGACCCATGGCGACCGCCTCGAAGATGTCGTAGATGTCGCTCTCGAGGAGCGGCAGGACGACTTCCGTCTCCGGGTCGCCGAAGCGGGCGTTGAACTCGATGACCTTGATGCCCTGCGGGGTCTTCATCAGGCCGCCGTACAGGACGCCGGAGAGGGGGCAGCCTTCGGCCACCATCGCCTCCGCGGCCTTGCACATGATCTCCTTGTAGGCGAATTCGCGGTCTTCCTCCGTGATGAACGGAAGGCCCGTGTAGGCGCCCATACCGCCCGTGTTCGGGCCCTTGTCGCCGTCGAAGGCGCGCTTGTGGTCCTGAGAAAGCGGCATCGGATAGACGCGCTTGCCGTCCACGAAGCACAGGAAGGAGAACTCGGGGCCGGTAAGGAAATCTTCCACCACTACCCTGCCCTTGCCGAAGGCTTCGTCAAGCAGCATGCTGGCGAGGGCAGCCTTCGCTTCCTCCAGATCCTGGGCGATGACTACGCCCTTGCCGGCCGCCAGGCCGTCATACTTGAGGACGGCCGGGAACGGACGGGCGGAGACATAGGCCAACGCTTCGTCATAATCCGAGAAAGCCTTGTAGGAGGCCGTGGGAATGCCATATTTCTCCATCAGCCGCTTGGCGAACTCCTTGGAGCTCTCGATGGCCGTGGCGGCCTTCGTGTGGCCGAACACCGCGAGGCCTGCGGCGCGGAAGGCGTCCGTCAGGCCGGCCGCCAGCGCCGCCTCCGGCCCGACGACGGTCAGGTCCACAGCGTTGTCGATAGCAAAGTTCTTCAGGCCCTCGACATCGGTGTCCTTCAGCGGCACATTGAACGCCTTGAGGCCGATGCCGGCGTTGCCGGGGGCGCAATAGATCTTGGCGACCTGCGGGCTCCGGCTCAACGCTTCGACGATGGCGTGCTCGCGCCCGCCGCCGCCCACGACGAGGACGGTTTTCCCGAGACAGTTCTCCAATTGGATTTCCTTGCCCGCGAGGGAATGATTCTGGGAAGGAAGCGGATAAACGAGGCCCATACGATTAATGCTTGAAATGTCTTACACCGGTGAAGAGCATCGTGATGCCCAGCTCGTCGGCCTTGGCGATGGCGTCCGCGTCGCGGATGCTGCCGCCCGGCTGGACGATGACGGTCACGCCGTATTTCGCGGCGAGGGCGACGGTGTCGTCGAACGGCAGGAAGCCGTCGGACGCGAGGACGAGGCCTTCCGTGAAGCCGGCGGCCTTCGCCTCGTTGAGCGCGATCTCGGCGGAGCCGACGCGGTTCGTCTGGCCAGCGCCCACGCCGATGGTGTGGTTGTCGCGGACGACCGCGATCGCGTTGGATTTCACGTGCTTGACAATCTTCCAGCCGAAGTTCGCATCGGCCAGCTGCGCCTCCGTCGGCTTCACCTTCGTCACGCACATTTCCGGGGTGACGGTTTCCACCTGGGTGTCCAGCTGCTGGACGAGGAGACCGCCGTTCACGCTCACGTACTGCGGTACCGGGGCGTCGGAACGGGTCATATCGACCTGCATCACGCGGAGGTTCTTCTTGGTGGAGAGGATCTCCAGAGCTTCCGGGGTGTAGGACGGGGCGATGACGATCTCCAGGAAGATAGGCTTCATCCCGCGGGCCACCTCGGCCGTGAGTTCGCGGTTCACGCCCACGATGCCGCCGTAGATGCTCACCTTGTCGGCCTCATAGGCGGCCTGCCAGGCGTCCTCGATGGTCTTGCCCACCGCGGCGCCGCAGGGATTCATATGCTTGAGGGCCACGCAGAAGGGCTCGTCGAAGTCCCGCAGCACGTTCAGGGCCGCATTGGCGTCCTGGATGTTGTTGTAGGACAGTTCCTTGCCCTGGATCTGCTTCGCGAAAGCCAGGGAGAAGGGAGCGGGCTCTAGTGCGGCATAGAAGTTCGCGCTCTGGTGGGGGTTCTCGCCGTAGCGGAGGCCCTGCTTGATGTCGAACTCCAGGAAGAGCTTCTCGGGCAGGCCGGCCTGCTTGCGCATATACGTGGCGATGCAGGCATCGTATTCCGCCGTGTGGGTGTAGGCCTTGGCGGAGAGCTTCAGGCGGGTTTCCTGGCTCGTGCAGCCGTTTTCGCGGAGTTCCGCGAGGACGGTATTGTAATCGTTCGGATCGCACACGATGGTGACGTCCCGCCAGTTCTTGGCGGCGCTGCGCACCATCGACGGACCGCCGATGTCGATGTTCTCGATGGCATCCTCCAGCGTCACGCCTTCCTTGGCGATGGTCTGCCGGAACGGATACAGGTTCACGCACACGAGCTCGATGGTCTCGATGCCGTTCTCCTTCAGGGTTTCCATGTGGGCGGGCACGTCGCGGCGCGCGAGAATGCCGCCGTGCACCTTCGGGTGCAGGGTCTTCACGCGGCCGTCGCAAATCTCCGGGAAGCCGGTGACTTCGCTGATGCCGATGGTTTTCACGCCCTTGGACTCGAGGAGTTTCCGGGTACCGCCCGTGGCGATGATCTCCCAGCCCAGGTCCACCAGGCCTTGGACGAACTCCACGAGGCCGGTCTTGTCACTTACACTAACTAACGCTCTCATTATTTGATCAGTTTCGCAATGGTTTCTACATACAGTTGATGCTCGATGGGCTGCCCGAGCCGATGCACCTCCGCCGGGTCGTTCCCGTCGTACTCGAAGGCGCGCTGGGCGATGATCTTGCCCCCGTCCAGGTCCGCATTGACCCAATGGATGGTGATGCCGTACACCTTGACGCCGTAGGCGACGGCGTCCTCGACGGCGTGGGCCCCCTTGAAAGCGGGGAGCAGGGCCGGATGGATGTTGATGATCTTGCCCTCGTAGGCGTTCAGGAGGGTTTCCCCGACGATGCGCATATAGCCCGCCAGGCACACCAGGTCGATCTTCTTGGCATCCAGGATCTTCACGATCTCCGCCTCGAAGGCGGCCTTGCAAGGATAGCTCTTCGGGGAGTAGACGAAGGTCTCCACCCCGTAGCGCGCCGCCTTTTCGATGACGGCGGCGCCGGGCTTGTCACACACCATCACGGCCACCTCGGCATCCAGGACGCCGTCCGCGCAGGCGCGGGCGATCGCGTCGAAATTGGTGCCGGTGCCGCTGGCGAATACCGCTAACTGCTTCTTCATTGCAGGACGATATTGACCCCGGGCTTGTCCGTGACCTTGCCGATGACGGCGGCCTTCTCGCCGCGGTCCTTCAGGATGGCGATGGCCTTGTCGGCCTCGGAGGCGTCCAGGACGGCGATCATGCCGATGCCCATGTTGAAGATGTTGAACATCTCGCGGTGCGGGACATTCCCCCACTTCTCCAGCATCTTGAACACCGGGAGGATCTCCCAGGTTCCCTCGTGGATCTCGAGGCCCTGGCCGGGCTGCAGCACGCGCGGAATGTTCTCGTCGAAGCCGCCGCCGGTGATGTGGCAGATGCCGTGGACATCGCACTGGCGGATCACCTCCAGCATCCGCTTGACATAGATCTTGGTCGGGGTGAGGAGCACCTCGCCGAGCTTCCGGTAGCCGAATTCGGGAATAGGCGTGTCATAGGAAAGGCCGGCGTCCGCAACAATTTTGCGGACGAGGCTGAAGCCGTTGGAATGCACGCCGCTGGAAGCGACGCCCACCAGGACATCCCCCACTTTGACCTTCGACCCGTCGATGAGCTTGGACTTCTCGACGACACCGGTGGTATAGCCCGCGATGTCGTATTCGCCGTCCTCGTACATGCCCGGCATCTCGGCCGTCTCGCCGCCCACGAGGGCGCAGCCCGCCTGGCGGCAGCCTTCCGCCACGCCGGCGACGATGGCCTCCACCTTGGCCGGAACATTGTGGCCAAGCGCCACATAGTCCAGGAAGATGAGGGGTTCGGCGCCCTGCGCGAGGACGTCGTTCACGCACATCGCCACGGCGTCGATGCCGATGGTGTCGTGCTTGTCCATCGCGAAGGCGATCTTGAGCTTAGTGCCCACGCCGTCGGTGCCGCTCACGAGGACCGGCTCCTTGACGTTCAGGGCCGAGAGGTCGAACATGCCGCCGAAGGAGCCGATGTTGCCCATCGACCCGATCCGGCGCGTGGATGCGACATGCTGTTTGATCCTGCGGACCACTTCATACCCCGCTTCGAGGTTCACGCCCGCGTTTTCGTAGGTTTTCGCCATAGTCTAGTCGTTGATTTCTTCGTCATACAAAAGGGTCGGATACTCGCCCGTGAAGCAAGCCTGGCACGGGTCGGCGCAGCCGAAGGCGGACGCCCGCGTGGATTCCGGGCTCAGGTAGCCCAGGGAGTCGGCGCCGATGGCCGCGCAGGCCTCCTCCAGCGTCCGGTGCGAGCACAGGAGCTCTTCCGGGGTGGACGTGTCCACGCCGTAGTGGCAGGTGAACCGCATCATCGGGCTGGCGATGCGCACGTGGACCTCCGTGGCGCCCGCCTCACGGAGGAGACGGACGATCTTCAGGGAAGTCGTGCCGCGGACGATGGAGTCGTCCACCAGGACGATGCGCTTGCCCTTCACGATGCTGTACACCGGGGATAGCTTCATCTTCACGCCCAGTTCACGCATCGACTGGACCGGCTCGATGAAGGTGCGGCCCACATATTTGTGCTTGATCAGGCCCATCTCATAGGGGATGCCGCTTTCCTCGGCATAGCCCATCGCCGCGCTCAGGCTGGATTCGGGCACGCCCACGACCATATCGGCCTCCACCGGGCACTCCCGGTACAGGCGTCGGCCCGCTTCCTTGCGGTAGGCGTGGACGTTGCAACCGTCGATGTCGCTGTCGGGACGCGCGAAATAGATGTATTCCATGCCGCACATCCGGTGCTTGCAGAACTTCGAGAAGATCGTGCTGCGGATGCCGTGGTGGTCCAGCGAGATGATCTCGCCCGGACGGACGTCTCGGATGAACTCCGCGCCCATGATGCCGAACGCGCAGGATTCGCTGCTGACGACGTATCCGTCGCCGATCTTGCCGATGCACAGCGGCTTGATGCCGTACTTGTCACGGGCGGCGTAGATGCGGTTCTTCGTCATGACCACGAAGGTGTAGCCGCCTTCCATCATGTTCAGGGCCTTCACGATGTTCACGATACGGTCCTCGCTCGCGCTCTTCTTGATCAGATGCGCCAGGAGTTCCGCGTCGGTGTCGGTCTGGAAGATGGTGCCGCGCTTTTCCAGGTATTCGGCGATCTGCTTGGAATTCACGAGGTTACCGTCGCTCGCGACGCAGAAATCGCCGGAATGGTGGCGGAAGAAGAAAGGGCCCACGTTGTCAAGGCCGCCCCGGGAGGCGTTCGCGTACTTGACGCAGCCGATGCCCAGGGAGCCCTTCAGCTTGCCCACCTGGCCGTTGTTGAAGATTTCGTTCAGAAGGCCGAGGCCGCGGTAGCGATGGGAGTCGCCGTGCTGGTCGAAAGTGGCGATGCCGCCGCCTTCCTGGCCGCGGTGCTGGAGGTTGTGGAGACCGTAGTAGATGTAGGTCGAGGCGTCCGGAACGCCGTAAACTGCAAGTACGCCCATTTTATTCCTTTTCCAATGCGTTTTTCAATTTTTCCAGGACGATGCCGTAGGAGGCGACCATGTCGCCGAGGTCCAGGCGGAAGCGGTCCTTGTCCAGGCGCTCCCCCGTCTCCTCGTCCCACATCCGGCAGGTGTCGGGGCTGAGCTCGTCGGAGATGATGATGGCGCCGGTGTCGGCCGCCCGGCCGAACTCGAACTTGGCGTCCACCAGTTCGATGCCCGCCTTGTGCAGGAGATCGGTGAGGAGCTTGCCGGAACGGCGGACGATGTCGTACATCAGGTCCAGTTCCTGGTAGCTCGCAAGGTTCAGCGCGACGGCCTGGTCGCGGTTGATGAGCGGGTCGCCCAGCTCGTCGTTGTTGTAGCACAGGTCCAGGATCGTGTTCGCCGGCTTCATCCCGTCGTCGACCCCCAGCTTGGAGGCCAGGGAGCCCGCGATCCGGTTGTGGAACACCACCTCGAGGGGGATGATCTCGATCATGCGGCACAGCTGCTCGCGTTCGTCGATGGTCTCGATGTAGTGGGTTTCCACGCCGTTCTCGTTGAGATAGCCCAGCAGGAGGGCGGAAATCTGGTTCGTGAGCGCGCCCTTGCCGTTGAAGCGGGCCCGCTTGACGCCGTGGTAGGCGGTCGTCACGTCTTTATAGCGGAAGATGACCCGGGTGGGATCGTCGGTGGAGAAGACTTGCTTCTCGTTTCCGTTGAAGATAAGTTCGTTTTTGGTCATTTATCTTTGTTTTCTGAAGTATGCGACTGCGTTTTCGAAGATGGGCTGCCGGCAGTTGCCGGCGATGTTCTTGAAGAGGTTCTCCTCATAGCGTTCGCTGTGGCCCATCTTGCCCAGAATGTGTCCATCGGGGCTCACAATGCCCTCGATGTCGTAATGGGAGCCATTGGGATTGTCCACGTAGCGGAAGGCCACCTGGCCCTTCGCGAAGAGTTCTTTCGCCAGTTCCGGAGACACCACGAACTTGCCCTCGCCATGGCTGAAGGCGATGCTGTGGCGTTCGCCCTTGGTGAAACTGGCGAGCCAGGGGGAATTCACCGTGGCGACCTCGGTCGTGGCCATCAGGGAGACGTGGCGGTTGATGTCGTTGCGGAAGAGCGTCGGCGAGTCCGGCGTCACGCAGCCCAGCTTCCCGTACGGGAGCAGGCCGCTCTTGACCAGCGCCTGGAAGCCGTTGCAGATGCCCAGGACGAGGCCCCCGCGCGCGAGCAGGTCCGTGATCGCGGCGCCGACTTTGGCGTTGTTGATGACATCGGCGATGAACTTGCCGCTGCCGTCCGGCTCGTCACCGGAAGAGAAACCGCCGCAGAACGCGAGGATGTGGCTCTCGGCGATCCGCTGCGCAAGAGCGTCGATGGACCCGAGCACGTCCTCCGGCGTCAGGTTCCGGAACACGAACGGGCGGACTTCGGCGCCGGCCTTGCGGAAGGCCTTGGCGGTGTCATAGTCACAGTTGGACCCCGGGAACACCGGCAGGCACACCACGGGATGCTCCACGGGGGTGCCGGGATAGACCATAGATGGCCGATCGTGGTCGGCCATGACGCCGTCATTCCCGGCTTGACCGGGAATCTCGGGAACGGGCTCGTCGAAGGCTGGCTTCACCCGCGGCGGATAAAGCTTGAAATAGCGGCCTTCATAGGCCTTCTCCAGGGTCTCAAGGGCCATTTCACACCCATTGACCTTGATCCCGGAAGCGGTAACGACACCGAGTTCAACGGCGCAGGGGTGGTTCAGGGCCGTCTTGGACTCGACCACGGCGGAACCGTATCCCAGGGAGAACAGGTCGCCGGACGGAACGGTCACATCCACACCGAGGGCATTGCCCATGGCCATCTTCACGAGGGCTTCGGCGACGCCGCCATAGGACAGGGACCAGGCGGAAACGATGTTCCCGGCGCCGATTTCCTTGTACAGGAAGTTCCAGTTGTCTTTCAGCTGCTCCGTGTCGGGTATCCGGTTCGGGAGCGGGGTGTGTTTCAGGAGATAGATCCGGTTGCCGGCCGCCTTGAACTCCGGAGAGATGACGCGGCGGGCGTCGACGGTCGTAATGCCGAACGCGACGAGGGTCGGAGGCACGTGGATGTGCTCGAAGGTGCCGCTCATGGAGTCCTTGCCGCCGATGGACGCGAGGCCGAACTCCTTCTGCATCTTGAGCGTGCCGAGCAGGGCGCTGAGGGGCTTGCCCCAGGTGTGGGGATCCTTGGTCATGCGCTCGAAGTATTCCTGGTAGGAGAACCGCATGCCGCTGTAATCGGCACCGGCGCAGGCCACCTTCGTGCAGGCCTCGACCACGGCATAGGCGGAGCTATGGTACGGGCTCCAGAGGGCGAGGTCGGGGTTGTATCCGAAGGCCATCACGCTGGCGGTCTCGGTGTACTGGTCCATGGGCAGTTTCTGGACGGAGACCTGCGTCTCGGTCGTCTGCCGCTTGCCGCCGTACGGCATCAGGACGGTGGAACGGCCGATGGTGGAGTCGAACATCTCTACGAGGCCCTTCTGGGAAGCCACGTTCGGCGAGCCCATAACGGAGACCATCTTCTCTTCGAGGGTCTCCCCTGCCGGTTCGCGCTGGAACGGATCCTTGTCCTCGACAGGCAGGATCTCGGCCTTTGCATAGTGTTTCGCGCCGGCGCTGTCGATGAACGTGCGGGTGAGGTCGCAGACCTTCGTGTCCCCGTAGAACATCCGCATCCGGCCGGTGTCGGTGACATTGGCCACGTGGGTGACTTCGATGTTGTCCACGGCGCAGAGCTCCATCATCCGCTCCTTGTCAGCCGCTTCCACGACCACGGCCATCCGCTCCTGGGACTCGCTGATCGCGAGTTCCGTCGCGTTCAGGCCGGCGTATTTCGCAGGCACGCGGTCCAGCCAGATGTCCAGGCCGTCGGCCAGCTCGCCGATGGCGACGCTCACGCCGCCGGCGCCGAAGTCGTTCGACTTCTTGATGAGTTTCGTCACTTCCGGACGGCGGAAAAGACGCTGCAGCTGGCGTTCCTCCGGGGCGTTACCCTTCTGGACTTCGCTGCCGCAGGTTTCGAGGGAGGCCTCGGTGTGCTCCTTGGAGGAACCGGTGGCGCCGCCGATGCCGTCGCGGCCGGTGCGGCCGCCCAGCAGGAGGATCACGTCGCCGGGAGCGGGGCTCTCGCGACGGACGGCGGAGGCGCGGACGGCGCCCACCACCGCGCCGATTTCCATGCGCTTGGCGGTGTAGCCGTCGGAATAGATTTCCCGCACGTGCGTGGTCGCAAGGCCGATCTGGTTGCCGTAGCTGGAATAGCCGGCGGCGGCCTTCTTGGAGATCATCCGCTGGGGCAGCTTGCCTGGGATGGTATCCGCCACAGAGGCGTTCACGTTGCCGGCGCCGGTGACGCGCATCGCCTGATACACATAGGCGCGCCCGGAGAGCGGGTCGCGGATGGCGCCGCCGAGGCAGGTCGCCGCGCCGCCGAAAGGCTCGATCTCCGTCGGATGGTTATGGGTCTCGTTCTTGAACTGGAGGAGCCACTTCTCGGGCTTTCCGTCCACATCGACATTCACGTAGATGCTGCAGGCGTTGTTCTCCTCACTCACCTCCAGGTCGTCCAGCTTTCCCTGCTTGCGCAGCCAGCGGGCGCCGATGGTCGCGAGCTCCATCAGGCAGCGGGGCTTGTTCCCGCGGCCGAGGTCCGCCCGCATCCGCTCGAACAGGTCCAGGGAGGATTCCAGCTCGGCCTTCATGAACGACTCGTCCACCGTGATCTCCTCCAGCACGGAGGTGAAGGTGGTGTGGCGGCAGTGGTCGCTCCAGTAGGTGTCCAGAATGCGGAGCTCCGTCTCGGAAGGGTTCCGGCCTTCGGACTTGAAGTACTTCACCACCTCCCCGAGGTCGTCCGCGTTCATCGCCAGCCCGTGGCTCTTGCAGAAAGCGAGGTACTGGTCCGGAGTCAGGTCGATGAAGCCCGTGAGGTCCTCGAGGGGCTTCACATCGGCCTTCTCGCCGAGCGCGAGGACGGACAGGTCCTTCTCGCGGCATTCCACCGGGTTGATGAAATAGTGCTTGATCTTCGCGATCGTCTCGTCCGAGACCGTGTCCTCGAAGACCACGAGGCGGGAGCTCTTGATCTCGATCTCCGCTTCCGGGTCGATCAGATGGACACAGTCCACGGCGGAGGAGGCCCGCTGGTCGAACTGGCCGGGAATGTATTCCACGGCGATGTATTTCTTGCCCGCGAGCGGGAGCTCGTCGGTGACGGTGTCCGTCACCACTTCCCCGAACACGCTGTAGCGGCTCTTCTCCAACAGATCGTCGGAGAAGCCGAATAGGTCGTACACGTTGATGAGCCGGAGGGAACCCAGGCTCAGGGAGAGGTTCTCGTTGAACTCGGCGAGGAGGCTCGCGGCCTCCACGCGGAACTGCTCCTTTTTCTCTACAAAGATGCGCCTGCTCTTCATGTTTTTTAAATTAGATGCCCACCGACGCAGGGTGGCGGGGGTGGGCATTGTATTCAGATAACCGTATGGAGTACCTTGTCGCTCTGCTGCTGACGGAAATCCTCCAGTTTTTTCCGGAGGGCGTCGTCGCCAAGGGCCAGGATGGCCACCGCGTACAGGGCGGCGTTCTTGGCCCCGTCGATGGCCATCGTCGCGACGGGGATGCCGGAAGGCATCTGGACGATGGACAGGAGGGAATCCAGGCCGTTCAGGGCCTTGGACTTCACGGGAACGCCGATGACTGGAAGGGTCGTGAGCGCGGCGATCACGCCCGGCAGGTGCGCGGCTCCGCCCGCGCCGGCGATGATGATGTCGAATCCGTTGTCCCGCGCGGCCCGGACATAGTCGGCCAAGGGACCGGGGTTCCGATGGGCGCTGAGGACACGTTTTTCGTAGGGAATGCCAAATTCTTCGAGGGTGGAGCACGCCGGGGACATGACGTCCCAGTCGCTGGCGCTGCCCATGATAATAGCTACCTTGCTCATAAGATTTCTACTAACGAAGTGCAAATTTACGGCTAATATCCGAGGGTCGCAACCCCTGTCTGCAATTTTTTCAACAACTTTTTCAACAAAAGAAGAACCTCCCGCCGACAGGACGGGAGGTTCCGATTACTTGTCATTTCGAGCGACTTTCTTTTGTAATTTCAAACGACTTTCTTTTGTCATTTCGAGCGAGCGAAGCGAGTCGAGAAACTACTTCAACGTCGGCACATCGCCGGAGAAATCCCACACATTCACATCCCAACCATAATTATCCCGAGTCAGGGCGACCAACGTCATTGTAGTCCTTCTCCCGTGATAGGGATAAATGTATTGGTGGGCACCTTCAGTGACCGTCGCATTGTTCAGCCAACTGATCCCGGAATTGGATGTCGGAAGCGTATTCCCGCTGTTTCCGGGGCACTCCGTGAAAGACATCCCAGCCTTATGATAAGTTGTGTTGATGGTCATCTTCTTATCCTTGGCATAGGCAACGACAGCGCCGCTGCTATAATGCGCGGCATCATCCGTGGACGTGGCGACGATCGCAGCATTGAAAGCCGCACACTTCTGGATATCCAGATTATCGACATTCACCTGGCCGACAATGCCGCCGGCACCGAAACTGGCGCTGACCTCAGCCGTAGCATAGCAGTTGTAAATCTGGGTGGTTCCTTTGTAATGATCACCGGAGATGCCTCCCGCCCAGCCGCCGGCTGCGGTCACTTTCGACGTAGCATAACAATCCTGTATCGTCAGCGTCCCGGCTCCGTTCGTGTGGCCGACAATACCACCGACATAGCGCCAGGAAGAGATGACACCCGGGCCATCATAATAGCACTTGGAAATGACGATTGTCTTCCCTTCCGGTGCCTCCGGAAATCCCACGATACCACCCACATAGGCCTGGCCATCAACCAAGGCCGCAGAATGGCATTTCTCCAGGGTAGCACCGCTCTTGATATAGGCAATCATGCCTCCACAGGTTTTCTTGTTCGCCACATCACCATAAACGGACGAACTTTCAATGGACACATTGGAAAGAGTTGTACCATCCCGCTGAATCTGGCCCGCAACGCCTCCGATATAGTTAGTTGCTCTGTTGTCGGAAGTCCCGACTGTGGAATTGGTGATGTGGACATTTGTCACCGAAGGGATTACCACGCTGTCCGAGCTGCCGATATAACCTGCTAACACACCTGCCTTGCTTTCACCGGGCGTGATGGTCGCATGATCGATATTCAGATTGGCAACCTCTCCGTTAAGCACGCCGAAAACGGAAGGATAGGCAGGGATTTCGGCCGCATCCGTCGTAATGTTCGAAAGCGTATGATTGTCCCCGTCAAAGGAAATGTATTTGCTGTAGTGCTTATTGTCGTCGGCGACATTGTTCAGCGGCACCCAGGTGATTCCGCTCATGTCAACATCATCAACCATTTTGAAATAAACAGTTTCATCGGCAACGAGCAGCTCGTGGACAGCATCCATCTGGTATTTGTCCGCAATCTGATACGGGTCCGTGGAGGAGCCGTCATTGCCGGCGCCGGCGAACTTGTCGATGTCCTTGCAGTTGAACTTCACATAGTTGAACTTGCCCGGAACAGGCAGCAGGCTGGAATCGAACTTCTGGTAACGGGTGTAGACCGTGTGCGCCGTATTGGTGGACTTGAACCGGAGGAAGACCTCGGCGCCGGCGGGGATGGCGAAGCCGGTCGGGGCGTTGGCATAGATCTTCAGGATGTCATCGGAATCCACGTCTTCCTGGGCGGTCAGATTGACCGTCACCTTGATGCTCATCGGCATCCCGGCGACTTTGGCTTCGATTTCCAGGGCGTTGATGTTGGCGGCGACATCATCCGGGAGCTTGGCGATCACGCCGACGATGCCGGAGGTCTCCGTGAGGGAGAAGTTCTCGAGGTCCGTCACGCCGGTGGCCGTAGCGACGAACTGGAGGTGGTCCGTGGCGCCGTCCTTGGCCTGCGTCTGCGTGAAACCGCCGGAGAAACTCCCCTGCGGAACCGCTTCCACATTGTAGCTGGCCGCTTCGAAGCCCGTACCTTCGAAGGTTCCGGTCGCGGTGCCGGCACCGTCGACCAGGTCGAAGAGGGCGGTCTTGCTGGCGTCGGACGCATCCGTGATACGGAGTTTGTCGCCGGTCTGCCAGGTATGGGCCATGGCGGTGGGTTTGCTGTCGCCGTCGAAGGCCGGGTCGAAGGTGACACGGGTGGCGGCGTCGGAGAGGGTGGCTTTGATGGTGATCGTCTTGGAAGCGGGCGTTTCGTCGACGGGGTTCACCTTGTTGCAGGCGGCCGAAAGGGCGATGAGCGCGAGGGCCGCGGACAGGATGCTGACAATCTTTTTCATACGGCCGTCCTCCTAAAAGTCCTCGTCATAGAGATCGTTCGGGTCCATGTCATCCAGTTTGCCCGGCTTGGCCGTGCTGAGGATGCATTGCTCCATCTCAATCAGATCCACGGACGTTTCGGGAGCTTCGTACGTCCGCCGGGTAAGCATTTCAGTTTTCATCTTACGTGTATCTTATTTGGTTTCATTCAATTACAGCAAGTTGTCAATGATGGGCTTGATGATCCCTTCCATCACCGTGTAGGCCACGGGGCCGGGGTGCAGGTTGTCATACAGGCGGTATTCCTCCTTCATGGACAGCCCGTCGTCGGCCACCAGGGAGGACCAGTAGTCGCACCAGCTGTAGCCCTTGACGGCGAGATCCTTCAGCATGCCGTTGAGTTCGATGATGTGCGGTCCCTTGTTCTTGGGATCGAGCCGGGAATAGGTGTCGTTGTTCGGCGTGACCGTGCAAAGGACCACCTTGATACCGGCGGCGGAGGCCATTTCAGCCATCTGGTAGATGTTCGAGACGATCTCCTCCTTGGACACGCCCTGGGCCAGGTCGTTGGTACCGCCCATGATGACGACCACTTGCGGCTCCAGGTCGACGACATCCTTCTGGAAACGGGCCAGCATCTGGGTGGTGTTCTGGCCGCTGATGCCCTTGTCGACGTAGCCGTTGCCGGCGAAGAAACCGGGATGGAATTTTACGGTGACGTTGGTCCCGTCGTCCGTCATATAGGAACTGTCGAAGGGAATCAGGATGGGAAAATTCGTCTTGTTGTAACTCCCCGAGGTCCGCGCCCACTGCCAGGTGATGCTGTCGCCCACGAAAATGGCCGGGATGCGGGCGGGAACGCTGAGCAGCAGGGGCTGGTCGCCCGTGAGGTCCCAGACCGTCGTCGGCCAGGTCTGATTGATCGCCTGGGCCGATACTGTCCCTTCATTTCCGGAATACACGTCGGTAATGGAGGCGCCCACGTCATTGGATGCACAGAAAGGAAGCGTCGCGTTCCAACCGATGCAGTTGGAGAAAGCGGCCACGGTGTCTCCTTGCTTGGCGCACTGCCCCACGAACGAAGCCACATTGGCGCCGCTCCCCGAAATGGACCCCGCCGCATAGCAGTAGGAGACATTCGTGGCGTAAGCGATGCCGATGAAGCCGCCCACGGGAGAATAGGAACCGCCCACGACTTCGGCCAACGTGTAGCAGTGGCGGATATTTCCGTTCTGGACAAAGCCGCTGAAACCGCCGCAATTGTTGCCTTTGGCGGTGACGCGGTCGCCGGACACATAGCAATGGTCCGTGGTCTCGTACTGGACCCCGCAGAAGCCGCCGGTGTTGATGCCGCCGGTGACGTTGGTGCCGGACACGCAGCACTGGGTGGTGGTGACATTGTTTCCGCCGCCGGAGTTGTTGCCCAGCTGGCCGGCGAAACCGCCGACACGGCCGGCGCTGGCGGCCGAAATCGTGGCTTCGACAACGGCACAGCCATTGAAATTGACACCGCTGATGCAGCTGCCGACAAAACCGCCGATCCGGGAATTGTTGTTCGTCGTCTGGGCGGTGACGGTGCCGGTGACGTATCGGCAATTGAGGAAGGAGGCATTTTCGGCGACGCCGACAAAACCGGCGGTGAAACGCTGTCCCGTCACGTCACCGGTCGCGGCGCAGTCGTTGAAGGCGGCGGAGCCGGAGGCATAGCCGGCGAAACCGCCCACGTAACTGGCCTGGGCGTTCACCGTGGCCGATGTGGAGCAGGTCGTATACGCGTCGGATACGGTGGCATAGCCGACAAAACCGCCCGTATTGGCGCCACTCGCCGTAATCGTCGTGGCTTCATCCACCACACAATTGTTGAAGTTGGCGCCGGCGTAGCCTGTGTAACCCACGAAACCGCCGACATTCTGGACGGCCGCCTTGTTTGCCGTGATGGTGGTACCCTTCACTTGACAGTTGATGAAGGAGTGCGCCTGGTAGGATTCGCCGATGAAACCGCCGGTGTAGATTCCGGAGCTCGCCGAAGCCTGGTTCTGGTTCAACGTAACGCCGTCCACCTCGCAGAAGGTGAAGATGGCGGGCACCTCATACTTGTCGATGCCCGAAATGTCGGCAATGGCGGTAAAGCCGCCCAGGTGGCTGGTGCCGTTCACAGTCGTATTGATCACCTTGCAGCCAGTGATGGCGCCTTTGCCGCGGACGTGTCCGGCGAAACCGCCGGCAGCCGCGGTGCTGGTAACGGTAGATTCGGCAACCGTCACATTGGTGCAAGTGGCCACGCGGGAATAATCATTCTGCGTGGTGCCCAGGAAACCGGCGATCACGCCGCTCTTGGAGGTGGCGTTGATGGTGGCCCCGCTGAAGGTGACATCGGAAAGGGATCCGTACAGCACGCCGGCGAAACTCGCGTAAGCGACGCCGCTGGACTTCAGGCCGCTGATGGTATGGCCGCGGCCGTCCAGGTCGATTCCCTTGTCGAACGGAGCCACGTTGTTCAGCGGAACCCAGTTATCGATGCTGCTGGCATCGATGTCTTCCATCAGCTGGAAATACTTGATGGTCTCGCTCTCCAGGATGCCGTTTTTGTGCATGTTGTTCAGGTGACGGGCGTTCGCGATGAGATATGGATTCTGCCAGGAGCCGTCCCCGCACACGAAATCCGACAAAGCGAGTTTCACGCCCGTGATGGAGTTCATCTTGCCGCCCTCGATGGCCTTGTCGCCCGAAATGGTGATGACGGACGTGTACACTTCGTTGTCCGTATCGGTGGCGGCCACCGTGATCTTGGAGCCGTCAGGGAGATTCTCGCCGTCCCAGGACAGCATCATATAGGCGGTAAGCACCTGATTGTCACCGGAGACATCGACATCCTCCAGCGGCAGCGTATAGTTCAGGCCGTCGATCCAAACCGCCGCTTTCTTCAGGGTCGTGACCCCTTCCGGCAGCCGGGCCTGCAGTTTGAGGGCGGCAGCCTCGCGCATGAAGCCGCCGTGCGCCTCGGCCCAGGAAGCGGTGAAGGCGATGTCGGTATAGGTGTCCACCTCGTCCATGAACGCCTTGTAGCGCAGGTGCGCCGTGGATCCGTTTCCATGCTGGGCGGGATTCGAGAGATCGTCATCCGCCGCATCCCAATTCGGATACGTGCCCGGGAACAGGATTTCGAAGGACGTTCCCGGCACTTCCGTCCCTGTGAATTCGGCCTCGTGGGCGGAGATGATGCGGGAGAGGGTGAAGATGTTGGATGTGGAGCCGGATGTGACCCGGAGACAGTCCCCTTCCTCCCAGGAAAGGGCCAGCTTGCCGTCCTCCGGCGTGAACGCCACGCGGGTGCCGGCCTCCGGCACGCTCACCCGGATCGTGACCTGCCTGCCGCGGGCATCCTGCCCGTCGATGGGTTTTTCCTTGGCGCAGGCCCCCAGGAGCAGGAGCCCCGCCAAAGCGATAAGCTTCGCTTTCATGATACCTGCCCGATTAGAATGCATCTTCCCAGGGCGAAGGATCGCTGTAGATGGGGTTGTCGTCGTAATCGTCCAGCTGGGAAGCCAGGAACTGGTATTCCACAGTCAAGGGAACCTCGCGGAGGGTGGGGGTCACATACTCCCTTTTGGCAAGAATGTTTTTCATATGATTGCTGTTTTATTTTACTATTGGGCATCGACGATGACGATCCAGGAGTCGCGCTGCCGCTCACCGCCGTGATCGTGGATTCTGTTGGCGCTTCCCCGGTTGTCGCAGGGATAGTTGACGACATAATTGTCGGAAGCGAAGGCGCTGTTGCGCACGCACATCGTAGAGGAGCCGCCGCCATCCAGATTGAGGGCATACTGCGGATTGAAGTGCTGGGCGAGGAATACGGTGAGCCAGTAGGCGCTCATGCCGGTCCCGCCGTAGCCGGTGGCATACCGACCGTCGCAGACGACCATCAGGAAATGATTCCCTTCGGTAAGCGCCACCGCCGTGCGCGGATAAAGGCCCGTCTGGTGGGTGTAGGGAGCCTCCGACTCCTCCCCTGCAACCTTGGGGTGCAGATTCTTGAACTGCTTGCCGACGGGGTTGAAATCCTGGATGAGCATCGGGGCGCTGGACATCAGGCCGGGCCACTCACGGGTGGTGAACAGGTACTGATAGAAGAGGCGCTCTTCCTGGACAGTCTTCGTCTTGGTCGGCGTCGCGGGGTCATAGCCGTCGAAGGCGATCTTCACGCGGTTTGCGCCGTCAGTGTAGAAAGTGCCCTCGTTCTTCCAGTTGAGAACGCTGGTGCCGGCGATGTAATCGTTGGGCATCATGGACTCGACGATTCCCTGCGGATACTGAGTCAGGGACGTCCCGTTCCATACGGTATTGACCTTCAAGGCAATGGAGGCCTTCTCGTAGGCGCCGTTGATGGCTGCCCGGGCGTTCGTGGCCTGGAAAACGCTGGAGCATTCGGTCGAGGGGTTGGAATAGACCACTTTCACCTGATAATTCGGATTGGAAAGATCCAGGTCCACGACATAGACGTCCTGATACCGGGCGCTCGTGCTGGAATCCGGTGTCCAGTTGCCGGCGAAGCGGTAGTAAGTGATGCCGTCTGCCACGGAGGTGACCGTCCAGCCGTTGCCGGCCGTCGGCCGTACCTCGCCAAGACCGCGCAGGGCGTCGTCTCCCGGCGGAACGAGCGAGGCACCGCTCGTCGGCCTTTCGACCGGCGGCAGGACCTCCACCGCGCCGGTCAGGACCGGCACGGAGCCCGAAAGATCCCAGACAGACTCACTCCAGCCCAGCGAACGGGCCACGGAGCTGATGGTGGCGCCGGCCGCGGCCGGCTGGCCGTGGTAGGCGAAATCATAGCGGTTCGACCCGCACACCAGCGGGTTGCCGGGACCGGCGTTCCCCTGGTTGGTGACCCCGTAACCGAGCTCGGCGTTCTTTTCGCACTCCGAGAAGTCGATGTCCGGCTTGCGGAAGCCGTCGACGAGATAGTTCTGCGTCGCCGTGAAGCCGACGATCACGCCGCTGCTGTAGTGCTCATTGCCATCCGTGGCGGTAGAAGAGATGGACTCGTTCCAGGCGATGCAGCCCTCGATATGGTTGTTGGGCTTGTTGGTCGTGTTGTTGCCCTTCGCATCCAGGTTCGCATGGCCGAGGATGCCCGCGTACTGGAAGGAACCTTCGACCTTCATCAGCGAGAAGCAGTTGTACATTTCGGATTCGGCCTTGATGAAGCCGCCGCCGATGCCGCCCACCTTCGAGCCAGCCTTGACGTGGCCCGCCGTCCAGCAGTCGCGGATGGTGGACTTGCCGGTGTCATAGCCGAAGATGCCGCCCACATAGTCCTCGCCGCTCTCGATCTCCACATCGGCCGAGCAGGCGGTGATGTTGGCACCCCAAATCCGGCCGAAGAGGCCGCCCGTTCCGTTCTTGTTGCCGCCCGCGGAATACACCCGGCCCTGGACGTGGACGCGATGCGCCTCGCCCGGCAGGTTTGTCGTGCCGCAATAGCTGCCCGCGATACCCGTGGCTCCGCCGTTGGCATTTTCGATCACGGCGTTCGTGAAAGCCACGTCGTGGCAGTTTCCGTACAGCACGCCGAAGAAGCTCGGATAGCTGGAATGCGTAGACATGAAATTGCCGATCGTATGGCCGTCGCCGTCGAAGTCGATGAGGTATTCGTAGGGCGACGCATAGTTGAGTGGAATCCAGTCGATGCCGCCGAGGTCGATGTTGTCGACCAGGCGGAAATAGACCTTTTGCTGGCTCTTCAGGACGCCGTCAGCGTGCATATTGTTCAACTGACTGGCGCTGGAGATGAGATAGGGCTCCGCGGCCGAGCCGTCGCCGCCCGCAAAGAGCTTCCGGGCGAAGCCGGTCTTGATCACGATGGTGTTCTGCGCGCCGGCCATCAGGGTCATCGCGTCCGGTTCCTTGGTGGCGGACCAGGCGGTGCCGTCCGCGTCCTCGACGGTCACGGTGAAGTCGTTCCCGCCCAGGGAGACGTCTTCCCAGCCGCACTGGGCATAGGCCGTCAGGATGCGGTCCGCGCCGAGGACGATGCCCTGGAGCTTGACAGCAATGTCTTCCTCGCCGAGCCCGTGCAGGAAGACCCGCACCGGGTTCGAGACGCCGGCGGGCAGGGTGAGGACGAACTTCACGATGCCGCCCCGGTTCAGGGAGGTGCCGGGATGTTCGGCCACCCAGGCGTCCGAGAAGGTGATTTCGGGAAGATCCTCCTTGGAGACGCCGCTCAGCTTGGCCGTGAACACCAGATGGTCCGTACTTCCGTTGCCCACCTGCGTGAGGGCCGGATTTCCGGCCTCGGCTTCCGCCACGGAGGCATAGGTGCCCGGGCAAATGATATCAAAACGGCTTCCGGCCACTTCGGGACCGGTGAAACAGGCCCAATGGTCCGTGAAGCCGGGCTCGATGTCGTACACCGCCGAGGCGCCGCCGCTGATGACGCGGATGCAGTCGCCTTCTTTCCAGGCCAGGTGCAGGCCAGGCCCGCTTTCGGGCGTGGAGAAGCCCGCCCGGGTGACCGTCTTTTCCGGCAGCGAGGCGCGGATGGTCATCACGGAGCCCCGTTCGGTGACAGGATCCTGCTCGCGAACGCATCCCGCCAAGACGGAAAGGGTCAGAGCCAACGCTAGAAAAAGGACTCTTTTGCTGTTCATAAGTCTTTGATTTTGCTTACATTATAAGTACTACAAAATTAAGCAATTCATTAGTCCGATGACCCCCCTTGAACCGAATTAGTAGACATTCAAGATGGGTATTTTTCCCATAAACAATTTATAATCAAACGAATATGACAACCGCATAAATCCCGAAATAGTAGTTGCAAACCCCGTCGACAACGAGATTCTTTCCATTATCCACCACCTCCCTGTTCATAAATTTTGCAAGAAATATTTGCAGAATTGCCTCGGAAAACAGTAAATTTGCAATCCGGAATGTTGAGTATGTCCATCATATCCCAGACACTCGGCATCGGTCGGACCGATGAGGTCCTCATTTTTCTTTTTTTATTGATTCACAGGCAGCCCTGACGGGTTGTCTTTTTTTTATATGTGCAGTATGGTAACGCTCCCCGCTTTCGCCGACCTCCACGTACATTTCCGTGAGCCGGGACAGACTTGGAAAGAGACCATCCGCAGCGGCAGCCGGGCCGCCGCGCGGGGCGGGTACACCCTCGTGTGCGCGATGCCAAACCTGAATCCCGTGCCGGACACCCTCGAGCATCTGGCCGTCGAGCAGGAAGCCATCGACCGGGACGCCCTGATCCGGGTGCTCCCCTACGGTTCCATCACCCTCGGCCGCCTCGGAAAGGAACTGGTCGATTTCCACGCGCTCAAAGGCCGTTGCGTGGCCTTCTCCGACGACGGCAGCGGGGTCCAGAGCCAGGAAATGATGCGGAATGCGATGCGCGCGGCCGCCGCCGAAGACGTCATCATCGCCGCCCATTGCGAAGACAACACCCTCCTGCACGGAGGTTATATCCACGACGGCCGTTACTGCCGCGAACACGGACATAAAGGAATCTGCTCCGAAAGCGAATGGGGCCAGATCGCCCGGGACTTGGAGCTGGCCGCCGAGACCGGATGCCGGTACCACGTCTGCCACATCTCCACCGCCAAAAGCGTGGACATCATCCGCCAGGCCAAGAAAAGCGGCGTGCAAGTGACCTGCGAGACCGGCCCCCACTACCTCACCCTCTGCGAGGACGACCTCCAGGAGGACGGACGCTTCAAGATGAATCCTCCGCTGCGGTCCGCCGAGGACCGGGAGGCCCTGATCGAAGGGCTGGCGGACGGAACCATCGACGTCGTCGCGACGGACCACGCGCCCCACTCGGCCGAGGAGAAATCCAAGGGCCTCGCGGGCAGCGCGATGGGCATCGTGGGCCTGGAGACCGCCTTCCCGGTGCTCTACACCCGCCTGGTGAAGACCGGCCGCATCGGCCTGGACCGCCTCGTGGAAGTCCTGTCCACTGCTCCGCGCCGCATCTTCCGGCTCCCGGAAGCGCCCCAGGACTGGGTGGAAGTGGACCTCGACACCCCCTACCTCATCCGCAGCGCCGAATTCGCCTCGATGGGCCGGGCGACGCCGTTCGAGGGCTGGGAGGTGTACGGAAGGATCCTCAGGACCGTCATGAATGGAAAAACAGTATATAACAACTTGACAAAATGATCAGACCCGCAAAGAAACTGGTGCTGGAAACCGGACAGGAGTTCTACGGAACGGGGTTCGGGGCGGACTGCCGCAAAGTCTGCGAAATCGTCTTCAACACCTCGGTCGTCGGCTATCAGGAGATCATTTCCGACCCCTCCTACGCCGAGCAGATCGTCGTGATGACCTATCCCCTGATCGGCAACTACGGAATCACGGACGAGGACTTCGAGTCCCACGGCACGGACATCGGCGGCCTGGTGGTCCGGGAATGCTGCGACACCCCCAGCAACTTCCGGTACACCAAGACCCTGGAAGAAGAACTGGAAGAGCACGGAATCCCCTGCCTGAGCGGGGTGGACACCCGGATGCTTACCAAGATCATCCGCGACACGGGCCGGCCCATGGCCGCCATCGTGGAAGCGGACATGCCCAAGGAGGAGGCCCTGGCCCTCATCGCGGCCACGCCGCGCCCGACGGACCTCGTCCGCCGCGTGGGCTGCCGCAAGCGCTGGGTCACACGCACTTCCAACCACCTGTACCACGTCGTGGCGGTGGACTGCGGCATCAAGCAGAGCATCCTCACCCGGCTGAAGGAACGCGGCTGCAACGTGACCATCGTCCCGTTCAACACCCCGGCTAAAGACATCCTCGCCTTCAACCCGGACGGCGTCCTGCT
Source organism: Bacteroidales bacterium (assembly GCA_017429205.1). Next base: position 25,897 of record JAFRPH010000031.1, read on the forward strand.
CTCCAACGGCCCGGTTTCGGCCCTGGAGGCCCCGGAGATCCTCGCCCTGGTGCAGGACCTGAAGGGACGCGTCCCGGTGTTCGGCATCGGCCTCGGCATGGAAGCCATCGGCCTGTCCTACGGCGCGAAGCTCGTGCCGATGGGCTGCGGCAAGCACGGCGACTATCCGGTCCGCGACCTCGCGTCCGGCCGCATCAACATCGCCGTCCTGAACCAGACCTACCGGTTCGACACCGTCGAGGGAACCGGCCTCACCCCCACGCACGTCCTGGTCCCCGAAGGCTACGTGCTGGGATTCGAGAACAAGGAGGACAAGGTCTCGGGCGTCCAGTTCCACCTGGAGTCCGCCCCGGGCCCGCAGGATTACGTGTATCTTTTCGACAAGTTCATTCAAATGATGGAGGAGCAGCACCATGCCTAGGAGAACGGATATAAAAAAAGTGATGGTCATCGGTTCCGGCCCGATCGTGATCGGCCAGGCCGCGGAATTCGACTATGCCGGCACCCAGGCGTGCCTCGCCCTCAAGGAAGAGGGCTACCAGGTGATCCTGGTGAACTCCAACCCCGCCACCATCATGACGGACCCCAACATCGCCGACAAGGTGTATATGGAGCCCCTCACGCTGGAATATGTGGCGAAGATCATCCGCTACGAGCGTCCGGACGCCCTGGTGCCCGGCCTCGGCGGCCAGACCGGCCTGAACCTCGCCGTCCAGCTCGCGAAGAAAGGCGTGCTGGAGGAGTGCGGCGTGGAGATTCTGGGCACTTCCTTCCAGAACATCGAGAAGGCCGAGGACCGCGAGCTCTTCAAGGAGCTGTGCCTGTCCATCGACGAGCCGGTGATCCCCTCCGAGATCTGCTACAGCCTCGAGGAAGGCCTCGCGGCGGCGGAGCGAATCGGCTACCCGGTCATCCTGCGCCCGGCGTTCACCCTGGGCGGCACGGGCGGCGGCTTCGTCAACAATCCGGAGGAGATGGAGGACATGATGCGCAACGCCCTGTACCTCTCCCCCGTCCACGAAGTGCTGGTCGAGAAGAGCATCAAGGGCTACAAGGAGATCGAGTTCGAGGTGATGCGCGACGCGAACGACACCGCCATCGCCATCTGCTCGATGGAGAACATCGACCCAGTGGGCGTCCACACGGGCGACTCCATGGTCGTCGCCCCCGCCCTCACCCTCACGGACAAGGAATACCAGATGCTCCGCGACAGCGCCCTGCGCCTGATCCGCGCCCTGGACATCGCCGGCGGCTGCAACGTCCAGTTCGCCCTGGACCCGCTGTCGTTCAAGTACTATATCATCGAGGTCAATCCGCGCGTGTCGCGTTCCTCCGCCCTGGCGTCCAAGGCCAGCGGCTTCCCGATCGCCCGCGTGACGGCGAAGATCGCCGTGGGCCTCACCCTGGACGAGATCACCGTGGCCGGCGCCCCCGCCTGCTGCGAGCCCGCCATCGACTACGTCGTCGCGAAGGTGGCCCGCTTCCCCTTCGACAAGTTCAGCGAGGCTTCCAACGAGCTGGGCACCCAGATGAAGGCCACGGGCGAGGTGATGTCCATCGGCCGCACCTTGGAGGAGAGCATCCTCAAGGCGATGCGCTCGCTGGAGTCCGGCTGCTGCCACATCCACAAGAAGAAGTTCGACGACTGGACCGAGGAGAAGCTCCTGGAGTACATCTCCACCCCGACCGACGACCGCATCCACGCCATCGCGCAGCTCCTGCGCCTCAGGATCGACCTTTCCCGCATCTATGACCGCACGAAGATCGACATGCTCTTCCTGGAGAAGATCTACAACATCATCCGGATGGAGCGCAAGGTCAAGGCCGCCCCGGGCGACGTCGAGGTCCTCAAGGAAGCCAAGCGGATGGGCTTCGGCGACCAGTTCATCGGCGAGCTCTGGGGCTGGACGGAGGCCGATGTCATCCGGCTCCGGTTCGCGAACGACATCGTCCCGGTGTACAAGATGATCGACTCCTGCTGCGCCGAGCACGACACCTACGTCCCCTACTTCTACTCCACCTACGAGCAGGAGAACGAGTCCATCCCCTCCAACCGCAAGAAGATCCTCGTGCTGGGTTCCGGCCCGATCCGCATCGGCCAGGGCGTGGAGTTCGACTACTCCACCGTGCACGCCATCTGGGCCATCCGCGAGGCCGGCTACGAGGCCATCATCATCAACAACAACCCGGAGACCGTCTCCACGGACTACACCATCTCCGACAAGCTGTACTTCGAACCGCTGACCACGGAGGACGTGATGAACGTGATCCACCTCGAGAAGCCGGACGGGATCATCGTCACCCTCGGCGGCCAGACGGCCATCAACCTGGCCGGCCCGCTGGAGGAGTTCGACGTCCCGCTCATCGGCACGGGCCTGCAGGCGATCGACAACGCCGAGGACCGCAAGCTCTTCGAAGCGATCATGCGGAAGACGGGCATCCCGCAGCCGAAGGCCCACGCCGTCACGAACGTCGAAGACGGCGTGAAGGCGGCCGAGGACATCGGCTACCCGGTCCTCGTGCGCCCGAGCTTCGTACTGGGCGGCCGCGCGATGATGATCGTGGGCAACGAGTCCACCCTGCGACACTATCTCCATAACGCCGTGGAAATCAACGAGAAATCCCCGGTGCTCGTGGACAAGTACATCCTCGGCAAGGAGACGGAGGTCGACGCCATCTGCGACGGCGAGAACGTCTTCATCCCGGCCATCATGGAGCACGTAGAGCGCACCGGCATCCATTCCGGCGACAGCATCAGCGTGTATCCGACCTTCTCGCTGAGCCCGAAGGTGAAGAAGGAGATCATCGACGACACCGTCAAGCTGGGCAAGGAAATCGGCATCGTGGGCCTGTTCAACATCCAGTTCATCGTGGACAGCAACGAGAACGTCTATGTGATCGAGGTCAATCCGCGGAGCTCCCGCACGGTCCCGTTCATCTCCAAGAGCACGGGCATCCCGATGGCGAAGATCGCCACGCGGGTGATGCTGGGAGAGTCGCTGAAGGACCAGGGCATCACGGAGGTGTACTTCCCGGAGCGGAAGAAGCACTTCGTGAAGACGCCGGCCTTCTCCTTCGGCAAGATCAAGGGCATCGACACCTACCTCTCCCCGGAGATGAAGTCCACGGGCGAGGCCATCGGCTACGACAAGTCCCTGAACCGCGCCCTGTACAAGTCCCTGCAGGCCTCCGGCATGGACATCAAGTCCTACGGGACGGTCTTCGCCACCATCGCCGACAAGGACAAGGAGGAGGCGCTGCCGCTGATCCGCCGCTTCTACAACCTGGGCTTCAACATCGAGGCCACCAAGGGCACGGCCGAGTTCCTCAAGGAGCACGGCATCCGCACCAAGACGCTGAAGAAGCTCCGCGAGGGCAGTGACGAGATCTACCAGGCGCTGCGCAAGGGCCACGTGAAATACGTGATCAACACCATCGACCTGAACCAGAAATCCAGCCATCTGGACGGTTACGGCATCCGCCGCTGCGCGGTTGAAAACAACGTGACCATCTTCACGGCCCTCGAGACCGTGCGCGTGCTCCTGGACGTGCTGGAAGAGATTACCCTGGGTATTTCCACCATTGACGAAGAATATAAGTAAATGGCAATGGGACAGTCGGTTATTATCTCCCAAACCTTCGCTTCGCTCATCCCTCCCACCGCAAGCGGCGGGCCCCTCCCGTTCATATGGCCACGGGCGGCCATAGGTTTGGGAGATAACAACCGACTGTCTAAAGCGTAAGCTTATGAATAAGAGTTTATACACGATTGCAGAGAATTCCCTCATTGCCACCAAGACTTTCAAAATGGTTTTGGAAGGTGATGGGTTCAAGGAGGGAGAGTTCGTGGATATCGGGATTCCGGGGTATTTCCTGCGGAGACCGCTGTCGGTGTGCGACTGCGAGGAGGGGCGCTTCACCTTGGTTTATAAGGTGGTGGGAGAAGGGACGAAGGTGCTGTCGGAAATGCCTGTGGGGAGTGAATTGGAGGTGTTGACGGGACTCGGGAAGGGGTTCGATCCGGAGGCGTGCCGGGAGCGGGCGTTGCTGGTCGGCGGCGGGTTGGGGGTTCCTCCCCTGCTCTTGCTGGCTAAACGGCTGAAAGCGCAAGGAAAGCGCGTCACGGCGGTGCTGGGATTCAACAAGGCCGACGAGATCATCCTGGCCGACGAATTCCGCGCTGTCTGCGACGAGGTGCTCATCTCCACCGTCGACGGTTCGGTCGGCGTGAAAGGGTTTGTGACCGACGCCATCGCCGCGGGAAAGCCGTCCTTCGACTATTTCTATACTTGTGGGCCGATGGTGATGATGAAGGTCGTGTGCAAGGCGCTGGAAGGACCCGGCGAAGCCTCGCTCGAAGAGCGGATGGGCTGCGGCGCGGGGTTCTGCTACGGGTGCAGCATCCAGACGAAAAACGGGCCTCGGCGCGTCTGCAAGGACGGTCCGGTGTTCAAGAAGGAGGAACTGATATGGTAAAGGACCTTTCTGTCGACCTCTGCGGCATTCGCCTGCAGAATCCGGTCGTTCCGGCCAGCGGAACCTTCGGGTTCGGGCTGGAGCTGGCCGGGGACATGGACCTGAACGTCCTGGGCGGCATCTCGCTCAAGGGCACGACCCGGGAGGCTCGGTACGGCAATCCCACGCCCCGCATCGCCGAATGCGACGGCGGGATGATCAATTCCGTGGGCCTGCAGAACCCGGGCATCGATGTGCTTGTGGGTGAAAAAGTTCCGGCGCTCCGGAAGGTGTATGACGGCTGCATCGTCGCCAATATCAGCGGCTTCTCGCTGGACGAGTATGTGGAGTGCTGCGCCAAGGCCGATGCCTGCGACGACATCGACATCATCGAGGTCAATGTCTCCTGCCCGAACGTGCACAACGGGGGCATGGCCTTCGGGACATCGGCCGCTTCCGCGGCGGAAGTGACCGCGGCCGTGAAGGCGGTCTGCCGCAAGCCGGTCTTCCTGAAGCTGAGCCCGAACGTGACGGACATCGTCTCGATTGCCCGCGCCTGCGAGGACGCCGGGGCCGACGGCCTTACGCTCGTGAACACCTTCCTCGGGATGCGGATCGACATCGCCCGCCGCAAGCCCGTGATCGCCAACAAGATGGGCGGCTTCTCCGGCCGGGCAATCTTCCCCGTCGCCCTGCGCATGGTCTATCAGGTCGCGCACGCCTGCCGGATTCCCGTGATGGGCTGTGGCGGTGTGGCCTCCGCCCGCGATGTCGTCGAAATGATGATGGCGGGCGCCACCGCGGTGCAGGTGGGTGCGGAGAACCTCCGCAATCCTTTCGCCTGCCCGGAGATTGTCGCCGACCTTCCCGCTCTTATGGACGAACTGGGAATCAATACTTTACAAGAGATTATCGGAACCGTATGATGAATAGAGACGTCATTATCGCCTGCGACTTCGCCAGCCGCGAAGCCACCCTGGAATTCTTGGACCGCTTCCCCGAGGGCCGCAAGCCCTTCGTGAAGATCGGCATGGAGCTTTTCTATGCCGAAGGCCCTTCCATCGTCCGCGATATCAAGGCCCGCGGGCACAAGATTTTCCTGGACCTCAAGCTCCACGACATCCCCAACACCGTCAAGAAAGCGATGCGGGTGCTCTCCGCCCTGGACGTGGACATGGTCAATGTCCACGCGGCCGGCACCGTCGCGATGATGCAGGCGGCCCTGGAAGGCCTGACAAGGCCGGACGGGACCCGTCCCCTGCTGATCGCCGTCACGCAGCTCACCTCCACTTCGCAGGAAGTGATGCAGAACGAGCTCCTGATCGGCGCCACCATCAACGACACCATCGTCAAGTACGCGCAGAACGCGCGTGAGGCGGGCCTGGACGGCGTCGTGTGCTCGCCCCTGGAGGCCGGTATGGTGAAGCAGGCCTGCGGCGACGGCTTCCTGACCGTCACCCCCGGCATCCGCTTCGCCGATGCGGGGAAAGACGACCAGGTGCGCATCACAACCCCGGCCCGCGCCCGCGAAATCGGCTCCGACTTCATCGTCGTCGGCCGTCCCATCACCGCCGCCGAAGACCCGGTGGCCGCCTATGAACGTTGTATGAAAGAATTTGTTGAATAACATGAAAGAATTTGTTTAGGAAGAATGGCGGGGATGTTTTCCCGGACATTTGCCCGGACAGGGTCGCGAAGCGACAGGACGGGAAAACATCCCCGCCATTCTTCAAACACACATAATTCTTCAAACAATCATAATAGTATTTGACTCAAATCGATCATATGGACAGACAAATCGCTTCCGCATTACTCTCCATCGGCGCCGTGTTCCTGCGGCCCGAGCAGCCGTTTATCTGGGCCAGCGGCATCAAGAGCCCGATTTACTGTGACAACCGCCTGACGCTGTCCGCGCCCCGCGTGCGGGAGCAGGTGGAAAACGGGCTCGCCAAGCTCGTGCAGCGGCACTACCCCGACTGCGAGATGCTGATGGGCACCTCCACGGCCGGCATCGCCCACGCCGCCATCACCGCGACGATCCTGGACCTGCCGATGGGCTATGTCCGCGGCGAGGCCAAGACCCACGGCCGGACGAACCGGATCGAGGGCAAGATGGACCCGGGCACGAAAGTCGTCGTCATCGAGGACCTCATTTCCACCGGCGGCAGCGCCATCGAGGTGGTGGAAGCCCTTCGGGAGGCCGGCGCCGAGGTGCTGGGCATCGTCTCCATCTTCACCTACGGGATGAAGCGCGGCCTGGAGCGCATCGCCGCCGCGAACACGGAGAACCACTCCCTGTGCAACCTGGACGTCCTGGTGGACGTGGCCGAGGAAGAAGGCCGCATCGGCCCGGGCTGGAAGGAGCGCATCCTCGCCTTCCGCGACAACCCTTCCGACGAAAGCTGGATCAAAGCATAACCGCATACGAATTATGAAACACCTCATCGACCCGACCGACCTCACCAAGCCCGAGATCGACGAAATCATCTCGCTGGCCCAGGATATCATCGCCCATCGCGAACGTTACCAGGGCAGCATGTCGCACAAGAAGCTCGCGACGCTCTTCTATGAGCCCAGCACGCGTACGCGGCTGAGCTTCACCTCCGCCATGATGGAGCTCGGCGGCAACGTGCTCGGCTTCTCCGACGCCCGCAGCAGCTCCGTTTCCAAGGGCGAGAGCGTGCAGGACACCGTCCGCGTGGTGGGCTGCTTCGCCGACGTCATCGCGATGCGCCACCACATCGAGGGCGCCCAGCTCTATGCCACCGAAGTGTCGACCGTGCCCATCATCAACGCCGGCGACGGCTCCCACAGCCACCCGACGCAGACCCTGACGGACCTCCTCACCATCCAGCGGGAACTCGGCCACATCGACGGCATCACCATCGGCTTCTGCGGCGACCTCCGCTTCGGCCGCACCGTCCATTCCCTGATCAAGGCCCTGTCCCGGTACAAAGACATCAAGGTCATCCTCATCGCCCCGGACGAGCTCAAGCTCCCGGACTACATCAAGCAGGACGTGTGCGAACGCACCGGCATCCCCTACCGCGAGGTGACGACGATGGAGGAAGTGATGGGCGAACTGGATGTGCTCTATATGACCCGCGTGCAGAAGGAGCGCTTCCTGGACGAGGACGAGTTCGACCGCGTGAAGGACAGCTTCGTGCTGGATGCGGCGCGCATGGCGCTGGCCAAGAAGAAGATGGCCGTGCTGCATCCGCTCCCCCGCGTGAACGAGATCCTGACCGAGGTGGACGCCGATCCGCGCGCCGCCTATTTCCGCCAGGTAGAGAACGGCAAGTTCGTGCGCGAAGCGCTGATCGTCAAGCTGTTGGAATGGAAGGACGATCCCGAGCACGGCATGCCTACCGAGGAAACGCCGGTGGAAGATCCTGAACTCCGCTGCCCGAACAAGAAGTGCATCTGCAACAACGAGCACGCCCCGCACCGGTTCCGCCGGACGGAGAACGGCGTCCTCCGCTGCTGGTACTGCGACTCCAAGGTCCGATAGCACGGGAACGTTTTTTGCAGTTCGGATTTCGCAGTCTCGATGAAAATCGCGATATTTGTCCTTTCTAAACGAAAAGAATTTGAAACCCGAATCCGTCAACAAACTCCTCGAGAAGAGTTTCCGAAATAACTGGAGGCGTCCGGCCCTTTCGAACTACAAGGGCGAGACGCTCCTGTACAGCGACCTCGCGCGCAGCATTGCGAAAATGCACCTGGCCTACCAGCATTACGGGATCGTTCCCGGCGACAAGGTCGTCATCATCTCCCGCAACCAGGCCCACTGGGCGGTCTGTTTCCTGGCCGCGATGACCTACGGGGCCGTTCCCGTCCCGCTGCTGCACGAATTCAAGCCCGGGAACATCCACTACCTGGTGAACCATTCCGACGCGAAGATCCTCTTCGTGGAGCGGGCCATCTGGGACGGCCTGAACGCGGAGGACATGCCCGGCCTCACCGCCGTCATCCAGATCGAGGACTACGAGGTCCTGCACCTGAAGGAAGGCGCCTCCGAGGCCGCCCGCCCCCAGCTGGAGAAGATGTACAAGAAGGCCTACCCGCGCGGCATCCGTCCCGAAGACATCCATTACCACCCCGACGAACCCGACGAACTGGCCATCCTGAGCTACACGTCCGGCACCTCCGGCTTCTCCAAGGGCGTGATGATCCCTTACCGCGCCGTCTGGTCCAACGTCTATTTCATGCACGAGAACCTGCCGATGATCGACAACACCTCCAACGTCGTCGTCATCCTCCCTTCCGCGCATATGTACGGGATGATGTTCGAGTTCTTCTTCGAGATGGTGATGGGCTGCCACATCCATTTCCTCACGAAGGCCCCGAGCCCGAAGATCCTGGCCGAAGCCTTCTCCGACATCCGCCCGAACGTCGTCTACGCCGTCCCGCTGATCGTGGAGAAGGTCTACAAGATGCTGGTGCGGACCCTCCCGAAGGATGCGGACCTGTGCAAGGCCCTGAAGGACTTCTTCGGCGGCGACTTCGAGGAAGTGGTCATCGGCGGCGCCGCCCTCAACCCCGAGGTGGAACGCGCCCTGCGCAAGGTCAAGTTCCCGTTCACGATCGGCTACGGCATGACCGAGTGCGCCCCCATCATCACGTACTCGCGTTGGTTCAAGAGCCGGATGTACTCCTGCGGCACCACCGCCCCCAACATCGAGATCCGGGTCCAGTCCAAGGCCCCGCACCTGATTCCCGGCGAGGTCCAGGTCCAGGGCGCGAACGTGTTCCTGGGCTATTACAAGAACGCCGAGGCGACGGCCGAGGCCTTCACCCAGGACGGCTGGTTCCGCACCGGCGACGTGGGCATCCTGGACAACGACGGCTACCTGTACCTGCGCGGCCGCACCAAGTGCATGATCCTCGGCGCCAACGGCCAGAACATCTACCCGGAGGAAATCGAGGCCGCCCTGAACAACATTCCCTACGTGGTCCATTCGCTCGTGGTCGACGACAACGGCAAGCTGGTGGGCCTGATCTACCCGGACTACAAGCAGGCGAACCTGGACGGTCTCCGCGTCAAGGAGCTGGACGAACTGCTCCAGAGCAACCTCCAGGAAGTGAACCTGCTCTTCCCGAACTACTCCCACATCTCCCACCTGGAGCTGATGCCGGAAGACTTCGAGATGACCCCCAAGGGCAGCATCAAACGCTATCTGTATCAGCGCAACCGTCCTTCCTGATCCCTATGAGAAGAATCCTCCTCCCCCTCCTCCTGGCGCTTGCCGCCGCGACCGTCGCCAAGGCGCAGCCCGCGTGGATGCAGACTCTGCACCCCCAGGCGCCGGGCGTACCGGAATATGTCGCCTTCGCCGGCGACACGGTCCGTTTCGACCGCACCGACTTCTACGAGCGGATGGACCGGGAACTGATCTCCTTCACCTATATGCACACGAACACGACGCTGATGCTCAAGCGTTCGCGCCGGTATTTCGCGCAGATCGTCCCGATCCTGCGGCAGCAGGGCATTCCCGAGGACTTGAAGTACCTGATGGCCATCGAGAGCAGCCTGGACCCGAAGGCCCTGTCCGTCGCGGGCGCGGCCGGCCTCTGGCAGTTCACCAAGGCCACGGCCCAGACGTACGGGCTGGAGGTGTCGACGGAGGTGGACGAACGCTACAACATCGAGAAGGAGACCGTCGCGGCCTGCAAGTTCCTCAAGGACGCGTACCGGAAATACGGCGACTGGATGACCGTGGCAGCCAGCTACAACGCGGGCCAGGGCGGGATTTCCAAGCGCCGCGAGGCCCAGAAGCAGGAATCGGCCCTGGAGCTGTGGCTGCCCGAGGAGACGGCCCGCTACATGTTCCGCCTCCTGGCCGTGAAGATGTTCTTCGAGAATCCCGCCGCCTTCGGCTTCAATGTGCCGATGACGGAGCGCTACCCCTACATCGAACCCAAAGACGTCCTGACCGTCAACTATCCCGTTCCCAGCCTGGTGGACTTCGCCCTGGAACACGGCACCACCTACGCGCGGCTGAAGGAGGCCAATCTCTGGCTCCGCGACGACAAGCTCACGAACAAAGGAAACAAAACGTATAAAATCGTGATCCCCTGAGATCACGATTTTTTTATTTAAGCACCAGCTCCTTCACGAACCCGGCCGTCCGGTTGTCCTCCGTGAACAGCGGGTCCCCCGACAGGGTGGCGTTGATCTTCTCGACAAGTTCCGCTTTCTGGAAGGAGAGCTGGTTGCGGATGACGGAGGAGTTGAGCGTAATATAGAGGGTGCCGCTGCGGAAATAGCGCTTCAGGGTGAAGGGACCGGCGCCGGAGCAGGCGTCCCAGGCGGCGAAAATCCGCTGCGTATTGAGCCCCGAGGCGATTTTCGCGGACTTGATGTACTCCGCGATCACCTCCTCCATCGTGAGCGCCTCCTTCCGGCGGACGAAATAGTTCCGTTTCTTGTACTCCGCCATCACTCTACCTTCGTGAAGACACCGCCCGCCGTGTCGAAATAGGCGCGGTCGTCGGTGATGCGGTCCACGATGCCGGACAGGCGGACCTTGTTGCAGTCGGTGATGAAGATCTGGCCGAAGCCGCTGCCGGCGACCATCCCGATGAGGTTGCCGATGCGGTGCATGTCCAGCTTGTCGAAGACGTCGTCCAGCAGGAGGACGGGCGCGTAGCCGTAGCCGTCGCGCATGATCTCGTACTGGGCGAACTTGAGGGAGACCAGGAAGGACTTCTGCTGGCCCTGGGAGCCGCAGCGGCGGATCGGGTGGCCGTCCAGGGTGAAGAGGAAATCGTCGCGCTGGATGCCCGAACCGGTGAACCGCAGGACCTGGTCGCGGTCGCGGCCGGCCTTGAGGAGCTCCTCGAGCGGGGCCTTGGCGAGGTCCGACCGGTATTCCACCGAGACTTCCTCGCTGCCGCCGGAAATGAGTTTGTAATAGGACTGGATGACGGGCCGGAGGTCCTCCGCGAAGCGCTTGCGGGCCTCGAAGGCCGGCTGCGCGGCGGCTGCCATCCGGGCGTCGAACACGTCCATCAGGTCCCAGTCCACGTTGCCGTCCTTGAGCATCTTGTTGCGCTGCGCGAGGAGGCGGTTGTACGTCTGGACGGCGGCGAGATAGCTCCGGTCCATCTGCGAGAGGACGCCGTTGACGAAACGGCGGCGCTCCTCGCCGGACTCGCTCACGAGCGCGATGTCCCCCGGCGAGACCATCACGACCGGCAGGACGCCGATGTGCTCGGAGATGCGGGTGCAGGGCTTCTCGTCCCGGACGAGCTTCTTCTCCCCTTCCGACACGCGGATGGAGAAGCGCGATTCCAGCCCGTTGTCCATCAGATAGGTGCCGCCGATGGTGAACCCGTCCGTGCCGAACCGCCAGTTGTAGCGGTCGGGGGCCGGGAAGGCGCTCTTGGTCATGGACAGGTAGTAGATCGCGTCCAACAGGTTCGTCTTCCCCTCGCCGTTGTTCCCGCTGATGCAGTTCACATTCGGCGAGAACGACAGTTCCTGGAAGGCGATGTTCCGGAAATCCTGGACGACGATTTTCTTGAGCGTGGGCATGGCAATGCGTTCTTGATTGCAAATATAACATTTTTTTACTATTTTTGCAGGCTGAATGCGTCCTCGGGCGCCAGATACATTGATTTAATAACAAACGAAAAGATATGGCAAACAAACCTACCGACCAGGAACTCCGTCAGCAGAATGTCGCTGAGGCCGTTTCCAAGACCGAACTCTTCTTCCAGAAGTACGGAAAACTCATCTACGGCTGCGTGGCAGCCGTCCTGGTGATCGCCCTCGCGATCCTCGCGTACAACCGCTTCATCTACCAGCCCAAGAAGGCCGAGGCCCAGAAGGAAATGTTCAAGGCCGAGCAGAAGTTCGCCGCCGGCGATTTCGAGCTCGCCCTGAACGGTGACGACAACAACATGGGCTTCGAGGAAATCATCGACACCTACGGCAAGAAGGCCGGCGAGGCCGTCTACCTCTATGCCGGTGGCAGCGCCCTCCAGCTGGGCGACTACGAGAAGGCCCTCAAGTACTTCAACAAGTACGCCGGTGAGGACAAGATCCTCCTCTCCCGCGCCCAGGCCGGCATCGGTGACGCCTATGTGGGCCTCGAGGACTACAAGAGCGCCCTCGCCGCCTACGAGAAGGCCGCCGCAACCGTCGACAACTTGTTCGCCGCCGGTTACCTCCTGAAGGCCGGCCAGGTCGCCGAGGAGCTCGGGGACAAGGACAAGGCCCTCGCCTGCTACAAGAAAGTCAAGGACCAGTATCCGCAGGCCCCCGAGGCGATGGATATCGACAAGTACATCACCCGCATCGAGTTCTAAGCCATGGGAAGAGCGTTTGAATTCCGCAAGGAGCGCAAGCTGAAGCGCTGGGGCCACATGGCCAAGACCTTCACCAAGCTGGGCAAGGAAATCACCATCGCCGTCAAGCAGGGCGGCCCCGAAGTGACCGGCAACCCCCGCCTCCGCGCCCTCATCGCCGAGGCGAAGTCCGAGCAGATGCCCAAGGAGAACATCGAGCGCGCCATCAAGAAGGCCACCGAGGCCAAATCCGGCGACTTCAAGGAGATCGTCTACGAAGGCTTCGGCCCGTTCGGCATCGCCTACCTCGTGGAGGCCGCCACCGACAACAACACCCGCACCGTCGCGAACGTCCGCAGCTACTTCACCAAGTGCGGCGGCTCCCTCCAGACCAGCGGCAGCGTCGCCTTCATGTTCGACCACAAGTGCGTCTTCCGCATCAAGGAGGACCCTGCGAAGCCCATCGACCTGGACGAGCTCGAGCTCGAACTGATCGACTTCGGCGCCGACGAGGTCTTCCGCCAGGAGATCGAGGACGAGGACGAGAACGTGACCAGCGAGATCGTCATCTACGGCGACTACACCTCCTACGGCCAGATCCAGAAGTACATCGAGGAGAACGGCTACGAACTCGCTTCCGGCGGCTTCGAGCAGATTCCGAACGTGGAGCTCAAGGAAGTCACCGACGACCAACGCGCCACCTTGGAGAAGCTCACCGGCCTCCTGGAGGACGACGAGGACGTCACCAACGTGTACACCACGATGAAGCCTGCGGAGGAGTAATTTTCCGCCCGCGAAAAAAAGTCGCCGGAGCCGTTTGGGCCCCGGCGATTTTTTTTGTCTTCTTTAGGAAGATTCACTATATTTGTATGATTTTTAACCATTCTACCATGAGCATTCAGACAGACAACATCCAGAAGCTGGTCGAGCGGCGGGCGAAGGCCCGGCTCGGCGGCGGGGAGAAACGCATCGAGGCCCAGCACGCCAAGGGCAAGCTGACGGCCCGCGAGCGGATTGCGCTCCTTCTCGACGAAGGCAGCTTCGAGGAGTACGATATGTTCGTCCAGCACCGCTGCACGAACTTCGGCATGGACCAGCAGCATTACGACGGCGACGGCGTGGTGACCGGTTGCGGCACCGTCGACGGCCGTCTGGTGTACGTGTTCGCCCAGGACTTCACGGTCGCCGGGGGATCCCTCTCCAAGACGATGTCCGAGAAGATCTGCAAGGTGATGGACCTGGCGGTCCGCGCCGGCGCGCCCGTCATCGGCCTGAATGACTCCGGCGGCGCTCGCATCCAGGAGGGCATCGACGCCCTCGCCGGCTTCGGCGAGATCTTCGAGCGCAACATCCTCGCTTCGGGCGTGGTGCCGCAGGTGAGCGGCATCTTCGGTCCCTGCGCCGGCGGCGCGGTGTACTCCCCCGCCCTCACGGACTTCACGCTGATGGTCAAGAACACCTCCTACATGTATCTCACCGGCCCGGCGGTCGTCAAGAGCGTCACCGGCGAGGATGTGGACCACGAGTCCCTGGGTGGCGCCTCCGTCCACGCCTCCAAGAGCGGCGTGGCGCATTTCGCCGCCGAGAGCGAGGAGGAAGGCATCGCCACCATCAAGGAGCTCCTTTCCTTCCTGCCGCAGAACAACCGGGAGGAAGCCCCCGTGGTCGCCACGAACGACCCGGTGAGCCGCACGGACGACGCCCTGAACGACATCATCCCCGACAGCCCGAACAAGGCTTACGACATGTACGGTGTCATCCGCAGCATCGTGGACGACAACCGCTTCTTCGAGGTCCACAAGGACTTCGCGAAGAACATCATCGTGGGCTTCGCGCACATGAACGGCCGCAGCGTGGGCATCGTCGCGAACCAGCCCGACGTGCTGGCCGGCGTGCTCGACATCAACGCCTCCCGCAAGGCCGCCCGCTTCGTCCGCTTCTGCGACGCCTTCAACATCCCGCTCGTCACCCTGGTGGACGTCCCGGGCTTCCTGCCCGGCACGCAGCAGGAGTACGGCGCCATCATCACCAACGGCGCGAAGCTCCTGTACGCCTACGGCGAGGCCACCGTCCCGAAGGTGACGGTCACCCTCCGCAAGGGCTACGGCGGCGCGCACATCGTGATGAGCTGCAAGCAGCTCCGCGGCGACGTGAACTACGCCTGGCCGTCCGCCAGCATCGCCGTGATGGGCGCCGACGGCGCCGTGAACGTCCTCTACGCCAAGGATATGAAGGACGATCCCGAGAACGCCCAGAAGATCTTCGACGAGAAGAAGAAAGAATACGAGGAGCTCTTCTCCAATCCGTACCAGGCCGCGCAGAAGGGCTACATCGACGACATCATCGAGCCCCGCAACACCCGCTTCCGCGTGATCCGCGCCCTGGAGCAGCTCGCGAACAAGCAGCAGGAAGTCCCTGCCAAGAAACACGACAACCTTCCGTTATGAGAAAGCGCATTCTCCTCATCCTGGCCCTTCTTGCGGTCAGTTTCACGAGCCTCCGCGCCCAGAACGTCATCGACCTCATCATCGCCGAGGCCCTGGCCGTTCCGGACTCCACCGGCATCGTGGACGACTACGGAAGGCAGGGAGGCTGGATCGAGATCTTCAACACCTCCCAGGGGACGGTCAACATCGCCGGGTGCTTCCTGACGGACGACCGCTCCAATCTGAAGAAGAGCATCATCCCCAAGGGTGACCTCCGTACCAAGATCGGCCCGCGCCAGACCACGCTGTTCTATGCCAGCGGCAACGGCGACGACGGCACCTTCTATACCAGTTTCAAGGTCCGTCCGGGCAGCACCGTCTATCTTGTCTCCAATGACGGCCGAACCGTCATCGACTCTCTGATCATCCCGGCCAGCATCCCGGTCGGCATGTCCATGCGGAAAGAGGCCCACGACCTGCGCCAGCGGGAGTTCGAGCCCGTCCCGACCCCGACGGTTCCCTCCCCGGGCATCTTCAACGGCGACCTGAACGCCGCCTCCAAGGCCGAAGCCATGGCAGAGAAGGACCCGCACGGCGGCATCCTCTCCCTCGTCGCGGTTACGGTCGTGTTCACCGCCCTCGCCATCCTGTGGTTCCTGTTCTGGCTGTTCTTCGACCGTCCCGCCAAGAAGGCGGCCGAAGCGAAGAACCAGCCTCCGAAGCCCAAGAAGGAGAAGAAAGGCAAGAAGGCCGCCCTGGCCGAGGTGCCCGCAGGCGCCCCGACCGACGAGATCGCGGCCGTCATCGCCCTCGCCATGGATATGGAACAGGGCGGCGACGACTACGCCGCCATCGCGATGGCGATGCACCTCTATTTCTCCGACGCCGTCCACGACAACGAGTCCTTCGTCCTGACGATGCGCCCGAAGGAAGGTTCCGCCTGGAACGACAAGAAGCAGATTTTCAGAAAATTACCCAGATAAAACAAATACAGCGATATGAAAGAGTACAAGTTCAAGATCGGCGGCAAGGAGTATAACGTGACCGTCAA
>JAFRPH010000070.1 GCA_017429205.1 Bacteroidales bacterium
ACGCGGCCGCTGATCTGGACCTTGATGCCCTCGGCGCCCACGCGCATGGCGGTGGCGATGGCCATCTTGATGGCGCGGCGGTAGCTCACGCGGCCCTCGATCTGACGGGCGATGCTGTCAGCGACGATGGTGGCATCGACCTCGGGACGCTTCACCTCGAAGATGTTGATCTGGACATCCTTCTTGGTGACCTTCTTCAGCTCTTCCTTCAGCTTGTCGACCTCCTGGCCGCCCTTGCCGATGATGACACCCGGACGGGCAGCGTGGATGGTGACGGTGATGAGCTTCAGAGTGCGCTCGATGATGATGCGGGAGAGGCTGGCCTTCGCGAGGCGGCTTCCCAGGTACTTGCGGATCTCATAATCCTCGGCGATCTTCTCGGCGTAGTTGCCGCCGACCCAGTTGGAGTCCCAACCACGGGTGATACCGATACGGTTGCTGATAGGATTGGTTTTCTGTCCCATAGTTTATTCCTCCACTGCTTTTTTGACGTCCAGGATGATGGTGACGTGGTTGGAACGCTTGCGGATGCGACCGGCGCGGCCCTGCGGGCACGGACGGATGCGCTTCAGCGTGCGGCCCTCGTCGACCATGATGGTCTTGACGATGACGTTGCCCTCTTCGAGTTCCTTCGCCTGGTCCTGGTTCTTGGCTTCCCAGTTGGCGATGGCGCTGCGGAGCAGCGTCTCGAGACGGACGGAGGCCTCCTTCTTGGAGAAGTGGAGGAGGTCCAGGGCGTGATTCACCTCGACTCCGCGCACGGTGTCAGCGACAAGGCTCATCTTCCGGGGGGAAGTGGGTGCATCTTTCAATACGGCGATAGCGGTCTGCTTCTTGGCTTCTTTCAGGCGCTCGGCCATCAATCTTTTTCTCTTACCCATAATGTCAATCTCCTTTAAACATTATTTCTTATTGTTGCCGGCGTGGCCTCTGAAAGTCCGCGTAGGAGCGAATTCGCCGAGCTTGTGGCCCACCATGTTCTCCGTCACGTAAACCGGAATGAACTTGTTGCCGTTGTGGACGGCGATCGTATGGCCGACAAAGTCAGGGGAAATCATGCTGGCACGGGACCAGGTCTTGACAACCTCTTTCTTCTTGCTACCTTCGTTCATAGCAAGAATTCTGTTCTCCAGGGCTTCCTGGATGTACGGTCCTTTTTTAAGTGAACGACTCATAATCTGTTAGTTTATTCCGATTTTACTTCTTACGTCTTTCGATGATGAACTTGTTGGAAGTGGCCTTCGGGTTGCGGGTCTTGTAGCCCTTTGCAGGCAGACCCTTGCGGGAACGCGGATGACCACCGGAGGCGCGGCCTTCACCACCACCCATCGGGTGGTCGTGCGGGTTCATCACGACACCTCTGTTGTGCGGACGACGGCCCAGCCAGCGGTTACGGCCGGCCTTGCCGAAGGATTCCAGATTATGATCGGGGTTGGAGACGGTACCGACGGTGGCGCGGCAGGTGGCGGGGACCATGCGGGTTTCGCCCGAAGGGAGGCGGAGGATCGCATAGTTGCCTTCACGGGCGGCGAGCTGGGCGAAGGTGCCGGCGGAACGGGCCATCGCGGCGCCCTGGCCGGGACGGAGCTCGATCGCGTGCACGAGCGTACCGACGGGGATGTTGGCGAGCGGGAGGCAGTTGCCCAGTTCCGGGGCGGCCTTCTCGCCGGACTCGACCACCTGACCGACCTTGAGGCCGTTCGGGGCGAGGATGTAGCTCTTCAGGCCGTCCTCATACTGGATGAGGGCGATGCGGGCGGAGCGGTTCGGATCGTACTCGATGGTGAGCACGGTGGCCTTGAATTCGTCGCGGTTGCGGACGAAGTCGATGATGCGGTACATTCTCTTGTGTCCGCCGCCACGGTAACGCACGGTCATCTGACCGGTGTTGTTACGTCCGCCGGAGGACTTCAGGGGCTCGAGGAGCTTCTTGTACGGCTTCTTCACGGTGATCTCTTCGAAAGAGCTGATCGCCTTGTTACGCTGGCCGGGGGTTACCGGCTTGTACTTCTTGATTGCCATAATTCTTCCTCCTCTTAGATGTTAGCGTAGAAATCGATCTTGTCCTCACCAGCAAGCGTGACATATGCCTTCTTGAAGTGATTCGTGCGGCCCTTCAGCAGGCCGGCCTTGGTGTAGCGCTGCTTGCGCTTGCCGTGGTAGTTGATGGTGTTCACGTCGGCGACGGAAACATTGTACATCTGCTCGACGGCGGCCTTGATCTGAAGCTTGTTCGCCTTGCGGTCGACGATGAAACCGTAACGGTTCAGCTTTTCGCCCTGAGCCGTCATCTTTTCGGTTACGATTGGCTTAATTAAGATACCCATGTCGTGTTCTCCTTTACTTTACTCTCGCTGCGAGGATATCCTGAACGCCGTCGACCATCACGAGGGAGTGAGCGTCCATGATGGCATAGGTGTTGATCTCGTCAACGGTGATGACCTTCACGTCCGGAAGGTTGCGGGATGAAAGAAAAATGTTGTTGGAGTTCTCCGGAAGGACGAACAGGACCTTGCGGTCGCCGGCCTTGATGTTGGAGAGGATGCTCAGCAGCTCCTTGGTCTTGGGGGCCTCCATGGTGAAGGGCTCGACCAGGGTGATCTTGCCTTCGGCGGCCTTGTAGGAGAGGGCGGAGCAACGGGCGAGGCTCTTCACCTTCTTGTTCAGCTTGCTTTCGTAGGTGCGCGGCTTGGGACCGAACACGCGACCGCCGCCGAC
Source organism: Bacteroidales bacterium (assembly GCA_017429205.1). Next base: position 2,719 of record JAFRPH010000070.1, read on the forward strand.
GAAGATGTTGGCCTTCAGGGAACCGTGACGGGCGCCGCCGCCGCCTTTCTGACGGCCAAGCTTCTTGGTGGAGTAAGCCACCTCGCTGCGGTCCTTGGTCTTGGAGGTACCCTGGCGCTGGTTGCGCATATACTGGAGGACGTCCAGATAGATGACGTGGTCGTTGGGCTCGATGCCGAAGACGTTCTCGTCCAGGACGACTTTCTTTCCGGATTCAGTTCCGTCGATCTTGTAAACAGACAATTCCATAATTACGCCTCCACAATTAAATAAGAACCCTTGGCTCCGGGGACGGAACCCTTGACGACGATGAGATTGTTCTCAGGGATGACTTTGAGGACCTCGAGGTTGAAAACCTTCACACGCTCGTTGCCCATGTGACCCGCCATGCGCATTCCCGGGAAAACGCGGGACGGCCAGGAGGATGCACCCATGGAACCGGGGTGACGGAGTCGGTTGTGCTGGCCGTGGGTCTGGCCACCGACACCGGCGAATCCGTGGCGCTTCACGACGCCCTGGAAACCCTTACCCTTGGAGGTACCGACAACGTCCACGAACTTGACGTCTTCCGTGAAGACATCGGCGACCGTGAGGACGTCACCGAGCTTGAGATCACCGGCGAAGTCGGCCTCGAACTCGAGCACCTTCTTCTTGGGGGTGGTCCCTGCCTTTTCGAAATGGCCCTTCAGAGCCTTGCTGGTCTGCTTCTCTTTTTTCTCGTCATAGGCAAGCTGAATGGCGGCATAACCATCGGTCTCCACCGTACGAACCTGCGTGACAACACAAGGACCAGCCTCAACGACGGTGCATGGAATATTCTTTCCATCAGCACCGAAGACGGAAATCATTCCGACTTTTTTTCCAATTAAACCAGGCATTGGTGTTTGTTAATTAATTGTTTATTAATACTTTAGCGCCGACATTTCGACGCCCCGCCTTTTTTGCGGACCGCAAAGGTACGAAGAAAACCGCTGATTTCCAAACGGATTCAGCGGTTTTCAACAACTTTTTCAACAAGTCTCATCGGGGAACCTACAGCCGGTCGACGTCGGCCCAGCCGAACTTGGCGGGATAGAGCCAGGCGCGCTCGGTGCGCTCCATGATGCCGTAGTCGATGGAGACCTTCGGGCATTCGGCGTAGGCGCGCTCGACGAAGGCGGGATCGCCGATCCCCGTCTCCCAGCCGGCGAAGAGCTCGGTGACGTCGGGGATGTAGCGCTCCATCTCCTCGCGGATGACGGAGGCTTTCCAGAGGAAGATGCCGGAGTTCCAGAAGAACTCGCCGGTGCGGATGAACACTTCGGCCAGCTCCTGCGGCGGTTTCTCGGTGAATGTCTTCACCTTCAGCGGCTGCTCCAGCTCCCAGGCGCCGCGGCCTTCCTTGACCTGGATGTAGCCGAAGTTCACGTCCGGGCTGCGGGGGACGATGCCGAGGGTCATCAGCACGTCGTTCCCGGAGACGAAGCCGAACATTTCGTCGATGGTGGCGGCGAACAGGTCCTCGTCCCGGATCACCAGGTCGCAAGGGGAGACGACGACGAGGGCGTCGGGGTCGCGCGTAAGAATAGTATAGGTGGCGTAGGCCATGCAGGGGGCCGTCTTCCGGCCGAACGGTTCCAGCAGCAGGTTCCTTTCCGGAATCTCGGGCAGCAGGATGCGCGCCGTTGCGGCGTACTTGGCGAGGGTGACCACCAGGATGTTCTCCAGGGGCAGGAACCGCGCGAAGCGGTCATAGGTCATCCTGAGATAGGCCCCGGGCGAAGAGCCCCCGGCCATGATGACACAGTATCGGTGTGAATCCATACAGGTTTATGTGGTTATAAGTACATCGGAATCCAGGCCTGGGGGAAGTAGCTCACCGACGACTGGTCGCCGGAGATGGTCACGGAGACCACGTCGAAGAACACTTCCCGGTCGGAACCGGTTTCGTTCAAATATTTCAAGGCGGCGGCGCTGATGCGGCGCTGTTTGAGCGCGTCCACCTTCTCCTCGGGGGCCGCATCGGCATCGAGCCGCGTCTTTACCTCTACAAAATGCAAGCCATCGGAGGCCTCGGAAATGATGTCCACCTCCAAATGGCTGCCGCGCCAGTTGCGCGCTACAATTCTGTGCCCCTGCGACTGCAGGAACGCGCAGGCTTTCTCCTCCCCCATCTGCCCGAAGGCGCGCTTTCCCCTCACCTGCATAGGACCTATCCGAATTTGACCACGGTGACGCCGGAGCCGCCGAACTGGATGTGCTCGTCGGCCGCGGAAACGACCCCGGGGACGGTGCGGACATATTTCTGGATCTCCTCCCGGAGGGCGCCCGTGCCCTTGCCGTGGAGGATGCGCACGGTGCCGACGTCCAGCATGATGGCGTCGTCGATGTAGCGCATCACCTGCTCGATGGCCTCGTTCACCCGCATGCCGCGGACGTCCAGCTCCAGGCGGAAGTTCGCCTTCCGCTCGGTGATGGCGGCGTCGTAGACCTGGCGGGGTTTGGGCGTTTCGCGGACCGCGGCGCGGTACTCGTTGGAGGTGACACGCTCCACGCGGTCCAGCGGCAGTTTCGTGGAGAGGTTCCCCACGATGACGGTCACGGCCTTGGTGGACACCTTGGACACTTCGCCCACCATGCCGCTGTCCTTGATCCGGACCTTCTCGCCCACCTTCAGCGGGGCGGTGCGGAAGGCCGTCAGCTTCTCTTCCTCGGAGACGCCGGCGTCGGCCGCTTCCTGCCCCTGCTTGGAGGCGCGGCGCGCCTTGCGGGCCTTTTCCCGCTCCTTGCGCTCCTGGAGGGATTTCAACTTCTTGTCCAGATACTCCTCCCGGTTGCGCTTGTCCTCCAGCTTCTTGTCGGCCAGGGCGCCCAGGAATTCCGACAGCTGGCCGCGGGCGTCCTTGGTGGCCTCTTTCTCCGCCTGGGACTCCTTGATGGTGCGGATGGTGCTTTCCACCTGCTTGTTGGCCCCCTTGACAATTTCCTCGGCCTCCTTCTTCGCCTCGTCCAGGATCTTCTGGCGGAGCTGCTTGATGTCCTCCAGCTCCTTCTGGTAGCGGTCCGTGACGGCTTCCAGGGTCTTGTCGGTCGCGCGGATCTTCGTCAGTTTCTCGTCCAGGACCCGGCGGTTCCGGGCGATCTTCCGCAGGTTCCGCTCGATGCCCACGAACTCCTCGCCGGCGCGGAGCTCGGCGTCCTTGACGATCGGTTCGGGCAGGCCCATCTTGCGGGCGAGCTCGAAGGCGAAGGAGTTGCCGGGCAGGCCCATTTCCAGCGCGAAGAGCGGCGCGATCTTCTGCGCGTCGAACTGCATCGCGCCGTTCACGACGCCCGTATCGCCCGACGCGGCGTACAGCTTCAGGTTCGTATAGTGCGTGGTGATGACCCCGTACACGCCGCGGCGGTCCAGGTCCGCGAGGATGGCCTCGGCGATGGCCCCGCCCGCGGCGGGCTCCGTGCCCGAGCCGAACTCGTCGATCAGCACGAGCGTCTTCCCGTCGGCCTCCTTCAGCATTGCGTTCATGTCGGCGAGGAAGGAGCTGTAGGTGGAGAGGTCGTTGTCGATGGACTGGTCGTCGCCGATGGAGACCATGATCCGGTCGAACACCGGGAGTTCGGAGGTCTCGGAGGTGGGGATGAGCATCCCCCATTGGAACATATACTGCAGCAGGCCCACGGTCTTGAGGCACACCGACTTGCCGCCCGCGTTCGGGCCGGAGATCAGGAGGATGTGCTTCTCGGGGGTGAGGGTGGCGGTGAGGGGGACGATGGACCGGCCTTCCTTGCGGAGGGCCTTCTCCAGCAGCGGGTGGCGGGCCTTCCGGAGCAGCAGCTCGCCGCTCTCGGACAGGACGGGCATTCCCGCGATGAAGTCCAGGGCCACATTGGCCTTCGCCATCAGGAAGTCGATCTCCCCGAGGAAGATGGCCGCTGCCGACAGGTCGGGGATCCAGGGGCGCAGGAACTCGGAGAACTCGTGCAAGATGCGCGCGATCTCGCGGGTTTCGGCGAACCGGAGTTCGGCGATCTCGTTGGTGAGGGCGACGATTTCGGCCGGCTCGACGAAGGTGGTCTTGCCGGTGGCGGACTCGTCGTAGACGAAGCCCGGGAACTGGCGCTTCTTCGCCGAGACCACCGGGATGAGCATCTTGCCGTCGCGGATGGAGACGCTCGCATCGGCCTCCACGAGACCGTCCTGCTGCGCCTTCCGGAGGATGGAGTTCATCCGCTTGGAGACGTTGATCTCCCGCTCGCGGATGGAGGTCCGGATCTCATAGAGCTTGTCCGAGGCCGTATCCTTGATTTCGCCGTATTTGTCCAGGATGCCGTCGATGCGGCGCTGGATTTCGGGGAAGCCCGGAAAGCCCGAAGCCAGCTGCTTGAGGGCCGGATAGATGCCGTCCTTGATGCCGCGGAAGAAGTTCGTGACCTTGCGGAGGGTGTCCAGCATCGTCCGGAGCCGCCCCAGGGACAGCAGGTCGATGGAGGCGTTTTTGCCGATGGGCTCCAGGAAATGGAGGCAGTCGATGTAGCCGCTGGTGGGGAAGCTCTCCTCGAACATCAGGATGAGGCGCATCTCGTCGGTGAGCTGGAGGCGCTTCCGGATGACGGAAGGGTCCGTGCTCAGCTCCTCGTTCTCCACGCGTTCGGCGGCGTAATCCGTCGAGCAGCGGTCTGCAATGAGGGTGCGAACCCGGTCGAAACCGAGCTTGCCTTCCAGTCTTTTCGCCGCCTCGTCCATCGCTTACTCCTCTTTGTCCTTTTCCTTGTCCTTTTCCGTCGACAGCGCCGAGCCCAGCAGCTCGCGGAGTTCCTGGATCGATTCCACTTCCTTCGCCTCGCCGTTGCGGACGAAGCGCACGCCGCCGCTTTCCTCGGAGACGACGATCACGTCCGCGTCCGTGTCCTCCGACAGGCCGATGGCCGCGCGGTGGCGCATGCCGTAATGGGCCGGGATGTCCGTGCGGTTGGTCATCGGCAGCTGGCAGCGCGCCGCGGCGATCCGGTTGCCGACGATGATCATCGCGCCATCGTGCAGCGGAGAATTCTTGAAGAAGATGTTCATGATGAGCCGGCGGTTGATCTCCGCGTCGAAGCGGTCGCCCGTGTCCATGAACTCGTCCATCGAGGACTTGTGCTGGATGACGATGAGGGCGCCGGTCTTTTCCGCCGACATGGCCCGCACGGCCTCCACCAGCTCCTCCACGCTCCGGCTCCCGAGCCGCTCCTCCTTGATGCCGAGGATGCGGTTGAACAGGTCGCCGGTGCGGCGGGAGATGCCCGTCTGCATCGCCACGCGGTTCAGGAGGTGGCGGATTTCCGGCTGGAAGATGATGATGATCGCCAGCACGCCCACGTCCAGCAGGGCGCTGAGCAGCACCGTCATCATCCGCATGTTCAAGGCCGAGGCGATGGCCTCCGCTACGATCAGCAGGGACAGCACCAGCACGATGTTCAGCACCGTGGAGTCGCCCCGGATGCTGCGCAGCAGGAGAAAGATCAGCAGCGCGACCATCCCGATGTCCAGGACGTCCGCCCAGCCGAACTGCAGGAATCCGAATATGCCCAGCACCTTCGTCATACGGGACAAAGTTACGAAAAGATTTCGTACCTTTGAAAACTTTAATGAATGGAGATGGAGATGGGCTTCAGCGTTTTGAAATTCGGCGGTTCGTCGGTCGCGGACGCGACCAACATGTCCCGCGTGCTCGACATCGTCGGCGGCGCCCTGGACGGCGGCCGGGTGGTGCTCGTGAGTTCGGCCATCAGCGGCTGCACGGACGGGCTGCTCGCCTGCGCGGACGGGGACCGGGAGCGGGAGGCGGAGCTGATGGACCGGCACCTGGCCATCGTGCGGCGCCTGTTCACGGGCGCCGAGCAGGCCGAGGCCGCCGCGGAAGTGATGCGCCTGTTCGCCGCGATGGAAGCCGCCCCGGCCGAGGAGAAAGTCACCTTCGGCGAGCTCCTCTCCACCCGCATCCTCGCCCGGAAGCTCGAATGCGAACGCATCCACGCCCATTGGGTCGATTCCCGCGAGCTCGTCGTGAAGGACGACCTGCCGGAGACGTACCGGCGGATCCGGGCGGCCGTCGCCGCCACGGACGCCCCGGTCGTCGTGGCGCCGGGCTTCATCTGCTGCGACTCCTACGGGCGAATCTGCACGCTCGGCCGCGGCGGCTCGGACTACAGCGCCGCGCTGTACGCGGCCGCCCTCGGGGCCGACTCGCTCCAGATCTGGACCGACGTGCCGGGCATCATGACGGCGAACCCCAAGCAGGTTCCCGCCGCCCGCACCATCCCCGGGATGTCCTACCGCGCCGCCCTGGAAATGGCGGAGCACGGGGCCAAGGTGCTGTACGCGCCCACCGTCGCCCCGGCGATGGAAGCGGGCATCGACATTGAAATCCGCAACACTTTCGCGCCCGCCGGGCGGTTCACCCGCATTTCCGCGCAGCCGGACGCTTCGCCGTGGATCGGCGTCGCCTCCCAGGGTGGCGAAATCTGCCTTGTGGGCACGGAGGAGGCCGATTTTTCAGGCGCCGCGGACACCGTCCGGGAAACGCTCCGGACCGCGGGCATCGCCCCGCTGGAAGTCCGCGTGGACGGCCTGAACCTCCTCGTGCGCGTCCGGGAAGCCATCGAGCTTCCGGCCCTCCAGGCCCTGCACCGGGCCTTTTTCGAGACCCGGCCGCTGCGGGAGGTGAACCTGTTCATCGCCGGTTTCGGCGCCGTGGGAAAGGCGCTGGTCCAGATGGTCGGCCGGACCGCCGCCACGGTGGCGGAGCGCACCGGCAAGACGCTCCGCGTCGCCGGCCTCGGCGACAGCCGCCGCTGGCGCATCGACCTCGGAGGCGTCGCCTCCCTGGACGGCGCCGCCGCGGGCGACTTCGTGGACGCGGTCCTCGACCTGGCCCCCAAGGGCTCCGTCTTCGTGGACTGCACCGACAGCGAAACCCTGTACAAGCGCTACCCGGACCTGTTCCGGGCGGGCCTCCATATCGTATCCTCCAATCGCCGTTCCTTCGCCGTCCCTTACGTCGAGTATGCCGCCCTGCAGGCCGCGGCCCGCGAAAACGGCTGTTTCTTCCGCTATGAGACCACGGTCGGCGCGGCGCTCCCGATGCTGGAGTCCCTCGCCATCGGCGCGAACAGCTGCGACGAGATCCTGTCCATCGAGGCCGTCGTCTCCTGCACCCTGAACCAGATTCTCAGCGCTTACGGGGAAGGGCCGACGTTCGCGTCGCTCGTCAAGGCGGCGCAGGAAGCCGGGCTCACCGAGCCCGACCCGCGCCTGGACCTCGGCGGCCGCGACGCGCTCCGCAAGCTCCTCATCCTCGCCCGCGAGGCTGGCGTGCAACTGGAGGAGAAGGACGTGGTCATCGAGCCGATGATCCCCGCCTCGCTCTTCGGCGTGCCGCTGGACGCGTTCTACAAGGGCCTGGAGGAGCTGGAGCCGGCGCTCGCCCAAGCGCAGCGCGACGCGCTCGCCAAGGGCTGCCGCCGCCGGTTCGTCGCCTTCCTGGAGAAGGATGCGTCCCTGCCGCTGGGCTATAAGGCGGGCATCCGCGTCGAGGAAGTCCGCGCCACACACCCGGCCTACTACCTCCGCGGCACGGAGAATGCCATCCTCATCCGCAGCGCGTTCCATCCCACTCCGATCGTCATCCAAGGACCCGGCGAAGGCGCCCGCCAGGCCGCCGCGAGTCTATTGAACGATATTTTACGCTGATTTTTAAATTATTTTTTTATCTTTGCAACGGTTAGTATTGTAGAACGAATTTAACACTCAGAACGTATGAAAGTTGCTGTCGTGGGAGCGACCGGCCTGGTCGGCTCCAAAATGTTGCAAGTGTTGGAGGAGCGTCACTTCCCGGTGACCGAGCTACTGCCCGTCGCCTCTTCCCGCTCCTGGGGAAAGAAAGTCACCTTCCAAGGCCGTGAGTGGACGGTCATCGGCGCCGACGAGGCCATCGCCAAGCGTCCCACCGTCGCCATCTTCAGCGCCGGCGGCGCCGCTTCGGGCGAACTGGCCCCGAAGTTCGCGGCCGTGGGTTGCCGTGTCGTGGACAATTCCTCCTACTGGCGGATGGACCCGACCAAGAAGCTCGTCATCCCCGAGATCAACGGCGACGTCCTCGGTCCCGACGACTACATCATCGCGAACCCGAACTGTTCCACCATCCAGATGCTGATGGCCCTGGCTCCCCTCCACAAGGCCTACGGCATCAAGCGCATCGTCGTGAGCACCTACCAGAGCGTCTCCGGCAGCGGCGCCAAGGGCGTGAACCAGCTCAAGGCCGAGCGCGCCGGCGGCACCGGCGACTTCTACCCGCATCCCATCGACCTGAACACCCTCCCGCACATCGACGTCTTCCTGGACAACGGTTACACGAAGGAGGAGATGAAGATGGTCAACGAGACCCACAAGATCCTCCGCGACGACTCCATCGCCGTCACCGCCACCACCGTCCGCGTGCCGGTCTGGGGCGGCCACAGCGAAAGTGTCAACGTGGAATTCAACAAGCCGTTCGACCTGGACGAGGCCCGCGCCCTGATGGCCGCGATGCCCGGCGTCGTCATCCAGGACGACCCGGAGAACAAGGTCTATCCGATGCCGCGCTTCGCCGAGGGCAAGGACGAGGTCTTCGTGGGCCGCATCCGCCGCGACTTCTCCGTCGAGAACGGCCTCAACCTCTGGTGCGTCGCGGACAACCTCCGCAAAGGCGCCGCCACCAACGCCGTCCAGATCGCCCAGCTCCTCCTGGAGAAGGGTCTCCTGGCCGAATAGGCCGATGGAGGGGCAAAACCACCCGTATTTGCCCCTTCATCCCGTAAAAATAACCACCAAGGGGCGAATAGGCCCATTTTTGCCCCTTGATACCGAGCCTCACCGCTTCGCCCGGCGCAGACGAATGAGTTTCGCCACTCCGTGAGCAAAAAAGGGTTGTTTTGCTTACTAACCGGCTCTGGGGGATGTTTCGTGAACAAAAACACGGGTTTTTGCTCACGAAGGAGCGAGAAATATGTGCAGAAACGGTCTTTTTGCACATATATTGGTTAACTTTGGACGGGAAATGTGTAGAAAGGGCCTTTTTACACATATTTTGACAAAAACCGACGAAATCTGTGCAGGATCGGCCATTCTGCACATTTATTGGGGAACCTTATGGATTATCAGTTCTTCCAGGAACTTTTGAGCATCGATTCCACTTCGGGCAAGGAGCGGAAGGGGGCGGAGTGGCTGGCCGAGCGCCTGCCGGGGATGTTCCCGGCGGCGAACCGGCCGGAGCTGCGCGCCGAGGAAGTCGGCGACGGCACCCTCAACCTCCTCCTCACCTGGGGCGCCCCCCGCATCGTCTTCTGCTCGCACCTGGATACCGTTCCGCCGTATATCCCTCCCACTTTTGCTGACGATGTCATCAAAGGAAGGGGGAGTTGCGACGCGAAGGGGCAGGTGTTTGCCATTGTGGAGGCGTGCAAGCGGCTTGCGGAAGAGGGGAAGACCGATTTCGGGATGATGCTGCTGGCCGGCGAGGAAACCGGATCGTGGGGCGCGAAAGCGTTCGCGAAGACGGACTTCAAGGCCGAGTACCTGGTCGTGGGCGAGCCCACGGACAATTGCATGGTATCGGCCTCCAAGGGGACGAAGTCGTTCGACCTCAAGTTCACGGGCGAGCCGTTCCACTCGGGGTATCCGCAATACGGCGTGAGCGCCGTGAACCTGTTTGTGGAGTTCGTCAATGCGCTCAAAGCGAAGGACTTCGGGATGGACCCGGTCCTGGGCGAGACCACCTGGAACATCGGCCTCCTACATAGCGACAACCCGCAGAACATCCTCTCGCCGGAACTGACCTGCCGCCTCTACTTCCGCACGACCTTCGTCTCGGACGAGGCCGTCTGCCAATGGATAGAAGAGGCATCCTCCGTCATTCCCGGTTTGACCGGGAATCTCGCCGTCACCCCCCGCGGGGGCGACACGCCGGCCCGGTACTGGACCGTCGAGGACCTGCCGGCCAAGAGCGTCGCGTTCGGCAGCGACGCGCCGCACCTGAAGAACTTCACGCACAAGGCCATCTGCGGCCCGGGCAGCATCACCGTCGCGCACCGCGACGACGAATGCGTCCGCGTCGCGGACCTCGCCACCGCCGTGGAACAATACATCGCCCTCTACCAGGCTGTTTCCAAGTAGAGGCCTAACAAGAGCAAATTATGGGAAAAGACCGATTTGACATCAAAGACCGGGAGACCTTGGGCCTGATTACGGATGCTCGCGTCATCGTCGACAAGGAGACCGGCGTCAACTACCTGTTCGTCGCCTGCGGCTACGGCGGCGGCTTGACTCCGCTGCTGGACTCCGACGGGAAACCCATCATCACGAAAAACGGATATCAGAAGTAAACCCCGATTCATATGAAGGTAATCATCAGCGGATACGGCCGAATGGGCCATATGGTGGAAAAGGAACTGGCGCGCCGGGAGATCGAACTCGTCGCGGCCAGCGAGGACATCTGCAGCGTGGACCCGGCGGTCGCGAAGGAGTGCGTCGTCATCGACTTCACCTGGCCGGATGCGTTCCGGGCCAATTATCCCTTCATCGCCAAGCACTTCAAGGCCGCGGTGGTGGGAACGACGGGCTGGAACGACATCGAGGCCGATGTGTTCAAGTCCTTCGAGGAGGCCGGCACGCCGCTCATCTACGCGTCGAACTTCTCCCTCGGCGTGAACGCTCTGTTCGCCGCCGTGGAGCGCGTGAGCAAGATGCTCAAGGGCAACGGCTACACGCCCGCCGT
>JAFRPH010000032.1 GCA_017429205.1 Bacteroidales bacterium
GGCCTTGTCCACCACCGTGAGGTGCTTCCGGCGGCGACCTGCATACTCGAAGGCGAGACGCAGGATGCGCTCCACCTCGGCACGGCTGTAGATACAGGTGTCATAGGCGGTATTACCATTGTCCTTCCGTCCTTTCTCGCCGAAGTACATGCCTCCGGTGAGTTCCCGGATGCACAGGAAATCGGCCCCGTCCACAAGTTCGGTCTTCAGCGGGGACTTGTCCACCAGGGACTTGAAGGTTTCCACAGGACGGAGGTTCGCGTACAAGCCCAGTTGCTTCCGGATAGCCAGCAGGCCCTGTTCCGGGCGCACCTTGGCCGTGGGGTCGTTGTCGAACCGGGGGTCGCCCACCGCCCCGAAGAGGACGGCGTCGCTGTCCATGCACAAGGCATGGGTTTCCGCCGGATAGGCATCGCCGAAACGGTCGATGGCGCAGGCGCCCACGTATCCGTACGTATAGGATACCTCATGTCCGAAACGGGCGCAGACGGCATCCACGACCTTGACGGCCTGGGCCACGACTTCCGGGCCGATGCCGTCGCCGGGGAGTTTTGCAATCTTGAGTCTCATATCAGGTTGTTTTCGATTAAATTCAACATCTTGACCGTGGCCTTGATGGCCGCCTCGGCCTGGTCGGAGTCCACGCCCCGGGTCTTGAAGCCTTTCCCTTGCCAGTCCCAGGAGATGGTCGTCTCCACGAGGGCGTCGGTTTTGCCCCCGGGCGGGATCTTCACGACATAGTCCGTCAGGCGGGGATGCCGGCGGCCCAGGCGGTCGTAGATGATCCAGAGCGCCTTCATGAAGGCGTCGTACTGGCCGTCGCCGGCCGCCGCCTCCTCATACTCGGTCCCGTCGATGTCGATCCGGATGTTCGCGATGGGACGCATCCCGCGGGCGAGCTGGAGGCTGTAGTTGATGATGTGGATCCGGTCCGGCGCCGTCGTGGAAACGTCCCCTTTCAGGACGTCCGCAACGATGAACGGGAGGTCCTCCGGCGTCAGGCTCTCCTTCTTGTCGCCGAGTTCGACGACGCGGGCCGTGACCTGCTTCATCTGCTCGGGCGTGAGGTTGATGCCCAGGGATTCCAGGTTCTTGACGATGTTCGCCTTGCCGCTGGTCTTCCCGAGGGCGTAGTGGCGGTGCCGGCCGAAGCGCTCCGGCAGGAGGGCGTTCTGGTACAGCCCGCCCTTGCGGTCGCCGTCGGCGTGGACCCCGCTCGTCTGCGTGAACACGAACTCGCCCACGAGGGGCTTGTTCGCGGGGATCCGCACGCCGGAAATCGTCTCCACATAGCGGCACACGTGCATCAGGCGGCCTTCTTCCAGGGTGTTCTCCACCTTGAGGTGGTCGTTGAGAATGCCGATGGCGCTGGAGACGGGCAGGTTGCCGGTCCGCTCCCCCAGCCCGTTCACGGTCGTGTGCAGGCCCTTGACGCCGGCGCGGACGGCCTCGAAGGCGTTCGCCGCGGCGAAGTCGTAGTCGTTGTGGGGATGGAAGTCGAAATGGATGCCCGGATAGCGTTCCACCATCGTGCGGCAGAACTCCCACGTGCGAGACGGATCCAGGATGCCCAGGGTGTCGGGCAGCATGATCCGCTTCACGGGCGCGTCCTTCAGGGCGTCCACCAGGAAGAACACGTAGTCCGGCGAGTCGGCCATCCCGTTGGACCAGTCCTCGAGGTACACATTGACCTCCATTCCTTTCGAAACGGCGATGCGGATGTCCCGGAGGATGTCGTCCAAGTGCTCCTGCGGGGTTTTCCGCAGCTGGGCGGTCACGTGGCGGAGGGAGCCCTTCGTCAGCAGGTTCATCACCTGTCCCCCGGCGGAACGGATCCAGTCCACGGACAGGCCGCCGTCCACGAAGCCGAGCGCCTCCACGGCGCCGAGCTTCCCGCAAGTGGAAGCCCAGGCGCAGATCTTGGCGAAAGCCTCCTGCTCGCCGCGGGAAACCCGCGCCGAGGCCACCTCGATCCGGTTGACCTTCAGTTCCTCCAGGAGCAGGCGCGCGATGGCCAGCTTCTCGTCCGGGTTGAACGAGACGCCGGCGGTCTGCTCGCCGTCACGCAGGGTGGTGTCCAGGATTTCGATCATCGCTTCTCGTAGGATTCGATCTTGTCTTTCTGCAGGAGCAGGTAGTCGATGTCGTCCAGCGCGTTCATCAGGCAGTACTTTTTGTACGCGTTCAGCTCGAAGGACTGGCTCCGGCCCGTGGCGAGATTCGTCACGGTCTGGTTCGGGACGTCCACCCGCACCTTCGTCGCGGGATCCGCCTCGATGGAGGCGAACAGCTCCTCCAGGAAGGACGGGGTCACGACCACCGGCAGGACGAAGTTGTTCAGCTCGTTGTTCTTGTGGATGTCCGCGAAGAAACTGGAAATCACGACTTTGAAGCCGTAGCCGGCGATGGCCCAGGCCGCGTGTTCGCGGCTGGAGCCGGAGCCGAAGTTGCGGCCCGCGACGAGGATCTCGCCGCCATAACGCGGATCGTTCAGGACGAAGTCCGGATCCGGCGTGCCGTCGGGACGGTAGCGCCAGTCACGGAACAGGTTGTCGCCGAAGAACTGTTCGTCCCGCGTGGTCGCCTTCAAGAAGCGGGCGGGAATGATCTGGTCCGTGTCCACGTTCTCGAGCGGGAGCGGGACGCAGGTGCTCTCGATGATGTCGAATTTCTGTTTCATAGCAGTACGCGGGGATCGGTGATGAAGCCGGTGACGGCCGCGGCGGCCGCCGTCAGCGGGCTGGCGAGGAGCGTCCGGGAACCGGGACCCTGCCGGCCCTCGAAGTTCCGGTTGCTCGTGGAGACGCAGTACTTTCCGGCGGGGACCTTGTCGGGGTTCATCGCCAGGCAGGCGGAACAGCCCGGCTGGCGGATCTCGAAGCCGGCGGCCTCGAGAATCTTGCCCAGGCCCTCCTCCTCGATCTGGCGGCGGACCTTCCAGGAACCGGGGACGAGCCACGCCACGACGCCCGGCGCCTTCTTGCGGCCGGCGGCGATGGACGCGAACGCGCGGAAGTCCTCGATGCGCCCGTTCGTGCAGGCGCCGAGGAAAACATAGTCGACGGGCTTTCCGAGGAGCATGTCTCCCGGACGGAAGCCCATATATTTCAAGGACTTGCAGAAGGACGCGTGGGCCTCGGCCGGGATCTCGTCCAGCGTGGGCAGATAGCCCGTGATGGCCATGCCCATCCCGGGATTGGTCCCGTAGGTGAGCATCGGCGCGATTTCGGCCGCGTCGAACACGACTTCGCGGTCGAAGACGGCGTCCGCGTCGCTGCGGAGCCGCTTCCAGGCGGCGACGGCCTTGTCCCAGTCCTCCCCCTTCGGCGCGTAGTCGCGGCCCTTCAGGTAGGCGAAGGTGGTCTCGTCCGGGGCGATGAAGCCGCCGCGGGCGCCCATCTCGATGGACAGGTTGCAAAGCGTCAGGCGGCCTTCCATCGACAGGGCCCGTACGGCGGAACCGGCGTACTCCACGAAGTAGCCCGTCGCGCCGCTGGTGGTGAGCTTGCTCATCAGGAAAAGGGCCATGTCCTTGGCGGTCACGCCCTTCCCCAGTTCGCCCTCGATGCGGATCCGCATCGACTTGGGCTTCTGCTGGAGGATGCACTGCGAAGCCAGGACCATCTCCACCTCGGAAGTGCCGATGCCGAACGCGACCGCGCCGACGGCGCCGTGCGTGGACGTGTGCGAGTCACCGCACACGATGGTCATTCCGGGCAGGGACAGGCCCTTCTCCGGCCCCACGACGTGGATGATGCCGTTGTCCGGGTCCATCATCCCATAGTGCGTGAGCCCGAACTCGGCGGCGTTGGCCGCGAGGGCGTCCACCTGTTTCTTGGACACCGGATCCTCGATGGGCCTTTCCTGGCCCTCCGTCGGGGTGTTGTGGTCCGGCATACAGAAAATCTTTTCCGGGCGCAGGCAGCGGATGCCCCGCTCGCGCAGGCCGTCGAACGCCTGCGGGCTGGTCACCTCGTGGCAGTAGAGCCGGTCGATGTACAGCTGGTCGGGCCCGCCTTCCACGTGCTGGACGACATGCGCGTCCCAGATCTTGTCAAAGAGGGTATTCATACAATCTTGTTGATACAATCCACATAAGCCTCGATGGAGGCCGTCACAATGTCGGTCGAAGCGCCGAAGCCGTAGTACACCCGTCCCTCGTTCTCCACCTGCATGTGGACCTTGCAGCAGTCGTCGGACCCCTTGGTCACACCCTGGATGGTGAACTCGTTGATGGTGACATGGCGCCGGACGATCTGCCGCAGCGCGTTGATGGCGGCGTCCACCGGGCCGTTGCCGGTCGCGGCCGCCTCGAACTTCTCCCCGGCGATGTCCAGCCCGACGGAGGCCACCGGCTTCACGCCGATGCCGCTCGTCGCCTGGAGCCAGTCCACCTTGATGTGGCGCGCGGCGGCCCGGTCGGCCCCGGCGAGCATCAGGATGTCGTCGTCGTGGATCTCCTTCTTGCTGTCGGCGAGGCGGAGGAACTGCTCGTACACCTCGTCCAGCTTGTCCTCGTCCAGCTTCACGCCGTTCACTTCCAGGCGGTACTTGAGGGCCGCCCGGCCACTGCGGGCCGTCAGGACGATGGAATTCGTGTCGACGCCCACGTCTTTCGGGTCGATGATCTCGTAGGTCTCCGCGTTCTTCAGGACGCCGTCCTGGTGGATGCCGGACGAATGGGCGAAGGCGTTCTTCCCGACGATGGCCTTGTTCGGCTGCACCGGCATGTTCATCAGGGACGATACGAGCCGGCTCGTGGGATAGATTCGCTTGGTATTGATGTTCGTCTCCAGCGGAATCCCGTGATGGGCCTTCAGAATCATCGCAATCTCCTCCAGGGCGGTGTTCCCCGCCCTTTCGCCGATGCCGTTGATCGTGACCTCGCACTGGCGGGCGCCGTTCAGCAGGCCGGCCATCGTGTTGGCCGTCGCCATTCCGAGGTCGTTGTGGCAGTGGGTGGAGATGATGGCCTTGTGGACGCCGTCCACGTGCTCCATCAGGTACTTGATCTTGGCGCCGAACTCCTCCGGCAGGCAGTAGCCCGTCGTGTCGGGGATGTTCACCACGGTCGCGCCCGCCTTGATCACGGCCTCCACCACGCGGGCGAGGAACTCGTTGTCGGTGCGGCCGGCGTCCTCCGCGTAGAATTCGACGTCCTCGACGTACTTCTTCGCGTACTTGACGGCGCGGACGGCCCGTTCCAGCACTTCCTCCCGGGTGGAGTTGAACTTGTACCGGATGTGCGAGTCGGACGTGCCGATTCCGGTGTGGATCCGGCCCCGCTTGGCGTACTTCAGCGCCTCCGCGGCCATGTCGATGTCTTTCTCCACGGCCCGCGACAGCGCGCAGACCGTGGGCCAGGTCACCGCCTTGGAAATCTCCACGACCGAGTTGAAATCACCCGGCGAGGAGATCGGGAAACCGGCCTCGATGACGTCCACGCCGAGGAGCTCCAGGGCCTTGGCGACCTGGATCTTCTCCACGGTGTTCAGCTGACATCCCGGGACCTGTTCCCCGTCGCGGAGCGTGGTGTCGAATATGTACACCCGGTCGCTCATCGGTCGATCTCTTCGGGACGGAGCTTACGGACGGCGGCGCCGGTGCGCCAGAGCTCGCTCTCGCGGAGCGCCTTCAGTTCCTTCTCCAGGCCTTCGCGGTAGTCCGGCTTGGAGTTCGCGTCGATGGAGACCTGGGCCTCCTCGCCGCTGGCCACCCGCTGGTACAGCTTCTCGAACACGGGCTTGGTGGCATCGTGGAACGGGCCCATCCAGTCCAGCGCGCCGCGCTGGGCGGTGGTGGAGCAGTTCGCGTACATCCAGTCCATGCCCTTCTCGGCGAAGAGCGGCATCAGGGACTGGGTCAGCTCCTCGACGGTCTCGTTGAAGGCCTCGGACGGGCTGTGGCCGTGCTCGCGGAGCACTTCGTACTGGGCGGACAGGATGCCCTGGATCGCGCCCATCAGGGTGCCGCGCTCACCGGTGAGGTCGGAATAGACCTCGCGCTTGAAATCGGTCTCGAACAGGTAGCCGGAGCCCACGCCGATGCCCAGGGCGAGCGTGCGGTCGAGGGCGCGGCCGGTGGCGTCCTGGTAGACGGCGTAGGAGGAATTCACGCCGCGGCCCTGCAGGAAGAGGCGGCGGAGGGAGGTGCCGGAGCCCTTCGGGGCCACCATGATCACGTCCACGTCCGCGGGCGGGACGATGCCCGTGCGCTCCTTGTAGGTGATGCCGAAGCCGTGGGAGAAATACAGGGCCTTCCCCGCGGTCAGGTGCTTCTTCACGGTGGGCCAGATCGCGATCTGGG
>JAFRPH010000033.1 GCA_017429205.1 Bacteroidales bacterium
AAGTACACCTTGACCTTGTCCCCTACGGAGTTCACGAGCCCGGTCTCCCGGAAGCGGCGGGTGATGACGTCGTATTCGGCATTCATCAGGTAGTGCGAGACCTGGGTCTGGTACTGCGAGTCACCGTCGCCGGCGAGCTTCTGGACCAGGCCGCGGTCGGGACCGTGATGGCCGGAAGGGATGAAGATGAACGCCTGGATGCTCCGGCCTTCATAGTCGGACCGGTTGAGCTTGTCCAGCGCGTCGATGAACACGTCGATGCCCTTGTTGCGGAACTCGTAACGGCCGCCGATGCCGATGAAGACGGCGTTGGCGGGCACCTCCTCGGCGGACATCGCCGTCGCCACCTCCACCAGGCGCTGCCGGGCCGCGTCGTGCAGCCGGGCATAGTCCTCGTCGGAGGCGGGGGTGAAGGAGTTCTCGAAGCCGTTCGGCGTCACCACGTCCACGGAGCGCTCCAGGAACTGGGCGCACTCCTTGGCGGTGATCTCGCTCACGGTCGTAAACACGTCCGCCTCGCGGGCGGCCATCTTCTCCAGGGAATGGAGAGCCACGACGCCGAAGCGCTGGGCCATCTCGTCCCCGTTGAAGTACGGCATGTCGTCATAAAGCCGGAGGTTGTTCCCGGCGAGGCAGCGGCCGACGACCGTCGCGTGGGTCGTGAAGACGGTGGCGACGGGGATGTTGGCCCGCTTGAGCTGCAGGATGCCGGCGCCGGTCTGCCACTCGTGGAACTGGGCCACGGCGTGGTCGGCCGACGACAGGTTGTAGTTGTAGAAGCTCTCGATCACCTTGCCGGCCACATAGCCGAACACGGCGGCCTCCTTGTAGTCCCAGTTGCCGGTGATGGAATCGAC
The DNA here is from genome assembly GCA_017429205.1 of Bacteroidales bacterium. The sequence continues at coordinate 858 of JAFRPH010000033.1, forward strand.
CCCGAACGCAGTCCAGAAATCCGTGAGGATCTCGTCGCTCTGCGGGAGGAAGGTCTTGTAGTCCACCAACACGGCGACCGGGGTACCGGGAATGTTCCACTTGCCCACACGCAGCCGGAGGCCTTCCGAGGCCGCCTGCTGCCTCCACGACCGGAACAGGAGCGGATCCTCGATGAAATCGGGATTGCTCGCCCGGTGCATCCAGACGTCCGGTCCGATGAGGATGTGATGGCGCCCCAGCTGGGCTTTCAGGTGGAGGGCCTTGGTGGCGACGACGGTGTAGATGCCGCCCACTTTGTTGCAGACCTCCCAGCTGACCTCGAACAGGTAGTCCGGATTGAGAATATGTTTGTCCATCTATTTCTTCTTGACAGCGGTTTTCCGGGCGGCGGGTTTCTTCTTCGCGGGCGCAGCCTCCACTTCGCGGACGGCGGCCTCCTTGACATCCAGGGCGGCGCGCTTCTCATCGAGCCGGATCTGGAAGTCGGACAGGACGTTCATATAGTTGATGAACGCCTCGTACGGGGTGTCGTACGGGTTGAAGTACTTGTGGACCTCACCGTCGGAGAAGAACTTCGTGCACATATAATAGAAGTGGTCGCTCTCCTGCAGGTGGCCGAAGTCCTCCCAGAGGTCGGGATCGCCCACGATGGAAAGCTTCTCGGTCATCGCGTAGACCTTGTTGAAGGCCTCCTGCTGGAGCTCGTTGCCCAGCCAGGCGGTGATGTCGCGCTCTTCGTCGGCCCAGGAGATGGGATCGGGAACATCGAGGTCGGCGACCGGCTTGTACTTCTTCGTGGCCTCGGACGGGGTGACGAAGGAGAAGGTGCCGTCGGAGATCACGGCCTCCGGAAGGGCCTTCATAAAGTCGAAGATGCCGCTGGAGGCGCTCTGGTGCTCGCCGAAGGTCTCGTAGTCCATGAACAGGTTCACGATGTCGTCGTTGCGGGCGGAGTCCTTCACCCAGGTGAGATACTTCTCGGCCGTGAGCGGATACATATCCCAGCCCTGGTTGGAGAACCGGAAGGCGATGTCGTCGGAGAGGCCGTAGTTGCGGAGCAGGAGGCGGAGCTTGGGCTGGGTGTCGCAGCCGTACACGAAATTCGGGCTCTGCCAGCCCATGATGTGGCGGGCGCCCTCGGTGAGCATCGTCTTGAACCCCAGGCGATAGACCATCTCGCCGATGGCGTTGGAGTAGATGAGCTCGGTGTTGCGGAAGGCGGTCGGAGTGACCCCGAACAGGTCCTCGACGGCCTTCTTGTGCTTGAGCACCTGGTGGGTGAACTCGGACTCGGAAGCGAGGGACGACAGGGAGTGGTAATAGGTCTCGCACAGGAACTCCACGCAGCCGGTCTCGGCCAGGGCGCGGAAACTGTCGATCACGTCCGGCGCGAAGCGCTGGAACTGCTCCAGGGCGGAACCGGAGATGGAGAACGCCACCTTGAACTTGCCCTTGTTCGCCTGGATCAGCTGAAGCAGCTGGGCGTTCATCGGGAGATAGCACTTCTGGGCGATGCGGCGGAGGATGGTGCGGTTGGCGAAGTCGTCATAGTAGTGGGAGTCCTTGCCGATATCGAAGAATCTGTAGAGCCGGAGCCGGGTGGGCTGATGGACCTGGAAATACAGGCAGATGCTTTTGGAAGCCATATGGATTGCGTTTTTATTTGACTACTGATTCATACACTTGCTTGAGCTTGGCGGTGGCGCCGTTCCATTTGAGGGCGTTCACTTCGTCGAAACCGGCCCGGGCGGAGAAGTCCGCGAGGGCGGGATAGTTGAGGAGGGCGTAGATCTCGTCGGCCATCGCGTCCACGTCCCAGAAGTCCACCTTGAAGGCGTACTTGAGGACTTCGGCGGCGCCGGACTGCTTGGAAATGATGGACGGGACGCCGGTCCGCATCGCCTCGAGGGGCGAGATGCCGAACGGCTCGGAGATGGACGGCATGATGTACACGTCCGAGAGGGCGAACATCTTCTGCACGTCGGCCCCGCGGAGGAAGCCCGTGAAGTGGAAGCGGTCGGAGATGCCCAGCCGCGCGGCGTGGCGGATGCAGCGGTTCATCATATCGCCGCTGCCGGCCATCACGAAGCGGACGTTCTTGGTGCGCTTGAGCACCTTCGCGGCGGCCTCGATGAAGTACTCGGGACCCTTCTGGTAGGTGATGCGGCCGAGGAAGGTGACGACCTTCTCCTTGACGCCGCGCTCGACCACGAGGTTCTCGCGGCCGCTGAAATCCACGGCGTTGTGGACGGTGACCACCTTGCCGGGATCGATGCCGTACCGGTTGATGACGATGTTGCGGGTGAGGTTGGAGACCGTCACCACGCGGTCGGCCATCATCATTCCCTTCTTCTCGATCGCGAAGACGCGGGTGTCGATGTTGTCGACGCTGCCGCGGTCGAAGGAGGTGGCGTGGACGTGGACCACCAGGGGCTTGCCGGTCAGCTCCTTGGCGGCGATGCCGGCGTAGTAGGTGAGCCAGTCGTGGGCGTGGATGACGTCGAACTCGTCCTTGCGCTGCAAGGCGATCGTACCGCCCACCATCGCGTAGCGGGCGACCTCCTCCATCAGGTTCGCACCGTACTTGCCGGAGAACTTGTACTTCTGGCCGTAGCTGATGGAGAAGTCCTTCACCTGGCGCTTGCGGTCCTCGTCGACGAGCCGGGAGAACTCCTCCGGATCCGCGTAGGGAACCATATTGGTGCCGATGTGGATGAACTTGACCTTGTCCAGATATTCTTCGACCGTCTCGGAGACCGTGTCCACCGCGACGTCGCTGGCGTTGATGATGGTCGTGGCGCTCTGGTCTTCGTCGCCGGAGGCGGACGGCATCACGAACAGGGTTTCGACGCCGTTGTAGGCGAGACCCTTGACGATGCCTTCGCAGGCCGTGCCCAGACCGCCCGCGATGTGGGGAGGAAACTCCCAACCGAACATAAGTACTCTCATGGTCTATTCCTCCTTATATTTTTCAATCAGCCAATTGATGTTCAGCAGAGCGGACGTCGTCGTCGCGGAGGAGATGGCTCCGTGCGGCTCGTGGGGCGGATCTCCGTCGTAGAGTTCGGAGAAGCAGCCGACGCCGTGCTTGGAGAGGTCCTCGTAGAAGCCCTCGGTGAGGTATTCGGCCCGCTTGATGAAGTTCTTGCCCATCATGTTGAAGCAGGCGTAGCTGTACTGGGCCAGCAGGAAAGGCCAGGCGCAGCCGTTGTTGTAGGCGAGGTCGCGCTCGATCTGGTTGCCTTCGTACACGCCCTTGTACTTGCTGTCGCGCGGGGACAGGGTGCGGATGCCGCGCCGGGTCAGGAGCTCGTTGCGGACCATGCGCATGACCGAGTGGATGACTTCGTCGGAGACGGGCTTGTAGTCCACGGACACGGCCCACAGCTGGTTCGGACGGAGGTCGAGGTTCTGGCCGTAGCCGTCCACATAGTCGGCGAGGAAGCCGAACTCCGCGTTCCAGAAGGTAGGCTGGAAGTTGCGGAGGACGAGTTCGCGGACTGGGGTCCACTGCTTGGTGAACTCGCTGTTCTTGCCTCCGTACTTCGCCTCCAGGTCGAGGGCGAAGCACAGGGCGTTGTACCAGAGGGCGTTGGTCTCCACCTGGTAGCCCGGACGCTCGGTGACCGCGCGGCCGTTGATGTAGGCGTTCATCCAGGACAGGGCGACGCCGTCCACCTGGGCCCACAGGAGGCCGTTCGGGTGCATGGCCACTTCCTTGCGGTGGCCCGGCAGGTAGCTCTCGAGGATGCCCTTCAGGGTCTTGCCGTACTTGGTCCAGACGTGCTTCTCGTTGTTGGCGTAGGCGATGTACTGCTGGAGGGTGACGGTCATGAAGAGCGGGGCCTCCACCTGCGTGGTGCGGTGGAACAGGCGCTCGGGCTCGTCGGCGATCAGGTTGTCCAGGATCTCCTCGAATTCCTTCGGGTCGTTCTTGCCGTAGAGGGTGAGGCCGGCGAGGGAATAGAGGGTCTCGCGCAGGAGGCCGGTGAAGAGCCAGGAATAACCGGCGACGATCTGCTTCTTGCCGCCGCTGTCGCGGATCAGGAGGTCCGCCTGGCGGACGAGCTGGTCGTGGAACGAGGTGATGGGGCCGATCTTGCTCACCATCCCTTCGAACTTGCGCTTGAGGCCGGCCTTCGCGACGGGGGCGTCGGCATTGGCGGAGAAGACCACGGACTCGCCGCTCTTGAGCTCCAGTTCGAAGGAGCCGGGGACGAAGAGGTCCTCGCGGCAGTCGAAGCCGCGGCGCATCTCGTCGGAATAGGTGACCCCGTTGTACCAGCAGGGAGCCGGGTTGAACTTGCTCTGGCCGCTCACCTGGAGGTTCAGGTCCGGAAATCCTTCATACAGGTTGAAGGAAACGCCGCCCTCGATCTCCTTCGCCGCGGTGCGGGCGTCGCCGTTCTGCTGCGTCAGGTCGTGGACCCGGCGGAAGGAAAGGAAGGGCTTGAGCTCGAGGCGGACGGGGGCCGGCGACTTCACCAGTTCGTACTTGATGAGGAGCTGGTTGCTGTCCTGGGACAGGACGAGGCTCTTGCGGAAAACGATCTCGCCGATCTTGTAGGTGACCATCGGGACCGGATCGGCGTCGAAGTCCACGATGTACTTGTGCCCGCGCGGCTCATAGATGTCCCCGTAGCAATGGATGCCCAGGTTGAACCGCTTCCCGCGGAGCGTGAGGCTTTCGTCGAGGGAGGACAGGAGCATATACCTGTAACCTCCGAACCTCTCCACCGGAACGGCCAGGAGGCCGTGGTAGCGGCGCGTGTTGCAGGTCACGATGGACGTGTTGCAGTAGGCGCCGGTCTTGCTCGCGAGGAGGATCTCCCGCTTCAGCGAGTAGGACAGGTTGACGAGCTCAGACTTGTTGAATTTCAAAAAAGCCATATGCGTCTTTCTTTACAATTTCTTCAGTACCAAGGCACTGCGGGCAGGGAGGTACAGATACATCGTATCCCCGTAGCGCGGGTTGCCGTTGGGCGATTTCCCGGACACAGTGAGGTGATGCTCCCCGGACACAATCCGTCCGAACCCGTTGAAATCGGGTTCGTCGGTGTCGAGGATGTTCACCCACTCTCCGGCCGGCGCCGAGAACCCATAATCGGGGTACGAACCGGCCGCCGAGAAATTCAGCGCAAAGATACAGTTTTTGCGTCTGAAAATCAAGATTTTCTTCTCCTCGTCCTGCACCAGGAGCTCCGGAGCCTCGAAAAGGACCTTTTCGTCGCGGATGAGATGGACCATCGCCTCGTCGAAATTCCGGAGGTATCTGTACCGCAGGTAATCCGGGTCCGCCAGCGACCACTGCCGGCGGGCGTGCTTGTAGGACCAGCCGTTCCCCTCGCGGGGGAAGTCGATCCATTCCGGATGGCCGAATTCGTTGCCCATGAAGTTGAGGTAGCCGTCGCCCGCGGTGGCGGCGGTCACCAGGCGGATCATCTTGTGGAGAGCGATGCCGCGGTCCACGACGGGATTCCGGGACTCAGTGTTCATCGAGAAGTACATCTCCTTGTCCATCAGCCTGAAAATCAAGGTCTTGTCCCCTACCAGCGCCTGGTCGTGGCACTCGGCGTAGGAGATGGTCTTCTCGTCGGCGCGCTTGTTGGTCAGGTTCCACCAGATGTCGCCCACGCCCCACTGCTCGTCGGTGCGTTCCTTGACGATCTTGATCCAGTAGTCCGCGACACCCATCGACATCCGGAAGTCGAAGCCCACGCCGCCGGCCGCCAGCGGGGCGGCCAGGCCGGCCATGCCGGAGACGTCCTCGGCGATGGTGAAGCCGTTCGGGTCCATTTCCTTCACCAGAATGTTCGCGAGGGCGAGATAGGTCACCGCATTCTCGTCCACGCCCTGGTTGAAGTAGTTGTCATAGCCGACGAAATCCTTTCCGAGCCCGTGGTCCCAATAAAGCATCGAGGTGACACCGTCGAAACGGAAACCGTCGATGTGGTATTCCTCCATCCAGTACTTCACGTTCGACAGGAGGAAGTACTTGGTCTCGTCCTTGCCGTAGTCGAAGCAGCGGGAGCCCCAGGCGGGGTGGCGGCCCTGCGGACCGGAGTAGAAGTACAGGTGGTCCGTGCCGTCGAAGTTCGAAAGGCCTTCGACCTCGTTGTCCACGCTGTGGCTGTGGACGATGTCCATCACCACGGCGATGCCCTTGCCGTGGGCGTCGTCCACCAGGCGCTTGAACTCCTCGGGCGTGCCGAAGCGGGAGCTCAGGGCGAAGAAATTGGACACCTGGTAGCCGAAGGAGCCGTAGTAGGGATGCTCCTGCAGGGCCATGATCTGGAGGGTGTCGTAGCCGAGCTTCTTCACCTTCGGAAGGACGGTGGTGCGGAAGTCCTCGAACGAGGCGACCTTCTCCTGCTCGGAAGACATGCCGATGTGGCATTCATAGATCATCGGATGCGGCCGTTTGCCGGCCCGGGCATGCTTCCAGACGTACTTCTCGGCCGGATCCCACACCTGCGCGGCGAAAGCCTTCGTCATCTCGTCCTGGACGGCGCGGGTCACGTACGAAGGGAGGCGCTCCCCCGCCCCGCCGGGCCACTCGATGTACAGTTTGTACAGCTCGCCGTGCTGCAGCATGAAGGACGGGAGGGAAAGCTCCCAGTTGCCGCCGCCCGTGGGCTGCAGGGCATAGGCGTCCGTCCGCTTCCAGTTGTTGAAATCGCCCACCAGGTAAATCTTGGTGGCGTTCGGGGCCCACTCGCGGAAGATCCAGGAGCCGTCGTCGCAGCGGTGCAGGCCGTAGTACATGTGGTTGTTCACGGCGTCCTTCAGGAGGCCGTCTCCGGCGATGTGCCGCTTCATCCCCATGATCCGTTCGTGGCGGGCCTGGATAGCCTCCTTGTACGGCATCAGGTACGGGTCGGTTTCGTAAAGTTTTTTCATATTATTCCTCGTCCAGTTTGTCAATCCTTTCCTGCACGGTGCGCAGATACGCCCGGCAGGCCTTCAGCAGCCCGTTGCTCCGGGCCACGAGCGCGTCGATGTCGTCCAGCTTCGTCGCCGGGTCCTCCACCTTCGCGGCAATCTTCTCCAACTCCTCCACCGCTTTCGCGTAATCGAACTTTTCTTCCATATCCTTTGTCATTTCGAGCTTGTCGAGAAATCTATCGAATCCACCGTCGCCCGGATCGTCCCGTCGGCGAACCGGACGCCGATCCGGTCCCCGGCCGCGACCGGCACCACGCTCTTGAGGACCTTTCCGTCCCCGCCCGTGACGAGGGCGTAGCCCATCGACAGGATCTTCCGGGGGTCGGACGCCTTGATGAGGGCCTCCTTCAGGTCCAGGGCCGCCCGCGCCCGGTCGATGCGCGCGCCGACCGCGAAGCGGAGCCGCTGCGCGAGGGAATCGACCTTCCGGAGCATCCCGCCCAGGCGGTCGGCGACCGCCCGGCGGACGCGGGCCTGCAGGTCGTCCAGCAGGGCGTCTTCCGCGGCATAGGCGTCCAGGAACAGGTCCGCCAGGGCCGTGGGCGTTTTCACGGAGCGGTTCGCCACAAGGTCCGCGATGTGAAAGTCGCGGTCGTGGCCGATCGCAGTGACCACCGGCGCCGCGCAGGTGGCGATGGCCACCGCCAGGTCGTAATCGTCAAAGCAGGCCAGGTCCATTTCCGAACCGCCGCCTCGCAGGATCAGGATGGCGTCGCAGGGATGCTCCTGCGCCTCCGCCAGGGCGGCGATGATGGAGGCCGGCGCCTGCTCGCCCTGCATCAGGGCTTCGTACAGGTCCAGCCGGAAAGCGTAGCCCGCCTCGTTCTCCAGCAGGTGGCGCCGGAAATCGCCGTATCCCGCCGCGGTCTTGGACGTGATGACGGCCAGGCGGTACGGCAGGCGCGGAATCGCCAGCTCCTGCTGCATCTCCAGGTAACCGCCGGCGGTGAGCTTCTCGATGGCCTTCTTCTTCGCCAGCGCCTGCTCCCCCACCGTGAAGGCCGGGTCGATGTCGTCGATGAACAGGGACATCCCGAACATCTCGCTGAAACTGACCTGCACGCGCACGAGGACCGTGATGCCGGCCTGCAGCGGCTGGCCGGACTCCTGCTCGAAGAAGGCCTTCAGCTGCGGGAAATTCCATTTCCAGATCATCGCCCGGATATCGGCCACGGGCTTCCCGCGGTCGCTCTGGGTCAGGGTCAGATAGCAGTGTCCATTGGCCCGGGGACTCCAGGAACCGATTTCCGCCTTCACCCAATAGCGCCCCGGGAAAGCGTCCTCGACCCCTTCCTTCACGCGCGCGAGCAGCTCGGCCAGTTCCAGATAGTCCCTTGCCATATTCAGAAGGTTAGCCGATCAACCACTTCCCCACCTTCGGAATCCTTTGCACCAGCACGCAGAAAAGCGCCGTGCCGCAGAAGGAAAGGAGGGCGATCGCGAAGATTTGTACCGGCGTCGTCCAGATGCCCAGGACGCCGTCCGCGCCCAGGCCGAGCGCATCCCGGATCCAGCCGGAAACCACGCTCAGGAGAAGCAGGTGACACAAGTACATGCCATAGCTGGCCTTGGAGACCGGGAGCAGGACGTGTTCGTAGAACTTGTCGCCCCTTTCGATCTTCCGGGACAGCAGGATCCAGGCGATGGCCATCAGGGCCACGCCCAGCGTATCATTCAGCCAAGGTCCCTCCCACAGGGCCGCCAGGCCGACCGGTCCTTCGATCGGGAAAACGCCCTTGCAGTCCGCCCAGACGCGGGTCAGGAACCCGACATTGCAGATGGCGAAGCCCGCAAGGAACAGCGGGACGGCCCAGGCCAAGGTCTTTCCCCAGGACAGTTTGCCGACGAATTTCCGGAAATACAGGCCCAAGAGGAGATAGCCGACAAAACCGCTCAGGTAGTAGAACACGCCATAGGTGTTCCAGCTGGCCTCGCCCCAGAGGGGATATTTCGCCGGATTCGGAATGCCGGAAGGGCCGTACATCACGGGCGCGGGACCGCCCGCCCACTGGCGGATGAACGGGATGAGGGTCGTGAAGAGCCAGATCCCCAGATACACCTGGAGTTCGCGCTTCCCCACTTTCTCCGCCCATGGCGACAGGAGCGGCATGATCAGATACAGGCCCACGAGCATATACACGAACCACAGGTGGCCGGCCGCATAGTTGAAGTTCAGCAGCAGGTCCTTGAAGTTCTGCACGGGTTCGCCCCACACGAGGGCGTAGACGACGGTCCAGACGAGGAACGGAAGGAGAATCCGCGCCGCCCGCCGGCGGAAGAACTCGCCGGCGGGATAGTGCAGCGGGAACTGGAGGTAGCTGGAGGCTACGACGAACAAGGCCACGCAAGCCCGCGGAATCACGTTCAGGACGGACACCCAGAGGGCGTCGGCCTTCGTGAGGATCAGCGAGCCCTCGCCGCCCAGGTAGAACGGCTCGCAGCTGTGCGTCATCATCACCAGGAAGCAGGCCACGACCCGCATCCAGTCGATCCATATTTCTCGCCGGGCCGGGTCCATGTCAGATTTCGGGGTCGAAGTGCGGGATGGGCTTGAGCTTGAAGAGGTTCATCACGTGCTTGCGGTCGATGAGCGCCTTCGTGTCCGGGTCCTCGCACACGCCGGTGCGGATGTAGCGGTCCAGGACGGCGTAGGTGAACCCGAGGTTGTCCTCGTCGGTCTTGCCGCAGAGGCCGTCGGACGGGGTTTTCTCCACGAGGTCCACGGGCAGGCCGAGTTCCTTGCCGATGGCGACGACTTCCTGCACGGTGAGGCCGCCGAGGGGCGAGAAGTCGCCCGCGGCGTCGCCGTAGCGCGTGCTGTAGCCCACCCAGTCCTCGGAGAGGTTGCAGGTGTTGGCCACGCGGCCGTTGTTGGACTGGGAGACGGCGTACAGGGCCGTCATCCGCAGGCGCGGGGCCATGTTGATGCGGGTCTGGGCCGACGCCTCGTGACCGAGTTTCAGCTCCACCTCCGCCATCAGGGCGTCGTACGCCGCACCGATGTTCACGTCGTACCGTTTGATGCCCAGGTGGTTGATGAGGCGGATGGAATCGTCGATGTCCGGCTGGACGCCGTTGGGCATCGTCACGCCGATCACGCGGTCCACGCCGAGGGCCTCCACGCAGAGGCCGGCCACGACGGAACTGTCCTTGCCGCCGGAAATGCCGATGACGGCATTGCAGCCCGGGCCGTTCTCCTCGAACCAGTCCCGGATCCACTGGACGCACGCGTCCTTGGTTTTCTTCACGTCAAACATAGTCTATTTCGCTCGGGTATACACTTGGATGGGGCAGCCGGTGAAGTCGAAGTGCTGGCGGAGCTTGTTCTCCAGGAAGCGCTTGTACGGGTCCTTCACCCACTGCGGCAGGTTGCAGAAGAAGGCGAACTGCGGGGTCCGGGTGGGCAGCTGCGTGACGTACTTGATCTTCACGTACTTGCCCTTCCAGGCCGGCGGCGGGTAGTTCTCGATCTCCGGGAGCATCGCGTCGTTCAGCTCGGAGGTGGGGATGCGGCGGCCCATGTTCTCCGCCACGTGGGCGGCGGCGTTCAGCACCTCCAGGATGCGCTGCTTGTTGATGACCGAGGTGAACACGATGGGAATGTCGTTGAACGGCGCCAGGCGGGCCTTCAGGGCCTCCGTGTAGTCGCGCATCGTGTTGGACTCCTTCTCGAAGAGGTCCCACTTGTTCACGACGATGACGCAGCCCTTGCGGTTCTTCTGGATGATGTTGAAGATGTTCATGTCCTGCGCCTCCATCCCGAGGGTGGCGTCGATCATCAGGATGCACACGTCGGAATGCTCGATGGTGCGCATCGCCCGGAGGACGGAGTAGAACTCCAGGTCCTCGGTGACTTTCGCCCGCTTGCGCATGCCGGCGGTGTCGACCAGCATGAACTCGTGGCCGAACTTGTTGTAGTAGGTGGAGATGGAATCCCGCGTGGTGCCCGCGACGGGCGTCACGATGTTCCGCTCCTCGCCCAGCAGGGCGTTCGTCAGCGAGGACTTGCCCACGTTCGGCCGTCCGACGATGGCGATGTGCGGGATGTCGGAATGGTCGTCCTCCTCCGGAACGTCCTTCGGGAGCACCTTGACGATCTCGTCCAGGAGGTCGCCGGTGCCGGAGCCGTTGGCCGCGGAGATGGTCCAGACCTCGCCGAGACCCAGGCCGTAGAAGTCGTACGCGTCGTACATCTTCTCGCCCGAGTCGACCTTGTTCACGCACAGGACGACGGGCTTCTTGGACCGGCGCAGGAGGTCCGCGATCTCCGCGTCATAGTCGGTGATGCCGGTCTGCGCCTCGCACATGAAGAGGACCACGTCGGCCTCCTCCACGGCGATGACCACCTGGCGGCGGATGGCGTCCTCGAAGACGTCGTCCGAATTGGAGGTGTAACCGCCGGTGTCCACCACCGAGAACTCGGTGCCGCACCATTCGCACTTGCCGTAATGGCGGTCGCGGGTCACGCCCGCCGTCTCATCGACGATGGCCTGACGCATGCCCACAAGGCGGTTGAAAAGGGTCGATTTGCCCACATTGGGCCTTCCTACGATCGCTACTAATGCCATATCTCAATCAATCTTACTTAGTCTTCAAATATACTGAAATTCTCGTCAAAAATGGGACTTTCCACGCCGAAAAAGTCCAAAACCGTATGGAATACGTGGTGCTGGCCGATTTTCGGGAGATCTTTCATCCGGAGGGAGGGGTCCGAGGTCCAGACGACGAAGGGGATTTCCAGCTGTTCGCGGGGGGCCATCGAGTACGGGACCCCGTGCATATACAGGTTGTTCTCGCCGAGGGACTCGCCGTGGTCCGAGACGAAGAGGACGCAGCCCCGGCGGCCGGTCTCCCGCACGATGTCGATCACCGTGTGGACGATCCAGTCCGTGTAGACGATGCTGTTGTCATAGGCGTTGAACAGCTCCTCCTGGCTCACCTTGGACATCTCCACGGTGCTGCTGACGGGGGTGAACACCTCGAATTCCGGCGGATAGTTCGTGTTGTAGGACGGCCCGTGGTTCGTATAGGTGTGGAGCACGCCGAACACCTGGTCCTTGCCGCCCGCGAGGATTTCGTCCTTCAGGCCGACGAGAAGGTCACCGTCGTACTTGCCGCTCGTTTCGGGCAGCCGCTTCCGGAGGTCGCCGATGGTTTCGTAGGAGCGCACGTGCACCGGGGGCTCGCCCCAGTTGCTGGTGCGCCAGAACACATCGATCCCGGTTCGGTACAGGTAGTTCGGCAGGATCTCGTAAAGTTCGTCCGCATCCTTGTATTCCAGGATGGCTTTCACGCCGGCGGCGGTATAGGTGGCGGAAGCGTCGGCCACATAGGCCTTGACACTGTCCTTCACCGTGTACGGATTCGTCTCCTTGGGATAGCCGTACAGGGAGAAATGGTCCCGCCGGGCGGACTCGCCGATGACGAGGATGCACACGGCCGGGCTGTCGTCCGTGAGCGTCGCGTCCGGCAGCGGGATTTCCTGGACATTCTTCCGCTTTTCGGCCGCCTGGTAGCGGAAGGAGTTGACGATATAGGACCACGGCATCAGGAGGCTGCCGAGTTCCGTGGAGTTGCGGTCGATCCAGGGCCAGTTCTTCATGTTTCCGAACACGAGCACGAGGAGGGCCGCCACGCAGCCGCCGAGCCAGCCCAGGAGCCGTTTCCAGGAGCCGTACTCCACCTTCCGCCTGAAGACGTAGATGCAAGGCACCACGCACAGCAGGAGGATGTACAGGATGAACGAGAAGGAGAAGAAGCCCGACGCCTCGGAATACTGCGTCCGGAACACGTTGCCCATCATCTCGTCCGTCACGAGCACGTCGTAGTTGTTCACGAAATAGAGCATCACGGCGTCCCCGAACAGGGTGAACGCCACGATGCACTTGCCCACGAACCGGAGCAGCCACACCAGCAGGTAATACAGCAGAAAGTCCAGCACGAGCAGCAGCAGGGCCGCCGTCACGGCGATGACGACGCCGTTCGTGCCGGCCTCCACGTTCGCGAACAGATGCCGGAAGAACGGCACGTGAAACGCCACGAGCGTGAAAACGGCGAGCACGAGGCTCCAGACCGCCAGGGAGACTTTCTTATCGGGTTTGTTCATCGTTTAAGAAGGTATTTGAGCCACAGCCGCACGGTTTCTCCGAAGAGGAAGAGCAGCAGCAGGTTGTACAGGATCGTCCAGACGACGCTCACCCGCTGGGGACTGTCGTCGAAGGGGCTGTCCGCGAGGATGGCGTCATACCGGGCGAAGGGGTTGGAATAGATGACCTCGCCCTCGGGGAAAAAGGCCGTCAGGCGGGCGTAGGCGTCCTCCGGGCGCATCGGATAGGCGATGCTGTCGCAGCGCTCCACCAGCGCGAGCGTCCGGTGGTCCTGGCCGGTCACGCGGATGCTGTCCGCCGGCTCGGACACGGTCATATGGATGGTATCCCCGCGCATGCCGATGGCTTTCACGAAAGGAAGCTCCCGGTTCTTCGCGTACTTGACGTCCCAATCGCCGTGGCCGTAGTCCGGCACTCGCATCGCATAGAAACCGCCGCCGAGGAGGGTCTTTTTCAGGTCCTCATAGCGGCCGGAAGGCGTGCACAGGAAATTGCAGCGGACGGCGATGTTCACGGAATTGTCGATGTGGTGGAAGTCGTCGTTCGCGAGGCCGAAGCTGTAGTGGCCCGCGCTCAGCGCCCAGTCCCAGTATTCGTTCTCCGTGCTGATCCCGGTGTCCAGCTCCATCATCTCGTAGCCGGAGAGGGCTTCCATATGGCTCCGGGACATGCCCACGGTCCGGTAGGGATGGTTGATCTGGATGAAATCCGAACGCTTCGCGAGCCGGTCCAGCTCGAACTGCTTCTGGGAGGCCAGCAGCGGCAGGAGCGGGTCGTAATGGACCACCCGGTCGCTTCCGAACACCAGCTTGTGGAACTTGAAGGGGCTGTAGCCCTGCTCGTACACATTGACCTGGAGTGTGGAATCGAAAGGATGCCGGGTGATTTCGTTATGGTTGGAGAAGGTGACAATGTCGTACCCGAAGCGTTCGTACTCCGCATATGTCTCGTCCGGCCATTCCTCGCACTCGTTCGGCGGGAAGGGGCCCTTGACGCGGGTATGCGTGTGGAGGTTCGTCCGTTTCCAGCAGTACGCCGTGTCCAGGTTCCGGTACGGATTGAAGATGTCCGGGCCGCTGAAAGGCTGCGGCGCGCGGAAGTCGTAGATGGGGCTGACGGAGGTCGCTAGGACCGCCAGGAACAGCAAAACCAGGACGGAATAGACAATCTTGAGCAGGATGCGACCCATCCTGCTCAAGACATGACCTTTATTTGCGTGGTGTGTGCGGTTCTCCTTCATCCTAATCTTTCCGGTATAATCCGCAGGATGCGCACGCATCCGAATAGTTCCCGTCGCATACCGTCTTCCCTTTTCGGGCCGCGAGCATTTCCAGCTCTTCCTCCTTCGCGCACTTGATGCCTCGCTTCCGCATCTCCGGGTTCGTGGATATCTCCCCGTCCGGGAAGGGACGGTGGAAAAAGAAGATGTTCACTCCGAGCAGCAGCACGGCGAGCGCCACGAAGACGACGGCGGCGAGAAAGACTTTCATCAGAGCGGGAATTCGGAGGAAATGGGTTCGTAGTTGTACACCCGGAGAATCATCCGAGCGAAGGTCTCGGCCAGGGAGACCACGCGGATCTTGCCCTGGAGGGCCCGCTTCTCGGGATTCAGGGGGATGGTGTCGGTCACGTACACCTCGGACAGGGCGGAGGCGTCGATCCGCTCGTAGGCGGGACCGGACAGGACGGCGTGCGTGGCGAAGGCGCGGACGCTGCGGGCACCCCGCTTCACCAGCTCGTTCGCGGCGGCGGTCAGGGTGCCGGCCGTGTCGATGATGTCGTCGATGATCACGATGTCGCGGCCCTCGACCTCGCCGATGGGCACGATGCGCTCCACCACATTGGCCCGGGCGCGGGTCTTGTGGCAGATCACCACCGGGCAGTGGAGGTTCTTGGCGTAGGCGTTGGCGCGCTTCGCGCCGCCCATGTCGGGCGCGGCGATGGTGAAGCGGTCCGGATCGGCCTTCTGCATCTTCCGGAGGATGCCCAGGAAGTCGTAACTCGCATAGAGATGGTTCACCGGGAGGTCGAAGAAACCCTGGATCTGGTCGGCGTGGAGGTCGCAGGTCATCAGGGCGTCGGCGCCGGCGGCCTTGATCATGTTGGCGACCAGCTTCGCGCCGATGGACACGCGCGGCTTGTCCTTGCGGTCCTGGCGGGCCCAGCCGAAATACGGGATCACGGCAATCACCTTGTTGGCGGAGGCGCGCTTCGCGGCATCCATCGACAGGAGAAGTTCCATCAGGTTGTCGGTGGGCGGGAAGGTGGACTGGATAATGAAGCAGGTGGCGCCGCGCACGCTTTCCGCGAAGAAAGGAACGAACTCGCCGTCGCTGAAATGGGTGACCTCGAGCGGGCCGAGCACCACTTCCGGATCTTCCGGCCCCTTGAGCCGGTTCATGGCCGCGACCACTTTTTCGGAGAAATACCGAGTGGCTTCACAGGTGAAGATGGCCATCCTGTGCTTATGGACTTCGTTTATCATAAGTTTTGGAGTACGGTTCCGATATAGTTGAGAATCTCTTCCTTGCCCAGGCCGCTCACGGAGGAGCTGACGAACACGGGAGGCAGTTCCTCCCACTCTTCCAGCAGGCGGGCCTTGTTCTTCTCCACCTGCGCGGCCGTGACCGTCGCGCCCTGCTTGTCCGCCTTGGTGAAGATGAGGCCGAAGGGAATCCCCTTCTCCCCCAGTTCCGCGATGAAGCGGAGGTCCACCTCCTGCATGTCGTGCCGGGAATCCAGCAGGACGAAGAGCATCACCAGCTCTTCGCTCCGGTTGACATAGTCCCAGATGATGTGGCGGAGCTTCGCCCGCTCCTTGTCCGGCAGCCGGGCGTACCCGTAGCCGGGAAGGTCCACGAGATACCAGTTGTCGTTGATGAGGAAATGGTTCACGAGCTGCGTCTTGCCCGGGGTCTGGGAGGTTTTCGCCAGCTTGGAGTTCCCGGTCAGGGCGTTGATGAGCGAGGATTTGCCCACGTTGGAGCGGCCGATGAAGGCGAATTCAGGCAGCTTCCGCGCAGGTTTCTGCTCCACCCTCGTGCTGCTGCCGGAAAATATGGCGGTCCTGATCTTCATGGTCTCTCTCGTTTTCCGGCACAAAGGTACAAATTATTTCAATAATTTGGGATAGCGGACTGTGAAACAAGCGCCGCCGAGGGTGAAAGATTTCGAGTAGCCGATCTCGCCGCCGCACCGTTCCACGATGTTGCGGCAGATGGCCAGCCCCAGGCCCGTCCCGTGCGACTTGGTCGTGAAGTCCGGAGTGAACAGCTTCGCGCGGTTCTCCTCCTTCACACCGGGGCCGTTGTCCTCGACCACGATGTCGTAGAATCCGTCCTTCACGGAGTGGCGGAGGGAGACCACGACCTGGCCGTTCTCCCGGCCTTCCAGGGCCTGGATGGCGTTCGTCACCAGGTTCACCAGCACGCGGGTGAGCTGCGGCTTCGGGCCCGACACCTCGGCGCCTTCCAGCCCGTAGTACTGGAAGGAGATGTCGTCCCGGGCGGAGAACATCGCCACTTCCTCCCGGATGAGGGCGTCCAGGTCGATCCGGACCGGCTCCTCGGAATAGAGCTTGGCGAAGGTGGAGAACTCGTTGGCGGTGTCCGCGAGGATGTCGATGTGCTCGAGGACGGTGGCGGACACCTCCTCGAACTTGTCCTCCCAGCCCGGACGGCCGGCCTGCTTCATCCGGATGAGCATCTGGAGCTGGAGCTTGATCGGCGTGAGCGGGTTCTTGATCTCGTGGGCCACCTGGCGGGCCATCTCGCTCCAGGCCTTGTCGCGCTCGGCCTGGGCC
>JAFRPH010000004.1 GCA_017429205.1 Bacteroidales bacterium
GGCGCTGGGAGTCGGAGAAGTAGGCCGGGACGGTGATGACCGCCTCGGTGACGTCCTGGCGGAGGTATTCCTCCGCGGTCTTCTTCATCTTCTGGAGGATCATCGCTGAGATTTCCTGCGGCGTGTAGAGCTTGCCGTTGATGTCCACGCGGGTGGTGTTGTTCTCGCCACGGACCACCTTGTAGGGCATCCGCTCGATTTCCTTCGTCACCACATCGTAGGGTTCGCCCATGAACCGCTTGATGGAGAAGATGGTGTTGTTCGGATTGGTGATCGCCTGGCGCTTGGCCGGGTTGCCGATCTTGCGCTCGCCGCCGTCGGTGAAAGCGACGACGGACGGGGTGGTGCGCTGTCCCTCGTTGTTGATGATGACGGTAGGCTGGTTGCCTTCCATCACGGCCACGCACGAGTTCGTGGTTCCAAGGTCGATGCCGATAATTTTACCCATGATATTGTTCGATTTAAATTGTCTGTTCAACGCCGCCCACCGCGGACGGCGACTGAACTTCATCGAACATTGTGCCAAAAGCGCCCCTGCTGACAATTTGGCAGAGGCGCTGGCATAAGGCGGGGGCGTTCGTTCGACCGTTCCTCTTCTAAAGGTTGAAACCGGTCACTTCCAGGCCGGCCCGGCCGCACAGGTCCTCGGGCGCGGCTTCGATGCCGATCTCCCGGGTCTCCCCCGGCATCAGCGAGAAGTAATTGTCGGTGTAGAGGACCGGCAGAACCATTTCGCCCGTGGACTTGGAAACCAGCTTCAGCCGCAGCATCAGCGCGGGAACGTCCCCGTTGTTGGTCAGCTTGACCTTCCAAGGGCCCTTTCCGGAGAAGGAAGCCTTCACAGAAGCCTTTCCAAGGCCGTTCAAGGCCTGGAGGTTGCCTTCCTCCTTTCCCTGGACATAGAAGTTGGTCGACAGGGGCTTGCCGGACGCATCGGAGAGTTCCAGCCGCACGTAGTAGACCGGGGTCACGTCCTCCGGGACCGGCAGCTTGCCGACGACGGCCGTGCTGTCTTCCGGGAGGTCCAGCTGCCCAGTGAACCCGTCCAGGGCCTTTCCGTTCATGTCCAGCACCGAGACCTTGGTGGTCAGGCCCGTCCGGTCGCCGGCGTGGTAATTCACCACCTCCACTTCGCGGGTGAGCTGGTTCAGCTGGATGTGCAGCGGCTCGCAGGCCTTCTTGCAGCCGAAGTACGCGCCGATGGGCTCGAAGTAATAGTCATACGTCTGCCAGACCATGGACGGCCACGCCGGATGGCTCATCCACAGCAGCAGGCCGCGGCGGTACTGCCCGCGGGACTCGAACATCGCCCGGTAGCCGTCGTAGTTGATCCATTGGGCAAGTTCCGCGAACTGCTTCGCGTCGGCGGGCTCCCCGAAGGCGTTGGCCAAGAGCTCGTTGAAGCTCTCCGCCTGCTGGGCGCTGTTGGCGAGGCGGCCCAGCGTGTAGTCGTGCAGGCCGTACATCGCGTTGGGATGCGCCATCGTGTTCACGGGCTCGAGGGCGTCCTCGCCCATCGCCCGCACCAGGTTCTCGTAATTCATCACGGCCGGCATGCCCATCTCGCTATGGAACTTGTCGCGTCCGCGGACGCGGAAGTACTGCGCGGGCTTCAAGGCGTTGTACGGGCCGCCGCCGCTCACGCCGTCCGTCGCGGAATGCGGGATGTAACACATCCCCGGATGCTCCCGGACGATCATCTCCTTCAAGAAGGAGTCGATTACCTCCGGCGGATACCCCTCGTTCCGCCCCACATACAGGCCGATGGAAGGATGGTTGCGAATCCGGCGGACATATTCCTCGGCGACCGCGTTGAAGCGGTCCGGATCCAGCGGGTCGGGACCGTCCCACGGGTTCGCGAGCCAGAAATCCTGCCAGACCATCACGCCGTGCCGGTCGCAAGCCTCGTAGAAGGCGCGCTGGCCGGTCATGCCCACCCAGTTGCGGATCATGGTAAAGTTCATATCGGCATGGTACTTCACGGCAGCGTCGAATTCGCGGGCGCGGTAGTTCAGCAGATGCTCCGGGAAGCCCCAGTTGCCGCCGAAGCCGATGAAACGGCGGCCGTTCACGAACAGGCTCAGGCGCTGCCGCTCGTTCCGGCTCTCGAAGGAGTTCGTGAAGCCCCGGAGCGGGATGTAGGAATCCATCGAGAAGTCCATCTGGCGTACGCCGGACAGGAATTCCTTGGCATCGGAGACGACGCCGTCCGCCATGAAGCGGAAGGACACGGGATACAGGTTCTGCTCGCCATAGCCCTTGGGCCACCACAGGCGAGGGTTCTGCAGGGTCTGCGGATCGAAGACGACATCGCGCTTCTCGCCGGCCTGCAGGTCGACGGGCTCGGAAACCGCCAAGTCGCCGAACTTCCATTCCAGCGTGCCGGAGACCGGCTTGTCGCCGTGGTTCACCAGCACGGCCTGGGCGAAGAGGGTGGCCTTCGTGGTGTCCGGCAGCGGAAGTTCCGTCCGCACGAACGGATCCTCCACGGTGACCGGGCCCGTATAGGCGAGCCAGATATCGTCATAAAGGCCGATGTCCCGCCCGCGGACGGTCGGGATCCAGTCCCAGCCGATGGTGGCGTGCATCGTGGGGTTGTCGCCGCCCAGGACGCCGCCGTTGGACTGCGGCGTGTAGGCCGTCTGCTCCTTGATCGTCCCGTAGGACGGATTGTGGATCACCTGCACGGCCAGGACGTTGTCCCCGTCCTGCAGGATGCCGGTCACGTCGAAGTCCGCGGCCCGGAACGCACCGTCCACGATGCCCAGGAACCGGCCGTTCAGGAACACGACCGCCTGGTAGTTGACGCCTTCGAAATGCAGGAACTGGCGGGGCGTGTCCGGATGGGCCTGGAACACATCCCGGTACCAGAAGTCGCTGCGGAAGTAGGAATCGGAGATGAACAGCTGGTTGTCCGCGAAGTTGGGATGGTCCACGGCCCCGTTGTCCACGTAGGTCGCGAGGACCGTCCCCGGGACGGTGGCGACCAGCCAGTTCTTGTCATCAAAGCCGGCCGTCGAGATTTCCTTCCCGGAGGAGGCGACCTGCGGGGCGCGCTGCAGCTTCCAGGCGCCGCCGGAAAGCAGCTGGCGGGCGCCATCGCGGGCGGGCGCCGGCTTCGGCACCGCCTGCGTGCCGCCCTGGCCGTACACTTCCCACTCGCTCAGTTCGAAGGGCTGCCCGTTCTCCGTGCCATGCAGGCACAGACGGACGTAGCGGCCTTTCGTCCGGGAGAACATGATCTCGGATTCCGCTCCCTCGAAGGTGGCGACATCCTTCCACGCTTTCCCGTCCTGGGAAGCCTGGACCGTCGCCTTCACGGGACCGTTGACCCAGGCAAAGCACATCTTGTCGAAGGAAGAAGGCTCGCCCAAGTCGATGGAAACCCATTCATCTTCCGCTCCGGCGCTCTTCCAGGTGCTGACGAAACGCGCGTTCGGGAGCACGTCCACGAGCGCATCGTCCTTGAAGAAGAGCACTTCGTTCACCGGGAAATAGTCCGGAGCGCCCTCGAAATGCAGCTTGTACGCACTGAAAGCGCCTGCGGCCGGGATGGCAAACTCGCAAGGATGGATGAACATCCGGTTCTCCGCCGGCCGGACACGAGCAGTGCCCACCGGCTTCCAAGTGCCGTCTTCCGCCTTTCCCTCCACGGTCAGGACCGTCTTCTGGTTCCGGTCCCCGCCCGTGGCGACAAGAATCCGGTCGGCCACGGGCACGAAGCCGTGGAAGACGAGTTCGAAGTCCACCTCGGGGCCGGTGCAGTTGATGCCGGCGTGGTTCTGGTCGGTCAGGAAACCGCCTTCGAAACCGGGCACGCGTTCTCCGCCGCGGAAGACCTCCACCCAGGTGGCAGGTCCGTCAGCGATCAATCCATCCGTCAGGAGCTGCGCCGTCTGGTTGTAGTCGGCGCTGGAGGAATGCCGGGCGGCGCGCAGCAGCGCGATGTTCCGGTATCCGTCCCCCTTCCGGAGGGTCGGGGAGAAATTCTCGGCAGGATCGCCGGGATAGACGCCGATGCCCAGCGTCTTGGTTCCTTCGTTCCTACCGCAGGCCGCCGCCAGCAGCAGCGCCAGGAGAGCAAGGGTCTTTTTCATTTGTCCTATCTGCTCAAGTTCTTGTCGATCAGGCGATTCAGGGTCTCCACGGAAAGGCCGGTCCGGAGGCCGTCCGGGGCCGTGTGGAGGCAATAGTCGACGAGACGGTCCACCGTCGAGGTGGCCACGTGCATCCGGGTGTCGGAAGAGGCGTAATAGATGAACACCTTGCCGTCCTCGTCGCAGATCCAGCCGTTGGAGAACAGCACGTTCATCACGTCGCCGATGTATTCGCCGCCCTCCGGCGCCATGAAGAAGCCGGCCGGCTCCGCGATGACCTTCGTAGGCTCGTCCAGCGCCGTCATATACATATACAGCACGTAGCGGAGGCCGCTGGCGCAGCCGCGCACGCCGTGCGCCAGGTGCAGCCAGCCCTGCGGCGTCTTGATGGGCGCCGGGCCTTCCCCGTTCTTGACTTCCTTGATGGTGTGGTAGTGGCGGAAATTGAGGATCCGCTCGTTGTCCGTGATGACCGCGTGCTCCATCGAATCCACCAGCGCGCCGCCGATGCCGCCGCCGTTGCCGGCGTCGATGAAACCGTCCTGCGGACGCGTGTACAAGGCATATTTCCCTTTCACGAACTCCGGATGGAGCACCACGTTCCGCTGCTGGGTCGAACTCACCAGGTCCGGCAGCCGCTCCCAGTTCACGAGGTCCTTCGTCCGGGCGATGCCCGCGGCCGCGACGGCCGACGACAAGTCGCCGGGGGCGGCCGCCGGGTCCTTCCGCTCCACGCAGAAGATGCCGTAGATCCAGCCGTCCTCGTGCGCCGTCAAGCGCATATCGTACACGTTGGTCGCAGGTTCCCCCCACTCAGGCATCGTAATCGGACGGTCCCAGAAACGAAAGTTGTCCACGCCGTTCGGGCTCTCCGCCACGGCGAAGAAGCTCTTCCGGTCGGCGCCTTCGACCCGGCATACCAGGACATACTTCCCGTTCCACTTGATGGCGCCGCTGTTCATCACGGCGTGGATGCCGAAGCGTTCCATCAGGTACGGGTTCGTCTTCTCGTCCAGGTCGTACCGCCAGAAAAGCGGGGCGTGCTCCCCCGTCAGGATGGGATACTTGTAGCGCTCATACACGCCGTTGCCCTCGATGGGCTCGTTCTTCCGGGAAAGGAGGGCGGCGTGGCCCTCCTCGAGCCACGCCAGCCTTTGCTTGAAATCCATCATAGAGACTTACTGTTTCTCGAACATGATCACATACTCCAGCGGCGCGTTCACGAAGCGGTCCACATCGGTCCAGCGCTGCGAAGTGGCGGGAATCGGATCCATCAGGTGGAAGGCCAGGGCGAAGCAGTTGTCGCGGACTTCGAAGGTCTTGCCATACGCGAACGAGTGGACACCCGGAATCAGGAACTTCGCCACACGGCCGTTGTCGTAGGTGACCGTCATCGTCTTCATGTCCAGGGTGAACGCGTGCTTGCCCTTCGGAATCATGTTGTAGAACCGGGACAGGTCCTCGCCGGTGCTCTTCCAGGTATAGTTCCAGAAAGCGCCGTCGGCGCCGGCCCACCAGTTGGTCGTACCCGTGACGGTCGTGCCGGCCATCGAGGTGACGGCGATCACGAAGCCGTTGTCGGACTCCTTCCAGATGGTGTCGTCCCAGTCCCAGCTCTTGTCGATCGGGCTCACGAAGGCCGGGTCGTCGCCGGAACCGCCCAGGACGAAAATGCCGTACGGGGAGGAATTGCCGCCGAAGACATTCCAGCTGCCCGGCAGGCTGGCCCAGTCGAAGGTGCTGCCCGGTTCCACGTACTCGAAGTCGGCGTCCGTGGTGCGGGAAGCCTCGGGAACGATGAAGCCGTCCGGCATCGCTTCCATCTCGATGAACAGGGCGCGCGGACGGGCCGCGATCTTGTCGTAGTCCTTGTAGATGTTGGTCCAGTCGTCCTTGCCGCCCGTGATGGTGAAGGCCAGGGCCTGCCGCGTGATGGTCACGGACTTGCCGCCCGCGCCCGGAACCTCATAGGTGCCGGGGCCCACGAACAAGGCCTGCGTCGTGCTGCCATCGGCCTTCGTGAAGGTCACGGTGTTCCCGTCGATGGTATACCGGCCGTCGGAAAGCGGCAGGACATCGTAGAACTTCCGGAGGTCGAGGTCCTTCCCGTTTGCGGGATTCACGCTGCCGGAATAGACGAACCACCAGTTGCGGCCGTCCTCGCCGGCGTAGTTCACGAACGTGCCGTCCGGACGGAGCTGGTAGTAGTTGTCCTTGAGCGCCGTGATGCCGCGGCCGTCCTCGGTGTTCCAATAATTCGTCTTGGTGAGGATGTCGATGACCCCGGCGCCGCCGTACTCCGGACCGGTACCGCCGCAGACCCACATATTGGTGATGCGGTAGGTCGGAATGTCCTGCTGCAGGGCGGACAGGTCCACGGAGAGGCCTTTTTTCAGGTCGACCTCCCCGACGCTGACGTGGGCCGTCGCCTTGTCGCCGGAATAGGCGACAATGGTGATGCCTTCGTAAGTGCCGGGAAGCGCGGAGAACGTGTAGGTCTCACCGGGCTGGAACGCGCCGGTCACCTCCACGAAGTCCTCCGTGGCGGAAACGGTCGGGGTCTCCCCCGCGTAATCCGCCGTCACGGCGCCGGCGATGTTACCGCCGGTGGTCTGGAAACGGACCTTGGTCACGCCTTCGTACCCGACGGAGAAATTGACCACGGAGACCAGGCTGCGGAAATAAAGCTGGGTGCCGGAAGCCTTGGCCACCTTGTAGGCGGGGCCGGCCGCGGTCTGGGCGGTCGGAATCTCGAAGGAGACGGTCGTTCCGTCGATGGACACGCCGTCCGCCGCGGGATACACGGCGACGAAAGCGGTCTTGCCTTCCGTCACCTTGCCCGGGAACTCGGCCACCTGGCCGGCGGCGGCCCGGTTGGTCAGGGTCTGGAGGGAGGCTCCGTCAGAAAGGAGAATGGACTCTCCCTGCGCCCAGACGGCCTGGGAGCCGTCCGGAAGGTCCTCGATGGTGGCCGTGAAGACGACATCGCCGGAAAGCGGGACTTCCGGGTCGATGACCGGGACGTTGCCGGACCCGGAGACATCGGGAATCTCGATTGCATCGCCGCAGGACGCCAGGAGCGCCAGCGCGGGAACCAGAAGAATCAATGCTTTTTTCATATCGTGTAAATTTAATCCTTATTTCTTGAAAATACGAGAGGCGAAGGCGTAGAGTTGTTCCCGCCAAAACTGCCACTGGTGGGCGTAGGGAGCGGAATCGAAGACATGCTTGATGCCCAGCGAATCGAGTTTCGCGGAGAAGGCCTGATGGCCCTCCCAGCGCTCGTCCTCCGTCCCGCAGGAAACCCACAGGAGGCGGAGGGATCCGTTGATGGCGGAAGCGTCCATCGGCACGCCATACGGCCCGAGGTCCAGTTCCGTGTCACTGAGCAGGCCGGCGCTGAATTCTCCGACCCAGGCGAACTTGTCCAGGTTGCGGAGGCCTATCACGAAGGCCTGCCCGCCGCCCATCGACAAACCCGCGATGGCGCGGGACAGCCGGTCCTTGCGCACCCGGTAGCGTTTTTCCACCAACGGGATGACATCGCTGAGCAGCTCCTGCTCCAGCAGGGCCATCCCTTCCGGCGTGCTGCCGCCGGCCCAGGAGCCGTCCGTGAGACCGTTCGTCATCACGACCAGCATCGGTTCGGCGCCGGCCGCCAGGGCGTGGTCCAGGATCGCGTCGGCATGGGCGCTCTCCCACCAGCTCCGCTCGTGGTCGCCGCCGCCGTGCCGCAGGTACAGCACCGGGAACTTGCGTTTCGGCTGCTCGAAATAGACGGCGGGGACATAGACGCACACGCGCCGGTAGGTGCCCAGGACGGAACTCCGGTAACTGATGACGTCCACCTCGCTGCCGGTCAGGTCCCGCGTGTCGATGCGGTCGCCGGGGACATCCACCGTATTGCAGTAAATCTCGGTGCCGGCCTTGACGGAAGGATTCCCGTAATCGAGCACCTTCAAGCCGTCCACCTCGAACTTGTATTCATACTCGCCCGGGGCGACCGGGCCGATGGTGGTCTCCCAGACGCCGTCGGGGCGCTGTTTCATCTCCTGGACGAGGATCTTTCCCTCGCCGAAGGCCAGCTTGACCACCCGGGCCTTCGGGGCCTTGAGGCGGAACGTGATCATTCCGTCCGCACCGACCACCGGCGAGAAAGGCGGCTCGGCGGGCTTCCACCACCCGGAGGTGGAGAAAGTCTGCGCCTGCAGGGCCACGGCCACGAAAAGGGCGATGGCAGTCAACAGCTTTCTCATAAGGTCCACGTATAAGTGCCGACCGCGCCCGCAGGGAGCGAAACGTCGGCGAATTGCCCATTGTATTGGATCTTCACCCGTTGGGCGGAGGATGAAGTATTGGTCACGATGAGGACGACGCGGCCGTCCGGCGTACGGTAGGCGACGTTCGGAAGCACGCCCGCCTTGTCATAGCGCATGAAGCGCATCGCGCCCGGCGCCTGCTCGTCCTCGAAGAGGAAGCCGGCGGGGTCGTCCGGGGCCGTGGAATGGATCCGCAGGGATCCTGCGGGAACGGCCGCGGAGGCGTGGGCCACCACGTAATAGGCCAGGTTACGTGTGACGGTGCTGCCGTCCAGGGTGATGGCGCCGAAGCAGAACGGGCAGCCGCCGTTTCCGGTGTGGGGATTCGCCTCCGGGTCGGCGGCGAGGTTCCACAGGATGACGTCCCGGCTCCAGTTGCGCGGGATGTCCACCAGCATCCGCTTGGCGGAGGGCGCGATCTGGCGGGTCACAGGACCGCCGCTGCGGTCCACGACCATCTGCTCGGTGAAATAGATGTCCTTGTCAGGCCGGAATTCGTGCATCTGCGTCATCGCCGACAGGTCGCCCATATAGTGATGGAAGGCGCTGCCGGCCGCATAGGAGGCCGCTTTCGGATCCTCGAGGATGGCGAGCGGATAATCCGGCCGGTCGCAGTTGTGGTCGAACAGGAGGATGTCCGTCGCGATTCCCTGCCGGTCGAACTGCGGGCCCAGGTAGTCCCGGATGAAGACCTTCTGGTCCTCCGGACTCCAGGGCATCGACGGCGTGTTGCGGGAATTCAGAGGCTCGTTCTGGATGGTGAGGGCGTCGATGTGGATGCCTTTCTTGCCCATCTCCACGATGTACTTCGCCAGATAGCGAGCGTACACGTCGTAGCAGTCGCGGCGGAGCTTGGGACCGCGGACGTCATACTCCTCCTTCATCCAGGCGGGCGCCGACCAGGGCGAGGCCATCACCCAGATATCGGGGTGGATGGACAGGATCTCCTGCATCACGGGGACGACGTCCTTCAGGTCCTGGGCCAGGGAGAAATGCTTCAGGTCCCAGTCGGTCTTCCCTTCCGGCATGTCGTCGTAGGAGAAGACGAAGCTGTTCATGTCGGAGGCGCCCACCGTGAGCCGCACGACGCTGATGTCCAGCTGGCCGGGGTCCTGGCCGAAGAGTTCGGTGAGGATCCGGGTGCGGGCGGAGGCGTCCATCTTCATCAGGAGTTCCGCGCTGCCGCCAGTCAGGGAGAAGCCGAAGCCCAGCATCTCCTGATAGGACTGGCGCTCGTCCACGATGATGGGGACGGAACGGTCTCCGCGCGCGTCCGAGAAGACGGAGTCGGCGCCCGGGGCGTACAGGGAAGCCCCGTCCGCCGTCGTCACCCACTGGCGCAGCGTCCGCTGGCCGAAGGCGGTCAGCGCGGCGAGAAGGCCGAGGGATATGAGGATGAGTTTTCTCATTCTTTGCTATTTGATTTCAAAGAGGATTTCGCTGCGGGGGGCCAGATTCGTTGAAATAACCAGTTGGCCGTCACGGGCCCTGACCTTCTTTCCGCCCCGGAAACCGGCCTTTCCAAAGTCGAAAGGAACGACCTTGCGGCGGCCTTCCATGGGCACGGAGACCTCGGTCACAGGCTTGTCGGAGCCATTGTAGGCATAGACATACACCTTTTTGCCGCAACGGACGGCATAAGCGTCGGCACCTCCGGCCTTCACGGGAACCACTTCAAAAGCGCCCTTTCCTTCCTTGAGCATCCGGTCATTGACATACCGCACGTTCCGGAAATACGGGACCATCCCGCGGTTCTCGAAATACTCCCACCACCAGCTCATCGGGGTGATCGGCGTCGGCGAGAAGAGGCCGTACCAGAGGCCGCGCTTGAAGTCCAGGTCCATATCCTCGCCGAAATCGTCGAAGTTCTTGGACCAGTCCCACTCATAGCTGAACTCGCCGATCACATAGGGCTTCCCGTGCGCCTTCTCGTACCGGATGATGGTCTCCGGCATGGATGAGGTGGCGCGGTAGATGTGCTTCTGGTTGATGTCCATGTCCTTCACATCGTTCAGTCCTTCCAGGTCGCGGTGCGAAATGGAGGTTGTCACGAGATGGCCGAACGGGTCGATGGACTTCAGATAGGAAGCCATCTCCGCGTGCCAGGCCACGATATCCGCGGCCGGAATCGGATTCCGCTGGTCGCGGAACTGGATGTTGTCGATCTCGTTGAAGAACTCCCACAGGCCGATGGCCGGGCTGTAGCCCCAGCGGGCCACGATGTAGCGGAGGTAGTTGCGATGGCGCGCCTTCGCCTCGGGCGAGACGAAGAAGGAATGGTCCGTCCGGGCGTCGCCGGGGCCCATGCACAGCATGAAGTACACGCCCAGTTTCTCCCCCAACTCGACCGTATGGTCCAGGCGGGCCACGGCGCTGGGATTGAAATACTCGTCCGAAGGCTGGTAGCGGCGGTTGTTGAACCGGTCGTGCCGGTCGATCGGGAAGTTCCAGGAGCACATCCACAGGCGGCAGAAATTGCCGCCAGCGCCCGCGAACTGCGGCAGCATCACGTCGTAGTTATACCGGTCCGCCTGCTCGTGGAGCTCGCTGAAGAACTTGCTGTCATCGCTGTCCCGGGACTCCCAGCAGATGTTCTCCGCAACGCCCCGGAACGGGGTGCCGTCGTCGAACGCGAGGGTCCAGTAGTCCCGCGCGTGCAGGATGCCGTGCCCAGCCGGCTTCCCGGCCTCGAAGCCCCCCTGCGGGGACTCCGAGACGGGGCGGCCGTGCTCGGCATAGCGGAATACGTAGCTGTACCGCCCTTGCTCCTGCGGCGTGAAACGGGCCGCCCAGCGGCTCTCCGCGCCGCTCTTCCCTTCCACAAAGAAACAAGGAAGGGTGAGCGTCTTTCCGGAGGGAGCCGTCAGGACCATGTCCAGGGTCACCTCCTCCTGCAGGTACGGATTGTTCCACGTACCTTGCAGGACGATGCTGAAGTCGGCCCGCCCATACTGCGGGACGCGGGTCCGGGGACCCTCCACCGAGAGCACCTGGGCTCCGGCGGCCGCGGCGGTGGTCACCGCCAGGATGAAGGACAGCAAGCGTTTCATATCAATAGCCGGGATTCTGCTGCAGGGTGCCGCCGGCGTTCACGATCTCGGAATGCATCAGCGGGAGGTAATAGTTGCGCGCGCCGAAGGTGCGGTCCGCCACGTCCACCACCTTGTAGGTGTAGGCGCTGCCGGAGCGGGAAATCTTCACGCCCTGCACCGGGCTGTTCAGCACGGTCATCGCGTCCTTCCAGCGGAGGAGATCCCAGTAGCGGTGATCCTCGAAGGCCAGTTCCACCTGGCGTTCGTGCTTGACGACGGCCCGGAAGGAATCGACGGTGGCGGCATCCACGTCCGGGAGGCTCACGCTGGCGCGGTTACGGACCGCCTGCAGGGCCTGGGCGGCGCTGATCGGGTAGCCGGCAGGCACCATGGACGGGCCCCAAGCCTCGTTCACAGCCTCGGCGTAGTTCAGGAGGACCTCCGCGAAGCGGTAGGCGACCCAGTTGTGCTGGGCGGTCTGGCCCTGGGTGAGGTTCAGTCCGTCGGTGAGGAACTTCTTGAGGTAGTAGCCGGTCCGGCTGGCGTTGGCGCGGGCCTGGTCGTCGGTCTCGCCGGAAGCCTGGGCGATCACGCGGCCGTTCCAGGTGCTCCCGTTCGTGACGATGGACGCGGCGAGGCGCGGATCGCGGTTCGCATAGGGATTCTCCGGGTCGGGCGTGCCGATGTACTCGTACGCGGAAACCAGGTTCTCGGTCGGGCACACGCCGCTCTTGCCGCCGGAAGTGGCGATCGGGTAGTTGTTCGTCTCCATCGTGTTGTTCGCGGCGCGGCGCACCACATAGATGGTCTCCTTGCTGGAAAGCGAGTTGCTTCCCTGGAAGTAGCTGCCGTAATCGCCGGCCAGCGTATAGCCGAGGTCCGGGTTCACGAGGATGTCCTTCGCCGCCTCGGCGGCGCGGACCCACTTGGCGCGGTCCCCGGCGGGATTGTGCAGCGGGGAGGCGGCGTACAGCAGGACGCGGGCCTTGATGGCCAGGGCGGCGCCCAGGGTGAAGCGGCCCTCGCGGGTGTTGTCGTCGTTCCAGTTCAGGGCGAGCTGGTCCTTCCAGTTGTCGATCTCGCTGACGATGTACTCGACGCAGGCCTCGTAGGAGGAACGCTCCACGAAGGCGCCGCCACTCTGCTGCTGGGTCTTCTCCACGATCGGAACGCCGCCGTACATCTTGATCAGCTCCGCATAGTAGTAGGCGCGGGCCACATGGGCCTCGGCGATATAGAAGTTCAGGGAACGTACGTCACGGGCGTAGCTCGCCGCGTCGGTGATGAGGTTCCGGTTCTTCTCCAGCAGGGCAATACCCTTGCCGTCCGCCACATAGTCCAGGAAGAAATTGGCCGCCCGGATGCCCTCGTAGCAATTGTTGTAGTAGGTCCACAGCGGGTTCAGGCTCTCGTTGAGCATCCCCTTGTTGAAATACAGGGCGTTGGAGGACGCGGCCGTCTGCTGCGCCTCGTCGGAGGCGGCGGCGAACAGGTTGCCGTCGATGACCGAGTACCCGTAGATGATCGGGGAATAGAACGCGTTCGCGAAGCTCCAGATGGTGCCGCGGTTGGTCTCCACGGTCTCGCCGCTGGCGTTCAGGTCCAGGCTGGTGTCCAGGAACTTGTCGCAGGAAACGGTGAGGGTTGCCGCCAGGATGGTCAGGAAAATGTATCTTGTTTTCATCTCAGGTGCGCTTTAGAAGGTGATGGAAATACCGGCATTCACCGATTTCAGGGTAGGATAGCCACCGGAAAGGTTCTCCGGGTCGCGTCCCCAGTTCTTGAGCAGCGGGCTGAAGGTGAACAGGTTCTGCCCGTTCACGAAGCAGCGGAGCGCCTTGACGCGGTCGTTCTCCGCATCCTTGGGCTGGAAGGTGTAGCCCAGCTCCAGGTTCCGCAGTTTCAGGAAGGAGGCGTCCTTGATCCACAGGGAGCTCGTCCGGTAGTTGTTGGAGTTGCCCTGGGTGGTGAGGCGCGGGTAGGTGGCGTTCGCGCGGTTGTCGATGCCCTCCGTAGGATAGTAGGCCCAGGCGCCCTTGGCGATGGCGTAGGCGTTGCCGTTGTCCACGAAGGCGACCGTCTGGTCCCAGTTGTCCAGGAGGTTCGCGCTCACGCCGGCGAGGCCCTGGAACAGGCATTCGAGGTCGAAGCCCTTCCAGGCGAGGCGTCCGCCGAAGGCGAAGCTCCACTCGGGCACCCAGCTACGGCCAATCTTGGTGACGTCGTTCTGGTCCACCGCTCCGTTCTTGTCCAGGTCGAGGTACTTCACGTCACCGGGCTGCACGGCGCCGAAGGCCGGCAGCGGCAGGCCGGCGCGGAGGTTCCCGGCGTCGTCGAAATCGTCGACACCGTAGAAACCGTCGGCCACCAAGCCGATGTACGTGCCGTAGGGACGGCCCGTCGCGGCGCTGAAGGCGTTGGCCGTCGCGACCTCCGCCATGTAGTCCACGGTATTGTGGGCATAGGCGACGGAACCGTTGATCCGGTATCCGAAGTTCCCGCATCCGCCTTCATAGGCGAGGTCCACCTCGAAGCCCTTGTTGGTCATCTTCCCGATGTTGGAGAAGCTGTACTGCTTGCCGTAGTAGCCCATCAGGGAGTTGTCCAGGGTGAGGATGTCGGAGCGCTTGTCCAGGAAGGCGTCCGCGGTGAGCGAGAAGCCGCCGATGCGGGCGTCCAGGCCCACGTTGAACTTCAGGCTCTTCTCGGCGTGGGCGTTCTCGTTCGGGACGAACATCGGCACGAGCGTGCTCTGCCAGGACGGGCTGGAAGCGCCGGTATAGAACGAGCCGATGTAGCTGTAGGTGTAGTAGTCCTTGAACAGGTAGCGGCCGTTGGAGGAGTAATCGGCGAGAACCGAAGTCGCGCTGGAATCCGAGAATCCAGAGAGGCCCGCAGAAGCGCGAAGCTTCAGGAGGCTCACGGCGGTTCCCTTCAGGAATTCCTCGTTGGAGATCACCCACGCGGCGGAGCCCGTCGGGTAGAAGGCCCAGCGGTGGCCCGGCGCGAAAGCGTCGTTTCCGAACTCGGAGAACGCCGCCTCCAGGATGTACCGGTGGTCGTAGTCGTACTTCAGGTAGCCGTTGAGATTCAGCGTATTGTACTTGTAGGAGAAGTAGCCGTCACCCTTGTAGGCCGACACGTAGCCGTTCACGGCCGCGTTGAAGTAGTGCGGCCCGGTCTCCTTGTCGTAGCCCAGCGTCACCCGGCCCTGCTTCCAGTCCTGCATGCCGCCGGAGCCGTAGCCGCTCGCGGTGATGGTCGTGGTCTGGTTGGTGGTGGTGTTGACGCCGTTATGCCAGCGGGCGTAGTCCTTCGTCTTGGAGTAGGTGCTGAGGGTGTAGCTGTAGAGCGACACCGCCTCTTCCAGGTACAGGCCCTTGGCGATCATGTCCAACCGCTCCCGGATGGCGAGGTTCGTCTGCAGGCTGCGGCCCTTGTAGGAATACCAGCCCAGCTCGTGGACGGAACCGTACGGGTTGTTCGGGAACACGGCCGTACCGCTGAGGTGCTCCTTCATCGCGTCGTCGAAGATGTCGTAGACGTTGGACGGATACTTCCGGAGGTTGCCGAACAGGCTGGAGACCGCGTAGTTCGGGCGGTGCAGCATCTCGATGCGGCCGCCCATGTCGAAGCGGACCTCGAAGATCTTCAGGACGTTGAAGTCCAGGTTCGCGCGGACGTTGAACCGGTTGTATCCCAGGTTCTTCGTCTGGTCGGTGTTCCGAGTGCCCAGGATGCCTTCACTGCCCAGGTAATCCAGATTGATGTTGTAGCGGGCGTCCTTGGACCCGCCGTTCAGGATGAGGTCGGCGTCCCGGAACATCCCGAAGCGCTGGAGCGCCGTGTCGTACCAGTCGACATTCACACCGGTGCCGTCCTTGTACGCATTCAACTGCTCCGGCGTATAGGCGGGCGTCCACACCATACCGTTGTCGTTGGACACGGCCTGGTTGTACAGGGAGGCGAATTCGTAGGAGCCGAGCGGCTTGTTCAGGAAAGTGGGCGTCTGGAGGCCGGACCGCACGCGGGCGGTCACGGTCGGACGGCCTTCCCGGCCGCGCCGGGTCGTAATCCGGATGACCCCGTTGGCGCCCCGCTCGCCGTAGAGCGCGAGGGCGGCGGCGTCCTTGAGGACCTCCACCTTCTCGATTTCGGCCGGGGTGATGGCGGACATGTACTCCTTGTTCACCTCGAAACCGTCCACGAAGATCTTGGCGGTGGACCAGGAGCCTACACCGTAGGTTCCCATGCCGCGGACCAGCCACTTGGCCATGTTGTTGCCCAGCTCGCCGCTCCCCTGCATCACGGCCATTCCGGAGAAGGCTCCGGCGAAGGTGTTCGACAGGTTGGCGTCCTCGGTCTTGTAAAGCCGGTCGCCGGAAGCGGTGGAAATGGCGCCCGTGCCGTACTCCTGGGCCGAGAGGGTCACGGCCGCGAGGAAGGCGCAAAGGAGCGCGGAATATCTTGCAATCTTACGTTTCATAGCAATCGTCCTTTAAATCAATAACCGGGGTTCTGCGTGATGGTTCCCTTGTTGATTTCGGTCTGCGGGAACGGTTCCAGGTACATCGCGTCGCTCCAGTAGGAGTTGTAGGCGACGGCATCCCAGTAAGTCTCGACATTGCTCGCCGCGTACGGCCAGACCACACTGTCGTCGTTCTTGATGTTGAACTGGAGCATGCGCATCGCGCCGCCGCAGACGCCGTCTGCGATGTCGGCGAGCTTCCAGTGCTTCGCGTCGTAGTAGCGGTGGTTCTCCTGGAAGAACTCCACGGCGAACTCGCGCTGGATGAGGGCGCGGAGCTTGGCCTGGTCGGTCTCGGTGATGGCCGGGAGGCCGGCGCGGTTGTGGACCTTGTTCAGGTTCTCCAGGGCCTTGGCGCTGTTGCCGTACTCGTTGTAGGCCTCCGCCAGGTAGAGGTAGGTCTCGGCCAGGCGGAAGAGCGGCGGTTCGAACCAGAGACGGCCGCCCGCGTGGTAGAAGAACTTGGTGCGCTCGCCGCAGCCCTTGTCGCTGTCGATGGCGTTGGGGAACACGTCGCCCTTGCCCTTGTCGGCCGCATAGCCGCCGCGGTTCCAGCCGGCGTTCTGCCAGTTGTAGTCGCCGGGGTTGTTCGCCGAGTCGTGGCCGCCAAACTTGATGTCGGCCTTCGCGCGCGGCTCGATCTTGGCGACATTGGCCACCCAGTCGGAACCGGCCCGGGGCATCGCGTCCCCGACCTTCGGCCAGGAGATCTCGGAGCCGTCGGCCGCCCAATACTTCTCCAGATGATTCGTCAGGACGCCGCTGCAGTCGGTGTCGTAGCGGTTGTTGCCCTGGTAGCGGGAGCAGTTGATGAAGTTCACGAGCGGATCCCAGCCGCCGGTGTCGTCGAACTTGTAGGCGAGGATCAGCTCCGCATTGGCGGGAACCGAGGTGGCCTTGCCGTAGTCGTCGAAGGCGTTCGGATTGGGCTGGCCCACGCCGGCGCCGCCGGAGTTCAGGAGGGCCACGCCGTTCGCGGCGGCCCAGCTGAGGACGGCCTCGTTGGCGTCGATGGCCGCCTTCCAGCGCTCCTTGTCCACGTTGCCGAAGCAGATGACGTCGTTATGCTCGCCGTTGTCCAGGTAAGGCGTCGCGCTGTTGAACAGCGGACGGGCGGCGAACTGCAGCGTCCGGGCCTTGATGGCGAGGACGGCGCCCTTGGTCATGCGGCCGGTGTTCGCGGCATCCCACTTCGCCGGCAGGACGGCCGCCGCCTCGTCGCACAGACGGGTGATGAATGCGACCATTTCCGTCAGCGAGGCGCGCGGAGCGCTCAGGTCGTCGGTGGACGCGAAAGACTTCTCCACGATGGGCACGCCACCGTAGCGGTAGAACATGCCCATATAGCGGTAGGCGATGAGGGCCGTCGCTTCGGCCTTGAACACCGCCTTGTCGGCCTCGGACATGTCCGCGACGTTGTCCACGTTCTCGATCAGGATATAGCACTGGCGGATGAAGCGCCAGTTGTTGCCGTAGTTCTCGGCGCCCGCGTCGGAGCCGTCCGTGCCGTTCACGGTCAGACCCTGCTGGGTGATGTGGTAGCTGCCGTGCCAGTTGTAGCCGCGGCCCACCTCGCCGGAGATGGCACCGTAGGTGGAGTGGCCGATGCCCATGCCGCCCGGCCAGCCGTGGCGGAGGACATTGCGGTAGCAGGACATCAGGGCGGCGCGGGCGTTCTTCGTCGTGGAGAACACCGCCTCCTGGTCCACGGTACCCGTGGTGTCCGGCTTCTCAAGGAACAGGCTGCACGAGGTGACGGCGAGAAGCGCCGTCGTCAAGAGTATGTTGACAATCTTTTTCATATCGCGCAAGGTTTAGAAACGGAAGCTGATACCGGCCATGATGATCCGGGTGAGCGGATAGACATAGGTGCTGCCGTCCGTGGTCTCGGGGTCGATGCCGTAACGGCTCAGCTTGTTCGGGAAGGTGTAGATGTTGTTCGCATTGACATACACGCGCACACCCTGCAGGATGACGTCGCGGCCGCCCTTGCCCAGGTCGAACGTGTAGCCGAGCTCCACGTTCTTGAGCTTGAAGTGGTCGGAGGAGACCATCCAGTAGTCGCTGGTCAGGAAGTTGTTGTGGGAGGTGTCGCCGGAGTAGACCGCGCGGGGATAGGTGATCTCCTCGCCCGCGAGGTACTTCGCCTCGGTCCAGCGGCCGTCATACTGCCACTTCCAGGCGTTGCCCGCGTTCTTGTAGAACGGGATGGTGTAGCCGCTGGGCAGGTAGTAGGAGCCGTCCTTGCTGCCCGTGAAGAGCAGTTTCAGGTCGAAGCCCTTGTAGCCCAGCTGGATCTTGAAGTTATAGTGGTACATCGCGTACCGCGGGAAACCGATGGGGCCCACGTCGTTCTGGTTGATCTTGCCGTCGCCGTCCAGGTCCTTGTAGCGGACGTCGCCCAGGGTGGCCTTGTTGCCGGTGTAGGTATTCTCGGGACGAGCGTCCAGCTCGGCCTGCGTGTTGAACAGGCCGTCGCTCTGGAGACCGAAGCGCTGGCCGATCATGTGGCCGGTCTTGTTCATCCACTCGTACGGGTTGTTCGCCTCGGCCATGTAGATGATCTTGTTGCGGGAGTAGCTCAGGTCGGCGCCCAGGGTATAGATCAGTTCCCCGATCTTGTCCGTCCAGTTCACGACCACCTCGTAACCCTTGTTCATCGTGACGCCCACGTTGGCCGGCGGAACTTCGCTCTGGCTCACGCCGTAGATGGCCGGGATGATGCCCAGGGTGGTGAGGATGTTGTTGCGCTTCTCGTAGAACCAGTCATAGTCGATGGAGAGCCGGTTGCGGAAGAACTTGGACTCCACACCGGCGTCGAACTTGCGGGCGCGCTCCCAGGTGATGTCCGGATTGCCCAGGCTGCCCTCGGTGGCGCCTTCGAAGTAGGTGTTCGGCGCGGAGCCGTCGCCGTTGCCGAGCCAGTAGCCGCCCTGGTTGAGGTTCCAGGTGTTGGGCAGGTAGTAGAACCGGCGGTTGGCGCCCAGCTGGTCGTTACCGACCTCGCCGTAGGAGGCGCGGAGCTTCAGGAAGCTGAGGAAGTCGTTCTTGGGATACCAGGGCTCCAGGGTCGGGACCCAGCCCACGGACACGGCCGGGAAGAGGCCGAACCGACGGCCTTCCGCAAACTGCTCGGTGCCGTTGTAACCCACGTTCACCTCGGCCATGTAGCGGTCGGCGTAGTTGTAGGTGACACGGCCGACGAAACCCAAGATGCCGGAAGGCACGTGGTAGGAGTCGGACGGCATCGTGTACTTGGAAGCCTTGCCCAGGAGGAGGGCCGACACATTGTGGTCCCCGAAGGAGCCGTTCCAGTCGAAGCCGGCGTCCACATAGAACTTGTTCCAGTTGGAATAGCCGTAGGAGTTGAAGGAGCCGCCGCCCATCGAACCGCCGAAGAAATCGTACACGAGCGGGTTCTCCGCGTTGCGCTGGATGCTGTAGGCCGGGAGGGACGGGGTGTACCGCACATAGCGGTTGTAGTTGTCCTGATAGGAGACCGTCACGTGCGAGGAGAGGTTCTTCAGGAGGTAGTCCATCTTGTGGTTCAGCTTCAGGGTGTTGTCCAGGAGGCTGTTGTAGACGGTGGCCGTGCCGCTCATCAGGAGGTTGTACACGGCGTTCTGGAAGCCGATGTTGCTGTTGGTCTTCGTGGCCAGGGGGTTCTGGGCGGAGCCGGCGATGCCGGCGAAGCCGCTGATCAGGTGGCCGTCCACGATGCCCGGGCTGATGAACGGGTTGCAGTCGTAGATGTACTGCATGATGATCTTGTAACGGCCGGACAGGTCATAGGCGTCCGCGCCGTTGCCGGGGCCCGTGGTCTCGCCGAACTGGCCGGCGGAATTGACCGTGAGGGTGGTCCGGTCCGTGATCTTGATGTCGAAGTTCGAACGGAAGTTGTACCGGTTGAACAGGGAGCGGGTGTCGGCTCCGTAATACTGGACGGAGTTGGTGATACCCTCCTGCCGGAAGTAACCGAAGGAGACGAAGTACTTGACCCGCTCGGTACCGCCGGAGACGTTCAGGTTCGCCTGGTACTGCGGAGCGACCTTGTTGAACTGCTCCTTGTACAGGTTGTGGTCGGCATAGTAGAGGGCCGGGGTGTTCTTGAGCTGCTCCTTCTGGGAAGGGGTGAGGTTCGTCATCGCATCCACTTCCTGCGGGGTGAAGTCGCGATTGTTCTTGAACTTCCACAGGTCATAGTCGTCATAGATGTAGGAGGACAGGCCCTCGTTGCCGGGATAGGCCCTCTGCTCGTTGCGGATGGCCTCGTTGCGGAACAGCGCGTATTCGTAGGCCGTCACGCCCTCCTGCAGCTGGGTGGCCTGCGTGAGGCCGTAGTTGGCGGAGAAGTTGATGACCGGCTTGCCCTGGGCGCCGCGCTTGGTCGTCACGATGATGACGCCGTTCGCGCCGCGGACACCGTACACGGCCGTGGAGGCCGCATCCTTGAGGACGCTGATGCCCTGGATTTCGTTCGGGTCCATCGCGTTGAACTCCGCGAACGCCTGCTCGGAGGACTGCTCGACGCCGTCGATGACGATGAGCGGCGTGGAGGAACCGTACGTGGAGACGCCGCGGACGTAGATGTTCGCCGCGTTGCGGCCCGGCTCACCGGAAGTCTGCAGGCCCGCCACGCCCGGCGTGTTGCCGATGAGGGCGTTGGAGATGTTGGAGACCGGAGCCGACAGGATGTCGCTTCCGTTCACGGACGAGATGGCGCCCGTCACATTGACCTTCTTCTGCGTGGCGAAAGCCGTCACGACGACTTCGTCCATCAGGTTGGTGTCGGGATTGAGCGTCACGTTCAGCACGGACTGGCCCGGCGCCACGGTCAGCGCCTGGGTCGCATACCCGATGAACTGGAACTCGAGGACGACTTCGCCGGCAGGCACCCGGAGGGAGTACTTGCCGTCCAAGCCGGTGGAGACGCCGTTGGAAGTGCCCTGCTGGATGACGAAAGCCCCGTACAGGGGTTCCCCTCGCTCATCCAACACCGTACCTCCGACGGTCCGCGTCCCCTGCGCATAAAGCGCGGGGCCGGCGGTTCCCAGCAGCGCGGCGAAAGCGCATGCGAGGATCGTTTTCAGTGTCTTAGTCATTATCGTTGGGTTTTATTTGATTTCATAGCCTTCGGGCAGGGTGTACATGTCGGGGAGGTCCCGGCTGAACAGGCTGCGCGGGTCGGCGTACATCTTCCGGAAGTCATCCTCGGAGGGATGGCCGGGATATACGCTGTAATAATGCTTGTCGGATTCGTTGTTCCCTACATACTTGTTCCGCCACATCGTCACCAGCGAGATGCGCTTGGCGCCGAGCGGGCCCACCAGGAACTGCGACCAGAAATTGGTCTCCGTGAAGGATTCCTTGCCGTCCTCGGTGACGCCGCAGGGCTTGCGCTTCTCCTGGGAGAGGGCCTCCAGGGCCTTCAGGTTGGACTCGAACGCCTTGTTGTTGGTGCCGTGGTAGCAGTCCATGCCGATGAAGTCCACCCATTCGTCGCCGGGCCAGCGGAACAGGAGCCGGCCCTTGGTGTTCCCCTGATAGTCTTCGTCCATCTGCGGGGAAATGGCGTACAGGAAGCTGTGGACCCCCTTGGTATCGCGGAGATACTTGACGGTGAACTGCCAGAGCGCCACGAACTGGGAGTCGTTGGCACAGGACGTGCCCCACCAGGACCAGCCCTGCGTGTGCTCATGGAAGGGACGGAGGATCACCGGAACCAGGTTTCCGCGGGCATCCTTCAGGTTCAGGGCGAAGTCGGCCAGACGGTCCAGGTACTCCAGGAACGTTTTCCGCGCAGCCGAACCGTCCGTCAGGATTTCGGTCACGGCCTTCTTCGCGGCCTCCTGGTCGTTCTCGTACTGAAGCCAGGCGGAAACGCCCGTCTTGGGGTTGTTCAGGTGCATGCAGGCCAGGATGACCTCTCCCCTTTCGCGGGCTTCCAGGATGACCCGGCGCCGGATGGCGTTGGAGGAATCGCCATGGCGGTTGTCCATGAGCTCGGCGAAATCGACGCTGAACACGGCGGGATAGTCGCCGCAGACGGCCTTGGTGTCGGAGTTGCCGGCCTCATTGTACCAGTAACGGCCATACCAGAGGTCGTCGTGGTGGCCGAACATCCAGCCTTTCTCCGCAACGGCCCACAGGTTGGCGAAAAGCGCCTTGGTCTCCGGCGTGGCATTCTTGTCCACGATGGTGAGGGTCACCTTCTCCACCGGGTTCGCGGCCTGGGTCACCTTGACTTCCTTGGCGTAGTAGCGGTCGGCCTGGTCCACGAAGCGGAGGGTCGTCGTCCGGGGCGAGGCCGCCTCGTTCTTGCGCGCGATAAAGTATTGGGTGGCGGCCGTAGAGGTCCGGTTCGGGTCGGAAACGACCCAATCGTCCTGGATGTCCACCCGGTAGGCGAAGTTCGCGTCCACCTGGACGGAGAACCCCGTTTCCGCGTAGTCCACGTCGATCCGGTCCTTGGCGAAGCTCAGGTGCCGGGTGTCCGTGGGAACGGGCTCCACCGACGCGGGTTTCTCACACGACGAAATCAGCGCGCCCGCGAAGGCGAACAGGGCGAAAAGCGTATGCATTCCGGTTCGCATCGTTTAGTCCGCAAGATAGTCGGAATGGTCGGGGATGGGCGTGTCGGCGTCCTTCTTCACCAGCCAGAAGGTGTTCCGGACGTTGTCCGTGAACCAGCGGGTATCCGGCCAGTTATAGTCGATGACATCGAAGGGACCCGGGAAAGAGCGGCCGAAAGCAAGGTTCGGCACGTCGAAATTCACACCGGCATACTCGTGGTTGCCCGCCTCGATGAGTTCGACTCCATAAAGCGGCGTCGTATAGCCCTCGTCGGCATAGTCGAAGATATAGAGGACCTTGCTGTCGACACCGGGCTTGCCCCACCGGCTCTTGCCGGCCGGGAAGATCCGGTACTTGTCGTTGACGTCGATGGAATTGCCGTACATATAATTGGCATACAGGCCGTTATCGCCGGGGGTGTTCACCAGGGTGCCGTAGGTGGCGCCCGTCTCGGGGTCGGCCCCTTCCAGCCGGAAGCTCAGGGTGTTGTCATCCTCGTCGGTGGGCATGTAGCCGCTGCCCCAGTGCCACCACTTGTCCATGACCGTGGAGCGGACGACCGCGCCGTCCCAGCCACCCACGATGATGAAGGCGCAGGGCGGAGCGCTGCCGTCCAGGATGCCGCCGATCGGCGTGAATGTGTACGTCCCCTCCAGCGGATCCTTGAACTGCGTGTAAGTGACCGTGTAGGTGCGGGTTTCCCCGTTGTGGGCGGTCACCACGAAAGAAGCCGAGCCGGAGCTGAGGTCCAGCGTGCTGCCGGGCCCGATGCTGGCCGTGGGGCAGAACTCGCTGTCCGGGAACTTGAAGTCCAGGGCCTGGACTTTCACGGCGGACATGTCCAGTCCGCCCGTGATCAGGTTCACCACGACGGAGCCCACCCCGTCGTTCCGCCAGTCGTCGGAAATGACGGCGGCCCCGATCTGGGATTCCAGCCGCAGGTTGACCGGCGTCCTTTCGCGGAGCCAAGGGTCCACCAAAGGCTCCGTGTTGCGGGGTTCCTGGGTGCAGGCGAAAAGGGCCGGCACGAGGAGCGCCGCAAGGGCTGTGCGTAAAACGAATTTCTTCATAATACTATAATATGATTGTGACTAGTTTCAGTTGGGCTTATGCAGCACTACAAAGGTACGGGGAGAAATGGGCTAATACAAATATTACTTTCTCAATTTATGATACTATTTTGCAAATCTGCATCATTTCGCCAAAAAAGTGGCGAATGCCCGCATAAAAAAAACGCGCTCAAGGGGTTGAATCTTCCTTGAGCGCGTTTCGGACAAAACGACGGACCGTATCAGTTACGGTGCCGCGTCGTAAATGCTTTGCAACGTGTAGGACGGGTCCTTCGTCGTCACGGCCTTGACCATAAGCCCCACCAGCGTCCGGGCGTCCTCGCCCGCGAACTGGCCGGTTCCGTGATCGATATAGGCGTGTGTTTCGGCCCCCGTTCCTTTGGCGCCGTTGTCCCAGAGGTACATCGGCAGCAGGCGGTCCGCCGCGGCCTTGCAGAAATACTCCATATAATATTTCTGATACGGGAAATCCGCCGCCTCGTGGCGGGAACAGCCCATTTCGCCGAGATAGACCGGAACGCCCTTGTCCAGGTAGGCGGCCTTGAGTTTGTCGAACACGTCGACGACCGCCTTTTCATTGTCCCCGCTCGGGCGGAGACCCGATTGCGCCGTATGGCCCCATTGGCGCACCAGCGGGTCCTTGAGCGTATAGTCGTAGGGATCGTAGTCGTGGACGGCCACCATCAGGCGGTTCGCGGAGGTGCAGTCCTGCGGAAGGACGAGGCCGGCGATCGTGAATCCCGGATTTGCGGCATAGCCCGGCACGCCGAGCCAGCGGGTGGCGTTGTTGCCGCCGGTGGCGCGGACGGCGTTGACGAAAATCTGGTTCCACTCGTTGAGGACCTTGTACTGGGCGTCCGGATCCTTCTTGAAGGCGTCGCTCCAGCCCCAGCCGCCGTCCTGGATTTCGTTCAGCGACTCGAAAACGAGCCACTCCCCTTTGTCCTTGAAACGGTCCGCGATCTGGGTCCAGACCCGGAAGAGCATCCGCATCGTGGTCTCGTTCTGGGCGGGATCGCCATAGCATTTGGCAATGTCCTGCCAGTGGCTTTCGTCGTGGTGCGTGTTCACGATAGCGACGAGGCCGGCCTTCTCCG
This sequence comes from Bacteroidales bacterium, assembly GCA_017429205.1. The sequence continues at coordinate 24,717 of JAFRPH010000004.1, forward strand.
CATAGCCGACGATTTCCGCCACCCGGTCGATCCACGCCTTTTCCAGGGTGTAGTCCGGGGCCGAACCGATATGGCCCGCCCAGGTGGTGCAGATGCGCACGGCCTTGAAGCCGGCGGCCTTGACGCCGTCCATCGTGGCCTGCGTGCATTTGGGATTTCCCCAGACGGTCTCGTTCGCCACGCCACCACTGACGGCGTCCATCTGGTTGCCCATGTTCCAGCCGGGGGCCATCGCGTCAAACACGATTTGCGGGGTGATGGCCGTCGCCGTGGCGGACGGGATGACGAGCGCTTCCTCGCTCACCGCCACGGTCGCGCTCTCGCTCCCGCAGGTGATGGTGACGGTTCCGCTGCCCGCGGCCGTCGTCCGGCGCGCGCCCACGGCAATCTTCACCGGCGTATGGTGGTCCTTGTCCATCCAGCCGGTTTCCAGGCCGATCCATGAGGCATCGGCCTTCACAGTGGGCTGGTTGGCGGAAGTGACGGTCAATGTCACTTCCCCGCCCTTGCGGTCGAAGGAAACGGAAGTCTTGTCCACCGACAGCGGGATGACGGGATGGGTCTGCAGGACGGAAATCAGCACGCTTTGCTTGTCCGCCTGGACGCGGACGATGGCGGAACGGTCCAGAAGACCGTTGTAAGCCGCCGCCGTGACGCTGTACTGATAGGTGTTCCCGGACACGGAGCCCGGCTTGACCGTGACCCAGTCGTTCTGGCAGGTGACCGTCGGCTGGACGCCGCTGGTGACGGACACTTGCTGCGTGCCTCCCTCCGGCCCGAACGTCAGTTCGGACGGGCTGGCGGCGAGTTTCACGGGATCGGGTTCGGGCGTCTTCCCGCCGCAGGCGCAGAAGGCCAGGGCGGACAGGAACGCCAGGATCGGTTTCAGGCTTTTCATTACTTCTTGATGGGATAGAAACGCATCAGCACGACAATCAGCAGGGCGATGGCCGCCGGGAACAGCGAGAACAGCATCCAGATCATCCGCTGGACAGCCGGTTCGTTCGTGATGGTGACGACCGTCTGGCCGGTGGCGTCCGTACCGGAAACGAAGCCCGCGATGCCGAGGAGGAGGGCCACCAGGGCGCCGGAAATGGCCGATCCGAACTTCTGGGCCATCGTACCGGAGGAGAAGATGAGGCCCGTCGAGGAGGTGCCGTTCTTCTCGGTGGCGTAGTCGGCCACATCGGCATACATCGACCACAGGAGCGGCGAGTAGAAGCCGATGCCGATGGAGGTGAGGATCACCATCGCGATCATCAGCCAGATGTACTTCGGGTCCATCGGGATGAAGAAGAAGGCGATGGAGGTCACGGCGCAGATGATCGCCGCCCAGTTGAAGGCCTTGCGCTTGGAGCCCACCCACTTGGTGAACGCCGGGGAAAGGCCGCCGAAGATCATGCAGGTCACCTCGCCGAAGGTCATGAACACCGTGTAGTTGATGATGAGGCCCGAGACGGTGACATTCCCGTGCAGGCAGTATTCCAGCAGGTAGCCGGCCACCGCATAGCGGAATCCGTTGAAGAAATTCGTGCAGATGCCGATGAGCGTCAGGATGATCCACGGCTTGTTGCGGAACAGGTCCGCGAACGGCTTGAAAGAGAACTTCTCCGCCCGGATGGGCTTCAGGCGCTCCTTCGTCAGGAGGCCGCAGGCCAGCGTGCCCAGCGCGGCGAGCGCGCCCAGGATCACGCCCAGGACGGCGTACTGGTGCGCCGGGGTGCCGCCCACCATCTTCTGCAGGTACGGGAAAGACAGCAGGGTGACGAAGCCCATCGCGTAGGCGCCGACCATCCGGTAGGACGAGAACTCGTTCTTCTCGTTGTCATCGGCGGTCATCACGCCCAGCAGCGAGCCGTACGGCACGTTCACGGCCGTATAGACCGCCATCATCAGCAGGTACATCGAGTACGCGTAGATGCGCTTGCCCACGGGGCCGAGGTCCGGCGTGTACAGCAGCAGAGCGAAGACGAGGCCCAGCGGAATGGCGCCGAAGATGAGCCAGGGACGGTAGGTGCCCCACTTGGACTGCGTCCGGTCGGCGAGCGCGCCCATCATCGGGTCGGTGATGACGTCGAACAGGCGGGCCACCAGCATCAGGGTGGCGGTATCGGCCACCGTCAGGCCGAAGATGTTCGTGAAGAACAGCGGGAACGCGATGGACATGACCTTCCAGGTAATGCCACCGGCGGCGGCGTCACCCAGGGCATAGCCGATTTTTTCGGAGAATTTTGCCATAAAAGTATCAGTTTTTCAAAATATCGTATCTGTCAGTGGTCATTGCGCCTCCAGGAACGCGATGGAGCCCAGCTCGCTGAACGCCTTGAAATCCGGGGCGTTCGCGAAACCGTCCCACCCTGCGTAGAAGTGGCCGGGCTTGTCCCAGGCGTTGCGCCAGGTCAGGACGTACGCGATCGGGAAGTCCTTGATGGCGGGATACAGGACGCCCGTCCACCACTGCGGGTCCGGAATCCCCTCGAGGCCGGTCTCGGACAGGCACATCAGCTTGTTGTGGCCGATGGAGAGGGCGTGCACGAAGCCGAGCGACCGGATGACCTCCGCCGCAAACCGCTCGCCGGAAGGGCCGAAGCCGTCCGGACCGATGAACTCGTACTGGTCCAGGCCCAGCAGGTCGATGACATCGTCCCCGGGATAGCGTTCCAGGTACTCGTCCGTGTCGATGCCGCCGTTGGGCGAATAGCACCAGAGGAGGTTCTTCAGGCCGCGGGTTTCAGTCAGATAGGACCAAGTCGTGTGGAAAAGGGCCTTGTACTCGTCGGCCGAGCAAAGCTTGCTCCCCCACCAGAACCAGCTCTCGCTGCACTCGTGCCAGGGGCGGAAGATGACCGGGGTCTCCCCCAGGCTCTCAAGGAAATTCCCCAGGCGCGGCAGCCAGGTGTCCATGAACAGATCATGCAGCGCACCGCCTTCCAGCAGGGATTTCACCACCTGGTCGGAAGAGACGTCCCAGGCGTCGCCGCCCGTGAGCGGATTCCGGGGATGCCAGGAGACGGTGACGACACCGCCGCGTTCCGCGTGCAGCTTCACCGCCTTGCGGATCAGGCCGAAATCGACACTGTCGAGGCTCGCCCGATCGCCCATTTCTATGCCGCCGAGTTCGACGCCCATCACGGCGGGATACTTCCCCGTCACGGCCTTCACGTCCGAGCGGTCGAGGGGATCGGCCTCCCAGTCCTCCACTTTCCAGGCGTGCCCGTAGGCAAGGTCGTCCTGGTGGCCGTAAAGGATCTTCCCGTCCTTCACGCTTTGGGCAAGCTTCGCATGGAGTTTCTGCGCCGGGGTTTCCACCGGCTTGGGGCCTCCGCAGGAGACGGCGGCGAGGGCCGCGAGTATGATCGGCAAGTATTTCATTATAGATAGGGTTTCAAGATGGCGTCCTTCACTCCCGGCGTCGTCCAGGTGGGGACGCTGCGGTCCGCCCCGTCCGACAGGCACATCCAATAGAGGGCGGCCATGCCGGCGTCCTTCGCCTTCTGCGAGAAGTAGCCGGCGAAGCGGATCATCGCCGCGGAGTCCTCGTTGGACCCGCCGCCCCACTCGCCGATGATCACCGGCACGCCCAGCCGCCGGACGACATAGCTGTCAAGGTCTGCGAACTGACGGTCGATGTCCGCCTTCTGCGCGTCGAACTTGTCGGCCTCCCAGTAGCTGTGGACCTGCACGGCGATATGGCCGGGGGCTTCCGGAAGAACGAGCCGGGAAAGAGGGTCTTTCAAGTGCGGGTTCCAATTCCCGGCGCCGCTGCAGGCGCCGTACGTGTTCACGACCAGGTTCCGCGACGTGTTGTTGCCGCCGGTGGCACGCACGGTCTCCACGAAGGTCCTCGCATAGTTGTTGATGCCGGCATAAGCGGCGGCCGCCACCTCCGCGTCATAGCGGTCCGGCGAAGCGAAGGTCGCGTAGCACCAGGAATCGTAGGAGTCCAGCATCTCGTTGTAGGACTCGAAAAGAAGTTTGTCCCCGTAGTCCCTGAAGGTCTCGGCGATTTGCTGCCAGAGCGCGGCGTAGCGGTCTTTTGCCGCATCGAACTTGTCCGCCACCAGCCAGGCGGTGCCGTTCTTTTTCTCGCCGTGGTCCCCCGTGTCGTGATGGACATTGAGGATGCAGTACATCCCTTCGTCGAGGACGTAACCGACGACTTCCCGGACGCGGGCCATCCAGGCGGGATCCACGCGGTAATCCGTGGATTCCAGCCATTTGTCCATGTTCCAGCGGCCGCCATTCACTTCCAACGTGCCCATATGCGGGTACCAGGTGACGGGGACCCGGATGGCGTTGAAACCGGCTTCCTTGAACATATGGATGAGCGCCCGGGTGGTGACGGGCTGGCCCCAGCCGGTCTCATAGGCGGTCGGCGTCCGGTCGGAATAGGCCTCGAACCACATATTGGTGACATCCCCACTGTTGGTATCGAGCGTGTTTCCCAGGTTCCAGCCCGCGCCCATATTCTTCACGGCGGAAGCGGCCGATTCCCAGCTTCCCGGATCCGGCGCCGGGTCCGGCTCCTTCGTCGAGAAACGGTAAGTGACGGCCGCGGACGCTTTCTGGTCCGATTTGAACCCCCGGACCGTACCCGCCGGCAGGGTGACCGTATACTGCCTGCCCCGCGCCAGGCCCGACACGACGACGGTCAGTGTCGCGCCCGCAGGGCTGGTTTTTTCGATGAAAGCGCCTCCGTCCACCGAGACGTCTTTCAGGCTGGCGGAGGTACAGAGGATGTTCTGGTCGAAAGTGAAGACGATGGACAGGGAAGACGTCGCAATCCCGCCCGTGCCGTCGGCCGGGGAGATGGAAACCAGCGCAGGACCGGGCGTTTCCACCGGTTCCGGTTGCGCAGGCTCTACGCAGGCGAAAGCCAGGAGGGCGAGGGCAAGAATAATCAGGGCATTCTTCATCGGTACAAATATAATAAACCTTTCACCGACCAACAAATGCAATACCGGACAAAACCGATACTATCTTGAAGCGGTCCGTATTTTTCACTATCTTTGCTTCGTGGAAAACCAGGACGAAAGATTCATGCGGGAGGCGCTGCGGGAAGCGCAGGCCGCCCTCGCCGCCGGGGAGATCCCCATCGGCGCCGTCATCGTGTCCCGGGGCCGGGTCATCGGCCGCGGGCACAACATGACCGAGCGGCTCATCGACACCACCGCCCACGCGGAGATGGTGGCCATCACGGCCGCCACCGAGGCCATCGGTGGCAAATACCTGACGGACTGCACCTTGTATGTCACGGTCGAGCCCTGCCCGATGTGCGCCGGCGCCCTGAACTGGGCCCAGGTGGGCCGCATCGTGTACGGGGCCATCGACCCGCGCCGCGGCTACACCCTCTTCTCCCCTTCCCTCCTCCACCCGCGCACACAAGTCACGGCCGGCGTCCTGGGCGACGAATGCACGGCCCTGATGCAGGATTTCTTCCGTTCCAAACGCTGATTTGAAAGGATTTTGCTATCTTTGCAACCGATGGCCAGAAAACGCAAGATCCCGGGCGTGGACCCCGCCTATCTCGAGAAACAGAAAGCGTCGCTCCTCCGCAAGAACCGCTACGTCCTTTATTTCAACGACAAGGAAATGGAGGCCGTGAACGAATACTGCAACCGCTTCAAGGTCCATGCGAAAGCGGCCCTGTTCCGCGAAGCCATCATGTCCAAGATCTTATCAGAACTGGACGAAAACCATCCTACCCTTTTCTAGCATGCCCGAAGATATCCAAATCCTGCGCGACGTCACCGTCGACGGCGTCCGCCACATCACGGCCGTTCCCTCGGCCCTCGTCTGTTCCCGCCAGATCGACTTCGACCTCGTAGACGGGACCATCCGCAACCTCCGCTACACCGCCGGCTGCCACGGCAACCTCCAGGCGCTGGGCGCCCTGCTGGAAGGCCAGCCCGTGGAATTCGCCCTGGACCGCCTCTCCGGCATCAACTGCAAGGGACGCGGCACCTCCTGCTCCGACCAGCTCACGCGCGTGCTGCGGGCGGTGCTGTAACCGTTTGCCACTTTTGGAAAATTATACTATCTTTGCACCCCGGAATTGAGATGTGGTGTAATGGTAGCACTAGGGATTTTGGTTCCCTCAGTTAGAGTTCGAATCTCTACATCTCAACAGAAAAAGACAGCCTGGACGGGCTGTCTTTTTCGCTGAAATGCTTCGCCGTCCCCGATCATTTCCATCTAAAGCTCTGGGGTCCCAGACAGCCCGACGGGAGATCGAGTTCCTTTTCCGCTTCGCGAAGGATTCTCGCGGTCTCTTTTCTGAAAACGGATCGAGGCGTGTGCGGACTGCAAATCTCACAACTGCACACGACATGTACAGTCCTATATTGCCTGCATGCGTTCGCCTTGTAGAGATCGACCCAGGTGGGATTTGTCGGAAGGGATTCGGGTATCCTGCCCCACCAGGCCCCTAAATAAAGCGCTCTTTTCAGCGCCGCGATGTAGTGCTTCCTACGATTCAGTTCTCTCCAATGTTTGTTTCTTTCCATAGTCACGATTGTTTATACTTCGTCGTGACTTGGAGTTGGAAAGAACGTATGATGTCATTGTCATGCTAGATTGTACTCTAACGCAGGACGATTCTTTCAATTCTTCGTGGAATAGATGCTAGAATTTCGTAGGGAATCGTGCCCAGGATGTCGGCGAGTTCGGTGACGGTGGGGTCCGCGCCGAAGACGGTGACGGTGTCGCCCACCTTCACGTCGATGCCGGTGACGTCCAGCATGCACATGTCCATGCAGATGTTGCCGATGGTGGGGGCGCGGTGGCCGTTCACCGAGAAGGAGGCCTGGCCGCGGCCGAGGTGGCGGTCGATGCCATCGGCGTAGCCCACGGGGATGGTGGCGATGACGGTGCCCGCGGAGGCCTTGCCCCAGCGGCCGTAGCCGACGGTGTCGCCAGAGCGCAGGTGCTTGATTTGCAGGACTTTGCACTTAAGCGAGGCAACCGGCGCAAGTTGTACGCCGGGAAGGGCGCTGATGCCGTAGATGCCGATTCCGAGGCGCACCATGTCGTACTGGTGCTCCGGGAAACGCTCGATGCCGGCGGAGTTGAGGATATGGCGCATGGGCCGGTACCCGATCCCGTCGATGATCGTTCTCGAGTTCTGTTCGAAGAGGTCGAACTGCGCTTGGGTGAAGGCGTCCTGCTCCGGGTCCTCCGCCACGCAGAGGTGGGAGAAGATGGACTTGACCTTCACTTCGGGATGCGCGTTCAGGTACTCGACGAGGGCGGGAATCTCCGAGGTCATGAAGCCCAGGCGGTGCATGCCGGTGTCCAGCTTGATGTGGATCGGGTAGTCCCGCAGGCCCTTGCTGATCAGGTAGGTGCAGAAGGCGTCGAGGGATTCCAGGTTGGGAATGCTGGGCTCCATCCGGGTCTGGACGATCTCCGGGTAGAAGTCCGTGCCGGCGGTGAGGACGATGATCGGGAGACTGATACCGTTCTGGCGGAGTTCCAGGCCTTCGACCGGGTAGGCGACGGCGAGATAGTCGGCGCCGGCGCGCTGCATCATCGCGGCGAACTCCACGGCGCCGTGGCCGTACGCGTTCGCCTTGACGAGAACCAGCAGTTTCGTCGACGGCTCCAGCAGGGAACGGAAATAGCGGTAGTTGCTCACGCAACCCCGCAAGTCCAGCTCCAGCCGGGAAAAATCATCCTCTCGCATCATGCTTTCAGTCAATTGCCGGGCAAATTTAGCAATAACGGCCGACATAATCTCACAAAAATGTGTATTTTTGTAAAAAAGAGCGCGCGCTATGACCAGTTCGATGATTTGGATCGTGATGATCGCGGTGATGGTCCTTTCGATGATCATCCAGGCCCGGCTGAAGGGCCGTTTCGAGAAGTATTCCGAGGTTCCCACGGGCCTCAGCGGCGCGGAGGTGGCCCAGCGGATGCTGCAGGCCCACGGCATCCACGATGTGAACATCGTCTCCATCGAAGGAACCCTCACAGACCACTACAATCCCCAGACCAAGACCGTGAACCTGAGCCACGACGTCTACTACGGCCGCAACGTCGCCGCGGCCGCCGTCGCCGCGCACGAGTGCGGCCACGTCGTCCAGCACGCGGTGGGCTACGGCCCCCTGAAGCTGCGCACGGCGATGGTGCCCGTCCTCACGTTCACCAACAGCTGGATCTCCTGGATCCTGCTGGCCGGCCTCATCTTCTACCAGGCTTTCCCGTCCCTGCTCTGGATCGCCATCGGCATGTTCGCCCTCACGACGGCGTTCAGCTTCATCACCCTCCCGGTGGAGGTCAACGCCAGCGCCCGCGCCGTCCAGTGGCTGGACAGCGCCGGCGTGGTGAGCTACGAGACCAAGCCCATGGCGCAGGACGCCCTCAAATGGGCCGCCTACACCTACGTGATCGCGGCCATCGGCTCGCTCGCCACCCTTTTGTACTACATTTCCATCGCCAGAAGAAGATAAACCCTTTGAGCCGTCAGGCGAGAGTAAGTCCCTTCCCCGAGGGAAGGGATTTAGAGATGGGGTAACGTGGACAATATGAATGTGCGGTGGACAATCATTTGGCATTTCACCGACATCCGAATAATTGACAACAGTGTATTTGCATAAACGAATTAATCTGATGGAAGGCGTTTACATTTTCCTCGCCGACGGCTTCGAAGACATGGAAGCCATCGCCACCCGCGACGTCCTCCTCCGCGGAGGAGTGGACGTTCAGACCGTATCCATCAACGAAGACCCGTTCGTGACCAGTTCCCACGGCATCACCGTGAGCGTGGACCTCACTCGCGACGATTTCAACGACGACTGCCCCGCGGTGATGATCTTCCCGGGCGGCATGCCCGGCTCCAAGAACCTGGCGGCCGACAAGGCCCTGATGGCGCTGATGCGCAAGTGCTACGACGCCGGCGGCGTCGTGGCCGCCATCTGCGCCGCCCCCGGCCTCGTCGCCGCCCAGCTGGACGACGTCGCCGGCAAGCGCTTCACCTGCTTCGACGGTTTCCAGGACCCGATGATCGCGAAGGGCGCCGTCTTCACGCCCGAGAGCGCCGTCGTGGACGGCCGCCTCGTCACCGGCCGCGGCGCCGGCCACGCCGTGAACTTCGGCCTCGCCCTCGTGGAGCTCCTGAAAGGCAAGGAAACGGCCGACCGCGTCCGCGCCGGCCTGATGCTGTAGGGCAGATACCCCTTCATTCCGGGCTTACCCTGGAATTATGTCCATAAAAGTGCGAAACACCCCGTTCTCGCACTTATTTTCTTTATTTTGGCCGAAATAAGTGTAGGAACGCCTGTTTTACACTTATAACCTGATCGATTACAACTCCATATACTTGTGCAGCACGACCCCGCCGGGGCCGAGCTGCATCACGTACGGGAGGCCGGAGAGGTCGAAGGCGTCCAGGAGCTGATGGGCTTCCTCCGAATGATTCTCGAGGAGGGTGTCCATATTCACGAGGAGAACCTTGGCCTTGGCGTCCGCCAGGGCGCGGGCGGCGGCGAGGGTTTCCTCGCAACGGCCGCAACCGTTCGTGTAGAAGACCAGATAGTCGGCCTTGCGGAGAGAGAAGACGCCGTCCTTCGAGCCCTTGCGGAAGAGGCAGGGCTTGCGCAGGAGGGTGCCGTGGACCTTCAGGTCCGGGACGGTGGAGCCGACCGGGGTCCGCGCCAGCAACTCCTTCATCATCAAGGCCATCGACATCACCTGCGAGACATCCTCGTCCTGGTTCCAGAGACCGGGTTCGTTCAGGATGTACTTGTCGATGAACAGGCGGGTTCCTTCCTTGTAGACCTCTCCCGTCTGCGAAGACAGCCAGTACAGCAGGTCGCCTTCCATATGCTTGTAGGAGTCCGTGTCGCCCTCGCCGTAGGTGCGTTCCGCCACGTAGGCGGCGACGTCCAGGACGTCCTCGGGCTTCAGGTCGTCCCCATAGCCGGCGAACACTTTCTCATAGAGGGACGTTCCTTCCTGGGTGCCATAGACATAGCCTTCCTTCCCGGAAAGCTGTTCCGTGAGCATCCGGAGGGCCGGCGTGTCCAGCCCGCGGCCCAGGACCGTCCCGTCCGGGCCGATGAGGAACATCCGGGGCGTCTGGAGGACGCCGTACTTCCGCTGGAAGTCGGATTCCAGGTCCGGGTCCCAGACGTGGACAAGACCGGGGACGTTCAGGGAAGTGGCCCGATAGCGGGCCCATTCCTCCTCCTTGTCCCCCGTGTAGAAGGCGACCGCCTTCAGCGGGAAGTCGGTTTCTTTCAAGAAGTTGCATAGGCGCGGCGTCTCGATCCGGCAGGTCGAGCACGATGTGTCATAGAAGTACAGCACCGTATACTCCCCTTTTACGGGCAGGGAGAACGCTTCGCCGGCGTCGTCCTTGGCCACGAGGGCCGGCGCCTCCGCGCCCAGCTGCGCCTGGCGGTTGAACTCCGCGAACACCTTGGCGTTCAACAGGTCCATTTCGTCCTTCATCGCCACTTTCCCCGGGATGAACCAGGTGTCGGCGATATGGACGGCCACGCCTTCGTCGCCCATGATCTTGGAGTTCAGGTAATGGTCGTAGATCTTCAGCGCGACGAACTGCCGCGTAAGAGAATCTTTGCAAGACTCGATGAGGAAGTCGCACTCGGCGTTCTGCACGGGGACGGGATCCCCCGCCAGCGCGGCGAAATACTCCTCCAGCTTGGCGCCCAGGGTCTCGAAGCGATCCTCTTGCGCCTGGAGCGAAAAAGCGAGAAATGCGGCCAGGAGGGCCGTCAGGAGCCGTTTCATAGCTCGACGCCTTCCGGGATGAAGGCGGAATAGTCGCCGTGGTGCTTGAGGATGTCGCGCACGGCGCTGGACGAGATGTGCGCGAACTCCTGGGCGGTCGGGATGATGATGGTCTCGATGTCCGGCGCCAGCCGGCGGTTCGCATCGGCGATGGAGCGCTCGGTCTCGAAGTCGATCATGTTCCGCACGCCGCGGACGATGTGATGGATCCCCAGCTCGCGGCAGGTGTCGATCGTGAGGTTGTCATACTGGATGACCGACACGCCTTCCAGCCCCTCCGTCGCCTTCCGGATGATGCTCAGCCGCTTGTCCATGTCGAAGAAGCCGCGCTTGTCCTGGTTGATGCCCACGGCGACGACGACTTCGTCGAACATCGTGAGCGCGCGTTTGAGGATATTCAGATGGCCGGCCGTGAACGGGTCGAACGAACCGGGGAACAGGGCTTTCTTTTTCATAACTGCCAATTGATCGGGGTCTTTCCTTCGGCCTGAAGGATCAGGTTGGTCTGGGAGAAATGGCGGCAGCCGAAGAAAGCGCCGCCCGCCAGCGGCGAGGGGTGCGCCGCCGTCAGCACGTGATGCCGGGACGTGTCCACGAGCGCGGCCTTCCCCTGCGCAAACCGGCCCCAGAGCAGGAAGACGACGCCTTCGCAGCGGTCGGAGACCGTGCGGATTACGGCGTCGGTGAATTCCTGCCAGCCGATGCGGCTGTGGGAGGTGGGCGTGCCCGCCTGCACCGTCAGGACGGAGTTCAGCAGGAGCACGCCCTGCCGGGCCCAGGGTTCCAGGTCCGGGCTGCCGCTCATCGGCAGGCCCAGGTCGTCGTGGATTTCCTTGAAGATGTTCTTCAGCGAAGGCGGGGCCGGGACGCCCTCCGGCACGGAGAAGCAAAGGCCCATCGCCTGGCCGGGCCCGTGGTACGGGTCCTGGCCCAGGATGACGACCTTCACCTGAGGCAGGGGCGTGAGCTCGAAGGCCTTGAAAATCTGGCGGCCGGGCGGGTAGATCACCTTTCCGGCTGCCTTTTCTTCGTGGAGGAAGCGGACGAGGGAGGCGAAATACGGCTTTTCGAATTCGTCCCGCAGGGCTTCCTTCCAGGTCTGTTCTATCTTGACGTCCATTTAAAAGATGGCATCGATCACTTCCGCGATGTCTTTCACGTAGACAAAGGTAAGACCTTTTACGTAAATTTCCTTGATATCCTCGATATCTTTGCGGTTTTCCTCGGAAATGACGATGGTCTTGACCCCGGCGCGCTTGGCGGCCAGGATTTTCTCCTTGATGCCGCCCACGGGCAGCACGCGGCCGCGGAGGGTCATCTCGCCCGTCATCGCGATGCCGCTCTTGAGGGCCTGGCCGCGGAGGGCGGAGACCATCGAGCTGACCATCGTGATGCCGGCGGAAGGGCCGTCCTTGGGCACCGCACCCTCGGGGACGTGGACGTGGATGTCCTTGCCCATGAACTGGTCGGTGTCCATCTGCGCCAGCTCGGGATGGGCCTTGATGTACTGCCAGGCGATCTGCGCGGACTCCTTCATCACGTCGCCCAGGTTGCCGGTCATCGACAGGACCCCCTTGCCCTTGGAGACGGAACTCTCCACGAAGAGGATCTCGCCGCCGAGCTCGGTCCAGGCGAGGCCGGTCACCACGCCCGGGGCCTCGTTGCCCTGCTGCTTGTCGTGGAAGGCTGTCGGCAGGCCCAGGTATTCGCGGAGGTTCTCCTTCTTCACCACCTTCGGGTACTCCTCCTCCAGGGCGATCTTCTTCGCCGTCACGCGGGCGATCTTCGCGATCTGCTTCTCCAGGCCGCGGACGCCGGACTCGTGGGTGTACTCGTCGATGATGTCCTCGAGGCACTCCTTGTCAATCTCCAGCCCGTCCTTCGCGAGGCCGTGCTCCTCCAGCTGCTTGGGAATCAGGTAGTTCCTCGCAATCTCAAGCTTCTCTTCGGCCAGGTAGCCAGTCACGTTGATCATCTCCATGCGGTCCTTCAGGGCCGGCTGGATGGTGGAGATGCCGTTCGCGGTGGTGATGAACAGGACGTTCGACAGGTCATAGTCGATGTCCAGGTAGTTGTCGTGGAAGGTGCTGTTCTGCTCCGGGTCCAGGGCCTCCAGCAGCGCGCTGGACGGGTCGCCCTTGAAGTCGGAGGAGAGCTTGTCGATCTCGTCCAGGACGATGACCGGGTTGGAGGTGCCGGCCCGCTGGATGCCGTTCAGGATCCGGCCCGGGAGGGCGCCCACGTAGGTTTTCCGGTGGCCGCGGATCTCCGCCTCGTCGTGCATGCCGCCGAGGGAGATGCGCACGTACTTGCGCCCGAGGGCCCGCGCCACGCTCTTGCCGAGGCTGGTCTTGCCCACGCCCGGAGGGCCGTACAGGCACAGGATCGGGGACTTCATGTTCCCCTTCAGCTTGAGGACGGCGAGGTACTCGACGATGCGCTCCTTCACCTGGTCCAGCCCGTAGTGGTCCTCGTCCAGCACCTGCTGGGCGTGCTTGAGGTCCAGGTTGTCCTCCGACATCTCGCCCCAAGGGAGGTCCAGCATGAACTGGATGTAGTTGTACTGGATGCTGTAGTCCGGGGTGGAAGGGTTGTACTTCTCCAGGCGCGCCATCTCCTTGTCGAAGATGGCCCGCACTTCCTTGGACCATTTCTTTCCCTCCGCGCGCTCGCGGAGCTTCGCGAACTCCTCGCCCTCGTCCATGCCCAGTTCCTCCTGGATGGTGCGGAGCTGGTTGTTCAGGTAGTATTCGCGCTGCTGCTGGTCGATGTCGCTCTTGACCTTCTGGTTGATCTCCTGCTTGATGTGCAGGAGCTGCACCTGCGTGTCCAGCACCTTCAGGAGGGCCATGCCCCGCTCGTGCACGTCGGCATACCGGAGCAGGTCCACGCGGTCCTCGAAGTTCTCCACCTCGATCGTGGTCGCGACGAAGTTCACGAGGAACTGGAAATTGTCGATGGCCTTGAGGGCCCCGACGGCCTCCTTCGGCGCGAAGGCCGAGGAACGGATGATCTCGCCGGCCCGCTCCTTGAGCGCATCGGCGAGGACCTTCATCTCCTGCTCGTCCTGCTTCGGGAGGAAGTCCTCCTCATAGGTGACCCGGGCCACGAGATAGGGCTCGGTCGCGATGACCGCTTCCACGTGGACCCGCTTGAATCCCTGCAGGATGGCGGTCAGGGAGCCGTCCGGCATCTCCAGGGTCTTGACGACCTTGCACACGGTGCCGTACTCGGCGAGGTCGCCCTCGGCGGGATCCTCGACCGTCACGTCCGTCTGCGGCACGGCGCCCAGGACGCCCTCCCGGGACTCCGCGTCACGGATCAGGCGGATGGACTTCTCCCGGCCGATGGTCACCGGGAACACCGTCCCTGGAAAGACGACGGCGTTGCGCAGGGCCAGGACAGGGATGGCGTCGGGAAGCTGGGACTCGTCCAGTTTGAGGAGGGAGGAGTCGCCGACCACCGGCATGATATTCACTTCGACGCCCGGCTGGGCGTTCATCTCAAAGAAATCTTCTTTCATCTGCTCACTACGTAAAAAGTACAGGATGTGACAAATTGTCATACCCGATGCTTGCGTTCATTCGCTTTCCCATAGGGGCAATCTCCGTGCCACGGGGCAAAATCGGCAAAAAAAGAGCGAACCTTTTGTAAATGTGAAAAATATACCCTATTTTTGCAAATCCAACTTAAATGCGTGAAAAACAGTTTACTTTAAACCAATTTAACTATGACAAAGGCAGAAATCGTCAATGAGGTTGCCAAATCGACCGGCATTGAGAAAGTTCAGGTTCAGAGTGTTATCGAGGAATTCACCAAGGTGGTGAAGGACTCCATCATCGCTGGTCAGCCCGTGTACCTCCGTGGTTTCGGCAGCTTCATCATCAAGCATCGCGCTGAGAAGGCCGCCCGCAACATCACCAAGAAGCAGACGATGACCATCCCTGCGCACAACATCCCGGCTTTCAAGCCTGCGAAGGTCTTCGTGAATGCCGTGAAGGAGAAATAATCCATTCACAATAAATTAATCTTTTAGTATTATGCCTAGCGGTAAGAAAAGAAAGAGACATAAAATGGCGACGCACAAGCGTAAAAAGCGCTTGCGCAAGAACAGACACAAGAAGAAGTAAGTCTTACTTCTTTGCCGCGTCTGCCATTTTAGCAGTCTGCTGAAAGCAAAGGGCTCGCCGGAGGTTCCGGAGGCCCTTTTGTCTTAGTCCAACAAACCAATTTCCTGATGGAGTCTGAAAAACCCGACAAGGACCTGATCGTCGATGTCACATCGACGGAAGTACACATCGCCCTGATGGAGAATCACCGGCTGATCGAGTACAACACGGAGTCCAGCACTGGGAACAAGTTTTCGGTGGGAGACGTTTACCTGGGAAAGGTGAAGAAAATCCTCCCGAATCTCAATGCTGCCTTCGTCGATATCGGGGACAAGAAGGAAGCCTTCATCCACTATCTGGACCTGGGACTGTACTTCCACGCGTTCGACCAGTTCGTGCGGGAGTCCAACCAGAACACGAATCTGACGGACCTTTATTCGAGGATCGAGGTCGGCAAGCCCCTCCCCAAGGAGGGCAAGATCGAGGAAATCCTCAAGCCGGGCCAGATGATCGTCTCCCAGATCGTGAAAGAGCCGATATCCACGAAGGGATCACGACTGACTGCGGAAATTTCGTTGGCGGGACGCAACATTGTCCTTCTCCCGTTCACCGAAAAGGTGAGCATCTCGCAGAAGATTGCGTCGAAAGAGGAGAAGCGTAGACTCGAGACGCTTGTCAAGAGCATCCTCCCCAAGAATTACGGGGCCATCATCCGCACGGCGGCCGAAGGAAAGAACGCGGCCACGCTCGTGGGAGAGACCAAGGCCCTCATCGAAAAGTGGGAGAGCTCCTGGAAGAAGATCGCCCGGAACAAGAATGTCCAGCTGCTCTTCACGGAGTACAGCAAGACGACCACCGTCCTCAGGGACCTGCTGAACGACTCGTTCTCCAACATCTGGATCAACGACGAGAAAATCTGCGACGAAGCCCGGAAATACATCTCCCTCATTTCACCCGAGCAGGAGAAGATCGTACACCTGTACGAGGGCAAGCAGCCGATCTACGACCATTTCGAGGTCACGCGGCAGATCAAGAGTTCCTTCGGAAAGGTGGTGCCGATGCGGCAGGGGGCCTATCTTGTGATCGAGACGACGGAAGCGCTGAATGTGATCGACGTGAACAGCGGCATCCGCACCAAGACCGCCGACCAGGAAGAGAATTCCTTCGAGGTCAACAAGCTCGCCGCGGAAGAGATCGCACGCCAGCTACGGCTCCGGGATATGGGAGGAATCGTCATCGTGGACTTCATCGACATGGAGTCGAACGATCACAAGAACGCCCTCCACAAGTATATGCAGGAGCTGATGGAAAATGACAGGGCCAAGCACAACGTGCTGCCGCTGACGAAGTTCGGGCTGATGCAGATCACCCGCCAGCGGATCCGCCCGGTGACGGAAATCAATACGATGGAGCAATGCCCGCTGTGCCACGGCACCGGCAAGATCCACTCCACCGTGGTGATCGACGAGGAAATCGAACGCAAGATCGCCTACTACGTCATCGAGAAAGGCCACAAGGTCCTGACCCTGAAAACCAGTCCGATCCTGGGCGCCTACCTGCGGAGGGGTTGGCTCAACTCCTACCTGAGCAAGTGGCGGAAGCACTACAAAGTCAAGTTGGACCTCGAGGAAGTCACCGACTTCACCGTCCTGCAAAACGAATTGTTCAATGAAAAAGGGGAGAAACTGGATTAGTTTCCCCCCTTTTTCATTTCAACGTTACCCCCTCCCTGAATCCCTCCCCTCGGGGGAGGGACTTTTGTCGCTTCGCTCCAAATTCACCGGGCCTTTTCAAGTCTGGCGACTCCCTCTATCAGGGAAGCGCCGCTGGATTGGGCGCCCATAGAGGCGGTGCCGTCCTTGAAGGTGGTGCCCCAGAAGTAGTCGCAGTACATCCGCGGATACATCGTGCGGTCCAGGTGCCGGTCCAGCTGCTTGGCGCAGAGCAGCAGCTTTTCCTTGATGGTCTGCGCGGTGTAGCTGTCCGCCTTGTCGTCCAGGACGTAATTCACCGCATAAGGAATCAGGACCGCCTTGAAGAGGCTCTGGTCCATGTTCGTGCCCTCGTGCCGGAGGATGCCGGTGGCGGAATCCGTGCAGCGGTTGCTGGTGAAGGCGTACTTGAGGACGGCGCCGGCCTTCGCTATGTAGGAAGCCTCGCCCGTGATGTGGTACAGGCGGCGGCAGGCCTCGCCGAACGTGCCCTGGGTATAGGTCAGCGGCGGTTCTTCCACGCGCTCCGCGTCGGGCATGTTCGCGATGTTGTAGGCATACAGGGTCTTGGCGATGTCCAGGTAGGTGTTCTCCTTGTAGGCCTCGTACAGCTTCGCGGCCACCAGGCAGGACGGGGAATTGGTGCAGGCGTTCAGGTTGTTCTGGTCCTCGGCGTGGTTCGTCCAGGGAAGGCCGGTGCCCTTGTCCCTCTGGACCCTCCTGGGCCAGATGTACCGGTCGAAGACTTCCCGGGCGGTGTCGCGGTACTTCGCGTTCCCCGAGACCTCCGTGATCCGGATGAGCGTCAGGCAGATCCAGGCCATGTCGTCCGTGTAGTCGTTGAAGAACCCGCCGTACTCCCCTTCCCCGCGATAGGTGCGGTTGTAGTTGTTGGCGTAGTTCCGGTACCACTTGTCGGCATACTCCAGGTAGAGGGCGGCGCGGGAAGGATCGGACTCCTTCACGCGCTCCGCGCAATACAGGAGGACGTCCAGGGCATGGGCCTGCTGCCAATAGATGTAGGTCGTCGAATGCTCGATGTCATTCGGCGTGGACCAGAAGGTGCCCGTGGACTTGTCCAGGAAGTTCGTCACCAGCACGTTCGTGCAGGAGTCGGCCAGGGCGGCCCAATGGTCCTCGGCGGGCTGGGGCGTGGGCGTCACCGGAACGGTGCCCCCGCCGTCCCCGCCCGGGACGGGGTCGTATTTCTCCACGGCCGGGTCCCCGCAGGACAGGGCCACGAAGGCGATCAGACTGAGAAGCATCTGTTTCATTCGTTTGGATTCTTTTTACCGGGACACGGGCGGACGGGAGGCGTTCCAGCAGTCGGAAGGCTCGGTGCCCATCGTAAGCGTCAGCTTTCCACCCGCGAGGATGTCCTTCCGGTACAGCCAGTTCTCGTCGAGGGGCTTCCCGTTGAAGGTCGCGCCCTGCACATAGTAGGCCTCCGGGCCGTTTCCCTTGGTCTCGATGACCAGCTTGCGGCCGGTGGCGTTGAGCGGGTTCAGATGGACGACAATCTTGTCGAAGGCCGGGCTTCCCAGCTGGAAAGTCGGCTCGGCCGGAGCGCCGCCCTGGACGTCGAAGAGGCCCATCGTGGACATCACATACCAGGCGCCGAGCTGGCCCTGGTCCTCGTCCTGGCCATAGCCGTAGCCGTGCTCGCCGTCCGTGCCGTAGAATTCGTCACAGATCAGGCGGACCCATTTCTGGGTGAGGTACGGCTTGCCGGAGAAGTTGAACAGCCAGGGCTCGTGCAGGCACGGCTGGTTGCCGTGGTTGTACGGGCTGTTGATGCCGGAGAAGGCGTAGGTGGTCTTGCCGCCACCGAAGATGCTCTTGCGGGCCTCGGTGAAAATGCCGTCCAACCGCTCGTTGAACACATCCTCGCCCAGCCGGGCGATGAGCGAATCCGGGTGCTGCGGGACGAAGAAGGTGTACTGCACGGCATTGCCTTCCTGGAAACCGCGCCAGGACTCCAGCGGGTCGAAGTGGTCGATGAACGCGCCGCCGGGGACCCGGGGACGGACCAGCTTGAGGCTGTCGTCGAAGACCTTGGCCCAACCGTCGGACAGGTCCATCAACTGCCGGTAGTCCTCCTCGTGCCCGAGCTGCTTGGCGAGCTGGGCCGTCGCATAGGCGCTGAAGCCGTACTCGAGCGTATGGGACACGGAGAAGGTGGCGCCGCCGCTGTGGGCGACGAAGCCCGGATCGTCCACGTACGGGACATACCCGTTGCGGACGAACTGCTCCACGTCCATCTTGCCGGCGCCTTCGATCCGGCCCTCCCACTCGAGGTTGTCTTTGCGGGCGGCCGCATACATCTTGTCGACGTCGAAGTTCCGGATGCCGCTGTTGTAGGCCCCGGCAAAGGCGATGCTCACCATGTTGGTGCCCACGCCCGAGACATACTTGCTGCAGGCGATGCCGTCGCCGAGCCAGCCGGCGTCCTGGTACACGAGCAGCTGGCTGGAGACCCAGTCGGCATAATACTCGGGATAGGCCAGGGCCCACAGCTGGGTCAGGTTCCAGTAGCCGCCCCAGATGGCGTCCGTGTTGTAATGGTTGTGCAGCGGCTTGCCGTCGGCGCCGAGGGGAATCTGCCCCACGCCGCCGTCGTTGCGGGGATAGGCGCCGTTCACGTCGCTCGCCAGGCCGCGGCCCAGCAGGGCGTGATACAGGCCCGTATAGAACTTGATGCGACTCGCCTCGGACCCGCCGGAAACCTCCAGCCGTCCGAGCGCCTCCTTCCACAGGCGGAGCGCCTGCTTCTTGGCGCCGTCGAAGTCCAGCCGGGCGGCCTCCGCTTCGAGATTGGCCCGCGCATTGTCGATGGAAGTGTAGGAAAGGCCGATCTTGACGACGACCTCGTCCCCTTCCTTCGCGTCATAGTCCAGACTCAGCACGGCGCCGGGGCCCAGGACAGAGACGCCCGGAGTGCGCTCTCCCCCCACGTGGAAGACGGAAGCGCCGTCGGGGACGCGGGAAAGCTCCCCGTAGAAGAACATCTCCACGGTGGCGCCGGCCTGGTACTTCTTCACATACTCCGGTTCCGTGACGATGTACCCCTTGATGACGTTGCCGTCCAGCTCGGCGAAAGCGTTGCGGATGGCGCCGCTCTCCCCTTCCCGGGTGCCCACGTTCACCAGAATATGGCCGTCGCCAGCCTGCGTGAAGGTGAAACGCTGGAAGCCCACGCGGGGCGTGGCCGTCAGCTCCGCCCGGATTCCGTAGTCCTTCAGGAGGACGGAATAGTAACCGGGACGGGCCGTCTCATCGGCCTTGTCGAAGCTGGAGCGCCAGCCGGCGGCGGGCTCTTCCAGACGGCCGGGGACGGTCAGCGGCTCGCCGAGGACGGGCATCAAGGCCAGTCCACCCACCTGGAACTCGTGGAAGCACGGGAATCCGTCGATGGAGGTATGGGTGTCCTCGTAGCCAACGGCCTCCCAGCCCTGGTTGTTCCCGTAGGTGCCGTTCGTGGACGCGCCCAGCTTGGCCATCCCGAAGGGAACGGCGGCGGGGGTGTACACGAACCAGCGGCTGTGGACCGTGCCGATGTTGGGGTTCACATACGCGGAATAATCTTCATTCGTGCCGCAGGATGCCAGGCACAGCAGGGCGGCCAGCGCGGCGGACATTCTTTTCATCATTTCTTTTCTCCTTTATAGAGGGCGATGGTCCCGAGGGATTCCAGGACGGCGTCCTGCATCAGCAGGGACTTGTCCCGGTCGGGATTCTTGTTCTTGCCGCTCCAGTCCTCGCTGAACAGGCCGCGGTCGTTGCGGGCGTCCTTCCAGGCGCGCTCCAAGTCGGCCACGAAGACCTCGATGTAGCGGGAACAGGCCTTGTGGTACGGCTCCAGCTCGATGTAGGAACGCACGAGCTTGATCGTGAACCAGGGATCGTTGAGCGGATAGCAGAGGTTGATGCCGCTCCGGCTGCGGACGAAGTAGTTGTACGCGCCGTCGGCCGTGGCCTGGGCCTCCTTGAGGTAGTGCTCCTCGCCCGTAATCTTGTACAGGCGGACGCCGGCGGCGATCATCGCCCCGGAGTTGTAGGTCCATTTAGTCCTGTTGATCACGCCGTCGGCGCCCTTGGAGTTCCAGTACACGTTGTCCTCGGGATCGCGGAGGTTCGCATACTCCCACTGGTACAGGCGCTTGGCGAGCGCCAGCACGCCGGCCTTCTCCCCGTCGGGGCAGACGTCGTAGTAGCTGGTCAGGAACCACTGGGCGTAGCCGTTGGCGCAAGCGGGTTTGTTGGAATCGTCCACGCCCGGCTTGTTCTTCTGGCCTTCGCACCACCACAGGGCGCCGCCCAGGATGTTGTCCTCGCCGGAAAGCAGGAACTGGACGATGTCGGCGCAGCGCTGCAGGTACACCGGGTCCTTCAGCTGCCGGTAGGCCTCCACCAGGTTCAGGCCCACGATGGAGTTGTCGTCGTAGAAACGGTCTCCCCCGCCGACGGTGCCGTTGGTTTGGGAGCCGTAGCCGCCCACGCCCACCAAGCCGCTGGTGCGCCAGTAGGCCTGGAAGCGGTCCACCTTGGCCTTGTAGTCCACGTCATAGCCCAGCTTGTTCAGGAGGGCGACGCCGGACATCAGGCCGTCGTAGGGCCATAGATAGGAGGCGGAAAGGTCGCCGCTCCCCTTGGGATAGTTCTCGTTGTAGAACCCGGCCGTGGCGCCGGAGGCCACCCGGTAGGACCGGTCGATGGCGCCGAACGTCTCGTACGCCCGTTCGTGCCAGACCACCTTCTCGGTGGGGGTGGTTCCGCCGGAACCGCCGCCGTCGACGGGCTTGAACTCCTCCTTGGCTCCGTCCGAGCAGGCGCAGGAGACCGCCAGGAGGCAAATGATGGGCACGATGGCCCGAAGCTGGGACTTTTTCATCGGATTCATCGGATAAAGATAGGTATTCCGCCCTGCTTGTGCAACAAGGCGGAATACCGGGTTCGATTCTTAGAGTTTGGTGATGGTGTGGGTCATCACACCGTCCTTGTTGGTGTAGAGCTTGACTTCGATGTTGCTGCCGTCCATCGCGGTCGCCATCTTCCAGAGATGGTCCCACTGGCTCCAGCCGAACTCGCCGCAGTCATAGAAGGTCGGAGAGACCTCGCCGTCCGGGCGGTTCTCGGCGTCTTCGCTGTCCAGGCGGCCCCAGCAGATGCTCTCGTTGCCGTCGACGGTCACGGTGAAGTAGTAGCGTTCCTCCACCCAGCTGAGCCAGCTGCAGCGCGGATCGCCCGGCTGGACGAACTCGCACTTGCCGCTGCCGCTCCAGACACCGGCGCCCTCGTAGGACATTGAAACGATGTCGCCGAAGCAGCAACCCCAGATCATCCGGACCTTGTCGATGGACTCGGCCTTCACGGTGAGGTCCTTGAAGTTGACGGTGAGCTTGGTCGCGGCGCCCTCGGCGGAAGCCGTGGACACACCCTCGCCGTCACCCTGGAGGAGGCCCTTCTCCGCATCGAAGAAGTAGTTCTTGCCGTCGCCCTGGAAGGAGATGTTGCCGTCCTTCAGGCGGGCGAAGAGGACGAACTCGCCGTCGGCCACCTTGCGGAAGGCCTGGCCCGCGACCTCGGCGCCGGAACCGCTCAGGGTCAGCGCGGAAGGAGCCACGGTCGGCGGGAACGGATCCTCGCTCTGCTTGGTGAAGCTGTGCTTGAAGTGGCCCTCGTCATTGGTGTTGATGACGGCGGACACATTGCTGTTGTCGAAGATGGAGCCCATCTTCCAGAGGTGGTCCCACTGGCTCCACGCAAACTCGCCGATGTCGTAGAAGGTCGCGGAGACCTCGCCGTCGGGACGGTTCTCGGCGTCCTCGCCGTCGAGACGGCCCCAGCACACCTCTTCGCCGTTGACGGTCGCGATGAAGTAGTAGCGCTCCTCGGTCCAGCCCAGCCATCCCGGAGGATTGGTCTCCGGACGGGAAGCGTCCACGAAGACGACGCGGCCTTCGCCGGCGAACTTGCCGCCACCCTGGTAGCTCAGGGCGATGACGGTCTCGTAGTTGCAGCCCCAGATCATGCGGACGTCGGTGCCGATCTCGTCGAAGGTGACCTTGTTGGTGGAGAAGTCCACCGTCACGCGGGTCACGCCCTCGGAGGCGGCCACGTCATAGGAACGCTTGCCGATGTACAGGTCGTTGTCGTTCTGGATGAAGTACTTGACTCCCTCGCCGTCCACGAAGGACAGGGCGCCGGCGTTCAGTTTCGCATAGGCGACGAACTTGTCGCCGTCCTTGCGGAAGGCCTGGCCGTCGGTCTCGGCGGCGGCGCCGGTGAGGAACAGTTCGGCCGGGGTGGACGTCGGCTGGTCGTACACGATCGGGCCGGCTTCCTCCACCATGTGGGTGAACTGGTTGTCCTTGTTGGTCCAGACGGTCACGCGGACGTTCTTGAGGTCGAGGGCGTGATCCATCTTCCAGAGGGCGTCCCAGTCGGCCTTGTCGAACTCGTAGATGTAGTAGAAGGACTCGGTGCCGTCCGGCGTGAAGGAGTTGCCACCGAAGCTGGAACCCCAGCGCTTCTGGACGCCGTCGATCTCCACGAGGAAGGAATAGCGTTCCTCCACCCAGGAGCACCAGCTCGGGGTGCCGTCGCGGCCGGGGCCGTAGAAGACGGCCTCGCCCTCGCCGGAGAACACGCCGTTCCCCTCGTACTCGAGGACGGCGAAATCGACGCCGGTCGCCTCCCAGGCTGCGTGCAGCTGGGCCTCGACGGACTCGATCTTCAGGCTCAGGGTGTTGAAGTTCACCGTGATGCGGGCCAGGCCGGTCGCAGGAGCTTCCTGCACCGTGTAGTCGCCCTCTCCCTCGACGAGCTTGCCGGCCGCGCTGGCGTGGAACACCAGGCCGCCGCCCTTCTCGGAGGTGAAGCGGAGGGAACCGGCACCCAGGCGGGTGACGATGGAATACAGGCCCTCTTCCACCACGCGGAACTCCTGGCCCGCCTCCTTGGCGGCGGAGCCGGCCACGTACAGGCGCTCGGGCATGTTGTCGATGCCCTCGCCGCGGGTGACGTTCAGAGTCTCATAGCCGTCGAAGACCTTGGAGACACCGCCCCGGGAACCGCGGACCGTCCAGATGAAGGAACCGGACTGGTTCGGGGCGACCCCCGCCTTGCGGGCGATGGTGTTCAGGGTGGCGTGGCTCAGGGTCAGGGTCTGGCCGGCGCCGAGGTCGCTCGGCATCACGGTCAGGGGCTCGGAGAAGTTGCCGCCCGCCCGGTCGAAGAGGACTTCGTACAGGACGATGCCGCCGTCGGCCGCGCCGCCGCCGGTCCAGGAAAGCTCGACCGTGGCGGTGGAGGTGACATCCAGCACCACCGAGGACGGAGAGGACAGGGAGGTCGGCATCGTGAAGGAGGTGTTCAACTCATAATGCTTCTGGCAGGCCGTCGCGACGGCCAGCAGGGCGGAGAATATGGCGATGATCTTTTTCATAATCGATTACCAGTTAGGGTTCTGATCCAAGTTGTTGTTCAGGTCACGCTCCTTCTGCGGAATCGGCCAGAGGTAGTGCTTCTCGGCGTTGAACTGGCGGTTCTCGATGCGGGCGAAGCCGTTGTCGGTACCCACCGTCTCACCGGTGTAGAGGCCGTGGCACCAGCCGTTCAGGACCTGGTCGGCGATCTTCCAGCGGATGATGTCGGCCCGGCGGGCGCCTTCGAAGGCCAGCTCGCTGCGGCGCTCGCGGCGGACGATGGTCTTGAGATCGCCGGAGGCCGGGAACTCGAGGGCGCCGGCGTCGGTGAAGCCGGCCCGCTCGCGGATGGCGCGGATGGTCTTGTTCCAGACGGCGGCGTCCAGGGTGCCCAGCTCCGCGTTGGCCTCGGCGTTCATCAGGAGGATGTCGGCGTAGCGGATCAGGATCGGATTCAGGCCGGACTGGAGGGTCAGGCGGTAGGTGTTGTCCCACCACTTGCGGATGTAGTAGCCGGTCGGCGTGACGTCGGAGGTGGAGTTGTAGGCGTCCTGGCCGTCCCAGGCGGGCTCTTGCGTGCCGCCGCCGGCGAGCGGATAGGAATTGCCGGGATACATCACCGTGGCGGCCAGGCGCGGGTCGCGGCCCGTCCAGGGGTTCGCGGGGTCGTAGCCGGAGCCGGCCTCGTCGATGGCCTTGCCGTTCAGCATGATGTAGCTGTCCACCAGGGACTTCAGCGGAGCCAGGTTGGAGTAGCCGCCCATGGACGGCGGGATGATGTTGTACATGATGTTCTGCTCGCGGATGACCGGGGTGTACTGGGTGGAGAGGATGATCTCGGAGCAGTACTCGTTGGCGATGTCGAACAGGCCGGCGTAGCTCGGGAAGAGGCTGGCGCCGCTGTTGGCGATGATGTCGTCGGTCACGTTCTTGACCTCGGCGAATTCGCCCTCGAACAGGTACACCTTCGCGAGGAGGGCGCGGGCGGCCCAGCGGGTCACGCGGCCGCGGTCGGCGCCGGAATAGGAAGCCGGGAGCGCGTCGCCGGAGATGACCTCCTTCAGTTCGGAGATGACGCTGGAAACCACGAACTCGCGGCTGTCGCGGGCCACGGTGCGGCTGGCCTCGATGGAGATGGGCTCCTTCAGGTACGGCACGCCGCCGAAGCGGGTGTAGAGCTCGTAGTAGTGGAAGGCGCGCAGGGTGCGGGCCTCGGCGATGTAGCGGGCCTTCAGGGCCGCGTCCAGACCGGTGACCCGGTCGATGTTCAGCAGCAGCTCGTTGCAGGCGCGGATACCGCTGTAGTGGCGGTTCCATACATCATAGACATAGCCTTCGGAAGTGCCGTAGGTGCCGTTGCCGATGGCTTTGTTCTGGCCGCCCTTGACATAGGCGTTGTCCGTCATGCCGTCGCTGTACACCAGCTCGTACATGTCGGTCAGGGTGGTATAGCAGGTATTCAGGGCGCTCAAAGCGGCGTCCGGGTCCTCCTCCCAGTAGTTCAGATCGGTCTCGCGGTCATACGGGGGCGTGTCCAGCGGAACGCAGGAAATGACGGAACCGAAGGCCACAACGGCCAGGGCGAGGGTGAAGAGTATCTTTTTCATAACGGTCTCTCCTTTAGAATTTGACATTGACACCGAGAGAGAAGACGCGGGCGACCGGATAGGCGCGGCCGCTGCCGTCGGCATTGTATTCCGGGTCCCAGCCGCCGCGCATGCGGGACAGGGTCAAGGCGTTCTCCACGCTCAGGAAGGTGCGGAGCTCGGTCAGGTGCAGCTTGCGCATCCAGTCACCCTGGAAGCTGTAGCCGGCCTGGACGTTCTTCAGACGCAGGTAGGAGGCGTCCTGGATCCAGAAGTCGGACTTCGTGGCATTGTTGGTGGACTCGGAGCCCATCGTCAGACGCGGATAGGAAGCGTTCGGGTTGAGCGGGGTCCAGCGGTCCATGTGGAAGTCGTGGACCGGGCCCTCGTTGTTGTTGTGGAAAGCCTCGACGGCCTCGCCGCGCATCCAGCGGCTGCGACGGCCGACGCCCTGCGCGAAGACGGAGAGGAAGAAGCCCTTCCACTGCATGTTGTACGAGAGACCGAAGGTGTAGCGCGGGAAGTCGTTGCCCACGACGAAGCGGTCGTCGTCGTTGATGACGCCGTTGCCGTCCTTGTCGATGTAGCGGATGTCGCCGGCGCGCGGGACGATGCCCTCGAGATGCGGGCTGGAAGCGGCTTCCTCGTCGCTCTGGAACAGTCCGTTGTTGCGCAGCGCATAGTAGGAATACAGCGGGAAGCCTTCCTTGATGATGGACACGACGTCGTAGCCGAAGAAGAGGTCCTCACCCTTGGTGTCGATGACCTTGTTCCAGCTGTCGGAGACGTTGCCGGCGATGTTGTGGTTCACGGCGCCGGTGCGGAAGTGGTAGTTCAGGGAGAACTCCCAGCCGTAGCTGTCCACGGTGGCCGCGTTGGAGGTCGGGGCGCCGTTGCCGAACAGGCCCGGGACCGGCAGGCCGACGAGGATGTCGCGCGTGCGGTTCTGGAAGAAGTCGAAGCTGAGGTTCAGGTCGTTCTTGAACAGGCCCACGTCCACGCCCGCGTCGGCCATCCGGGTGGTCTCCCACTTGATGGCGGGATCGACGGAGGCGAAGTAGGCGGTCGGAGCGAGCTCGTCACCGAAGGTGATGCCCTGCGTGACGGTGACCGTCTGCATATAGCGGTAGGCGCCGATGCGGTTGTTACCCACCAGACCCCAGGAGCCGCGGAGCTTCAGGGACGGGATGACCGGGCGGATGGACTCCCACCAAGGCTCTTGCGACACGCGCCAGCCCAGGGAGAAGGACGGGAAGAGGCCGGAACGGTTCCCCTTCGCGAAATAGGAGGAGTAGTCGTTGCGGACGTTGAACTCGAAGAGGTACTTCTCGTCGTAGTTGTAGGTCAGGCGGCCGAAGCCGGAATAGAGGGACCAGTCGGAGGCGCCGCCGTCGTTGGAGACGTCGTCACCCTTGAGGTTGCCGACGAAGATGTCGTACTTGGAATTGTCGGTCAGGCGCTGGGTGCTGAAGTTCTTGGCGCTCTCGCCTTCGTAGGCGTAGCCCAGGAGCAGCGCGAAGTTGTGCTTGTCCGCGAACGTGTGCTCGTAGGAGAGGGTCGTGGTGGCCGTGAGCTTGGTCGCCCGGTAGAAGGACTCGGAGATGTGGTTCTCCTTGTCGCCGGAAGCGGCCGCCTTGGAGGCCATCCGGTTCTCGTGCGTGGCGTTGTTCAGGGCGCGGCCGCCCACGGTGGCGCCGAGGTGGAGCCCCTCGACGATCTTGAAGTCGGCGCTGAGGGTGCCGCTCAGGTCGTCGTTGACGCTCTGGCGGTAGCCGCCCGCCTCCAGGCGCTCCAGGGAGTTGGAGTTGGAGCCGGAAGGATAGGTGTAGGTCCCGTCGGGATTCTTGATCTCATAGATGGCGGGCATGCGGTTCGCCTGCTCGATGATCCACTCCGTCCAGTAGGCGTGGTCCTTGATCTTGTTGCGGGTGAACTGGCCGGTGGCGGTCAGGGTGAGGCGGTCGGAGACCTTGTGGCTCACGTTCAGACGGCCGTTGTAGCGGTCGAAACCGTAACCGGGGCCCTTGAAGAGGCTGTTCTGGTCCAGATAGCCCACGGAAGCCATATAGGAGAGGTTCTTGGCGCCGCCCGTCATCGACAGGTTGTGGGACATCATCGGCGCATAGTCCTTGTACAGCTCGCGGATCCACTTGACGTTGGTGCCGCCGTTGCGGAAGTCGGCGATCTGCTCGGCCGTGAACTTGGTGGAACGGCCGGAATTGACCGCGGCCTCGTTGTAGAGTTCGGCATAGATCCAGGAATCGACGACCGTCGGAAGGGCCGTCGGCTGCTGCATGCCGTAGGTGAAGTCATAATTGACGGAAACCTGTCCTTCGGCGCCCTTCTTCGTGGTGACGAGGATGACGCCGTTGGAAGCGCGGGATCCGTAGATGGCCGTGGAGGAGGCGTCCTTCAGGACGGAAATCTGGTCGATGTCGTTGGGGTTCAGGTTCGCGAGCGAGCCCTCGATGCCGTCGATGATCACGAGCGGGTTGTTGTCGTTCATCGTGTTGAAACCACGGATGTTCATCGAAGGGGTGCCGCCCGGGGTGGACGAACCCTGCTGGATCACGAGACCCGGCGTGGTGCCCTGGAGGCCTTCCAGGACGTTGGCGATGGGCTTGCCCTCCAGCTCCTGGGTGGAGACGGAGGAGACGGCGCCGGTCAGGTTGACCTTCTTCTGGACACCGTAACCCACGACGACCGCGTCGTTCAGGAGGAGATTCTCCTCCGCGAGCTCGACGTTGAGGTTCGAACGGCCTTCGACCGGAACCTCTTTCGTCTCATAACCGATGGCCGAGATGACGAGGATGTCCTGCGGAGCCGTCTGCAGGGTGAAGAGGCCGTCCACGTCAGTCACCGTGCCGATGGAAGTGCCCTGGATGAGGACCGAGGCACCGATCACGGATTCGCCGTTGGAGACGACCTGGCCGGAAACCCGGTGCGTCCTGCTCTGGGCGAGCGCCGTCGGCGCCGCGCCCAGGCCGAGGAAGAGCACGGCGACGGCGAGGAACATCTTCCCGAGGGAGATGAACCGCCCGGCGCGGCCGCGCCTTTCACAGATCTGGTTAGGAATCATAATGAGATTGGTTTGGTTGTTTATTGGTTGTTTCTGTCGATTCCGGAAAGGGCGTAGGCGTAGGCGCCCAGGGCGACGGCCCGGCCGGTCCCGATCCGGGACACGGCGACGCCCGTCTTCTTCTCGCTGAGGTAGCGGACCTCCCGGCCGGTTCCCGGGACGCGCACCAGGGAGGAACGGTCCTCGAGGAAGGCCTGCATCCCTTCCGGGGTGGTCAAGTCCTCCACCTGCATCTGGAGGCAGGGAATCGAGGTGCCGGTGAGCATCAGGCGGTTCTTGCGCATCGCGCCGACCATGGCCGGCACGATGTACTTCGCCGCGCCCGACAGGCCGCCGCCGATCACGACGATCCCGTCCACGATGTCCAGGGCGTGAATCACGGCTTCGGCCGCGGCGACGCCCAGGCGCTCGAAGGCGCTCCGGGCTGCGTCCGCATTCCCGGCCAGCTTCCCTTCGGCAATGTCGAAAATAGCCTTCGGGGAGAGTTCCCGGCCGTCCGCAGGGTCCCCTTCGTGGTACATCCGCCGGACGGCCCGGCTACTGACGCTTTCCTCCGCGATCAGCGACGGATTGTGGACATTCCGCATCAGCCAGACATCGCCGCCGCAGCCGTTGTCCCCGCGCAGGAGCCGTCCGTCCAGGACGACGCCGCCGCCGAAGCCGGTTCCGAGCGTGATGCCCAGGAGGTTATGGTAACGCTTCGAGCTTCCGGACGCCTCCAGGGCGGCGTTCAGCTCCGGCAGGATGCCCGAGAGGGCCTCGCCATAGGCGAACAGGTTGCCGTCGTTGTTGATGAAGACCGGAAGTCCGAAGACATCTTCCAGGTAGGGGCCCATCGCGACGCCGTCCTTGAAACAAGGGAAGTTGGGCAGGTCGCCGATGATGCCGTTCTCGTAGTCCGCCGGCCCCGGGAAGGCGAAGCTGATGGCGACGGCCGGGGTGTCCAGCAGGGACTGCACCCGGTCGAACCCTTCCACCAGCACCTCCAGGCAGCGCTGCACGTCGTCGGTGACCGCGTCCATCCGGACGGGCTCCACGACTTCCTCGCCGCCGCGGATGGCGGAGAACACGAAGTTCGTGCCGCCGGCGTCGAGGGTCAAAACTGTTCTCTGGTCGTTCTCGTACATAAGCTTATGCGTTGAACCGGACGGATGCCCGGATGGTCATACAGGTTTTTCCTTCGGACAGTCCGCTGGGACGGACCGTGTATTCCTCCACGCTGGCGGGGATGATAAAGGTTTCCGCGTAGTGGACCACGAACGGCTCGAAACGCCCGTCCGGGCTTTCCACGACGGCTTCCTCACCCTCCACCAGGTTCAGCACATGCACGCTGTTCTCCGTCCGGAAAGTCACCGGCACCGAGAAGGAGGTGCGGCGCGTCTCGATGAACTCGTTCGGATGGAGGCCGGTCTTGATTTCCTTCCAGCCTTCCCCTTCCGCCACGTCGCTGAAATGGTTGGCGAGATGGGCCTTCACATAGTCGGTGTCACGCTCCCACTGGATGACGTGACGGCCGCGCTCCACGTTGATCGGGCGGGGTTTTCCGTCCAGGCCCAGCCGACCCCAGTCCCAGAGTTTGAAGGTGAAGATGTTGGGGGTGGAGCTGATCTCGA
This sequence comes from Bacteroidales bacterium, assembly GCA_017429205.1. The sequence goes on from JAFRPH010000004.1 coordinate 54,995, forward strand.
GGACCATGCTGCCCGCGCCGGAGCAGTGGATGGTGCCGCCGGGAATCAGGTAATGGTCGTGCTTCTTCGCGGGAATCTTGTTCACATATTTCTCGGCATCGAAGACGAGCTCGCCGCGCTGGGCGGCCCGGAGGTCTTCGATCATCTGCACGCGGTCGACCCCCTTCTTGAGGCCCAGGTAGACGACCGCATCCGGCTGGGCGTCCAGCAGGTAGTAGCTTTCGTCCTGCGTGTAGGGCATGCCGAACTGCTCGCGGATGAACTGCGTGGTCGGATGGACCTGCAGGCTCAGGTTGCCGCCGCCCATCGTGTCCAGGAAGTCGAACCGGATGGGGAAATCCTTGCCGAAACGCGCCTCGACGGGCGCTCCGAGGACTTCGCGGGCGCGGAGGAGGATCAAGTCGTTGGAAGGAAGTTCGAACTTGACCCCTTCCACCTCCAGCAGGAGGCTGTTCTCCTCGGGGACGCAGTCGAAGCACCAGCCGAAGTTCGGCACCTCGCGATCCAGGTCGCACACGTCCTTCATCCACTGGCCTCCCCAGGGAGCGGGGTCGAAGAATGGCACGACGCGGAAAGGCTTGCGGGCGGTCTTGTCGATGCCGCGGAAGAAGGTCTCGCGGGAGATCATCTTCGGGTCGCCGGCCGCATTGGTGTCGATCCACCAGTCCACGCGCGCGAACAAAGTATCTTTATAATAGTCCAGAACCCGCCAGTCGATGAACAGGCCGCGCTTGTACTGGATGGACACCGGGTCTTCGCGGTTGTCCACGCCCAGACCGCACACTTCGTGGCGACGGAAGCGCTGCTGGATTTCCCAGCGGGCCATGTCGGCATAGGCCAGGACGGCGTGCTGCGGGGCGACGAGCGCGGCGCCGGCGCCGAGGATGAGGACATCCTCCCCCGCCGTCTCCAGCTCGGTGCGGACGGCGGCGAGCTTCTCCGCGTCGAAGAAATCCGGCATCCGCAGGTTCGTGACGTAGCCGAACAGGACGTCGTCCGTCATGAACGGATCCGTCATCCGGCGGATCTCCGCCTCGGGCTTCATCAGGTCCCGCATCCGGATGATCCGGCTGAAACCGGGCAGCAGGCCTTCGGTGATCTCCGCTTCGTGCACGCCGGCGTACCAGTCTACCGCCAGGGGTCCCTTCCGCTCACGGCCCAGCGCTTCACGGATGGCATCCCAACTATGAAAAAGCGCGCCTTCGGTGCGTGTAGCGGGGTATTTGTCGTAATTCGGGCTCCTCATATATGTATGAACATAGTTTTAGTTTGTGCAAATATATGAAAGATTTTCATAAAACATAGAATTTTTCTACTTTTGTGCAGAAAAATCCGTACTATGACCATCGACCACCACAGCACCGTCCCCCTGCACATCCAGGCGCAGCAGCTCCTGCGGGAGCTCATCGAGTCGGAAGAATACAAGAACGGGAAGATGCTCCCGAAGGAGATCGAGCTGGCCGAGCAGCTCCACATCTCCCGCAACACGCTCCGGCAGGCCATCAACCAGCTGGTCTTCGAAGGCCTGCTGGTCCGCAAGAAAGGCGTCGGCACGAAAGTGGCCCGGAAGAGCATCAGCGGCGGGGTCAAGAACTGGCTGAGCTTCTCCCAGGAGATGAAAATGCTGGGCATCGAGGTGCGGAACTTCGAGCTCCACATCAGCCGGAAACGCCCGAATCCCGAGATCGCCGGCTTCTTCGAGGTCGACGACGAAGCCCGCTGCGTGGTGATGGAACGGGTGCGCGGAAATCCGTCCTTCCCGTTCGTCTATTTCATCTCCTATTTCAATCCGAAACTGCCCATCACGGGCGAAGAGAACTACAACATGCCCCTCTACGAGATGCTGGAGACCAACTACGGCATCGTCGTAAAGACCTCGAAGGAAGCCGTTTCCGCCCGGCTGGCGGGAGACATGGTCGCGGAGAAGCTGGAAATCTCCCCGAACGACCCGATCCTCATCCGGAAGCGGTTCGTCTATGACGAGAAGGGAGTTCCCGTGGAATACAACATCGGTTACTACCGCGCCGACAGCTTCACCTACACGATCGAGGCTTCCCGCTGACGGCGGCCGGCCGCGAACGCGCACCACACCAGATACGCCAGGCACAGGGTGATCACCAGGAGCGATCCGCGCTGGTTGCCCACCCATTCCGTCGCAAGGCCCATCAGCGGCGGGATGACGGCGCCGCCGCACACGCCGGTGATCATGAAGCCGGAAATCTCGTTCGCCTTCTCGGGACGGGCCTTCAGGGCCTGGGAGAACAGGACGGAGAAGACGCTGGAGCAGAAGAAGCCGATGCCGCCGATGCCCGCGAGGATGGCCCAGGCGGGACGGACGAAGAACAGGAACGCCATCGAAGCGACCGCCAGGAACAGATTAATTTTCAGATATTTGATATCGTCCATCCGGGCGAGCAGGAAGGTGCCGAGGAAGGCGCCGATGGTCCTGCAGATGAAATAGACGCTGGCGCCGAGGGACGCCTTGTCCACGTCCATGCCACAACGCTCGATCAGGAGCTTCGCGGACACGGTGTTCGTGCCCACATCCACGCCCACGATGAAGAAAATGCCCAGGAAGAACAGCAGGACGGTCTTGTCGCCCAGCAGGCCGAAGGCCTCCTTCAGGGACGTGGCCTTTCCGCTCTCGGCCTCCTTGGGGATCTCGGTCACTTCCAGCAGGAGGAAAGAGAGCAGCGTGATGGCCGCATAGATCGTGAACAGGTACTTCCAGTTGCCGAAGGCCGCCGTGGCCGCCAGGGCCAGGAACGGGGCGCAGAAGGACGAGACCGCCTTCACCACCTGGCCGCCGGTGAGGCAGCTGGTGAGCCGCTCCCCTTTCACCACGTTGGTCAGCAGCGGGTTCAGCGACACCTGGAGCAGGGTGTTGCCGATGCCCAGGAGGATGAAGGCCACCATCGCGGAGACGAACGTATAGGAGAAGAAAGGAATGAGCATGCCCACGAACGTGACGGCGTTGCTCACCTGCACCATCGCCTTGCGGCCGATCCGGTTCATCAGGATGGCAGCCGGCACCGACAGGAACAGGAACCAGATGAACACCATCGAGGGGATGAAGCCCGCCAAGGACTCGCTCAGGGCGAAATCCTGCTTGAGATAGCTGGTGGCGATGCCCACGACATCGCAAAATCCCATCACAAAGAAGGTCGCAAGGACGGGAACGAAGTTGAATTTCCGGATCAGAGATCGCATAGTTTGTTCAAACATTTTCGCAAAGATAAGAATCACCAGCGAATAATCAAACTTTATGTATGAACAAATAGGACTATTTCCGGCGAATGAGCGCGGCGGCGAAAAGGAGGACGAACAGGAACACGCAGAGGCGTCCGACGAGGTCTCCGGCCCGCACGAAGAAGGTTTCGCGGGAGGACAGGTTCACCGTCCCCCTCAGCACGGCCGGTTCCCACCAGGGCGTCCGCGCATGGATGTGTCCCTTCTGGTTGATGATGGCCGAAATGCCCGTATTGCCGCACCGGGCGATGTCCCGCCGCGTCTCGATGGCCCGCAGCCGGGCATAGTTCAGATGCTGCCGATAGCCGGGCGTGTCCCCCCACCAGGCGTCGTTCGTGATGATGGTCAGGAGCTGAGCGCCCGCACGAACATAGGAAGCGCAATGCTCCCCGTACACGGATTCGTAGCAGACAGCGCACCCGATAGGCACTTCCTGCCGGAACAGCAGGTTGGAGACGGCAGGCTGGCCGACGCAGCGTCCGGCTACGCCGCCAAGGAGTTTGTCGTCGATGGGCCCCAACACCTTCACATAAGGCAGCATCTCCACCCCGGGCACGAGCTTGGATTTCTGATACAGGCCGTACCGTCCCAGGGAATCCACGATCAAGGCCGAATTGTGCGTCTCGTACCACACGCCGTCGCCCAGCTTCCGGGCGTTCGCGGAAGGCCGGGCCACCTGCTCGTACCGTGTCCAAGACGACGCTCCGAACAGGATTTCCGCCCCCGGGTGCTGTCCGAGGAACGACACGAACCGCCGGAACGTCCGGCTGTAAGGCACATCATTGCAGAGGATGTCGGACGTGAACGTCTCGGGCGCCAGCAGAAGGACGGTCGACGAATCGTCCGGATGCTCTTTCCGGAAATCTTTCAGCCCGTGGGCGAAAAGATCCAGCAGCACGGCGTTCTGCTCGTCCTGCGTCATCGACTGGAACTTATGGTAGGGATCGAAGTCCGGCTGCGCGATCACCACCGGCACGGTTCCCTCGGAAACCTCCTGATACCGGCTCCCGACCACCAGGGAGCAGACCATTGGCCCGAAAAGGGCCAGGACGGTCCCGGCCACCGCCGCGACGCGGGCCTTCCCGTTCCACCGCGCGGCGAACCGGCCGTCGGACATCGCCACCATCAGCCCGAACACGGACAGCGAGGAGGCCCAGATCCACAGCGAACCGCCGAGAGTCCCGGTGAACTCATACCACTGCACCAGGGAGGTTGTGCCGGCGAAGGCATTCCCCAGCACCAGCCACGGCCACGAAATCTCCGCCACCGTCAGGTAGTATTTCTCCCAAGCGATCCACGCCGCCGCGAGGAACAGATACGGCAACGCGGAACCGCGTCCGCGGAAACGCCGCTTCACCCACCGGAACAGTCCGAAGACCAGGGACATCTGCAGCGCATTGGCCAGGACGGCGAAGATGCCGCCCCCGACTGTCGCGTTGCACACCCAGAACGTCGTCACCGCGTTCCACGCGACGAACGTCCCGTAATGCCACCACCAGAAATGCTTCAAGCCCTGCTCGTCCGCCACCCTTTCCATACACAGCAGCGGCACGAACCCCAGCAGCGCCAGCCAACCGCACCCCTCCACCAGGAAAGGTACGCTCATCAGCAGCACGAATGCTGCGGCCAGGCACAAAAACAAGACGGTCCGGTTCTTCTTCATAACCAGACAAAGTTACTCCCTTTCCACCGGATTTGCAAGGATTGGGAACCGTCAGCGGATCAGGTCGAGATACCGTTTGGCCTTGGAGACGGGCAGGCGGCGGATCTTTGTCACGAGCCGGTTTTTCCAATCGTGGATCGTGCGCTCCTTGCCAACCTCCATCAAGGCGGCAATCAGCGGGGCGTCATAGCCGATGACCAGGTAGCAGAAGAGCCGAATGTCCTTCTCGTCCAAGGAAGGAATGTCCTTTTGCAAGGAGGCGATCGGATGGTCCAGATGGTCCTCGATGTAGTTCTGCAGGCGCCGGAAGCCCTTGCTGTCGCCATCGATGTCCTTGAGCGCTTCGCAGACCCTCCGGTAGAGGACGGATTCGGTCATCACCTGCGTCTCGGCGAACTGCTTGTCCTCGAACAGCTGCCCCAGCCGCCGATACCCGTCCCGGAGCATCTCCAGATAATCGGAACGGATTTCTTCCAGGCTCGCCTCCCGGTTGCGGGCGCTCCGCTGCAGCGATTCGATCTTGTTGATGTGCCGATGCTCCGCTTCCGAGAGCCGCTTGGTCATCCGCTCCGACTCTTCCAGCGCCAGGCGGACCGTGGCCAACCGTTCTCTTTCCTCCTGCCAGATGGCATAGCCCGAGATGACGAGCAGGATGACGACCAGCATCGACACAATCCAGGTCGCCCGCTTCCGATCTCGCTCGCGCGCGGCGGTCAGCCGCTCTCCTTCCGCGATGGCCTCCTGATAGTCCCGCTGCGCCCGGCTTACAATTTCCGAAGCCTGGACGCGCAACAGGGAATCCTGCCGGAACACGATCCTTTCCATCAGCGGCAACGCCCGGGCCTCTTTTCCCTCCAGGCAATATCGGTTGTACTGGCGGTATTGAAGTTGCGTCAACCCCTCCGGATGGAGCCGCGCCAGGCTGTCCCAGAGGCGGTCCGCCTGCTCCTTGTGCCCGGTCAGGTACAAGGCGTACCCCCAGTCGCTCAGTTTGTCGTCACTCAGGCGGAACCCCGCATCCGTCGCCGCCTGGAAACACTCGATCGCCCGTTCGGGGTCCGTCGGCGGCGCATTCAGCAGGTAGAAGGAGTACACATTCAGGCAGTGGCCGAGGAGGACCCGGTTCCGGGTACAGACCGGCAGGGCTTCCTGGAGCAGTTCGCCCGCCTTGTCCCATTCCCGCGCGTTCATATGGGCCGCGACGAGCCGGAGCGCGACCTCCGCCCGATACAGCGAATCTTCCGGCGCATCGAACGCCAGCCACGCCTTCCGCATATACAGGGTGTCCTCGCGGATGTTGTAGGTCCGGTTGTAGGTGTCGGCAATGGCGCGGCAGACCAGCCCTTCGAGATGCCTGTCTCCCGAGATCCGGGTCTCTTGCAACGCCTTCTCATAGGAAACGATGGCCTGGTCGTACTCGCCCCGGTCGAAAGAAATCAACCCCCAGTGGAACCAGAGCCTCCCTCTTGTCGATGCGTCTCCCTTGGAAGGGAAATAGGACAGGGCCGGCGCCAGCAGTTCCGCGTCGATGGAATCGGCGCCGGCCTCATACAGCCGGATGACCGTGTCCAGCGCGTGATACGCCCGCTGCCGCGCAGATTCGCGACCGCCGCAACAGACTGCCAAAAGTAGCAGCAAGGACAAGATGGGAATCCTGGATTTCATCGTGTTCTCTTTCAAGGGCAAGAGAGCACAGTAACCAGCATCTAAGGGCGGCACCGGACCGGGACCGCACAGGAAATGAGGCTGCTGTGCTCAAGCACATAGCCTCCTGAATACTTCCTGTTCCCTTTTATCCCTAAAGAAAGTGTCCGGTTTTCCCTATGCAGGAGTTACAGGAAGCAATAGATTTCTGTGTCACAAATATATAAAATTTCTGACAAAAAACATTTCCTGACGCAAAACTAATGGAAAAACCGAATCGTAGTTCCAAAACGCCCCGCAAAAATCTCGCAGCTTAAAATATTTAGTTTCAACACCTTACACTAGAACACCGCACTTGAATGCAACGTGGGCCTTCCCTCTGTTTCCGCCTTTGGGGATTGCCGGAGCCCAATCTTGTGCGAATTCGGGAATGCGAGGAAAAAGTGGCATCCGCTCCACCGGATCGAGGGACCGGCACGGGCCATAGCCGGAGGGTGGTGGCTTTTCGGAGAATTATTTATACCTTTGTAGGTTGACAAGTAGAAACGTTTTTTGCCATGGCAAAGAAAGATAGCAAGAAAAAGGCGGCGGAGGTCGGCAAGGGGATTCTGGGCAATTGGATTGTGCGGAATCTGCTCCTGGCGGCCTTGCTGGTCGTGGGACTGCTCCTGGCGGCGCAGGTGGGACTGAGCCTCGTGACGCGCCACAACCGGACGGTGACGGTGCCGGACTTCACGAATATGACGGTCGCGGAGGCGCACGAAGCGGCCCGTGCAGGCCACGTGGGCGTGAAAGTGACGGACTCCGTGTTCGTGCGGAGGCTCGGCGCCGGTGTCGTGTACCGGCAGCAGCCCAAGGCCGGGGCCACGGTGAAGAAAGGGCGCAGCATCTTCCTGACCATCAATTCCATCGTCCCCCGGAAGGTGGTGATGCCCAACCTGATCGGATATTCGCTGAACGAGGCACGCGCGGAGCTGAACAACCGCGGCCTGTCGCTCGGGAAGCTGAACTATACGCAAGATATCGCCACGAACAATGTGCTCCGGCAGACGGTCCGGGGACGCAATGTGCGCGCCGGCGACCTCGTGGTCAGCGGGTCCGACGTGGACCTGACCCTGGGCCTTTCCAGTGACGAGCGCCCGACGGTGGTGCCGCGCGTCATCGGCCAGAAGTATGTCAGCGCCGTGGACGCCCTACACGACCGGTATCTGAACGTGGGCCGTGTCCGCTTCGACAGCGGCATCCGCACCTATGCCGATTCCGTCAACGCCGTCGTCTACCAGCAGGACGGCCTGGGCCAGACCCGCACCTACGGATCGTCCATCAACCTGTACCTGACCCTCGATCCCGAGAAGATTCCGACCGAATAATGTTCCCCCTCGACGACGAGACCCTTCTCCCGCAGGAGGACGAACAGGAGATGTTCGAGCATTTCCGCCTGGTGGCCGACAAGGGCCAGGCGCCGCTGCGCGTGGACAAGTTCATCACCACGCACCAGGAGGACACCTCCCGCAACCGTGTCCAGCAGGCCATCAAGCTGGGCTATGTCCTCGTGAACGACAAGCCCGCGAAGGCCAACACCATCATCCGCCCCTGCGACGTCATCAAGTTCGTGATGCCGTACCAGCGGCGCGGCGTGGAAATCCTGCCGGAGAACATCCCCCTGAACATCGCCTACGAGGATGATGACGTGCTCGTCATCAACAAGCCCGCCGGGATGGTGGTCCATCCCGGGCACGGGAACTACACCGGGACGCTCGTGAACGCGCTCGCCTACTACCTGGGCATTTCTCAGGGACCGGACGGCGAAGACGAGCGTCTCGGCGTGCTCGTGCACCGCATCGACAAGGACACGAGCGGCCTGCTGGTGGTTGCCAAGAACCCGCAGGCGCAGGCCCATCTCGCCGACCAGTTCTTCGTCCATTCCATCGACCGCGTCTACACCGCCGTCGTCTGGGGCAACATCGCCGAGGACGAGGGCACCATCCAGGGCACCATCGGCCGGGACCCGAACGACCGCCTGCGTTTCCGCGTGTACGACGATCCGGAGAAAGGGAAATGGGCCGTGACCCATTGGAAAGTGCTGGAACGCTACGGCTTCATCACCGTCGTGGAATGCCGTCTGGAGACCGGGCGCACGCACCAAATCCGCGTCCACATGTCGTCCATCGGCCATCCCCTCTTCAACGATGAACGGTATGGAGGTTCCGAGATCCGCCAGGGCACCATCTACACCAAATACCGCCAGTTCATCCAGAACTGCTTCGCCATCTGCCCCCGGCAGGCCCTCCACGCCCGCACCCTGGGCTTCACCCATCCCCGCACCGGGCAGCGCATCTTCCTCGAGGCTCCCCTGCCCGAGGACATGACCGCATTGATTGAAAAATGGCGGTCGTATGTGACCGCCATGAAGTAGATTCCTTCGCTTCGCTCGGAATGACAGAAGAGATTCCCGGTCATCCTTCGACAAGCTCAGGAGCCGCCGGGAATGACGGTGGTTCGACAAGCTCACCAACCGTCATAGGGGCTGCTAGAAGCCGCCGCGGAAACCGCCGCCGCCCATCATGCCGCCGCCCATGCCACGGCCGCCGCCGAAGCCGCCACGGCCACCACCGAAGCCGCCACGACCGCCGCCGAAGCCGCCCATACGGCCGTTGCGGCCGCCGAAGGTGCCGAAGCGCCAGGTGAAGGACAGCATCACGTACCGGCCGATGGACAGGGAACGGGACTCGGAGTAGAGGTTCTCGTTCTGCGTCGTGCTCAGGTTCTTGCGCTGGCCCAGGATGTCATAGGCATTCAGGGAGATCGTCGCGGAGTTGTAGATGATCGGGCAGGAGAGGCCGGCGTTCCAGATCAGGCGGGAAGGCTGTTCGGTCTTGTAGCCGTTGTACCAGTTGTAATTCGCATCGGTCGTGAACTGCAGGCCGGTGTAGCCGATGGTCCAGTTGATGGAACCGCCCACGGAGTTGTTCCAGGTGATGTCCTCGGTGTTGTTGGTGGTCTTCACGCTATACCAGGGCTTGTTGAAGCGGGTGCCGCCGTTGACGCGGAGCTCCAGGTCGTCGCTGCGGTAGGTCAGGTTCAGCCGCTCCATCACGCTCAGGGTCTGGGTGGCGTTGACGATGAAGTCGGGGGTGTTGTTCAGGTCGGGATAGGCGTCGTGGAACTTCTCGTAGTCGAACTCCGTCTTCTTGTCGTTCCAGAAGCGGTCGGTGTCCAGCTTGGAAGCGCCCACATAGCTGGTGGACATCGAGTAGTTGATGTTGGCGTTGTTGGAAATGGAGAAGTTGGACTTCGCGATCGGGGCGTTGACCATGATCCGGACGCTGCCGTTGTAGGTATTCCGGCCATTCACCGGGAAGGTGTAACGACGGCCGCTCGCGTCATTCCAGGACGCATTGACGATCGGGTTCTGGTTCATGCCGCCCTGCAGGTTCAGGCGGGCGGTGAAGAAGGTGGCGCGGTTGGAGAACTCGAGCTCCATCCGGCCGTTGTGGTTGAAGTACGGCGTCAGGTAAGGGTTACCCAGCGACATGGACATCGGGTTGGAGTTGTCCAGCACAGGCATCAACTGGGAGGTGGAAGGCTGGCCGCTGCGGCCGTTGTAGTTGAGGCGGATGTTCGCGTTGTCGTTGAAGTCGTAGAAGAGCATCGCGCGCGGAGACCAGTTCAGGACCTTGTTGTCATACATCTTGCCGTTGGTCTCGTTGTGCTGGTTCTGCGGGTTCGCCGTGACACCCAGCTGGGCGCGGACGTCGCCTTCCTGATACATGAAGGCGAGACCGGCGCTCTGGTTGATGTTCCGGTTCAGGATCTTGCTGGAGTAGTCTTCGTCCCGGCCGCCATCGCCCAGATACTTCATCGTATGCGTATCATAGTCGATCACGAAATCACCGGCCTTGCTGTTGTAGACGTCCTTGTCGGTGTTGGAGAGGTTGTAGCTGTACTGATAGCTTCCTTCCACATAGAAACCGCCGCCCAACGGCTCCGTATACACGAGACGGGCGCTGGCGTTCTGCGTCTTGGAGGCCTGGTCCACGCGCTGGTTGACAATCTGCGGAGCCAAGCCGGCGTATGTGTTGGTGATGGACTGGTTGTAGCCGTCGGAATGGTTGTTGGAGAGGGTCCAGTTCAAATTCACGGACAGGGTGCGGCCGGGGATGCCCAGGCGCTGGCGGAAGAGCATGAAGCCGTTCGCCTGCCAGTTGCTGTTGAGACCGTTGTTCGTGGAGAAACCGTCGTTCAGCTTGTTGCCGTCGGCCTTCGATTCCAGCCAGGTGTCGAACACCTGGGTCTGGTTGTAACCGCCCTGGCTGTAGTTGAACTGCGGCTGGAACAGGATGGAGGTGTTGTCCGAGAACTTATGGTCGATGCGCACGCCCACCCGGTGGCCGTTGTTGCGCTGATAGCTCGAATTCGAGGTCTCCTGGATCTGGGTGGGAGCGTCCTTGAAATAGTTCTCCTGATAGGACTCCTGCATGGACTCGGTGTTGGAACCGCTGTACATGTAGTTGCCGGAGAATTCCATCTTGTCGTCCAGGAGGTCCGCCGCCGCATTGACACCGCCCATCCAGGAGGTGGTGATGCCGCCGCCGAAGCCGCCCATGCCGCCACCGAAGCCGCCCATGCCGCGGCCGCCGCCCATCATCTGGCCCATCATGTTGCCGCCCATGTTGGTGAAGCCCATGCCGCCGGCGCCGTTGTTGCCGTTGCCGATGATGCTGATCTGGTTGCTGTCGGTGAAACGGCCGATCATGCCGTTGCCGTTGAAGCGCCAGTCGTTCATGTCGTTCTCCTTGGAGGGGATGTCGTGGCCGACGCCGCCGGTGACGTTGCCGAAGACACCGTTCATCATGCTCTTCTGCACGGAGAGGTCGATGATGGTCTCGTCGTTGCCGTCGTCGATGCCGGTGAACTCGGCCTGCTCGGACTTCTTCTTCACGACCTTGACCTTCTCGATCATCTTCGCAGGAAGGTTCTGGGAAGCGATGGAGGGATCGTCCAGGAAGAAGGTCTTGCCGTCGATGGTGATCTTCGTGATGGTCTCGCCGTTCGCGGTGATGGTGCCGCTGTCGTCGACCTCGATGCCCGGGAGCTTCTTCAGCAGGTTGATGAGCATGTCGGTGTCGGTGGTCTTGAACGAGGAGGCGTTATACTCGACCGTATCCTTCTTGATGATGATCGAGTTGCCCGTCGCGGAGACCGAAGCGGCGTCCAGGACTTCCTGGTCCAGGTCCATCTTGATCACGCCCAGGTCCAGGGCCTCTCTCCCGACCTCCACGGCCTGCTGATAGGGCTTGTAGCCCATGATCTCGGCCTTGAGGGTGTACTTGCCGGCGCGGACCTTCTCGATGACGGCCTTGCCGTCGTGGTCGGACAGCGAATACTTGGCATTGCCCTTTTCGGGGGTGAGGGAAACGGTCGCAAAGCCGACGGGCTCTCCGCTCGCGGCATCTTGCAGTTTCACAGTGACATTGACATTCTGGGCCATCATCGCCAACGAGGCGAACAGGCCGACCAGGCTAAGCAGAATCCTTCTTGTAGACATAAAAAAACACAATTCGCCCTTTCTTGGGCCGTACAGTGCAGTTAGACGCCTCGCGTACGCGCAGGTTTAACCGACTGATGTAAATTTTTTAAAAAATTATTTGACGCGGTCGGGATGGTCCTTCAGGAACTGCTCCCAGCCCCCCTTGCCCTTCACGGACGCGATCGGGTTCGACGTCTCGTAATGGTGGCAGAGGGCGATGGCCAGGGCGTCCGTCGCGTCCAGGTGCTCGGCGGCTAACCTCACGCCGAGGGTCTTTTCCAGCATCAGCTGGACCTGTTCCTTGGAGGCGGCGCCGTTGCCGACGATGGCCTCCTTGGCCTTGCGGGGCGCGTATTCCGTCACGGAGGCGACCCCGTTCTCGAGGGCGGCGATGATCGCGGCCCCCTGCGCGCGGCCGAGCTTCAGCACGACCTGCGCGTTCTTGCCGTAGAACGGCGATTCGATGGCGAGCTCGTCCGGATGGTAGGACTTGCACACCTCGGAAATGCAGTCATAGATGGCCTGCAGCTTCGTGTAGGCGTCCTTTTCTTTTCTCAAGTCCAGGATGCCCATGTCCACGTACTCGGCCTTCTTGCCCACGGCACGGACAACCCCGAAACCCAGCAGCTGGGTTCCGGGGTCGATGCCGAGTATGATCCGCGGCTTATCCAATGCGGTCGAAGCCGGTGTAGGGACGGAGGACTTCCGGAATCTCGATGTAGCCTTCCTTCTGGTTGTCTTCCAGCAGCGCGGCGACGACTCTCGGGAGCGCCAGCGAGCTGCCGTTCAGGGTGTGCACGAGCTGGGTCTTGCCGTTCTCGTCCTTGTAGCGGCACTTCAGGCGGTTCGCCTGGTAGCTCTCGAAGTTGGAGACGGAAGAGATCTCGAGCCAGCGGCCCTGGGCGGCGGACCAGAGTTCGAAGTCGTAGGTGATGGCGGAGGTGAAGCTCATGTCACCGCCGCACAGGCGGAGGATCCGGTAGCGAAGACCGAGGTCCTGGACGAGCTTCTCCACGTGGGCGATCATCTCGTCGAGGGCGGCGTAGCTGTTCTCGGGCTTCTCGATGCGCACGATCTCCACCTTGTCGAACTGGTGCAGGCGGTTCAGGCCGCGCACGTCCTTGCCGTAGGAACCGGCCTCGCGGCGGAAGCAGGGCGTGTAGGCCGTCAGCTTCTGCGGGAACTGGTCGGCGCCGAGGATGACGTCGCGGAAGATGTTCGTCACGGGGACTTCGGCGGTCGGGACCATGTAGAAGTCGTCCACGGTGGCGTGGTACATCTGGCCTTCCTTGTCGGGAAGCTGGCCGGTGCCGAAGCCGGAGGCGGCGTTGACCATCACCGGAGGTTCCACCTCCTGGTAGCCCGCGGCGGTGTTGCGGTCCAGGAAGAAGTTGATCAGGGCGCGCTGGAGCTTGGCTCCCTTGCCCTTGTACACCGGGAAACCGGCGCCGGTGATCTTCACACCGAGGTCGAAGTCGATGATGTCGTATTTCTTGGCGAGCTCCCAGTGCGGGAGGGCGTTCTCGGGGAGCACGGGCTCCTCGCCGCCCATCTTCACGACCAGGTTGTCCTCCGCGCCCTTCCCTTCGGGAACGAGGTCGCAGGGGATGTTCGGCAGGAGGACGAGCTGGGCCTGGAGCTCGTTGTTGTTGTCGTCGGCCTGCTTGAGGAGGTCGTTGGAACGGGCCTTGAGGGCGGCGACCTCGGCCTTGGCGGCCTCGGCCTCAGCCTTCTTGCCCTGCTTCATCAGGGCGCCGATCTCGGCCGCGGCCTTCTTCTGCTGGGAGAGGAGGGCGTCGGACTCGGTCTGGAGGGCCTTGCGGTTGTCGTCCAGGGCGATCACCTTTTCCACGATCGCGCGGGCGTCGAAATTCTTGACGGCGAGTTTCCGGATCACGTATTCGGGATCGTCGCGGAGGAGTTTGAGAGTAAGCATAGTTTATAAATGACAAAGGAGGACTGCACCGGGATGCGGCACAAGTCCTCCAATTAAAATCTGTGTCCTCCGGGATTAGTTCTCGAGGGGGAGAACGGAAACGTAGGACTTGTCGTTACGCTTGCGGGTGAACTTGACAGTTCCGTCCACGAGGGCGTAGAGGGTGTGGTCCTTGCCCATACCGACGTTCAGGCCGGGATTGTGGGCGGTGCCGCGCTGACGGACGATGATGTTGCCGGCTTTCACGACTTCCTCACCGAACTTCTTGATGCCGAGTCGCTTGGAATGGGACTCACGACCGTTCTTGGAACTGGACTGACCTTTTTTGTGTGCCATAGTTGATTCCTCCTGAATTAAGCGATAGCGTCAATGTGGATCTTGGTGAGCTTCTGGCGGTGGCCGTTCAGCGTCTGGAATCCCTTACGACGGATCTTCTTGAAAACAAGCACTTTCTTCGCCTTGGCGTCGTCATCGACGACGGTGGCCTTGACGACCGCGCCTTCCACATACGGAGTTCCGACCTTGACGGCGCCGGCCTCGTCGATGAGGAGCACCTTGTCGAACTCGACAGACTCACCGTTGTGAGCCGCGAGGCGGTTCACAAAGATGTCCATTCCAGCTTCTACCTTGAACTGCTGGCTTGCAATGTCAACGATTGCGTACATTATCAAAAACTTTGTTAGAGTTTCGGACCGTAAGCGGACGGGCACCGTGCCTGTCTCTTCTGGAGCTCATCGGCCATTTCATAAAATTGGACGGCAAAGATACGGATTTTTCCGTCAATTGCAAAACTTTTTGTCCCTTTCATTTTTTTTTGCGAATTTTGTTTAATCGGAAACATCTAAACACACTGATAATGGACAAGTACAACTGGACCTTCACCTCGGTCGGCGGGACCGTCCGGGTGAAAATCACCTCCGGGGCCGACATCGCCCACCTGGGCGAGCTGGACCGCAAGCTGTGGACCGTCCTCAGCTGCCCGGCCAAGAACCTGGAATTCGACCAGAAAACCCTCGAGCTCATCGACGCGGACCACGACGGGAACATCCGCGTGGACGAGGTCATCGCCACCGCCCAGTGGCTCACCACGGTCCTCAAGGACCACGACCTGCTCCTCACCCGCGGCACCGAAATCCCCTTCGCCGCCTTCAACGAGGAGAATCCGGAAGGCGCGAAGCTCCTCGCCTCGGCGAAGCAGATCCTCGCAAACCTCAAGCTGGAGAAGGATTCCATCGCCCTCGAGGACACGGCGGACATGACGAAGATCTTCGCCGACACGAAGTTCAACGGCGACGGCGTCATCACCCCCGCCAGCGCGGATGACGAGAAGCTCGCCGCGCTCGTCACCACGATCACCGAGAAGATCGGCAAGGCCGCGGACCGCAGCGGCGCCGACGGCGTCACCGCCGACCATATCGAAGCCTTCTACACCGCCCTCG
This sequence comes from Bacteroidales bacterium, assembly GCA_017429205.1. The sequence continues at coordinate 70,456 of JAFRPH010000004.1, forward strand.
CGGACTACGCGACCTGGCAGGCGGCCGGCACGAAGGAGGTCTTCCCCTTCGGGGACAAGACCGCCGACGCCCTCGCCGCCGTCAACGCGCTGAAGGACAAGGTCGCGGACTTCTTCATGCGCTGCAAGCTCATCGGCTTCGACCAGGCCATCGCCCCGGCCGTGGACGTCTCCGTCGACAAGATCGGCGCCATCGAGGGCAACCTGGCCGAGGCCGGTTCGGCGATCGCCGACGAGCCGCTGGCCAAGCCCGCCGCCGACGGCATCCTCCCGCTCGACGCCGTGAACCCGGCCTGGAAGGCCGCCATCGAAGGCATGCGCGCGCTCGTGCTGGACGCCGACAAGAAGACCCTCACCGAGGCCGAATGGGCCGACATCTGCGGCAAGTTCGCCCCTTACACCGCCTGGATGGACGCCAAGAAGGGCGCCGAGGTCGAAGCCCTGGGCATCGACGAGGTCAAGGCCCTCCTGAAGGCGGACCAGAAGGAGGCCCTCCTGAAGCTCGTCGAGGCCGACAAGGCGCTCGAAGAGGAGGCCCTCTCCATCGAGGCCGTGGACAAGCTCCTCCGCCTCTTCCACAACTTCTATGACTTCCTGAACAACTACGTGGTGTTCGCGGACTTCTACGATCCCGACCGGAAGGCCATCTTCCAGGCCGGCCGCCTGTACATCGACCAGCGTTCCACGGACCTCTGCGTCCGCGTGGACGGCCCGCATCCGGAGATTTCCTCCCTCAGCGGCATGTACATCCTCTATTGCGCGTGCAAGAGCGAGAAACTGGGCAAGGCGATGAACATCGCCGCCGTCCTCACCAAGGGTGACGTGGACGGTCTCCGTCCGGGCAAGAACGCCGTGTTCTATGACCGCGACGGCAACGACTGGAGCGCCGTCGTGACGAGCATCGTCGAGAACCCGCTCAGCCTCCGCCAGGCCTTCTGGGCTCCGTACAAGAAGGCGGGCCGCTGGATCAACGACAAGGTGAACAAGTTCGCCTCCGACAAGAACGCCAAGGGCGAAGGCACGCTGTCCACCATCACGGACAAGGCCACGACCGCCCCGGCGGGTGCCGAGGGCGCGACCAAGGCCGGCGCGGACGCCGCGCAGAAGGCCGCCCCGTTCGACATCGCGCGGTTCGCGGGCATCGCCGCCGCCATCGGCATGGCCGTCGCCGCCGTGGGCGCCATCCTCGTAGGCATCGTCAAGGGCCTCGCCGCGCTGAAGTGGTGGCAGTGGATCATCCTCATCGCCGCCCTGATGCTGATCATCTCCCTGCCGTCCGTGTTCATCGCCTGGCGGAAGCTCCGCAGGCGCGACCTGGGGCCGGTCCTCAACGCCAACGGATGGGCCATCAACGCCTCCTCGCTGGTGAGCGTGAAGTACGGCAAGGGCCTCACCGAGGTCGCCAAGTTCCCGAAGCTCACCGCCGTGGATCCCGTCGCCCGCCGCAAGGCCGCCTGGCGCAAGTTCTTCTTCTGGCTGATCGTCGTGCTCGTCGCAGCCTTCTGCTTCCTGTTCTTCACGAACCGTCTCGCCAAATACGGCGTCCCCTTCCACAAGGAGAAGGAGAAGCCTTTGGAAGAGGAAGTAGTCAATGAAAGCAGGGAAGCGCCGGCGGCGGAGCCTACGCTCGAAGAGGCCGCCGAAGCGACCGCGGAGCCGGCGCCGGAAGCGTAATTATCCCAGCGGCAACATCTTTTTCCGGGCGATCAGCCTGTTGTAACGATCCAGGACCTCCCCTACCACGTCCTCCCAGGAGCGGACGATGGTTCGGGAGGCCTGAACGCCTATACGGTGTACGCGGGCCGGATCGTGGATGAGTTCGCGGAGCCTGGCGGCGAAGACGTCCAGGTCGTTCGGGATGAGGAAGCCGTTCTCGCCGTCCTTGAGAATGGTGGCGGCGGTGGAGCCTTCCACCATCACGGAAGGCGTGTTCAGCGCCGCGGCCTCGCGGACCACGAGCGGCGCGTTGTCGTAAAGCGACGGGAAAAGGAAGAGGTCCGCCGCCGCATAGTACTTGACGATATCGGCCCTTTCCGTGAGCATGCCCACAAAAGTGACCTGGCGGTCCAGGCCTTTCTCGGCGACGAGGTCTTTCATCGCATCGGCCGCATAGCCGGTGCCCACGAAGTACATCCGGAACGGGACGTCCTTGATTTTCTCGAGGGCGTCGATGACGAAGCGGGGGTTCTTCTCCCAGATGTGCTGGCCCACGAACAGGAACACGAACTCGTCCGGGCCGATGCCGAGGTCCTTGCGCGCATCGGCGAAGAAGGCCTCGGGATAGTCGGCGACGAGGTCGCTGCCGTTGTCCACGACCTCCACGGGGCCCTTGAAGCCGTACTCCCGGATCACCTCCTCCACGGAGGCCTGCGGGACCCAGACCTCATCGGCCCGGTTATAGAAGTCGATGATGCGCTTGACAATCCGGTTCACGACGAACTTGGACTTGATCACGCGGGAGAAGTCGTCGCGGTACTTGGAGTGGAAGGTCGCCACCATCGGGATGTTACGGAGCTTGGCGACGTGCGCCGCCGCCAGGCCCGACGTGAAGGGGCTGTGCGCGTGGACAATCTTGAAGGGGCGGTTCACGATCTTCTTCAGGAAGGCCGGGTCGATTTCCGCGAGGCCCGTCACGTAGGGCTTGCGGAAAGGGACCGGGACGGAGAAGTACGGAAGCACCTCGTATTCGTGGACGCTGTAGTCCGCGCCCGGGACATTGGGGGTGATGACGGACACGCCGCCCACCTTTTTCTGCATCCAGTACGCATAGTTCTGGACGCAAACGGCCACCCCGTCCATCACGGGCGGGAAGCAGTCGTTGAAAAGACCGATATTAGATTCCATAGTCCAAGTCAGGCGCGACGGTTTACAGGGCCCCCAGCAGGCTGGTGATGGCCTTCACCGTCGCATTGACATTTGCGTCGTTTTGCTGGATTTGCTGCGAGCCGTTCGCGTAGGCCTTGGTCGCGGACTCGCTGAAGGCGGACGTGTCGATGTTGTTGAGCGCCTTCAGGCCCGACAGCACCTTGGCCACGTTGCCGCTGTTCACCAGGTTGTTGGAGCCGTTGATGAGGGCCTGGGAGAACTCGTCGGTGAAGGCCTGCGTGGCATTCGACAGGGCGCCGGCGCCGGTGAGGATCTTGCCGATGTTGATGATGTTCGTCAGGTTGGACAGGTCGATGCCGCCGGCCGCCTTGAGCACGTTGTAGATGGCGGAGATGGCGGAACCGGTGTTGCCGCCCAGGGAGGTGGCGCTGGCCGCTTTCTGCAGGATGCTGCAGGAGGTGAGGAGGAGCAGGGAGGCGAGGCCCACCGCAATGCGTTTCATCAGTTTCATGGTAACAGTTGTTAAGGTTGTTCTGTGCGAAGATACGATTTTTTCCTATATTTGTGTACTTAAAAACGAAAACACATGTCCCTCGAACAGCAAATCCAGGAAGCCATCAAGGAAGCGATGAAGGCGAAGGACGCGGTGGCCCTGAGCGCCAACCGCGCCATCAAAGGCGAAATCCTCCTCTTCAAGACCGCCGAAGGCGGCGCGAAGGAGGTCACCGACGGCGACATCCTCAAAATGATCCAGAAACTCGTCAAGCAGCGCAAGGAAGCCGCCGAGCAGTTCGTCGCCGGCGCCCGCCAGGACCTCGCCGACAACGAACTCGCCGAGGCCGCCGCGCTGGAGAAATACCTTCCCAAGCAGCTCTCCCCCGACGAGGTCAAGGCGAAAATCCAGGAAATCATCGCGCAGGTGGGCGCCAGCTCCATCCGCGACATGGGCAAGGTGATGGGCGTCGCCAACAAGGCCCTCGCGGGCCTCTCCGACGGCCGCACCATCTCCGGCATCGTCAAGGAGCTCCTGAGCCAGGCCTAGCCCGCCTTTTTCCGCGGCTTACTTCCCTTTCAGCCTTCCGCTGCGGCGGAGGGCTTCGTTGATGATCCATTGCAATTGACCGTTGGTGCTGCGGAACTCGTCCGCAGCCCAACGTTCAATCGCTTCCATCGTCGCAGGGTCCACCCGGAGGACGAAGCTTTTCACCGCTTCTTTCTCCTTGGCCATCTTAGTACAGGCTTCCGGAGTTCACCACCGGCTGCGCCGGCTCGTCGCCGCACAGGACCACGAGCAGGTTGCTCACCATCGCGGCCTTGCGCTCCTCGTCCAGGTCCACGACTCCCTCGGCCTTGAGCTTGTCCAGGGCCATCTTGACCATGGACACGGCGCCGTCGACGATCTTCTCGCGGGCGGCGATGATGGCGTCGGCCTGCTGGCGGCGCAGCATCACGGCCGCGATTTCAGGCGCGTAGGCGAGGTAGTTGATGCGGGCCTCGGTCACGTGGAGGCCGGCCATCGCCAGGCGCTCGTTCAGCGTGGTGACCAGTTTCTCGTTGATTTCGTCGGCATTGCTCCGGAGGGTGAGCTCGTCGGGCGTGTCCGGATTGTCATAGGCGTAGCAGCCCGCGACCTGGCGCAGGGCCGCGTCGCTCTGCACGCGGACGAAGTTCTCGAAGGCCTGGGAAAGGTACCGGGCGTTCGAGCCCTTGCCCACATTGCCGACCGGCGCCAGAGACTGGCTGTCGATTTCGAAGAGGGCCTTGTAGGTGTCCTCGAGCTTCCACACCAGGACCATGCCGATAAGGACGGGGTTGCCCACCTTGTCATTGACCTTGATCGGCTCGGGGTTCAGGTTGCGGGCGCGGAGGCTCACCTTCTTCTTGCTCAGCAGCGGATTGACCCAGTAGAAACCGTCCCGGGTGAAGGTTCCGCGGTACTTGCCGAAGAACAGGAGCACCATCGCCTCGTTCGGCTCCAGCTTCACGAAGCCGTTCGTGCAGAGGATGAACAAGGCCATCGACAGGATGCCGAGGATGGCGAATTCGCCGTCGCTGTTCGCGCGTACGAAGAAATAAATGGCCACCGCGATCAGTGCGAGAGCCAGAATCAGGGCCAGAAAGCCGTTCAGTACAAAGCCTTTGTAGGCCGTTTCCTTGTTGTTTTCCATGACGAAAGGGTTTTATAGTTCTATTGTAATATCATTTTGATATCACAAATATACAACAAAAATCCGGCTTTCCAAATGAAAAAGCCGGATAAATCATTTAAAATTACTGACAGTTGCTCAGAAACTTCCAGGCCCGGAGGTAGGTCCTGAGCCGGGTGACGTCCCGGTCCGTGATTTCTTCCAGGCGGCGGATGTCCATGTTGTCCTCGAGGTCCGCCATCTTCACCTCCCGGGCGAGGGCGTTCCCGGCAAGGCGCTGCACAAACGCCTCATAGCTTTCCCCTTTCTGCTTGGTGATGGCCTGCACGGCATTGACGATCTCGTCCGGAAAACCTTGCTCGCGCAGCTCATCCACGGTCACGGAGGTGTCCTCCAGCGTGTCGTGAAGCAGGGCCACGGTCTTGGCCTGCATGCTGTGGCACCGGGCCGCCACCCGGATCGGATGGGTCACATAGTCCCGTCCGCCCTTGTCTTTCTGCCCCTCGTGCGCCCGGATGGCGATCCGCAGAGCGAGGTTATATAAATCTTCAGCTGTCATCGTTCGATTCAATGCATTGCAAAGATACATCTTTTTCTTCACTCGGCAAGGGAAGCCAGGTCCGAGACGAGGCACATCGCAAAATGAATAATCTGCCGACTTTGATTCCCCTATTGCAAAGAATTATGCTATGCGGCTTGAAATTTCCGTGAAACCACTTTCCCATCTCGTCCCTTTTTGCTATTTTCGTACTTGCAAGGTGCACTTTCGATTGACAACGCTTTATGCCTACCGACTCCTACCCCACCCTCTTGTCTGCCGTACAGGATATTCTGAAGCGGCACGGCGAATGGTTCGATGTTATTGAACCGGGCCGCATTCGTCTTGACGGGTTCCCGCTCGAGATGTTTCCCGTCCTTGAGATCACCGAAAAGGGTGTCTCTTTCCTATGTCCGGTCGCTTATTACGAAACGGAGGAGCAGTGTTCGGCCATTCTGGATTGCTGCGACAAGAACCGGCGGATCGCTTATGACGACTTCGGACTGGGAACATCCGCAAATCTCCCCGAGAGTGTCTCCTTTCTTGCCCGGAAGGAGTCGCAAGAGGTGGTTGCGCGCACATTCTTCGACGGAGACGGCATCCTGGCCGACCCGGAAGAGTTCCTCTCTTCCATCGACCGGATCAAAGGGTTTTCCCAGGCGCTCAGAAACGAAAAGCTTTTCCCGGTCATTTACTGCAGGATGCCCAAAACCACCATCGATTCATCGGCCCCCAGGGCATTGTTCTACTGCAGCCTCATCCTGGCCCGCAAGGGAGAAGAGCCGCTGCTGCCCATCGACTTCAACGATGTGAAGACCGCATTCAAGCACTGCAAACAATTGGTTTTCCACCCGTCCTTATCCGCCGATTCCATCGACGGACTGTTGTCGAAGATGGAGGAGGCCTGCCGCGGCGACCTGCTTCCCGACGAGCGATTTGGGCTGATCGCCTCCATCTCCCTCCCGAACCATGGCCGCGTCGACGCAAATCCCTACACGGTGCTGAGAGAGCGGATCGACGCGCGCCCCCTGTGCTTCGGCATCAGTATGGCGGCCGACAATGACCGTCCTTTCTCCGCCGAGATGGTCCTGCTCAGAGTTTGATTAATACCTGAAAAGGATTAACTTTGCCGCATTATGTCAACAGGCAAAGCCATCATTTTGCTGCACTGCCCGGACCGGCAGGGCATCATCACGGACGTGACGGGGTTCATCACCCGGAACGGCGGAAACATCGTCTATCTCGACCAATACGTGGACACCATCGAGAAGCGGCTCTTCATGCGGATCGAATGGGAACTGGACAGTTTCTCCATCCCGCGGGATCGCATCAAGCAGGCTGTGGACGCCGCTTTCGCCGAGCGGTACGAGATGTACTCGAGCGTGTATTTCAGCGACGAGAAGCCGCGGATGGCCATTTTCGTGAGCAAGATGAGCCACTGCCTCTATGACCTGCTGGCCCGGTACTATGCCGGCGAGTGGGAAGTGGACATTCCCTGCATCGTGAGCAACCACGAGGACCTACGGGAGGTGGCGGAACAGTTCGGCATTCCCTTCTATGTCTGGAAAATCGCGCCAGACAAATCGAACCGGGAGGAGGTGGAGCGCGAGGAGATGGCCCTGCTGGAGCGCGAGCATGTTACATTCATCGTCCTCGCCCGGTATATGCAGGTCATCAGCGACGGAATGATCGCCCGCTATCCGCATCACATCATCAACATCCACCACTCCTTCCTGCCCGCCTTCGTCGGGGCGCGTCCCTATCACCAGGCCTATGAGCGCGGCGTCAAAATCATCGGCGCCACCAGCCATTACGTGACCCGCGAACTGGACGCCGGCCCCATCATCGAACAGGACGTCGTGCGCATCACCCACAAAGACACCCCGGAAAGTCTGGTCCTCAAGGGCCGCGACCTGGAAAAGATCGTCCTCAGCCGCGCCGTCACCCGCCACATCGAGCGTAAGATCCTGACCTACAAGAACCGGACGATTGTCTTCGGGTGATTGCGGGCGCAAAACGACCGGGGGCACTCACCTCTGGCCGCGCCTGCGGTTCACGGCTTGATACTGTCCAGGGCGGACGGTGTCGAGCCAGTTCGCATCCGTGCGGGGCTTGTCCGAACGCTCGACGGTATGGACCTTGATGTTCTGGCCGCCCAGGACGATCCTGTCCATAAATGAATCGATCTCGTTCCAGAACCATTTCAGCGGCAGGAGGGCGACGCAGTGGTCCCCTGCGAAATACTCGTTGAGCATATAAGGGACGTCCATCGCGTACAGCTGGCGGCTGACATAGAAGGGGCCGAATCCGTGGCGGTTCGGACTCCGTTCCACGTCGAATGTCACGACAGGGTCCGCCGACCCGTGGAAGAAGCACATCGGACAAGGCTTCCGGGTCCACTTGAGTTCCGTGTTGTCGTCGCCGGTCAAATAGACAGCGCCCGCCATGGGTATGACGCCGGCGTAGTTGAACCCTTCCGGCAGGTTGTCCTTGGCAAGCTTGTGGCCGGTGCAGATATAATACTCGGCGTTCATGCTGTTGATGGCGCCGGCGCTGCTGCCGCTGATGACGATTTTGTCCGGGTCGATGTTGTACGCGCCGGCGTGCGCGATCAGCCAAGCCGTCGCCGCATAGAGATCCTCGACGCCGATGTCGATGGAATACTGGAAAGGATTGTACCCCTCCGGGGGCGTGATGAGCGGCTTCCCGTCCCTGCCCCGGGCGGGATTTGAAAATTACTCCTAGATACTCAATTTTACTGCGGTTTACCAACAATCAATAATAATATATCAATTGATTATCAATAATATAGGCTATTGACCGACAGTAATCCGTGCCCCTATCCGGTATTGAA
>JAFRPH010000034.1 GCA_017429205.1 Bacteroidales bacterium
ATAGGCCATCAAGTTGGAGAATTTCTCCCGGTTGTTCCGCGTCCAGTTCGCTGAGAAATAGTTGTAGGAATAAGGCTTCAGATACACGTTGCCGAGGGTCAGCCGGGACGGGTTCGCGATGTTCAGCACGGGCAGCATCCGTTCCGCGGAAGGCCGCTGGCTGTAGGCGGAGGAAGAGATCATGAGCCGGTCGAATCCCTTGTTATACTGGAAATTGAGGGACGGCGCTACATACCAGTACCACTGGTCCTTGCCGGTGGTGTCCTCGATACCATAGCTCTTGGAGAACGTCTCGTTTTGCGTGCCGATCGCGCGGGCGCCGAGCGAGATCCAGCTGCCCGTCCCGAGCTCGTACTGGGCCGTGACGTCGTATTGCTGGCTCAGGTAGTTGGATCGGCTGACCGACGAGTAGTAGTCGTTCCGGCCCGCCGGATCGAAGGCGTCCCGGACCCGGTTGCGGCGGGACCAGTCGAGGTTCGCCGAGGTGGAAAGCGTCCATTTTTTGCCGAGCGGCTCCGTATACCGGATCCGGCCGTTCAGCGAGGAGGTCCTCCCGTCGGACTGGTAGGTCATGGACCGGACATCCTGGATGCCTGACACGGTCAGGATGGTGTTCTCCGCGCTCTCTCCGCCGGTTTCATCATAGGAGGTGCCCCCGCTCAGGTAGATGGTCCGCCCCGTTTTTCCTCCCACCTCCCGGAAGGTAAGATCCGCGTCCACTTGCGCCCACCTATAATCAGCAAATCAAAAAGCATCACTTTCTAAAAACAAAACGCACAAACTAGGCTAAAATCAAAAAGCGTGTTTTATTCCACACACACGAACTAATAACGAGCGTTCTCCAGGCTCGACAAGTCAAAATGGAGCCCCGTCGGTGATTTGTGAACGGGGCTCCATTTTTCGTTTTGTCGGGCCTCGAATGAACCCTATTAAAACACTGTTTTATGAACGCTCTTCAAGTTCTACCTAAAGGAGCAGCAGCCCCAGCAGGTTCTGCGGGAGCTGCCAGAGATATAGCAGGACGATCGTCATTTTTTTTTCGCTTTGCAGATCGGAAACTCGGCGCGGACCTCGAAGCACGGACAGCCCTTTATCCATTCGTATCGGTTGATGAAGCCGTCCCCGTTCCGATCCGGCGACGTGTCCCGGTGGCCAATGACCTCCTTGATGTTCGGGTACTTGTCGATGAGCTCGTACACCAGCTTGACCATTGCCTTTTTCTGCTCCGGCGTCCTGGTGTCCTTCTCGATGGGCTTGCCGCGCTTGTCCTTCTTCTCCACGATTTTCCCGTTCTCGTCCAGCTCGCCTTCGACGCCACCGATATAGCAGATGCCGATGGAGTGCGTATTGTAGGGCTTCCCAGACAGCCCCGGGGTGTTCGCGTGTGCGCCGTCCCTCGTCAAAGGGCGGCCCTCCCTGACCTTTCCGTCCAGCTCGATCACGTAGTTGTATCCTACCATCGCCCAGCCCTTTGCCCGGTGCCACCTGTCGATGTCCTCCAGGGTGATAGGAAGTCCTTCCGGCGTGGCGGAACAATGGATCACTATCGCGTCGATGTCTTTCTCCTTCATTAGTGCGAAAATTGCATTTTCAGTGGGCAGTCGGGATGATTACTCCCTGTTTTTCGTGGGGCTATGGCTATTTCAATACGCTTCACATTTTATCTCATGGTTCGCATAGTCAATGCAAATAGAGTTCTTGTGTCTGCCATATTTATCAACATTTGCCCCCACCTTGAACAATTTGATTGTTTTGGTGTAAGTGTCAATGCTGATTATCTGGAACTCATCTTGGTCACGGGTGCCGACCACATGGTTATAATCTCGCATTTCCCCCGACTTTGTGGCACCAATAGTGTATATCCATTGTTTATTGTCGGTCCCTTTCTTTCCGATATAATCATAATGGGCATGACCACAAATGTAACCGACAAAATTCCCACCGTTGGAAATAAAAGCGTCAACCGCGTCAATCATGTGGTATGCGTAAGAGTTATAAGCGTTAGTCTGCTGAGCAGTTGCGGCGGTTGCGTATAGTGACGAATAATTGCAGTCCACTTTGGTTAACGGTGTGTCACTGTCGTTAGGCATGAATCCAGCCATGTGTGCAGCGATAACAACGTCATAGGAATTGGCAAGAGCGTCCGTCAAAACAGAACGCAGCCAGTCATCTTCCTTCACATCATAGGACATAACATCAACCATGACCAATCGCAAACCCTGCTCGGCGAAATCTTTATAACAGTAACATGGGTAATAGTCGTCAACCCCAATATTCGATGGCTGCACAACTCCCCAAGACGCCACATTTTTATAGAATGCGTCATATAATTCCTTTGTTCCAGAATACAGTTGCCAATCGGTTTGTGTTCCAATATATCCTCTGGTATCATGGTTTCCAATGACATTGATAATATTCTCGACACCGGAGATAGCATCATATCCTTCAATACCATCTACGAACTTGTCAAGCACAGTATCCCCTGTATTAAGTTTTAGGTCGATATATTCCGCATATTCATCGCAAAACTCCAGAAAACGAGAAACATTTGTCCAATTAGAGTGGATGTCTGATAGGTGCATAAAAACTATCGGTCTGGGCAAATTATTTATGGAGGAGGTATAATATCTCTTCTTGGCCGACATGAACTTCGGAATAAACTCTTCTTTTGGATTGAGTGACAGTATTGAAGACCCATAAGATTCTCCGACCGCCTCTTGTGGGAGAATCAACGCAGAAAGGCTCTCGTCAACATTCACTCGACTACCGAAGGCAATATACGGATAATCGGCATCCACCGTAAAATCGAAAAATGATGGGACTATGACGCCAGAAGCCCACACTTTCACGACTTTACGATCACTCCCGTCAATAGTCGAGTACGCATAGATGCCGAGTTTATAATTGGCGCTTGCATAAGAACCAAAAGAAGGGTTTGAGAATATTACCCTATACCTCTTGCCAGCGTCAAGTTTAATTCTTGTTGTATAAGTATATGATGCTCCGTCCGCTATTATAGGCAATAAAATATTCTTATACAGAAGAGGGAACTCTTCTTGCATCTTGGTAACACCATCCGTATTTGTAGAAATGTCCTTCTCCTGGTCGGCGTTTTTTGTCAAAATATTGGCGAGAATATCTCCAATAGAAGAATATACGAACAATACTCGATAAGTATTGTCTACATTATTATGATGACATACACGAACATATTTTGCATTCTCTGGAATATCTATTGTAATATTGTCCGTGTTTGAGGCGCTTGGGTTCGGGATGGCAGAAATAAAAGTTTTTTCGCTATTGTAAAAGGCGACACACGCAGTTCCAGTAGCTCCACATGCATTGTACACAATAATTTTTGAAACACCATCAATGCCGATATACTCGCTTCTTTTGTAAGAATTATTTGAGGACCCAACGCCAGTTTCTGTTCTTACTAAGGAATTTTCGTGCGAGGAAACGACTTCATCCGTCAGACAAATGTTCAAAGGTATATACCGGAAAAGTGTCGGAATAAAAGTAAATGGAGATGACCCTACATAAAATGCAAGCCCCACACACCCCGTCGGGATTGTCACTTTCTTCCCACTTCCATAAGGAATTTCTTCAACTACTGTTCCGGGAACAAGCGGTAATGTACCACCAGATACGGGTTCGGCATCTGAATTGAAAAAAGCATACCTCGCGCCGGATGACCCGCTACCAAAGATATAGTATTCCTCTCCTTCGTTTACTTTGAACAATTTATGCTTATAGCCGGTGCTTGTCCCGTATGTTCCATCGGTTTTTATAGAATAATCACGCAAACCGACCGATGTTGGGAATCCAAGTTTTTCTGTGTTTACTTCCTGGCCCAATTGACTAATATCGGTATTCACGTCCTGCTGGAGCTGGTAGACGGCTCCGCTGGTGATGCCGTTTGAGGATCCTTCGGTCGGGACGGTGTCCATGGGGAGGCCGCCGACCTTCCCGACATACGTCCAGCTGCCGGGACCGTTGTACCGGTACTCGGACCCCATGTCGGAGGATGATGCGTCAGAAGTGACGATAACGACGAGCTGGCCGGGCCTGAGGGCGCGGCCGGTGAGGTCGGACGTGGGGGTCGTGTCGGCCTCCATGGCCGCCACGCTGGAGTACACCTTGCTGATCAGGAGGGAGCCGCCCTCCAACTGCATCTGGTTGATGAGGATCAGCGTGTCATACATGATGCCGCCTGCCCGGTCAGGCGTGATGCTGTTCAGCGCATTCTCCTGCCTGAGGGACTGCGCACGGGTGAGGACGTCCAGGATATTAGGCATTTTCTACGCTGTTAAATACCGGTAAAACGACCTGCGCATAGCTGGTGCCGGCAGCATAGCTCGACTCCACCAGGTCCATGAGGATGTGCAGATCTCCGTCGTTCGTACGGCTGTAGTTGACCGCGAGCGGTTCCGATGTGATTCCGGAGGCCCCGTCAATAAAAACCGTTGTTGGGACAAGTGTGTCAACTGTCGGGAAGGAAAGCAGGTCGGAGCTCTGGATTCCGGGCACGTCAATCTCAAAAAAGTGTTCATCCATCTGCGTCATAGCAACTCGCCGGATTGTTGCGATCCATACCAAGCCGCTCTTGACAAGATAGAAGTCTACGCCGCCCTGCTCGTAGTGCCACCGCTGGGATCCGAAACCTCCACGAAGGCGGCGGAAAGCGGACAGAGGATAGTCGGTCACGTCCTTCGTCACTTCGACGCTCCTCGTCTCCCAGCAGCTGTGCGTCTCGCCGTCCTTGAAGGTACGGGAGCCGCCGTAGGTGGATTTTATCCGGAAGTAGAACGTGTCGGAGATGGATCCGGACACCAGGCTTGTCTCGACGGGAAGGATTTCGCCATCGATGGACACGACGCCGGCGGAGAAAGATACGGAGGAGCTCCGCGTGGAGGGAGCGACGCCACGAAGGATGGCGTTTGCCGAATCACTTCCCGTGAGGCCACGGAGCACCAGCTTGAAGGCATCCCGGATAGCCTGCGACGCAAAGTCGACATCGCCCAGATAGAGGGGCTGCTGCCCCTGGAACGTAAGGAATTTATTCATAAGTCTCGATAGTAAACAATGTCCCTGCAAACTTGTAATACTCCACCCACTGGCGGACGGTCGCGATATCCGCGTCGGACATCGTCGCCGGAACATGCACGACGAACTGTCCTACGGTTTCTCCGGGCGGCCAGCTGTTGAGCGTGAACCCGGCGTCCGGAGTTTCATCCTGAAAGGACATGTACTCCGGGTCGAATCCTTCCTCCTGGAAAGCCAGGGCGACCACCGGATCAACGACGTCCGTGATGTAAATGGTGTCCTCCGGATAGAAGAACAGGTCGTTCAGGAAGCGCCCGAGCGAGTTGCTGAAGCCGTTGAACGACAGCTGCCGGTCCACACGCTGCTTGTAGGCATACAGCAGCTGCGAGAGCTGCTTGAGCGGATAGAGCAGCACACGGAGGAAGGCGTATATCGTCTTCCGCCGCAAGATGGGAGGAAGCTGGTGGATGATCCACCGGTCAACATCAAAGAGATAGAACATAGCTGATTCCGCTTGTGAGGTTGGACGTGACGAAGGAACCGCCGACGCTCCGGTAGTTATTTCCGGTTACGGTGACGAAGGCGGAGCCGTTCGCGGGCTTGACGGCCACCGAGTCCAGCACGACATCCAGGACCCCCTGGGCTCCCTGAACTGCGTCCACGAGCTTCGTCTTGTTCAGTACGCCGCCGTACACGATTCCGCGAAGGTAGGCCTCGACGGACGCCTCCACGGGTTTGACGGACGGATCCGCGATGAGCTCGCCGGACGAAGTGAGGACCTGCGGGTCATACTGGACGGTCAGCTGTAGGCGCACCTGGTCCGGGTTGTAGGACCGGACGTCCAGGAGGACACCTGCAGGCTTGCGTTCGCGCAGGTAAGACTCGAAGGCGGTGAGGACGGCGGAAGAGAGGGCGACGGGGTTGCCGTCCGCATCCGCGCCGGACACCAGGACATACACGCCGCCGCCCATGTCGCGGCAGGAGGCGAACTTGACCAGCTGCTTCGACGTGTCGACGGTCGGATAGACGAAGCCCTGCGTGGCCTCGTCGAAGACAAGGCTGTCGCCATACTGGAACTCCAGGGCGATCTTATGGTACCAGGGGATGGAGGCGACCACCGCCCCGGCGATCTTCGCGTCGACATCCTCGCGGAAAACGTCGAAGATGCTCTCGAGCACATAGATGGCCGACGCCACGATGCCGAACCAGATGGACTCCAGCGACACGGCGCTGAAGGTATCCTCGAAGACGGCCCCTTCCTGGAGGCCGTAACGGTCTATGATGGTGGCGTCCGCCATGAACTGCTGCGTCATCGCAGCCTTGATCTGTCTGATTGTCCTTGCCATGGTATGGTTAAGAGAACTCGAGGGTGAACTGCTCCGTGAACGTCCGCTGGCTGATCTCGCCGAGCCCGTCGTAGAGCGTGGCGGGCCGGATGCCGTTGCGACGGACATACGTCTGCAGATAGTTGTCGTACACGACTTCCGGGCATTGGAGCAGCTGCCCGGGAACCAGGTCGGAGGTGACTGACAGGCCGTTCGCCCTGGCGATGGCCACGACGCCGGAAACATCCCCATACACCTGGAGAGCTATGTCCGAGAGGCTCTGCCTCCGCTGTACCGTAACCTTCATTACAATTTCATTTTACTCCATTTCTTGCCACGAATGGCCAGCACGAGCCCAATCAACAGGGCTCCGACCAAACCGGTCACGTAAACATACCAGGGCATCCAGCCGGACACACGGCCGGCGATGCGTTCCTTCTCTTCCGTCAGCGCCTCCCCGTGAGAGGACGAAACCGACGAGCTGTCAGTCTCGGATCTGGCCACCTCTTCCCTGACGGAGTGCGAACCGGCCGTGGAGACGGAGCTTCCGCGGGTGCGTGTCGTGCTCCGGGAGGTGACGTGCTGGCCTCCGGACGAATCCGGCGAGGAGAGTGTCTCCTGGACGGTCTCCAGCTCGAAGCTCGTCACCGTCTCGACCTGCTGCTTCAGGCTCTCGCGGACCTCCCGCTCCAGCCACCGGCGCAGGGCCGAGCTGTCGGCCGCGTCGCTGACGTAAGAGCACCGGGCCACCCGCTCCACGGAGAATTGCTTCGGGGAGCAGGCCGCCAGGGCCAAATAAACACACAAAAAAACTACACTGTTACGCATAGCTATATCTTTTCGCCTTTGTACCGGCGGTTGTACAGGATCTGGCCGCGCTGCTTACCCTCCAGCTTATGGCTGACGTGGACGAACGCAGGGTAAAGGATGAGCTGGTCGAACGGCAGCTCCAGGCTGACGATCAGCCGGGCGAGCTCCAGCGGCGTAAGCAGGCGCGACATGATGTCGGCCGCCTCTCCCGTCTTGTGCTGGGATGTAGGCACGCCGCCGACCAGCTCGTTGAGCTCAGGGCACCGGTAACCGCTGCTGATGATGACGGCGGCGCCGGAGGCCTCGCGGACCGGCTCCAGGATGGAGAGCACGAGCGCCCGGATGGCGTCCCGCACGCGGACGGACGTGACCACGTTCGTGATGCCGGCGTTGCGGGCGTCATGGCTCCACTCGAACTCGTGATAGGAAAAGTGCTTGCTGATCGTTCCCATCGCTAGTCCTCCTTGATACCCTTTTCGACCTCATCCTTGCGATCCTGATATTGCTGCAGGTAGGGGATCTTCTTGATGATCTCGAAGCTGAGGACATAGAACAGGAATTTCACCCACTTGTTCTTCGGGAACAGGGTGTGGATGTTCCGGAGGATGTTCACGGCGTAGAAGTAGATGATCGCGTAAACGACGCCGCTGATGCACTGGAGCGCCCCGGGCTCGTTCCCCATCTTCTCGCCGACCACATAGATGCTCAGGACGATGACGTAGAAGACGAAGGTCTCCATGATGCACCGGAAGAACTTCTTCAGGTTGAACCGCTCGCCCTCCACGCCGACACCTGCCACGAGGCCGAAGATGCAGTTAAGCAAAAAGACGAAGAATATGACGAAGACGATGTCACCGAGCGGGCTGAAGTACCCGATCAGGACGCTGCAGATGGTGACGATGAGATTTCTGATTGTTTCCCACATGGCTAATATGCTGCTTTAATGATGATCTGCTTGTCCGTGATCCGGACATCCTCGACCTTCTGGCCGTCCATCTCCAACTGCTCCCGGATCTCCCGGGTCCAGGAGAGCCGCTCGTTGTCGAGCAGCATCCGGTCGATGCCGACGCCCACGGAGACGTCGGACTTGAGGTCGCCCTTGTGCAGGACGACGATCAGCGCCTGGTTCTGGTGCAGGATATCCCCGAGGACCAGTCCGGACGTGACGAGACCGGAAGCGTCGCGCTGCACGTCGACCGCTATGTCGTAGTCTATGAGCTGGATTCCTGTCATGGTCTAGTGCTCTATGGTTGTGTCCTCGTAGTCCTTCCTGGAGAGCCTTGATGCCGGGGCGAGGACCTTCGGGACAACGATGGGGTTGTAATTGACCATCGGGGCGGACGGGACGCCTACGATGACGCTCCCGCTTCCGATGATGTGGGTGTGGGCATTGAATGCGTCCACGAGTTCGTTGATCTTCGCCGTCAGCGCCTCGATGTTGACGAGCCCGCCCAGCTTCCCTCCGTTGATCTCGATGCGCTCCACGGCGTCGACAGACAGCACTGCGAGCTGGGAGAGATCTCCGGAAAGGGACCCCACGATGACCGCCGTGCCCACACGGGGGACCAGCAGGATCTGCGCGTCGTTCTCGGCCTCGGATGCGCGGAGCCGGACTCCGGAGACGTCCTGGTCGCCGAAGGACACGGTGCACGTGATTCCTTCCACCGAGGCGACGATGCCCTGGTAGACGGTGATGGGAGTCGGCCCCATCACCGCGTGAAGATTTCGTATGAGTCTCTGTTCCGGCTGCATGGCTATTTCAGTCTGTACCCCAGCTCGACGGTGCGGACGCCGCCCGCCGCGCTGAACTCGGTGATGACCCCTTTGACGTAGTAGGAGCCGTCCTTGAACTGGTAGTCCCGGTCGTGCAGCTCCGCCGTATCGCCGGGCTTGATGTAAGGGACGAGCCAGGTCACGATATTCCCGTCGTAGCCGTCGAAGGTGAGCCGCTTGTGCTCGCTCTCTCCGCGCAGGCGCATGGACTCGTCGTCCGACGCCGCGCTCTTGACGGTCACCTTGTCCCCTCCGGTGGTGCCGTATTCCTTCACCTTGACCTTCCCGTCCGGAAGCAGCGCCTTCACGACCACGCGGACGCGGCGGTCCTCCGTGCGCCTGTAGGTGAGGTCGCAGTCCTGGACGTTCCGGAAGAAGTCATAGATGACCGTATTCCCGACCTTCTCGCCGGGCGCGTGGACGTGCAGGGTGTCTCCGTCCACGTAGATGTCCGCACCGCTCTCCTCCTGCACCTTCTTCAGCACGTCGAATCCGGTGGCGGAGTTGATGACGAACTTGTCGTAGGTCCAGCTGTAGGAGCAGTCGATCCCGAATCCTCCGCCGACGCCCTCGACGACCCTCTCCAGGAGGGAGGCCAGGGAGACCTTCGCGAGCTGTGCGTCGGGAACGGCCTTCCGGAAACGGAACAGGTCGTCCTCGCACTCCAGGGTGATGGCGCCGTTGTCGGTGCCGATGCGCTGGAGCCAGCCCACGAACTCCTGGACGACGCCGACCTCCTCGTACCCGAGGTTGATCACGATGCGGTCGCCCCGGCGGATCTTCTGCTCCACGTCCAGCGCCGCGTTGTACTCCGCACCCGGGAGGGTGATGATGGCCGTGTCGGCGAGCTGCTCCACGGAGCGGCGCACCTCGACCTTCTCGACCATGCCCAGCCGCCAGTCCCCGACGGTTATGTCAAAACGCATCGTAAACATCGTTTCAGAGCTGTTTTAGGTCCTCGCGTCGGAGTAGCAGTTTGTAGATGTCGTCGCTCAGGGCGCTGATGGTGTACGCCTGGTTGGCCTGGCCGGCGGTGAAGGGGATGCTCCAGGACTCCACCACGATCTGGTTGATCGAGAAGAGCTCCAGGAGCGGGGACTTGACGAGGATCTTCCCGCCCTCCAGGAAGGCGCGCAGACGCTTCACGTCATCCTCCGGATACTTCCC
The DNA here is from genome assembly GCA_017429205.1 of Bacteroidales bacterium. The sequence goes on from JAFRPH010000034.1 coordinate 10,122, forward strand.
GTCGGTGCCGATGAGGATGCCGGCGATGTTGACCTGGTAGTCGCCCTGGCTCCAGCGCTCCTTCACGGTCCCGCGGACGGCGCCCTTGGAGACCTGCTTCTTCGTGATGACGTTCGATCCCTGGAGGGTGACCTGGGGCTCGTACGGGAGCAGCCACCAGTCTCCGCCCCCCTCCTTGAAGTAGAGCGGAAGGACCATCGGGACGCCGATGGCGTTGGCGACGATCTGCTCGGCGAGCTCGCCGTCCGTGAGGGTATCGATGCTGTAGCCCTCCGGATCCACGCCCGCCTCGGCGGGTGCGTTGAACAGGAAGTACGGGGGCATGACGCGCCTCGTCTTCCGGTAGAGATCCTCCAGTATGAGCCTGTATTCGGTCATCGCGCTGCGCTTGTCGCTATCTCGAGCGACCGGTTGATGCTCTCCAGAACTGCATCCTGCAGCTGCCGGAGGTCGCGGCCGTCGGTGTTGGTTATGTTTACGTCCTCGAAGAACTTGCCGATGTTCAGAACGATCGAGGTATTCCTGGTGCCTCCGGTGGTGATTGCGTTCGCCGTGGTTTTCGCGGAGGACGTCCCTGTGCCGGTTCCGGTGCCGGTCCCCGCGGCGCCGGTGCCGGCGGCCGCCTTCGGGTCCTCGATGGCGTCCTTCGCGGCCCGCTTCGCCCGCTCCTCGGCCAGATGGCGGTCGTACCGTTCGCCGAAGCCGGAGGCCACGGAACGCATGCTGGCAGCCGCCTTGCCCCCGGCGCCAAGTCCGGAGAGGGAGACGAAGGCACTCTTCGCGCTCTCAGCCGCTCCGGAGAAGTCACCATGGACGAGGCGCGAGAAGGCCTCGCCGATCAGGCCGAGCCCGGCCACGATGCCCGTGAGACGGTCCAGGACATACTGCTTCAGAGCATCTCCGAACCCCTTGATGGTGTCCCAGACGGTCAGGATGACCGCCCGGAAGCCCGCGAACTTGTTCCAGCAGACCGCCACGCCGGCGGCGAGGGCCGCGATGCCGGCCACGATGAGCCCGACGGGGTTCAGAGACATCGCGAGGTTCACGAGCTTCTGCCCCTTCTCGAGCAGCAGCAGGGCGATGTACTGCGCCCTGGTCGCGATGGTCCATCCCTTGGTCACGGCCGTAGATACGGCCACGGCCGCGTTGTAAGCGAGGATGCCAGCTCCCAGGACGGCCACGATGTTGATGGCCGGACGGGCGATGGACACGAGGAGGTCGATGCCCTTGCCGAGCGCCTGGATGGCCGGGACGACCAACGGCTGGATGATCTCGTAGAGCTCCAGCAGGGCGCTGAGGAACTTGCCCTTCAGCTGCTCGAAGGCGCCGAAGGAAGTCTGGGCGATCTGCTCCGTCATCCGGTTGAACTTCCCGCCCTCGCCGGTGGCGCGCTCGAAGGCCTTGTGCACCATGTCGAAGGTGATGAGTCCCTTGGACATCTCGTCCTTCAGGGTGGCCACGGACTTTCCGGTCAGGGCGGAGATGTCCAGGAGCGGGTTGTATCCTGCGTTGATGAGCTGCAGGAGGTCCTGCCCCTGGAGCTTGCCCGCCGCGCTGATCTGGCCGAAGACGAGGGCCAGCTGCTGGAGTCTGTTATTGTCGCCCATCGCGACGTCGCCGAGCATCTTGAGGTCCCCGACAACCGACTCGGCGCTCACGCCGAAGCCTAGCATGGTCTTTGCGGCCTCCTGGGTGCCGGCGCGGTCCCAGAGGGTCTCGTCGGCGTATTTGTTGATCTCTCCCAGCATCTTCGCCGCCTTGGACTCGTTGCCAACGAGGACGTTGAATGCGGTGGCCGTCTTCTCGGTCTCCATCCCCAGCTTCGTGACGACACCAACCCCCGCGGTCATGGCCACGATGGGGTTGGTGAAGAACTCGGCCCCGGGGATCGTCCGGAAGGCATCGCCCAGGCCACGGACCAGGCGCGAGGTGAGGCCGGCAGACCGGTTGACGGCGTTCAGCTTCCCCTGCACCGCATCCAGCCTGGAGACCGCCTGGCGGTCCCCGGAGGTGCCGATGTCTATGATGTACTGGGCTTTGTTCATGGCTTGAGTCTATCTCTTCCCGGCCTCCGCGCTGCGGATGTGCCGCAGCTGGGCGATCATCGTGACCCACTGCAGGTCCGACAGGCTTTCCGGATCGACGTGCAGGTAATACCTGAGGAGCGTGTCGAAGTAGCCGATCCAGTCCGCCTCCGGTCTTCCGTCGGCCTGCTCTAGAGCTTTTTTATTTCGGCCTCCTTCGTCTCGACCAGAGCCTCCAGGACGGGTACCACGGCGAAGAAGTAGTCATCGTTGTCGATGATCTCCCGGTCGCCGTCGATCCAGCACTGCTTCAGGATGATCTCCGTGTACTTGATCGAGTCCTGCGCCCGGTTGCTTCCGGCGGAAGCGTAGGAGATATCCTGGCGCCGGGGCTTGTGGAGGATTGCCTTCTTGTCTCCAGCGACGACCTCGAAGACATTGCCGTCGCCGTATTCCTTCTTCCAGCCTTCCAGCTGGTCCTGCGTATAGGTGTACATGGTTTAGTGTGTGTTTAATCGGTTTTTCAAAAGGGCGGGGCCGGGCTGTCCGGCCCCTTCCCTGTTACTTGTAGTCGTGGACGATGCCGAGCGCGATGAAGGGCAGCTCGATCTCCATGAACTTGTCGTTCTGGTTCAGGCCCTTCGGCACGGAGGTGAACTCCGCGCCGCGGATCAGGTCCGTCTTGACGATGTCGCCCCGGGTGGGGTTGCCGTACGCCACGACGATATTGATGCGGGCATCGAGGACGTCACCGCCGGCGGCGGTGGTGAGCGCGTCCAGCTCGGACTGCAGGATCCGGATGGATCCGGAGCAGGACTTGTTCCCGCGCTGGATGCCGTGCGGCTGGTTTCCCTTCGCGTAGAGCGCCTCCTTCTCCTGGTCGGAGTTGTAGCTGACTCCCCGGATGCCGGTCACGTCCCGGCCGGCCATCACAACGGTCACGTCGGACCATTCGTATTCTCTGGTGTCAAACATGGCGGTCTAGTTTTCGAGGTTGGTAAGGAAGCCGATGTTCGCGACGATCTCGCGGGCGTAGCCGAACGGACGGACGCGCAGGGTGCCCTCCACCTTGGAGGTCGCCAGGACGTTCTGGGTGGCGTCGATGAAGAAGCGGCATCCGCTCCCGTCCACGACGCTCAGCTCGCCGTTGGCGGTCATCTGGGTGTCCACGGCGGTCTCGACGGCGGCCTGCCATCCCTTCAGGACGGGGGCCTGCATGGTGCCGTCCGTGGTCACCTCGATCTCGTCCAGGAGGAACTGGAGCAGGGTCGCATAGGCGATGCGGGCGGCCTTGTCGGCCGTGCGGCGGGCGGTGAGATGCGCGTAGTCGTCGGTCTTGGCGACGGCCATGCAGTCGTCGGTGAAGTAGTAACCGGTCAGGCCGGTGTAGATCCGGGGCGTGATGTAGCCCTTCGCGTAGGCGTCGTCCACGGCGTCCATCGCATCGTCCACCAGGGCGGAGCCCAGGTACATCGATGCGGGCGCGAGCGGGCCGGAGGCCACGCGGCCGATGTTCCGCTGCACGGGGACGGACGCGATCCGGCCGGCCAGCGTGCCGACGGCGGCGCCCTTGGAGCCGGAGGCGGTGTCTCCGATGAACACGGCGACACGGTTGCAGTCCAGCGCGGTGAGGTCCTTCAGCGTCGAGGATGCCGTATAGGAACGGCCCTCGATGACGGCGAAGACCGGCGCGTACAGGTCGTCGGCCATATGGTCGGCAAGGGCCTGCGCCTTGGGGACGGCCGCGAAGACGTCCGGGTCCAGCCCTTCCGTCACCGTCGGCGTCGTAGTGGCGGCGGAGGCGACGATGAGCCCGCGGACGGCGCCGCGGAGGCCTTCCAGGATGCCCTTGACCGAACCGGTCGAGACGTCGCAAGCGGACGCCATCGAGGAGCCGGAGACGCCCGCCACATAAAGGGGCGTGCCCTCCTCGGCCTCGGCGTAGAACTGACCCACCAGCTCATGCACCCGGGCATTGTTCGTCGCGGTCACGCCCAGCGACGCGAGGGAACCGGCGCTCACCAGGCGGTAAGCCTTGCCCAGCTCGAACGTCGTTCCGACGGCCGCGGCGCCAACGACCACCATCAGCAGCAGGCCGTCCTGATTGTCAGGGGCTGCGCCGATAAGGCCGTTCAGGTAGTTGATCTTGACTCTCGGAAGCATTTAAGAGGTGTTTTAAGGCCCCGACGGAGCGGGGCCGGTTAGACTTCGCGCGGGCCTGGACTAGGAGGCGGGGCCGTTGATGATGGCATACACGCCCTTCTTGTCGTACCGGCGGATGGCGCCGCCGACGCGGACGAGGAAGGAGTAGATGTCACCGTAGTACAGCGGGTTGTCAACGCTGTCGAACATCTTCACCTCGCCGAGAGCGCGGGAGACGCAGTCCTCCTGCCAGGCCAGGGCGCCGGCGTTATCGGCCGCCGCACCCGCATCGCCGGAAGCCTTGGGGGTGCCGTTGAGCGGATCGGTCGCGGTGGCGAAGCGCAGCGCGGTGGCACGCATCATGATCTCGAAGCCATAGAGCATGCCCATGACGCCGCGCTTGACGTCGGCGGCCTGAAAGAAGCCGATGGCCTGGGACTCGGTGAGCTGCTTCAGGAGCGCCTCGTACTGGTAGGCGTCCAGGAGGAGGAAGCGTCCAGTGATCGGGACGTTGTCGGCGTTCATGCGCGTCTGGAGCGCAGCCACGTCGGCCGGGGTGATGGCCTTACGGTTGCCGGTGGCGGAAGGGGTCCAGGCGGCCTGGCCGCTGCCGGTCGCCAGCACGCGGTTGGCGGCTGCGGGGCACCAGTAGCCCAGCATCGCCTCGGCGGCCTTCTCGATGAGCTGCTTGCGGTCCTGGTCGACGACGCTGTTCCGCTTGTTGTAGGACAGCTCGACGGTGTCCGCGAAGGGGATGTACACCGGGTCGGTCGTGAGCTCGCCCAGGGTGTACTCGATGTCGGTGTCTTTGCGCTTCACGGCGGTCGCGGGGACTTGGGCGCGGTTCAGCACGACGGTGCTGGGGGCGCCAGCGTTGGGGATGTGAACCTTCTTTCCCTCGTTGACGTACATGTCGTCGTTGACGGCCTTCGCCATGAAGGTGTTGTCGGCAAAGAGACCCTCTACGATGGTCCTCTGCCAGATTTCTTTCTGTACTGCCATAGATAGACTTGATTGATGGTTAGACTAGGCGCCGAACTTCTCGGCGAACTTCGCCTTGTACAGCTCGGGGTACTTGTCCTTCAGCTCGGCGAGGCGCTCGGCCTTGTCGATCTCGTCCCAGCTCATCTTCGCGAGATCCTGGGAAGCGCCGGCGCCGGCGGCACCGCCGTTCAGGAAGTCATTGATGGAGTGGGCGGCCTTCTTCGGGAGGGCGTCGATGACGGCACGGGCGGAAGCCTCGTCCGCGATCATCAGCTTGCGGAATCCCTCGAGCTGCGTGGACTGGATACGGCCGTCGGACACGGCCTGGTTGAGATAGGCATCGACGGCCTGCTTCTTGGCCTCGGTCTTCTCCGCCTCCAGGGCGGCGACCTTGGCCTCGAGGGCGTCTACCTTGGCGGCCTGGTTTGTGGCCGTCCGGATCTTGGCGAGGATCTGTTCCTCGGTCAAGTTCGCGAAGGACTGATCCTTCTTGAGTTCTGCGATAAGGTCCATATGAGGTTGTTTAGGAGTTGATGCGTAGCTGTTGGCGAACTCGTACACCTGCTCGGCCGTGGGAGCCGGCCCGAGGGCCTCTCCGCCGTCGACGTCGTAGATGTAGTCGCACAGGTGACGGTCGAACGCCTCCTGGGCGGTGAACCAGTGGTCCACACCGTCGAAGTACGTGGTCCGGACCTCCTCGGCGCTCATGCCACACTTCCGGCTCACCATGGAGGCGAGCGTCTCTTCCAGGGACTCGATCAGGTCCGCGCACTCGCGCATCTCCTTCGCTCCGCCTGCGCAGCCGCCGGACACCTGGTGGAGCATAAGGCGCGAGTACCTGGACATGTGAAGCGGCTTCCCGCACAGGGCGATCACCCCGGCGATGGAGGCGGCGAGCCCGTCCACGTAGATGTTGATACGGGACTTCGCATCCTTGAGGGCGTTGAAGATCGCGATGCCGGCGAAGACCTCGCCGCCGCGGGAGTTGATGTGCACGTCGATGTCGGGATAGTCCTGCTGCAGGGACATCAGCTCGGCGACGGCCCCCTCGGCATCCACGCCGTCCTTGCCGCCGATCTCTCCGTAGAGCATCAGCGACGCACGGGAGGGCCCGAGAACGGTCACGTTGAAAAACTTGTATCTGCTGTCCTTCATAAGCAAATCTTTTGGCCAAACGATTCCGACGCAAAGATGCAAGAAAAAACGAAGGTTAGAAAAAGTCAAAATAACGCCATGAATTTGCAGTTTCTTCTTACTCACAGAAACGTAGTGCCGTTATTTTCAAATTCCCAAAAGAGGGCGGAAAAAATCATCTTTGCAAAAAGTTCCGCTTATGGCAAACACGATCAAGAACGAACAGAAGAAGGCCATCGCCAAGGACCTATACCTGTACGGAGACCTCACCTACGAGGAGATCGCCTCCAAGGTGAGCTCGACGCGGCAGACCGTCTCCAAGTGGGCCCATGACGGCGACTGGCCGTCCATCAAGGCCGGGATGACCGTCGGCAAGGAGAAGATCCTGAAGAACCTGTACGCGCACGTGCAGAGCATCAACGAACTCGTCCTGGAGAGCGAGGACCGCACGCCCACGCCCGCCCAGGCCGACACCCTGTCGAAGCTCTCGGCCTCCATCGCCAAGCTGGAGGGTGACTCCGGCATCCGCGAGTACGTGAGCGCCGGAATGGCCTTCCTGACCTGGCTCCGGAAGACCGAACCCGCAAAGGCGGTCGAGTACGTCGAATTCTGGGACGCCTTCATCAAGGAGAAACTGCGCTAGCCATGAAGGAACTCGACAAAAGGGCCATCCTGGACTGGGAGGCCTTCAAGAACAACATCCGGAAGCAGACCCCGGAAGAGCACCTGGAGCAGACCGAGCTCCTGAAGAAGAAGGCGTGGCTGGAGGCGCGTCCCGTGGAATGGATGAAGTATTTCTTCCCGAACTACGCCGCCTGCCCCTTCGCCGCCTTCCAGGTGACCGCCGTGAACCGCATCTGCAGGAACGACGAGTGGTACGAGGTGTGGTCCTGGTCCCGCGAGCTCGCGAAGTCCACCATCGCGATGATGCTCGAGCTCTACCTGATGCTCACCGGGAGGAAGCGCTACCTCGTGATGGTCAGCGCGACCCAGGACGCGGCCGTCCGGCTGCTGGCGCCCTACCGGGCCAACCTGGAGGCGAACGCCCGCATCGAGCAGTTCTACGGCGAGCAGCAGGGCTCCGTCAAGTGGGAGGAGGACCACTTCGTCACCAAGGGCGGACTCACCTTCCTGGCCGTGGGCTTCGGGAACGCCCCGCGAGGCACCCGCAACGAGAACGTCCGCCCGGACATCATCGACATCGACGACTACGACACCGACCGCGACTGCAAGAACCCCGTCACCCTGGACAAGAAGACGGAGTTCATCGAGCGGGCCGTCATCCCCACCAGGTCGGTCAGCACCCCGACGCTCATCCTGGCGAAGGGCAACCTCATCGCGAAGGACACCGTCATCGCCCGCCTCGGAAAGAAGGCCGACAAGCACATGGTCGTGAACATCGTCGACAAGGACGGGAACAGCACCTGGCCGGAGAAGAACACCCTAGAGCACATCGAGCGCGTCCGGGCGACCATCTCCACCGGAGCCTTCCAGGCGGAGTACATGAACAACCCGATCAGCGAGGGGAAGGTGTTCAGGAACCTCCCGGTCGGGAAGATGCCCGCCCTGTCGAAGTTCAAGTTTCTCATCTGCTACGGCGACCCGTCGACCTCCAACAAAGGCAAGACGGCGAGCTCCACCAAGGCGGTCGTGCTCGTCGGCAAGATCCGGACGACCTTCTACATCCTGAAGGCCTTCGTCTCCCGTCCCTCGAACGCCGAGTTCATCGACTGGTTCTACCAGTGCCGCGACTGGGTGGGCGGGCGCGTCCCGGTCTTCTACCTGGTCGAGAACAACAGCCTGCAGGACCCGTTCTACGAGCAGGTCTTCCTCCCGCTCATCCGCGAGGAGAACCGCCGGAGGGGGGACCAGCTGTTCATCACCGGCGACACCCGACCTAAGACCGACAAGGCCGCCCGCATCGAGGCGAACCTGGAACCGGTGGACCGCAACGGCGCCTGGCTGTTCAACCAGGACGAGGCCGACAACCCGCACATGGTGGAGCTGCTGGACCAGCTGAAGCTCTTCGAGATGACCCTTCCGTACCCGGCCGACGGCCCGGACGCCCTGGAGGGCGCGGTCGCCGAGATCAACCGGCGCACGATGACCGACATGGCCGCCATCGACACCATCTCCAGGGATGACCTCATAGACCAGTCAAAGCGCCTGTAACGCAGTTTAAACGCCATTCGAATATGAGCAATTTCATCACGCCGGAGGACTACGACGCCTCCATCCACCGGGAGATCCTGGACGCGCTGCTCCGTCATGACAGCGACGTCTCCGACTCCGCCATCGTCGAGATTTGCGAGGACCGCGCCGTCTCGGAGATGCGCTCCTACCTGGGCAAATACTACGACTGCGACGCCATCTTCAGCGCCACCGGCTCCGACCGGCACCCGCTCGTCCTGATGATGGCCATCGACATCGCCGTCTATCACATCTTCTGCCAGCACAACCCCTACAAGATAAGCGAGATCCGGAAGGAGCGCTACGAGAGGGCCGTCGAGTGGCTCAAGGCCGTCGCGGCCGCGAAGGTCACCATCGACGGGGCGCCGAAGCTCCCCGATGAGGAGCTGCACGCGAACTCACCCTGGCAGATCGAGTCCGAGGTCCTCAGGGATACCCGCCTTTAACCGCTAAACCGAACCAGCCATGGCAAACAAGAGAGGCCGCCCGGCGGCCAAGAAGACCATCACCCAGACCAGCGTGACCGGCATTTTCCCCGGACAGGGGAATCCTTCGATCATCCTGCAGAGCCCCGAACTCTTCCACTTCGACATAGCGAAGTACCGCTCCGCGCTGGAGAGCGCCGAAGCCATCGACTTCCACAACCGGTCGGAGCTCTACGACATCTACCACTCAATCCTCCAGATGGACGGCCATCTGTCCGGCATCGTGGAAAAACGCCTGAGCGCGGTGAGCCGCGAGCGGTTCGAGTTCCTGCGAGACGGCAAGCCCGTGGACGAGGTGAACCGCCAGATCCGCTCGCCCTGGTTCCGCAGCTGGGTGAAGGATGCCGTCGCTTCCAAGCTCTGGGGCTTCTCCCTCTTCCAGTTCCGCCGGGACGAGAAGGGGTGGATCACCTACGAGCTCGTCGACCGGAAGCACTTCGACCCGACGACCCGTGAGGTGCTTCTGTACGAGACGGACGTCAACGGCGCCCCGCTGGACGTCTTCGAGAACTGCCTGCTCGTCTGCGACGACCCGCGCGGACTCGGCAAGCTCGCGAACTGCGCGCCCTATGCCCTGTACAAGAGGGGCAACCTCGGAGACTGGGCGCAGTTCTGCCAGATCTTCGGCATGCCCATCCGCGAGTACACCTACAGCGCCGGTGACGAGGACGCCCGGAAGCGCCTGCTGGCGGACGCCCGCAAGCAAGGCGCCAACGCCGTGTACATCCATCCGGAGGGATCCTCCATGACCCTGCACGAGGCCGCCGGCAAGAGCGGCACCGTCGACCTGTACGAGCGCTTCCTGGACAACTGCAACGACGAGATGTCCATCTCCGTGCTCGGCAACACCCTCACGACGAAGAGCGAAAACAACGGCACCCAGGCGCTCGGCACCGTCCAGGCGAAGGAGCAGCTGAAGATCACCGACGACGACGTGCAGTTCATCCTGGACCTGCTCAACTACGACATGACGGACATCTTCGCCGCCCTGGGCGTCAGCACCGAGAACGGGGAGTTCGTCCGCGTCGAGCAGAAGTACCAGGACAAGCAGGTCCAGATCAACGTCGTTTCCAAGCTCAGGGAGATGGGCCTTCCCATGTCCGACGACTACCTGTACGAGACCTTCGACGTGGCCAAGCCGGACGATTACGACGCCCGCAAGGCCGCCATCGACGCCGAGAGGGAGGCCGCGGCCGAGCAGCGGCGGATCCTCGCGCAGCGGCTCAACGAGGGCGCCCGGGAGACGCGCCAGGAGCCGACATCCGAAGAGCGGCGCACCTTCTATGACCGCTTCCGGAGTTTTTTCGGCCTGGCCCCGCGGGACGGGGCGTCCGGAGATCCTTTGCCCTTCTGATTGACCGGCAATACAGCTGCACCTGCGGGGCCTGCGGAGGCCTCCGGAACGAGGGGGCCGACCTGGGCGTCACCTTCAGCGCCGAAGCGCTCACGCGGGGCCTGCGCGCCATCTGGAACCGCAACATCGACGTCCGGACGGAAATCGAGCGAAGCATCTTCGACGAGACACTGCGCCTCTTCAACGAAGCGACCGCGAAAGGCCTCTCGGAGAGCACGGACCCGGCGGCCGTCACCGACCGCTTCCTGGAGGAACTGAGGACGAACAATGCCGTCTTCTCGGCCTTCAAGACCCACCGGATGCAGAACGACATCGCCCGGCTGCTCATCGACCAGGAGACGGGACGCCTGAAGAGCTTCGACCGATGGCGCCGCGACATCCAGGGGATGACCAGCCACTACGTGGACAGCTGGCTGAAGACCGAGTACGACACGGCCGTCAACCGCGCCCATCAGGCCGCCGACTGGAAGCACTTCCAGGAGGAGGCCGACGTCTTCCCGAACGTCCGCTGGATGCCCACGACGTCCATCACGCCGGACCCGCTGCATGAGCGCTACTGGCAGCTGAAGCTCACCCTTCCGGTGAACCACCCCTTCTGGGACGAGCACCACCCCGGCGACCGCTGGAACTGCAAGTGCACCCTGCAGCAGACGGACGAACCCGTCAACGCGGAAGCCCTCGACGGCTGGACCCCGCCCCTCCCGATGCCCGGACTGGACAACAATCCCGCCAAGGACGGCAAGATCTTCAGCGACACCCATCCATACGTCACCGAAGCGTATCCGGGGGCGGCTGGAGCCGTGAAGGCGACTGTAAAGGGCGCGCACGTCCCGTCTCCAACCATCCAGGACGCAGAGGCCTTTGCCGAGCGATTCGTCCAACAGAGCATGATGGACCGGACCTTCAAGGGGAAGGTGTCCTACAAGGGAATCAGCGTGGACGTGGCCGACAGGATCAACGAGGCCCTGGTCGAAGCCTTCGACCGGCTGGAGATGCCCAAGATATCGGGTATCAAGGCGATATCCGCAAAGACGGCCACCGGGAGGAAAGTCTTCTCCGGAGCGGATGCCGTAGCCGCGTACGACCCTGTCCAGAAGGGCATCTACCTGAACTCGGACATCCTCGGCTCGATGGACAAGTTCGACGAGTATGTCCGGAAATCCCGGGAAGCGTTCCGGAAGGTGAAGGAGAACCTGGACAAGCTGCCGCCATCCAGGCGGGCCATCGCGGAAAGGTACATCAAGGCAGGGCGCGAGCTGGTCGACGACAGCCTGGAGGGGATGATCACCCACGAGCTCGGCCACCATGTCCAGTGGAACGTCCTTCCCACCCAACTGTTCAACGAACTGGGCGACCGGGAAATGGAGCGCTTCGTGACCAGGATATCCGGTTACGCCGGCGCCAGCAAGAGCGAGTACGTCGCCGAGTCCTTCGTCTCATGGATGAGGCGCGAGGGGCGCATCGACCCGCGCCTGCAGGCATTCCTGGACGCCCAGGCAAAGAAACGCACGGCTGAACACGTCCTTCCGGAAGCACGCGGCCGGAAATCGGACCTCGTGAAGCCGAAGGCCGGGAAGATCCTGCGGAGCAAGGAAGGAATAGCCGCCGATATGGAAAGGCTGCATGAGCTGGAGGGGGAAGCGTACTGGAAGCAGCTGAAAGCTATCACCGAAAGGAAGGAATTCAAGAAGGTGAAGAAGAACATTTTTTCGGCAGCGGGCGAATCCGACCAGGACTATACCCACCTCCTTGAGGCCGCAACAAAAGCCGTAGAGCAAGGCTTCAAGGCCTTCATTCTGCCGAACCCGAAAGGGCTCCGGAGCGCTGATTTAATCCTGGAGAGAAAGGGATTCTACCGGATGTACGACGTCAAGACAATCACCGGGAAGGCCTCTGTAAGCAACAGACTCAAAGAGTCGATCGGTCAATCCCAGAGAGTGATCCTCTCGATCAACACGGAGGTGAACCCCCGTATCCTGGCGAGTGACATCACCGCTTTCTTTGAGCAATCGGACGCAAAGGAGGTGATGGTATTTAAGGGAGGGAAAATGCTGGTCATAAACCGCGAATATGCTTTAGCAAGCGATTTCATGGTAAAGTTCAGAAAGGCGTTCACCAGATGAAAAAAGTGGGAGACACCGTAACGGCAACTCTCCCACTAAGGTTTGGCGCGACTCGAATTGGAACTACGCCCCACAGTAATACTCACCGGCTAGTCACTAAGGACACTGCAAATGTAACTAATTATTAACAAATAACAAATTTTTGACCGAAAAACTATGCCTGCACCGGATTTCGCCGGAATGATCAAGAATGACCTGGCCGATCTTCAGAGGCTCAGGGAGCGCACCCTGCCCGTCAAGGTGGGGCGGGCCGTCCAGGCGTCCGTCCGCGAGAACTTCCGGAAGGGTCAGTTCTACGACGGCGAGAAGTGGGTCACTCCGCTCCGGACCACCCTGGGCTTCCGGGGTGCCAGCGGCCAGTACGGGCCGCTGCTGTCCGGATCCAATCACCTGATGATGTCCACGGACTACTACGTCCCCCGCCCGGGTACGGTGGTCATCTTCAACAACGAGGTGTATGCGGCCACGCACAACGACGGGAAGCAGATCGGCGTGACGCCCAGGATGCGCAAATACTTCTGGGCACGCCACCTGGAAGACAAGAAGCGGTACGGCCCCGAAGCTCCGGAGACGGAGTTCTGGAAGCGCATGGCCTTGAAGAAGCCGGGGAGCCGCATAAAAATCCCCAGGAGACACTTTCTCGGCCCGGACAAGGTAGTTGACCGGACCGTCACGAATATCATCAACAAGGAGCTGGAAGGCTTCATCAAAACGCATTCCCATGGAACAATTACTTCTCGATCTCATTAACCTCCTGAGCACGAAGATGCCGGAACTCGTCACGGTGGACGAGGACTACGGCCAGCTGGAGATGATCAACCGCGAGGACCGGAGCACCTACCCGCTCCTCTTCCCGGCCGTCCTCGTCGATGCGCCGGACGTGGGCTGGTCGAACATCGGAGGCCTTTCGCAGAAGGGCGATGCGACCATCCGGGCGCGCCTGATCATCGACTGCTACGACGACACCCACGCAGGATCCGGAACCACCCGGCTCATCGAGGGGCGCAGCGATATGCGCTCCAAGGTCCACCGGCTGCTGCAGGGCTACCGCGTGGACGAGAGCTCCACCCTCATCCGGACCGCCAGCCGGTTCTATACCTGGGACCACGGCATCAAGGTCTACGAGCAGACCTACACCTGCGTCGTCACCGAACTCATCCAGCCGGACACCCAACCCGTCAAGGCCACCCCGAAGGTCACCGTCCAGGTGCCCCGACTCGGCGAGCGCTCCTTCACCGACGAATACACGAAGCAGTACGATTGACCACCCGTTTTTCCGGTTTCTACCGGTTCGGATCCGGTTTTTTGGGAAAAATGTTGGATTTTCAACCAAATGCTTTGGTAATTGGTGCGAATCTTGTAATTTTGCAAGGCACACTGAAACCTTGATGCATGAAAAAGTCATTCTACAGAACCGATTATCTGTTCCCGAATACAGATTTTCTTACCGGAATAGGAAGCATCTTGGACCTCTATGCCTCATATTTCCGTTTCAATGAGTCCCACTCCGAAAGGCAAGCTGATGCTACGGCTATCGAATGTGATTTCGGCGTTGTCGGAGAAGATATCGGGACACTTGCAAACTTCCGTGGCATAATGTGACATAAACATATACTTGAAGGTAGGTTTGTGTATCAAAAGACCTTACCTTTGAAGTATGGAAGACAACACATCTGCAAAGTTTGAGTTCCTTGCGAGCTTCATCCTG
>JAFRPH010000035.1 GCA_017429205.1 Bacteroidales bacterium
CATGGCCAACAACCAGGAGACCAACCGCAACGATAACGACGCCCGCATCAGCCAGCGCGCCCTCCGCGAGATCTACCTGAAGAACTTCGAGATCGCCGTGAAGGAGTCCGATCCCTGGACCGTGATGTCCTCCTACAACCAGATGAACGGCGAATACACCCAGCAGAAGGTCGACCTGCTCACCACCGTCCTCCGCGACGAATGGGGCTTCAAGGGCATCGTGATGACCGACTGGGGCAACAAGGCCGGCACCGTGAAGTCCGCCAAGGCCGGCAACGACCTGATGGAACCGGGCAACCAGAACGAGATCGACCGCATCATCGCGGGCGTCCAGGACGGCAGCATCACCCAGGCCGAACTGGACCGCAACGTCCGCAACATGCTCAACTACATCGTCCGCACCCCGCGCTTCAACGGCTACAAGTTCTCCAACAAGCCGGACCTGAAGGCCCATGCCGCCGTGGCCCGCAAGGCCGCGGGTGAGTCCATCGTCCTCCTCCGCAACGAGAACGAGGCCCTTCCGCTCAAGGGCAATGAGAAGGTCGCCCTCTACGGCGTTTCCGCCATCGACTTCGTGGCCGGCGGCACCGGTTCCGGTGACGTGAACAAGGCCTATGTCGTGAACATGGAGGATGCCATGAAGGGCGCCGGGTTCACCCTGGAGCAGAGCCTGATGGACTACTACAAGGCTTTCGCCGCCTACGACAAGGCGCAGACCGCCCTGACCGGCGGCGGCTTCAACTGGTTCAGCCGCCGCAAGCTCGCCGAGGTCGCCATCCCGACCGCCGCCATCGAGAACGAGGCCCGTGCCAATGACGTGGCCGTCGTGGTTCTCGGCCGCAACGCCGGTGAAGGCGCCGACCGCAAGCAGATCGACGACTTCGAGCTCACCAACGTCGAGCGCGAACTCCTCCGCGACGTGAGCACCGCTTTCCACGCCGCCGGCAAGAAGGTGGTCGTGGTCCTGAACATCGGCGGTGTCATCGAGACCGCCTCCTGGAAGAACATGGTCGACGCGATCGTCCTGCCCTGGTCCCCGGGCCAGGAAGGCGCCAACGCCGTCGCCGACGTCCTCACCGGCAAGGTGAACCCGTCCGGCAAGCTCCCGATGACCTTCCCCGTGAACTTCATGGACCATCCGTCCTCCGCGAACTTCCCGTACAACTACAGCAACCAGGGCAACATGTTCGGCGGTTTCGGCGGCCGCGGCCAGCGCCAGCTCCGCAAGGATGTGGACTACACCGACTACGCCGAGGGCATCTGGGTGGGCTACCGCCACTTCGCCACCAAGGGCGTCGAGGTTTCCTATCCGTTCGGCTTCGGTCTGAGCTACAGCTACTTCGTGTATTCCAAGCCGGTCGTGAAGGCGACGGCGGACGGTTTCGAGGCTTCCGTCACCGTAACCAACCAGGGCAAGGTGGCCGGCAAGGAGGTCGTGGAGGTCTATGTCCACGCCCCCGAAGGCGGTCTGGAGAAGCCGGCTTGCGAGCTGAAGGCTTTCGCCAAAACGAAGCTCCTCGCCCCGGGCGAGAGCCAGGTCGTGACCGTGAAGGTGGACAACTACTCCCTCGCTTCCTTCAACGAGGCGACGAGCGCCTGGGAGGCCCCTGCGGGCAACTACAACGTGATGTTCGGCGCCTCCGTGGCGGACATCCGCGCCCAGGCCGGCTACAAGCTCGGCAAGGCCAAGAGCTGGGCCGTGCACAACGTGCTCGCCCCGGTGGCCGCCAAGTAGCTATCTCTTCCGGCCTTGCGTCAATTCCCGGTAGGCGACCGGTGTCATCCCCGTGATGCGGCGGAAGGCCGTGAAGAAATAATCGTAATTTTCGAATCCATTCTCGTACGCTATCTGTTTTACAGGTAGCGTACTGTTTGTAAGGATTTCCTTGACCCGGGCGAAGCGCACCTCCTGGATGTATTTGGCGGGGGAGAAGCCGGTGTATTCCTTGAAGATTCTCCGGAAGTTGGAGTAGCCCATGCTCAGTTCCTGGGCGATGTCTTCCGGGCGGATGGTCCGGTACTGCCGGGCGATGAGGATCTTCGCCCGGTTGATGAGGTCGCCCACCTCGGAGAATACCTGCTGGCGGTTGTAATGGACGGCCAGGCCCATCAGGTGGCCGACGATGCCCATCAGGCGCTGCTGGAAGCCGGAGGCCTGGTCGGACGACACCTGGATGGCCTCCTCGTACAGGTTGACGATCTCGTCGTGCAGCCCCAGCCGGAACACCGGCTTCTCCGGGGAGAAGAAGCCTTTCCCGGCGATGTCCTGGGCCAGGGGACCTTCGAAGCCGATCCAGTACTCCTTCCAGCCGGTGGACGGGTCGGGCCGGTAGGAATGCCATTCTCCCGGGAACAGGATGAACATCGTCCCGCTGGTGACAGGGACTGGGGCGGGCAGGGAGGCGCTTCGGAAAACACCCTGCCCTTCCGTGATGTAGAGGACCTGGAACTCGTTCAGGATCCGCCCGCGTTCTTCCGAGAACAGATAGCGGGAAGGGTGCCCCGTGGGCGGATAGGGCTGGCCGGGACCCACGACCTGGGAACCCACGGAATTGACGGCTAGTCCCCACAGGAGGTCGTTCTTGTTGACGACCAGGTATTTCAGGTGGATGTCTTCGTTTTTCATCAGCTTGGCGGCAGGGATGGTCTGCTTCGGATCCAAAAATAAGGAGGCTTTGTCAAAAATCAAAGTTTTTATCGCATAATCTTCACTCGGGATGTGGAGAACACATCGTATTTTTGTAACCGGACCCTATTTGGACACACTATGGCACAACAGCATTTCCTGGCCTTCGACTGCGGCGCCACTTCGGGGCGCGCGGTGCTCGCCACTTTCGCCGACGGCGCCTTCGACATGAAGGAAGTGTACCGCTTCCCGAGCGGCATCATCGAACTGAACGGCAAGTATTTCTGGGACATCCTCGCCATCTACGACCACTTCCGCAAGTGCTTGGCGCAATTGGGCAGGGAAGGGGTCCGGATCGATTCCATTGGCATCGACACCTGGGGCGTGGACTTCGGCTTCGTGGCCGACGACGGCTCCCTCGTGGGCAATCCCCGCGCGTACCGCGATCCTTATACGGACGGTATCCCCGAGGAGGTCTTCCGGACCATCCCCCGGGAGGAGTTGTACGGCGCCACAGGCATCCAGATCCTGAATTTCAACTCCATCTTCCAGCTGTATGCGCAGACGAAGGAAGGCTTCGCTCCGCTGCGCGTGGCGGACAAGGTCCTTTTCATCCCGGACCTCCTCGCCTATATGCTGACAGGAAACAAAGTCTGCGAGTACACCATCGCCTCCACCTCCGGAATGATGGACCAGACTTCCCGCCAGTTCAACCTGGAATTGCTGGAGAAACTGGGCGTTCGGACCGATGTCCTGCTGCCCATTACGCAGCCGGGCACCGTCATCGGCACGCTCCGGAAGGAAATCGCAGAGGCCTGCGGCGTCCCCGAGGTCCCGGTCGTCGCCGTCGCCGGCCACGACACGGCGTCGGCCATCGCCGCCGTCCCGGCCGAGGATGCGAAGTTCGCCTACCTGTCCAGCGGCACCTGGAGCCTGATGGGCATCGAGACCCCGGCGCCGATCATCAACGAGGCTTCCACCCGCCTGAATTTCACCAATGAAGGCGGCATCGACGGCACCACCCGCTTCCTGAAAAACATCACCGGCATGTGGCTCCTGGAGCAGTGCCGCAAGGTCTGGGCCGCGGAAGGCCGCACCTACAGCTATGCGGAACTCGAGGCCATGGCCCGTTCCGAGGCCGGTTTCACGGGACGCATCAACCCGGACGACCCGCGTTTCGCCGCCCCGGCGAACATGGCGGAGGAAATCCGTCATGCCCTGGATGACCGGGATCTGACCGACGCGCAGATCGTGTCCTGCATCTACCATAGCCTCGCGGACCGCTACAAGGAGGTCGTGGACATGCTCCAGGGCTTTGCGCCGTTCCCGATCGAGAAACTCCACGTGATCGGCGGCGGCAGCGCCAACGACACGATGAGCCAGTGGACGGCGGACGCCCTCGGCATCCCGGTCGTGGCCGGTCCCACCGAGGCCACCGCCATCGGCAACGTGATGATCCAGGCCCGCGCCGCCGGGCTCGTCAAGGACCGCTGGGAAATGCGCAAGATAATCGCCGACGCCTTTGCGGTGAAGACTTTTATGCCAAACAATTAAAAACACTGATACCATGAAAGAAGCACAGATCCTGAAAGCCTACGAGCTCGCCAAAGAGCGCTACGCCGCCATCGGCGTGGACACCGACAAGGCCGTCGAAACCCTCGAGAAAACCCCCATCTCCCTGCACTGCTGGCAGACCGACGACGTGATCGGTTTCGAGAGCGCCGCAGGCCTGTCCGGCGGCATCCAGACCACCGGCAACTATCCGGGCCGCGCCCGCAACCTCGACGAGGTCCGGGCCGACGTCAAGTTCGCGAAGAGCCTCATCGCGGGGAATCACCGCCTGAATCTCCACGAGATCTACGGCGACTTCGGCGGCAAGTTCGTGGACCGCGACGAGGTCACCGTCGACTATTTCCAGAGCTGGATCCAGTGGGCGAAGGAGAACAACATGAAGCTGGACTTCAACTCCACCTCCTTCGGCCATCCCAAGAGCGGCGACCTGTCCCTCGCCAATCCCGATCCCGCCATCCGCGAATTCTGGATCGAGCACACCAAGCGCTGCCGCCGCATCGCGGACGCGATGGGCAAGGCCCAGGGCGATCCCTGCATCATGAACATCTGGGTCCACGACGGTTCCAAGGACCAGACCGTGGAGCGCAAGCGGTATCGCGAAATCTTCGCCGAGGCTCTGGACGAGATCCTCAAGGAGGACCTCCCGGGGATGAAGACCTGCCTGGAGGCGAAGCTCTTCGGCATCGGCCTCGAGAGCTATACCGTGGGCTCCCACGACTTCGTGGCCGGCTACTGCGCCACCCGCAAGCTGATGTACACCCTGGACACCGGCCACTATGAGATGACCGAGAACGTGGCCGACATGGTCGCCTCGCTCCTGCTCTTCGTGCCGGAACTGATGCTCCACGTCTCCCGCCCGATCCGCTGGGACTCCGACCACGTGACCATCATGAACGACCAGACGCTGGACCTGTTCAAGGAGATCGTCCGGGCGGACGCCCTCGGCCGCAGCCACATCGGCCTGGACTATTTCGACGCCGCGATCAACCGCATCGGCGCCTACGTAATCGGCACCCGCGCCACGCAGAAGTGCGTCCTTTCCGCGCTCCTCGAGCCGCTCGCAAAGCTCCGCGAATACGAGGACGCCGGCAAGGGCTTCCAGCGTCTCGCCCTCCTCGAGGAGGCGAAGACCCTCCCGTTCGGCGCCGTGTTCGATTACTTCAACTACAAGAACGGCGTTCCCGTGGGTGAGGAGTTCATCCCTTGCATCGAGCAGTACGAAAAGGAAGTTACCAGCAAGCGGTAAGTTATGTATCTGATAATTGGACTTTTAATCATTGCGGTCGGGGCGTTCTGCCAGAGTTCGAGCTACGTCCCGATCAACAAGATCAAGGATTGGAGCTGGGAGAGCTACTGGATCGTCCAGGGCGTTTTTGCCTGGCTGCTGTTCCCGCTCGTGGGCGCCCTCCTGTCGGTCTCCGGAACCGGCGGGAGCTTCGGCGACCTGCTCGCGATGATGGGCGCGGACCCCAAGGCCACCTGGCTCACCATCCTGTTCGGCGCCCTGTGGGGCGTGGGCGGCCTGACTTTCGGCCTGTCGATGCGTTATCTCGGCGTCGCCCTGGGCCAGAGCATCGCGCTCGGCACCTGCTCGGCCCTCGGCGCCATCCTGGGCCCGGTCTTCACGGGCCACGCGGGTGACTTCACGAGCGCCGTGATCATCGGCGTTGTCGTGACGCTCGTCGGCATCGCCATCATCGGCGTCGCGGGCGGCATGAAGGCCGCCGCGCTGCCGGAGGAAGAGAAGAAGAAGGCCGTGAAGGACTTCAACTTCGGCAAGGGCATCGCCGTGGCGCTGCTCGCCGGCTTCATGAGCGCCTGCTTCAACATCGGCCTGAACTTCGGCCAGGACCTGTACCTGCCCGGCACGAAGCCCATCTTCCAGACGCTGCCGGCCACGATGCTCGTGACTTTCGGCGGCTTCCTGACGAACGCCGTCTATTGCTTCTACCAGAACAATAAGAACAAGACTTGGGGCGACTACGGGAAGAAGGCCCTCTGGGGCAACAACCTCGTCTTCTGCTGCCTCGCCGGCCTGCTCTGGTACAGCCAGTTCTTCGGGCTGAGCCTGGGCAAGGGCTTCCTGACGGACTATCCGGTCCTCATCACCTTCAGCTGGTGCATTCTGATGGCGCTGAATGTCGTGTTCTCCAACGTCTGGGGCATCCTCCTCAAGGAATGGAAGGGCGTTTCCCGGAAGACCATAACGGTCCTCCTGGTAGGCCTCGCCGTGTTGATTTTCAGTACTTTCCTGCCGCAGTTGATCTAGATTCTTCACTTCGTTCAGAATGACAACAGAATGACAAGCATATTGGATAACAGGCCTTTGCTGAAGGCCGAAATCGACAAGGTCGCCGAAGTGGCCGGCTATCTCTGGCAGAAGGGCTGGGCCGAGCGGAACGGCGGCAACATCACCATCAACATCACCGAGTGGGTGAACGACGCGATGCGGGCCCTGCCGGCCATCGGTCCGGCGGTCCCCATCGGCGCGAAGCTCTCGCAGCTGGAAGGCTGCTGGTTCTACTGCAAGGGAACCGGCCGGCGGATGCGGGACCTCGCCCGCGACCCGATGGCGAACGGATCCATCATCCGCATCGTGGACGACTGTATGCGGTACGAGATCGTGGCGGACCTTCCCGTCGCCCCCACCTCCGAGCTCCCTTCCCATCTGAGCGTCCATAACTACCTGCTGGCGAAGGGCTCCCCGTACCGGGCCTCCCTGCACACCCATCCCATCGAGCTGGTGGCGCTCACCCACAGCCGGAAATGGATGAAGAAGGACGTGGCCACGCGGATGCTCTGGTCGATGATTCCCGAGACCAAGGCGTTCTGTCCCCGAGGCCTGGGGATGGTTCCGTATATGCTTCCTTCCAGCGTGGATCTCGCAGAAGCGACGATCCGGGCCATCGACGAGGATTATGACGTGGTGATGTGGGAGAAGCACGGCGTGTTCGCCGTGGATACGGACGTGATGTCGGCCTTCGACCAGGTCGATGTCCTGAACAAGTCCGCCCAGATCTACATCGCGGCCCGGAACATGGGCTTCGAGCCGGAGGGCATGTCGGACGAGCAGATGCAGGAGCTGTCCGACGCTTTCCATCTGCCGAAATAGGACCGGCATCCCACCGTTTGCTTTATCGGCGGGAAATGGGTATCTTTGAATGATTTATTCATTCGATGCCCATGAAAAAGGCCTTTACCCTCTGCCTGCTTGCGCTGGCGCTTCCCGTCGGCGCCCAGTCCTATCTGGACCGGCTTTCCGATTACATCGAGAACACGTCCGTGTTCGAGGAGAATCAGGAGCCCGGCCGGGCTTTCCATATCCCGGCGCAGTCCCTGTCCCTGAACGGCACCTGGAAGTTCGGCTATTTCGAAAGCCCGTCGGAGGTCCCGGCGGATTTCTTCAAGCCGGCCTTCAACGACCGGAAATGGGGGACCATCGAAGTTCCCTCCAACTGGGAGATGCAGGGGTACGGCCAGGCCGTGTTCCGGAATGTCTCCGCGCCTTTCTACATCGTGCCTCCCGAGGAGATCCGGAACCGGTTCCGGAGAAGGTCCCAGGAGGATGCGCCGCCCTTCGCCGTGCAGTTCCCCAAGGCGCCGGAATTCAACCCTACAGGGGCCTACAGAACCACTTTCACCCTGCCCAAGGATTGGAAGGGCGAACAGGTGTTCCTGCGCTTCGAGAAGGTCGCATCGGCCTCGTTCGTGTGGGTCAACGGGCGGGAAGTGGGCTATAACGAAGGCGCCCAGGAACCGGCGGAATACAATGTGACGAAGTATCTCAAGCCCGGCAAGAACACCCTGGCCGTGCTGGTGCTCAAATACAGCGACGGTTATTACCTGGAAGGCCAGGATTACTGGCGGCTGGCGGGCATCTTCGACGATGTCACGCTCTACGCTTCGCCGCAGGCGCGGATCTGGGACTGGCAGGTCATCACGGACTTCGGTCCGGATTTCGTGGACTCGGACCTGAGCGTCGCCGTCACTTTGCGCGGTTTTGACGTGCAGGGGAGCGGCTATCAGGTGAAAGCGACCGTCTCCAAGGACAGCAAGATAGTCGCCCAGATGGACGGCGGCCCCTTCGCCATCGGCCCGGGCAGCTGCCAGGTCGTGAACCTTGCCGCGAAGGTGAAGGCCCCTCAGAAGTGGACGGCGGAAACCCCGGCGCTGTACCGGCTGGACCTTGTCCTCAGGGATGCGGCCGGAAAGGTCGTGGACCAGGTGGACAAGCGCATCGGCTTCAAGAAGACCGAGATCCGGGACGGCGTCTTCTACCTGAACGGGCAGCCCGTCAAGGTGAGCGCCCAGTGCTCTCACATGCAGCATCCCACGCTTGGGCACGCGATGACCGAGGAGGTGGTCCGCCGCGACATGGAAATCCTCAAGCAGTTCAATTTCAACGGAGTACGTACTTCCCACTATCCGCCCGTGAACGAGTATCTCGATCTCGCCGACGAGTACGGCCTGTACGTCATCGACGAAACCGGGGACGAGTCCCATGCTTCCGAATACGCGAGCAGCCTCCCCGCATTCAAGGAGATGTACCGGGAACGGGTGCGTCGGATGGTGCTCAGGGATCGCAACCATGCCTGTGTGCTGTTCTGGAGCGCCGGCAACGAAAGCGGTGAGGGAGAGAACATCACCGAGGTCATCAAGGAAGGCAAGTCGCTCGATCCCACGCGCTATTGGATGTACGGCGGCAATGCGCCCAAGCATCCGGCCGAAGATATCGTGGGCCCGCGCTATCCGATCCCCCTGGAGCTCGAACTGGGTTATGGACTGGACACCAAGGACATGCGTCCCTCGTTTATGGATGAATACGTATCGGTCGCCGGCAACGGCGGCGGCGCGATGGACGATTTCTGGGAGGTCGTCTATGCCTATCCCAAGCTCATGGGCGGCGCCGTCTGGGATTTCGTGAGCCCCGGCCTCACCGAGCGCGTCCGGACGCTGAAGGACCAGTCCCCGAACGCCGTCCCCGCCCATCTGATGGGCCGGGCGAAGCTGGTGAAGGGGCGCACGGGAAAGGCCGTCGACCTGAACAAGCAGGACCAGTGGGTCCAGCTGTACCGGGCCGATGCGCTGGAGATCGCCGGCGAAGGCCTCACGCTCACGCTGGACATCCTGCCCCGGAAGTACAACGTTTCCGGCGGCTATCTGCTCACGAAGGGCGAAAACCAGTTTGGCTTGCGCCAGTGGCGGAACGAGCGTCTGGATTTCTATCTGGACAATGGACAGAAGCAGGTCCTGTCCGCTCCGCTTCCCGCCGACTGGGAGGGCCGCTGGCACAATGTCACGGCCACCTATGACGGAAAGGAGATGCGGATTTACCTGGATGGAGCCCTGGCGGCTTCGCAGCCGATGACAGGCGCCATCCGGAACCTGCCCCTGTCCGTCTGTATCGGCCGCAGCGAAGACGGTTGCGGCCAGGACACCAACGTCTTCACCTGCGACGCGCTCATCGACAATGCGGGCGTCTTCGCCGAAGCGGTCGCCCCGGGCGTCTTCGACCCTTCCAAGGCCGCCCTGTGGCTGGATTTCGAGGAGGAGACGGACGAAGGGACCTTCTGGAGCTATGGCCTTGGTGCGCGGACCTATGGCAGCATCTGGCCGGACCGGACGCCGCAGCCGGAGATGTGGCAGATGAAAAAGAGCACGCAGCCCCTGTCGTTCCGGCTGCTGGATGCGGACCAGGGGACCGTCGAGGTGTGGAACCGGAGCCGGTTCCTGAATGCCTCGCACTATGTGACCACCTGGACCCTGACGGCCGATGCCGACGTGGTCGCCTCCGGGGACCTGCCGCTGGACGTCGCGCCGATGGACCGGAAGATCGTCCGGATTCCGTTGACGCATCCGCAGACTGTCCCCGGCAAGGAATACCGCCTGACGGTCAGTTCGGCCCTTGCGAAGGATGAAATGTGGGCCCCTAAGGGGCACGAGGTGTCCTGGGACCAGTTTGAACTCAAGGCTTGGAATATCGCCGAAGTCCCCCAGGCCGCGTCCGGCGCGGTCGGGCTTTCGGAAAAGAACGCTACCTACGTCGTGTCCGGCGAGGGCTTCTCGTACTCGTTCAGCGCGGTTACCGGCGAACTGGTATCGGCGGTCGTCCGTGGCAAGGAATTGATTGCCAAGCCGCTGAAGCTCAACGTCTGGCGGGCGCCGATCGCCAACGAGGTGGACGGCTGGGGCGGCGGCAGCGCGGGCCGGGTTAATGCACCGGGTTACAGTGCCGTCGGCCATACGTCGCAGATCCTGGCGGCCCATTACTATGCCGCCGGACTGGACCGGATGGCCTCGCACCCCATCCGGGTGACCGCCCGCGAGGCGGGGGAAGACGTCGTCGTGGAGGTCCGGACCCTGGCGCTCCTGGGCAGTGAGGACAAGCAGCTGGACGCCTATATCTCCGGCCGCTCGTACTCCGGCTTCGAGGAGTCGTATCGCTGGATCGTGGCGGGAGACGGCACGCTCACCCTGCACCACAAGGTGAATCCGCAAGGTTCGATGCCGGCCTGGCTTCCCCGCATGGGCCTGACCCTGATGCTGGACAAGTCCCTGGACCGGGTGGAATGGCACGGCCGCGGCCCGCAGGCCTCCTATCCGGACCGCAAGAGCGGCTACCGGCTGGGCATCTGGCATACCGATGTGGCGTCTATGTATGAACCCTATCTGATGCCGCAGGACTACGGCCTCCGGACGGACACGCGGTGGGTCCGGATGACCGACGCCTCCGGATGCGGCCTGGAATTCTCCATGGACCAGCCCTTCGCCTTCAACGCCTACGACTGCACGACGGACAATCTGACCAAGGCTGTTTACCAGTTCGATCTGCAGCGGGGCGGTGACATCACCCTGAACCTGGACTACGCCACCTCCGGCGTGGGCGACACCGCCCGGGGCATCCTGGGCGCCTATCGTGCCTATCCGACCGTATATGAACGGACCATCAGAATCCGGCCCGTCAAGAAATGACCCTGTAACTTAAACGACAAGCAATATGTACGATCTTGCGATAATCGGGGGAGGCCCCGGCGGCTATGTGGCTGCAGAACGCGCCGGTTCCGCCGGCCTTTCCGTCATCCTGTTCGAGAAAAGAGAACTGGGCGGCGTATGTCTGAACGAGGGCTGCATCCCGACCAAAACCCTGCTCTACAGCGCCAAAGTCTATGATTACAGCCGCCACGCCGACAAATACGGCGTGAACGTCGATGGCTCTTCCATCGATTTCGGCGCCATCTTCAAACGCAAGCAGAAGGTGGTGAAGAAGCTCGTCGGCGGCGTGCGGGTCCAGATGCGGGACGCCCAGGTGGAGGTTGTCAAGGAAGAGGCCGTGATTCAGGGCCGGGGCGCCGAAGGCTTCGTCATCGCCAGCGGGGAAACGACCTATGAGGCCCGCAACTTGCTGATCTGCACTGGTTCCGAGGCGGCGGTTCCGCCCATCCCCGGCCTTCGCGAAGGCCTCGGCGACGTGGTCGTCACCAACCGGGAGATCCTCGCGCTGGAAGCCCAGCCCGAATCGCTCGTCATCATCGGCGGCGGTGTCATCGGGATGGAGTTCGCGAGCTTCTTCAATTCCATCGGCACGAAGGTGACGGTGGTGGAGATGCTCCCGAAGATCCTGGGCCCGCTGGACGACGAGATCAGCGCGATGCTTCAGGCGCAGTACGCCAAGAAGGGTGTGGAGTTCCACCTCGGCTGTAAGGTCGTCGCCGTGGAAGGGAACGAGGTCGTCTACGAGGACCCGGACGGGAACACCTGCCGGGCCGCCGGCGACAAGATCCTGGTCTCCGTGGGTCGCAGGGCCAATTTCCAGGGCATCGGCCTGGAGAGCCTCGGCGTGGAGCTCGCCCTCAATCCGGCGGGACGTCCCTATGGCGTCAAGGTCGACGAGAAGATGCGCACGAACGTTCCGGGCGTCTATGCGGCGGGCGATGTGACCGGCTTTTCGATGCTGGCCCATACCGCCTCCCGCGAAGGCGAGGTGGCCGTGAACGACATCCTGCGCAAGGAAGACCGGATGCATTACAATGCCATCCCGGGTGTGGTGTACACGAACCCGGAGGTTGCCGGTGTGGGCCTCACCGAGGCCGAGGCCGCCAACAAGGGACTGGATTATGTGGCTTTGAAGCTCCCGATGGCCTATGCCGGCCGTTTCGTCGCCGAGAACGAGCGCGGCGAGGGCCTTTGCAAGGTGATCGTGGACGGAAAGGACCACCGCGTGCTGGGCGTCCATATGCTGGGCAACCCCTGCTCCGAGATGATCCACGGCGCCTGCATCGCCATCGAGCAGGGAATGACCGTGGAGCAGCTCCAGAAGGTCGTCTTCCCGCACCCGACCGTTTCCGAAATCTTCAAGGAAACCGCTTTCAGGCTGTAGGCGGGCTTACCGCTTGTAGATGTTGAACCGCCAGGTGATGCCGACGTCGAAGTTGTTCACCCGGTCGTGATTGTCGCGGAAATACACCGCGTGGAGCCGCAGGAGGTCGTTTCCGAGCGGGAAGTACTCCACGCCGGCGCCGCCGTACAGGAAGTCGTTGCCGGCGGGCAGGACGAGGTCGTAGGAGACGCCGTCGGCGTCGACGTTCTCCGCCGCATTCCGTTCATAGCCGAATTTCGTGCATAGGTTCCACTTCCCGACGCTCCAGATGGCCTTGCAGATGGCCGTCCAGTCGGTGAAGAAGAACCGGGGCTGGCCGAAGGCGGCCCGGTTGATCAGGTCCACGTCCACGACCAGGTCCCCCAGCAGGAACTTGTTGCCCAGCACGATCCAGTTCATCTTCCGGTGCAGTTCGTCCTCCACATAGTTGTAGCTCCAGGTGGTTTTCCAGATGCGCCCGATATGCCCGCCCCAATACAGGTTGTAGGAATAGGCGTCCTGGGTGCCCGGCGAGATGGGGGAGGGACAGAACTCGACGGAGATGTCCTGCCCGGGCGCCGGCGAGAAGGTGGCCGTCGCCCCGAAAGCGTAGTACTGGTATAGCCGGTTGCTGAAAGCGCCGTAGTAATAGACGTCGATCGGGGGCGAGTCGATTTCGTAGCCGCCGATCAGGATGGGCTGTTTCCCGGCCGTGAAGGACCATTTCGGGGTGGCCTGCCACTTGAGCCACAGGAAGTCCGTGGCGTTGAAGGGGTTCTTCTCGTCGATCTTCTTGTTCAGCCGCTGGCGGACGCGGAAGGTGAGCTCGTCCGTGAACTGCCCCTTGATGTGCAGGTTCAGGTAGTCGCCCTGGAAATGGGAGTCATAGACGCCGTCCGTCGTCTGCTGGTGGAAGGTCGCGCGGGTGTCGATGGACACCTCGTCCACGTGCGTCTGCTGCGCCCGCAGGAGCGGGGCGGCCAGCAGGAAAATGAAGAAAGTCAGCAGTTTAGGTCGCATAGGGTTCCTACATCTTCCCTTGCTCGCCCAGGTTGCTGTCCTTGAAGCCCAGGAAGTAGAGCACGCCGTCCAGGCCGATGGTGTTGATGGACTGCCGGGCGTTCGCCACCACGCGCGGTTTCGCGTGGAAGGCGATGCCGAGGCCGGCCTCGCCGAGCATCGGGAGGTCGTTCGCCCCGTCGCCCACGGCGATGGTCTGCGCGAGGTTCACGCGCTCGGTCTGGGCGATGAGCTTCAGCAGGTCCGCCTTCCGGCGGCCGTCCACGATCTCGCCCAGGTAGCGGCCGGTGAGCTTGCCGTCCTCGCCGATCTCGAGCTCGTTGGCATAGACATAGTCCACGCCGAACCGCTGGCGGAGGTACTCGCCGAAGAAAGTGAATCCGCCGCTGAGGATGGCGATCTTGTAGCCGTAGGTCTTGAGGACCGACATCAGGCGATCGGCGCCCTCGGTGATGGGCAGGTTCTCGGCGATTTCCTGCATCACGCTGACATCCAGGCCCTTGAGCAGGGCCACGCGCCGCGTGAAGCTCTCCTTGAAGTCGATTTCCCCGCGCATCGCGGACTCGGTGATGGCCCGGACCTCGGCCCCGACGCCGTTCCGTTCGGCCAGCTCGTCGATGCATTCGGTCTGGATGAGGGTGGAGTCCATGTCGAAGCAGATGAGGCGCCGCATCCGGCGGTACATGTCGTCCCGCTGGAGGGAGAAGTCCATCCCCATATCGGTGGACAACTGCATCAGGCTTTCCTGCATCGCGTTCTTGTCCTTGGGGATGCCGCGGAGGGAGAATTCGATGCAAGAGCGGGTGTTCCGTTCGGGATGGGCGATGCTCAGGCGGCCGGTGAGGCGCTTGATGGAGTCGATGTCCAGTCCCTGCTCGGCCACGATCTTGGCCGCCGCCTCGATCTGGCGGGCGGAGAGGCTCCGGCCGATGACGGTGAGGATGTAGCGCTTCCGGCCCTGCCGGGACGCCCACTCCTCATATTCGTCGTCCGGGACCGGCTCGAAGCCGATCTGCACGCCCAGTTCCGTGGTCTTGAACAGGAGTTCCTTCATCACCTGGCCGGAGTGCTGCTCGTCGATGCGGATGAGGATGCCCAGCGACAGGGTGGAATGGATGTCGGCCTGTCCGATGTCCAGGATCTGGGCGTCGTACTTGGCGAGGATTTCCATGAAGGCGGCGGTGAGTCCGATCCGGTCCTTGCCGGTGATGCGGACGAGAATCTGTTCGTAGCGCATAGCTTAACGGATAGGTGTGTCGACAAAACGAAGATAGCCCCACTGGTCGGGCATGTGCATGTTCACGGCGCCGGTGGGGTTCCAGACCCAGTTCTCTTCCGGACCTTCCTTCTTCAGCCATTCCACGCGGGAGAAGTTGATCCGCCAGGGATTGAACTTCGTCGGGCTGTCGAAGCCGATGGCGAGGGAGGCGAACGGGATGGCCCATTCCACGGTCCAGCCCTTGTCGGCCTTCTTCGCGTTGTTGATCTTGCCGTCCACGCGGACCTTCAACCGCACGTTCTTGCAGTCCCACGGCAGGAAGAAGTTGCCGCCCGCGTTGTAGGGCTTGTCCATGATGAGGTCCATCAGGGTGCCGAAGGCGTTGCACTCGAACTCGAAGTAGAACTTGCCGTCGCCGTCCGGGTCGAGGAAGATCTCGAAGTCGTTGTCCTTGTAGATGATGGCGTCGCGCTCGGTGAGGGAGGCCGTGACCTGGTCCTCCTCGATGATGCCGGCGACGTACAGGCATTCGTCGTCCCAGAGCATCTTCATGTGCGTCTCCTTGGTGGGCGCGGGCTGGAAGTCCACCCCGCGGATGTCCACGAAGGCTTCGGAGAGGGGAGCGGCCTGCCAGTCGGGCTCGTCGAGCTTTCCGTCGATCTTGATCTTGCCGGCGGTCCGGTAACAGTCGTAGCTGCGATGGGTCTGGGCCCCGGCACCGAGGCTGACCAGCATCGCTATGAGAATCAGGTATTTACGCATTACTTGAAGAATTTGTCCACTTCCTTGACGGTATCGGGCAGGGCGAAGACCGCCACGCGGTCGTACGGCTCGATCCGGGTGTCGCCCACG
Organism: Bacteroidales bacterium; assembly: GCA_017429205.1. The sequence goes on from JAFRPH010000035.1 coordinate 15,646, forward strand.
GCGATGAAGGAGTCGCTGCCCCGGATGACGCCGCCGATGATGGCGTTGCGCGGGAAGTCCATGTCCTTCAGGGGCGCCTTCGTGATCCGGGCGTCCGGAGCGACGGTGTACTCCAGCACCTCCGCGTCCGTCCCGCTCATATAGCGGACGAAACGGACCTTGTCGGAGAGGGTGAACTTGAAGATACGGCCGGCCGTGATGAGTTTCTTGTTGATGACCGCGTCCACGCCCATGTCCTCGGCGAGGCGCAGGTATTCCAGGTTCTCCACCTGGGCCACGGTGCGGGAGACGCCGAACTTCTTCGCGACGACGCAGGAGAGGATGTTCGCCTCGTCGTTGCCGGTGACGGCCACGAGGGCGTCGTAGTCCCGGATGCCCTCCTCCACGAGGAAGTCCGAGTTGCGGGCGTCGCCGTTCGCGACCAGCAGGCTTCCGGAGAGCTTCTCGGTCAGTTCCCGGCAGCGCTGCTTGTCGATGTCGATGATCTTCACGGCGTCCAGCTGCTGGCGCAGGAGTTGGGCCGCGACCATCTCGCCGATCTCGCTGCCGCCGAGGATCATCACCTTGTTGACCTCGATGTTGTCCTTGCCCAGGAACTTCAGGATGGCCGGGACGCCTTCCCGCTTGGCGATGAGGTACAGGTGGTCGTTGTAGGCGAACCGGGTGTCGGACTTCGGGATGATGGTCTCGCCCTTGCGGGCGATGGCGATGATGCGGAGCTGGGCCTCGGACGAGGCGGCCGTCATCTCCGTCACGAATTCGGCGACCTTCATGTCCAGGATGGGGGAGTCGTCGTCCAGGCGGAAAACCACCAGCTGGAGTTTTCCGCGGGCGAAGTCCATCGAGTCCGTGGAGGCCGTATGCTTGAGGAGGTCGATGATCTCGTCGCTGGCGATCTTCTCGGGATAGAAGAGCATGTCGATGCCCATGTCCTTGAAGATGAGCTTGTTCTCGGGAAGGAGGTAGGCCTCGTCCTCGATGCGGGCGATGACCCGCTTGGAGCCCAGGCGCTTCGCCAGCAGGGCGCTGACGATGTTCACGGTCTGGGTGGTGGAAGGGTTGACCGCAATGAAAAGGTCCGCCTTCGCGCAGCCCGCTTCCCGCAGGACCGTGATGGAGGAGGGGTCGCCGAGGACGGTGACCACGTCGGCCGTGGCGCTGAGCCGCTGGAGGCGCGACTCGTTGTCGTCGATGACGGTGATGTCGCCGCCTTCGTGGCTGAGCATCTTCGCCAGGTGGGAGCCCACCTGACCGGCCCCTTCGATGATGATCTTCATACGCTGTCCTTGTTATCAGACACAAAGATAAGCAGATTTCTCGACAAGGTCGAAATGACAAGGGGATTTTTGCGAAGATTTGTTTATATTTGCAGTATCATGAAACGACTTCTTGCCTTCGCAGCCGGCGTGCTGATGCTCGTCTCCTGCTCCGAAACCTTCGATGCGGGCCGTCTTCTCCAAGGCGGCATGATCGCCGCGCAGGCCATGTCCCTGTCCGATGAACAGGTGCAGGCCTATGTGCACCAGTATGTCACCCAGCTCGACGCCCAGAGCAAGGTGCTGCCCGAGACGAACGCCTACACGAAGCGTCTCCGCACCCTGACGAAGGGCCTGACGGCCGTGGATGGCGTTCCGCTGAACTTCAAGGTGTACCAGGAGAACCAGGTGAACGCCTTCGCCTGCGCCGACGGCAGCGTCCGCGTGTACACCGGCATCATGGACGTGATGACGGACAACGAACTGCTGGGCGTGATCGGCCACGAAATCGGCCACGTGGCGATGAAGCACACGAAGAAGGAGATGCGTAACTCGCTCCTGACGAGCGCGGCCCTCGAGGGAATCGCCTCCACCAGCCAGACGGCGGCCACCCTCACGGACTCCCAGCTGGGTGCCATCGGCAACGCCATCCTGAACGCCCGGTACTCCCGGAAGCAGGAGAGCGAGGCCGACGACTACGGCTACCAGTTCCTCAAGGCCGTGGGCAAGAACCCTTGGGGAATGGCGATGTCCTTCGAAAAGCTGCAGAAAGTCGCCGGTGGCTCCGGCGCGCAGGCTTCAGCCGCGCAGAAGCTGTTCTCCTCGCACCCGGATACGGAAACCCGCATCCGGCGGATGGCCGAACGGGCGACGGCGGAAGGCTACAAGCGCCCGGCGAAATAGCGCCCGCGCATGGAAAAGAATTATATCTCTCCGAATGCCAGACAGATTCCGTTCGAATCTGAGCTGGCATTTCTCATTGCATCCGGCACGATTCCCGGCGCCGAGTGGGACGATGACGAACCTGGAGGAGGACAATGAGCATGGGACGGCACCTGTTGACCCTCAGTTCCCTGGCCGCTCTTCTGGCGTGCTTTTCCTGCGCGAAGCCGGAAATGGACACCCTTATCCAGCAAGAAGGCGAAACCGGAGCCGCGGGCGTCCTGATGAACGTCCCCTCGATCCTGTTCGACGGGGACACGAGAGCCACGATGGAGACGGGGGAGTCCGGCCTGTCTTTCTTCTGGAGCGCGGACGACGCCGTGGGGGTCCATACGACCGCCGGCGGTTTCGCGCGCTTCGCCCTCCAGTCTGGGGCCGGAACGGCGGGGGCCCTGTTCGACGGGCAGGGATTCGATTTGCGCGAGGGCGAGACCTACTATGCGTTTTTCCCGTATGATTTTTCCGCATCCGACCGGACGGCTGTGCCGCTCCGGTACGACGGACAGGTGGTTTCTGGTTCCGACGACCGCTCTGCACTCCTCTCCCGCGACTATCTCTATGCGTCCGGCACCCCCGACGGAAACGGGAAAGTCCGTTTCGATTTCCGGCACGTCGGGGCCTTCCTCCGGCTGACGCTCTCCCTCCCGGCGGGGACGGCCGTGGACCGGCTGGAACTGCTGCCCACCTATGACGAAATCCCCGCTTCCCTGACACTGAATCTCGCCGCAGACGCCCCTACGACCGTTTCATCGGCCGTTTCCCTGTCCATCGGCGCAGAAGGGACCGTCGTGCCGGAAAGCGGCGAACTGGTCGTCTGGGCGGCGATGCCGCCGCAGTCCTTTTCCGATGCCGCGTTCGCCGTCCTGGTCTATTCGGGCGACAAGGTATACACCCTTCGCCACAAGGGCTCCGCATTCAAGGCCGGCAAGGCCTATCGCTGGGCCGGCGCCCCGCTTTCGCTCGCGGAAACCGCCGACTGGGGGTTCTCCGACGTGTCGCAAAAACGGGCTTTCACGGCCTCCGGCGTGGCGGCCGGGCAGTATTCCGGCATCTCCTGGATCGGCGGAAACCGCTATGCGGTCGTCCATGACAAGCTGAAAGGGGGCGGCATCGTCTTCTATGAGATCGCCCTGGACAACGACGGAACAGTCACGTCGGTGACGATGTCCGTCGCGCCGGGGACGGAGTCGTCCACCACGGCCAGCCAGGACAACGAAGGCGTGGCCTACGTCCCGGAATCGGGGACGCTTTTCGTGAGCTCCGAGAAGAACCAGCAAATCCGGGAATATGACCTGGACGGAAATCCGACCGGCCGGGCGATGACCATTCCCGCGGACATGGCCAAGGCCGGCATCCGGAGCAACAAAGGCTTCGAGAGCCTGACCTACAATGCGGCGACGGGGCTTTTCTGGACGACGACGGAGGATGCGCTCAAGAAGGACACGTCCTTGGAGCGGCTTCTCCGGCTGCAGAGTTTCGGACAGGACTTGAAGCCCGGCGCCCGGTATTTCTATCGGATGGACGCCCCGTCCAAGAGCGCCTCGGAGGCCTCGGCCGCCAAGTCCTACGTGTATGGCGTACCGGCCCTGGCCGCCTTGGACGACGGCCGCCTCCTGGTTCTCGAGCGGGAGGTCTATGTCCCGAACGGGGGCACGACGGATATGCTGTTCAACTCCTTCGGCAAGGCGAAGATCTATGCCGTGAATCCGTCGAAGGATTCGGCGGGCGTCCTGCGGAAAAGTCTGCTCGCCAGTTTCCAGACCAGTGCGGCGGACCTGGCCAACTATGAAGGAATGTGCCTGGGACCGACGCTTCCGGACGGCCGCCGCTGCCTGGTGCTGATTCCCGACTCCCAGGGCGGCCAGAGCGGGCTCACCCGGGAGTATGTGAAAGTGATTGCGGTCCGGCCGTAGTCAGAACTTGATTTTTCGGCCCGCAAGGGCGCGGGGCACCATCCACTTGGGATACCAGCCGTGGATGGTGACTTCTTTCTGCTGGGAGGCCACCTCGTCCGGGTTCGGCTTGCGGCGCAGCTTCCAATACTCGGCGTGGGCCTTGACCACGGCCTTGTAGGAATTCCATTTCTTGGTCACCAGGTAGTTGAGGGCGGAGACCCCGTCCAGGAGCATCCGCGCGAGGATGCGCCGCCGGGCCTTGCCCAGGGCGCCTTCCACGCTGTAGCCTTGCGCCCGAAAGGTCTTGGCGAGGTTGTTCTCCAGCATCAGGAGGTTGTTCCGGTAGTTGAAGCGGAGCTTGTCGGGGGAGTCGTTCGGGAGCGTGCCGCCGCCGATGTGGTACACGAAGGATTCGGGGACGACGGTGATCCGGTACCCGGCCAGCTGGATCCGCCAGCACAGGTCGATCTCCTCCATATGGGCGAAGAAGCGGTCGTCCAGGCCGCCGAGCTTCTTCCAGAGCCGGCTCCGGACCATCAGGCAGGCGCCGGACACCCAGAAGACGTCGGCGGGGGTGTCGTACTGGCCCTCGTCCGGCTCCACCGTCTTCAGGACGCGGCCGCGGCAGAAGGGATAGCCGTACCGGTCCAGCAGGCCGCCGGCCGCACCGGCGTATTCGAACCTGGTCCGGTCGTGCCAGGAGAGCAGCTTGGGGCCGCAGGCGCCGCATTTGGGATGCGTGTCCATCCAGGCGACGAGGGGCTTCAGCCAGTCTTTCGGCACCTCGATGTCGGAGTTGATGAGGACGTAATAATCGGCCTCCACCTGCGCGAGGGCGCGGTTGTAGCCCCCGGTGAAACCGTAGTTCTTGTCCAGCCGGATCTGCCGGACCGTGGGGAACTCGTGGTAGAGCATTTCCAGGGATCCGTCCGTCGAGGCGCTGTCCGCCACGATGACTTCCGCGTCCAGCCCTTCCGTGGAGGCGATGAGCCCGGGAAGGAAGTCCCGCAGGTATCCCTTCGTGTTCCAGTTCAGGATGACGACAGCCGTTTTCATGCGTTGCAGTCGATGTTTTCGAAGGCCAGGGTCGGAATCGACTTGGACATGCAGGGGCGGGCGTCGTCGGCCGTGGCGACGAGGTGGTTCCACAGGTCGATGAAATTGCCCGTGACGAGCATTTCCCGCACCGGATGGGTGATGCGGCCGTCCTCGAAGGCGAATCCCTCGATTCCGTAGGAGAAATCGCCCGTGGACGTGTTGGAGTTGCCACCGTTGAAGCCGGTGATGAGGATGCCGGTCCCGATTTTCCGCATCAGGTCTTCCCGCGTCTTGCAGCCGCCGAAAGGCACCACTTTCGGACGGGTTGCGTCCTCGATGGTCGGGGCCATCCCGGTCTTTCCGGCGATGTACGTGTTGATGAAATAGCGGGTGATGACGCCTTTGTCGACGATCGGGAACGCCTGCGTGGCGACGCCTTCGCTGTCCCACAGGCGGGAACCCGTCTCTCCGTGGCAGCGGGGGCAGTCCAGGACGGTCAGCCGCTCCGGGAACACCTGCTGGCCCACCTTGTCCACAAGAAAGGAGTTCTTCTGCTGGACGGCATAGCCGCCGAGGGCGTTCAGCACCGGCGTCAGGAACTTCGAGGCGCACTCGCTGTCCACCACGATGCTGCATTTCCCGCCGGGATGGTCCATCGGCCCGATCTGCGCGGCGGCGCGCCGGACGGCGGTTTCGCTGCAGGTTTGCAGGGCCGGGAGAATGTCCTTGAGCCGCGGCGTCGCGTCCCACCAATAGCTGGCGTAGCGGTTGCCGTCGGGGTCCTCCACCGTGACTTCGTAACCGACTTCGAAAGAGGTTTCCGTATGCCGGGCGAAGAGCCCGTTCGAGTCCATCACGACGCTGTCGAAGAGGCTGTCGGAATACTCTCCTTCCTCGGAGATGAGGGTGAACCCTTTTTCGAGTTCCGCTTTCCGGTTCCAGGCGGCGGTACCGAGCGCGAGTTCTCGTCTCTTGTCGGAGGTCAGTTCCTCATAGGCGGGGTCGTAGAGATTCAGTTCCCGGCCGGTAAGCGCGTCTTTCGCGGTGCGGGACGGGTCCGGCAAGTCGCGGGCGGGGTCCGGCTGCAGGGTGCGGACCGTGTCGATGGCATCGAGGAGGAACGCTTTCAGGCCTTCCTCTTCCAGCCGGTTGGAGGAGAAACTCCCGAACCGGCCGTCCACGAACAGGGCTACCTGCAGGCTCCGGTCCAGGGCGTGGGTCACCTTGTCCAGCTCGCCGTTCAGCATCCCGAACAGCTCCATCAGACTCTTGTTCAGCGTCACGCGCGCTTTCTGCGCGCCGTTTGCGAGCGCGAATTCCATCGCGGTCCTCGCGAGGGCGATTTCCTGGTCTGTCAGCATCTTATTCTCCTCCTACGGTCAAGTTCTTGACAAGCACCGTCGGAATGCCGCAGGAGACGGGAACGCTCTGCTCCTTGCCGCAGGTCCAGGCGCCGGGGTCGATGACGAGGTCGTTGCCCACGGCGACGATGTCCCGCAGGGCTTCCGGGCCGTTGCCGATGATGTTGATATCCTTCACGGGGGCCGTCAAGCGCCCGTTTTCGATGAGAAAGCCGCTCTTGACGAAGAAGGTGAAGTCGCCTTCCCCGATCTTGACCTGCCCGTTGGAGAACTGGTCCACGTAGATTCCTTTCGGGACGGAGGCGATGATGTCCGCCGGGGCGGCGTTTCCGCTTTCCATGTAGGTGGACCGCATCCGCGGGATGGGGGCGTAGCGGAAGGATTCGCGGCGGCCGTTCCCGGTCGGGGACACGCCGTAGTGGCGGGCGCTGATGCGGTCGTGCAGGTAGGAGGTCAGGATGCCGTCCTCCACCATATACGTCTTCTGCGCGGGAACGCCTTCATCGTCGTAATTGAGAGAACCGCGGTTCCCCTTGAGGGTGCCGTCGTCGATGATCTGAATGCCCTCTGCGCAGATGCGCTGGCCCATCTTGTCGGAGAAGATGGACGTGCCCTTGCGGTTGAAATCGGCCTCGAAGGCGTGGCCCATCGCCTCGTGGAGGAGGATGCCGGAGGCGCCGGCGCCCATCACCACGGGCATCCGGCCTCCCTTCGGCCGCCGGGCGGCGAACCGCTCGTCGATGCCCTTCACGGCCTCGGCCGCCATCTCTTCCAGCAGGCTGTCCGTGAGCATCTCCGCGCCGGCGCGGAAACTCCGGGAGACGGTCTTGTTCTCGGTTTTCCCGTCCTGCTGGAAAATGGCGGTCACCGAGACGGTGCCCATCGGCCGGGTCTCGTACTTGAGCTCCTTGAGGGAGTTGTACATCAGCACGTCCGTCACCTGCCACGCGAGCATCGCGATGATCTTGACGATGCGGTTGTCCCGGACCTGGACGGCCTGCTCCAGCTTCTTCAGGAAGGGGATGAGGGCCGACGCCTCGGTCTCGCGCCAGGGGCTGCCGACGGGGTAGCGGTCGGCGGCGGGGTTGGGCTCGCCGCGGAAGCGGCGCCCGACCAGCCGCGAGCCGTTCGCCTCCGCCCGGACGGAATGCTCGTAGAAGGCCGAGGACCCGTCGGCGATCGCCGACGCGGCCCGGGCGCAGGAAAGCATGTCCGGCATCGCCGTGCTTTCCGCATAGGCGTAGCCCGTCTTTTCGCCGCACAGGACGCGGATGCCCACGCCATAGTCGATGTGCCGGCCGGCGGCGTTGACGATGCCGTCCCGGAGGGTGAGGTTGCCGTAGGTCGTGTTCTCGAAGTAGAGGTCACAGTAGTCGCCGCCGTGCCGCAGGGCTTCGGCGACGAGCGTATCCAACTGTGATTCCCCCACCTGGAACAGGTCCAAGTATCGTTGCTTAGGGTGAATCATGCTTTTGCTCGAACTGTTGTTTGATCTGTTGGTACAGGGGAAGGTCCCGGACCGTCGTCCCCTTCGCGCTGCCTTCCGCAAGGATGCGGAAATCCATCTCGCTGTTGTCCACGAGCATCCATTTGTCACAGACGGGGGAATACAGCTTGAAGAAATACTCCAGGCCGGTGTAGTACCGCCGCCGGATGACTTCCGGGGCCACGTCGTGCCCGCCGGCCTCCACCCGGGCCGCCACCCGCTTGATGGCGATCTCGGGGTCGCGCAGCCACAGGTACACCACCGTGACGAAATAGCCCTGGTCCTGGGCCATCCGGACCATCTTGAGAAGGGACCGGGTGGCGAGGGTGGTCTCGATGCAGAAATCCTCCCGCCGGGTGAACAGGTAGCGCAGCTTCTTGAGCATATACCGGCTGGCCGTGATGTACGCCGTCTCCGGGTGGAACGGCGCCAGGCTCTTCGCGAACTCGTCCGAGTTCACGAACTCGCTGCAATCCAGCAGCTCCGGGAGCAGCGTGTAGGACGCCGTCGTCTTCCCGGAGCCGTTGCAGCCGGATATGATGTACATGCGGGGCATGGTGCGGGCTTATCGGGTGGCGTCCTCCAGTTTTTTCATCATGGAGAACATGAAGATGGCGGAGATGACGCAGACGCCGAGGAACACGGCCCAGACGGCCCAGAGCGGGAGGGGACCCCAGAGATGGCCGCCCACCTGCACCAGGAAGTTGCCCAGGGCGGTGGCGACGAACCACATGCCCATCATCATGCCCTTGTACTTGGGCGGAGCCACCTTGGACACGAAGGAGATGCCCATCGGGCTGAGCAGGAGCTCGCCGAAGGTGAGGATCAGATAGACGGAGATCAGCAGATTGGGCGTGACGTCGGCCACGTGCTTTCCGACGAGCTGTCCATCCGGTCCCATTTCAGTCTCGGGATGCGGGAGGCCGATGGAGAAGAACATCATCAGGCCGAAGGCGACGGCGGCCACCAGCATTCCGTAGGCGATCTTGCGGGGAGCGGAGGGCTCTTTCCCCTTCCGGGCCAATGAACCGAAGATGGCCATGGAAACGGGAGTGAGGGCTACCACATAGAACGGGTTGAAGTGCTGGAAGATCGGGGCGCTGACCTCGATGGGACCGCTGAGGCGGTTATACTGCCAGATGAGGAAGGCGACGGCCGCGACCACGGCGCCCAAGCCGATGGCCACCCCTTCCCGGCTCGTCTCCTTGTTGAAGATCGAGAAAAGGGCGTAGACGATGACGATGATGGCCACCAGGTTCCAGACATTGAAGGCCATGCTTTGGATTCCCTCGGAGGACCGGGCGGTGAACTCGTCCGCGAAATAGGTGAGGGTGAGTCCGTTCTGGTGGAAGGACATCCAGAAGAAGATGACCACGGCGAACACCAGGAACAGGGCGACCATCCGTTTCTTGGTCTGCTCCGGGGTCAGGGTGTCCACGATCTGTTCCGCCTGCTTGTCCTTCTTGCCGCCCTCGACGTGGCGGAACCAGCCGCGGAGGAGATAATAGATGGCGATCGAGACGATCAGGGATACGCAGGCCACGGCAAAGGAGAAATGGTATGCCGCGTTGCCGTCGAAGCCGAGGCCGATGGCCCATTCGCGGATCTTGATGGCCGCGGTGGGGGCGAACAGGGCGCCGATGTTGATGGCCATGTAGAAGAGGGAGAAACCGGCGTCGCGTTTGGACGCGTACTGAGGGTCGTTGTACAAGTCTCCCACCATTACTTGCAGGTTTCCTTTGAAGAGTCCTGTCCCGAATCCGATCAGGAGCAGGGCGGCGATCATGCCGACAAGCGCCATGGTTCCGCTGCCCAGCGGGATGGACAGCAGCAGGTAGCCGAAGAACATGATGATGATGCCGGCGGTGACCATCTTCCCGAAACCGAACTTGTCGGCCAGGATGCCGCCGACCAGCGGGAGGAAATACACCAGCATCAGGAACGAGCTGTAGATGAGGCCGGCCGTGCCCGGATCCAGTCCGAAATTGGCCCGGAGGAAGAGCGCGAACACGGCGATCATCGTGTAGTAGCCGAAGCGCTCGCCGGTATTGGCCAGTGCGAGGGCGAAGAGTCCTTTGGGTTGTCCTTTGAACATAGGTCTTAGTTTTGAATAAGCGTTGGTGACACGTTCATCCACAAATTTCGCGATAATTCTCCAAACGGCAAAAAGATATTTGCGGCCGGGGCGGTTTCCACAGCGCGCGGTGAAGAATTTTCTTCGAAAGATACCCGTGGCAACGATTATTTTTTCTATTTTTGTAGATAATTGAAAGGTTGAAAACATTTTAAACCAATATTCATTCAGAATCGCAATTATGGGTACATTAGCAACTCTGTGGCAGGATCACAGGACCTTGATGGTGTTTTTCATGGTCCTCATCGTTGTCATTCCGTTCTTGATCTTCTACCTGTCCAAGGCCAGGAAAGAGCATCCTAAGGGTTTGATCGCCGCCGCTTTGAGCAACATGGGCGAGCGGTTCGGCTACTACATCATGAATGCCGTGCTGGTGCTGTTCATCTGCTCCAAGTTCGGCATCTCCGACGAGTGGTCGGCGCTGATCTTCGGTGTGTTCTATTTTCTCATCTACGTCCTCGCCTTGCCGGGCGGTATCATCGCCGACCGCACCCAGAACTACAAGAAGACCATCATCACGGGTATCATCGTGATGGCCATTGGCTATGGCCTGCTGTCCATCCCGGTGTTCAGCGCCAACGGCGCCAAGTCCTGGGTCTTCTTCCTGGCGATGTTCGCCTTGCTGCTCATCGCCTGCGGCAACGGTCTTTTCAAAGGCAACCTCCAAGCTATCGTGGGCCAGTTGTATGACGACTTCGAGGCCGAGGCGGCCAAGAAAGGTCCGGAAGCGCTGGCCGACGCCAAGGAAAAACGGGACAACGGCTTCCAGATTTTCTATGTGTTCATCAACATCGGCGGCGTGATCGCGCCGTTCGTGGCTCCCATCATCCGGGACTGGTTCCTGAAGACCAAGGACCTCGTGTACAATGCCGACCTTCCGCGCCTGTGCCACAAATTCATCATGGGCACGATGTCGGGCAACGACATGGACAACCTGACGATGCTGACCCAGAACTTCTCGGGCGCCGCGGAGAACCTCTCCAATTTCTGCCAGAACTACCTTCGCGTGTATAACACGGGCGTGCATCTGTCCTTCATCGTCTCGGTGATCGCGATGCTGATCTCCCTGTTCATCTTCATCGCGGTCCGCCACAAGCTGCCGAACCCCGTGAAGAAGGTCAAGGCCAGCGTCCAGGAGTACACCGAGGCGGAGCGCATCGCCGACGCCAAGGAAATCAAGCAGCGCATGGCCGCTCTGTATGCCGTTCTCGGCATCGCCGTGTTCTTCTGGTTCTCCTTCCACCAGAACGCCCAGTCGCTGTCCATCTTCGCCCGCGACTTCGTGGATACCAGCGCCCTTCCGCCGGAAATCCTCCAGTTCATCAATCCTTTCTTCGTCATCGTGCTGACCCCGGTCATCATGTGGCTGTTCGCCCGTCTGACCCGCAAGGGAAAGGAGATCTCCACGCCCAAGAAGATCGCCCTGGGCATGTTCATCGCCGCTTGCGCATACCTCTTCCTGATCGTGGTCGCCGTCGTCCATCACTATCCTTCCGGAGACGCGTTCAAGGCCCTGGAGGAGAGCGTCAAGATGAGTATGAAGACCACCCCCGGCGTGTTGATCGTGACCTATTTCTTCCTGACCGTGGCGGAGCTGTTCATCTCCCCGCTGGGCCTGTCCTTCGTTTCGAAGATCGCCCCGCGTCATATGGTGGGCAAGTGCCAGGGCCTGTGGCTGACGGCCACGGCCATCGGCAATCTCTTCATCTTCCTCGGGGTCAAGATGCTGAACGCGTTCCCGCAGCAGTGGATGACTTGGGGCGTCTTCGCCCTGATCTGCCTGGCCTCCATGGGAATTATGGTCGGGATGCTGAAATGGCTTGAAAGAGTGGCGAAGTAATCCGCTTCCTCCCCGCAGGGATATGGACAAGAAAAGGACTTTCGGCGCCCGCGTGTTGGGGTCTTTCCTGAGACTTCGCGCCCGCCTGCCGCTCGCATACCACTACGCCTGGGGACGGTTCGTCACCTGGCTGGTGCGCGACGTCTTCCGCTACCGGAACGACGTGGTCCTTACGAACGTGGCCCGCAGTTTCCCCGACAAGGACTACGACTTCGTCAAAGACGTGTACCGCAAGTTCTACGACCATTTCGGCCAGGTCGTCGCCGAGACGGTGTGGTTCTCCGGCTGCCGCGGGGAGAAGGGCCGGCGGCGGCTCCTCCGCCAGGAACTCTGCCAGATCGATAACATCGAGGAGTTCAACGCCTTCTACGACCGGTCCTCTTCTGTGATGCTCCTGAATTCCCACGCCGGGAACTGGGAGCTGCTGGGTGGCGTCGCGCAGTACGACACCCTGGCGCCCGGAAAGCGCACCTGGGGCGACAAGGACGTCGTCGTCGTGTACCGGTCGCTGTCCAGCAAGCTCTGGGACCAGGTGATGGCCGACGGCCGTTGCGCCCCGGTCTCGGACTTGGACTTCCAAGGCTATGTGGACAGCGGGTCCATCCTCCGGTATGCGGTCGCGCACCGCAACGAAAAGAAACTCTACATCTTCACCACGGACCAGTATCCCTACTGGCTCGCGGGCCGCTTCTCCATCGGCGAGTTCCTGCACCAGGACACCCTCGCGATGGCCGGCGGCACGTCCATCGCCTGCAAAATGGGCATGTCCGTGGCCTATATCCGCTGGTATCGGACGGAGCAGGGCACCTACCGCATGACCTTCGTCCCCCTGGTGGAAAACGCGGCGGAAAGCACCCCGCAAGACCTTATGAAACTGTTTTACAAGCATCTGGAGGAGGATGTCCAGGCCCAGCCCTGGAACTATCTCTGGACGCATAAACGCTGGAGAATCCAATGAACCTGAAAACATTTGCCATCGGCCTGCTCCTGGCCGTTCCCGCCCTCCTCGAGGCGCAAACCGTGACTTACAGTCTCCCGCAGACCACCGTGACCGTGGAAGTGGACGCCGTCCAGGAAAACTTCTTCGCCGGCCCCTATGCCGCCTATGCCAAGCGGTTCCTCGGTATCGATGTCCGGGAGATGGACGCTTCCCGTTCCTACGTGAAGGAAGTCCGCCTCGTCACCCGGGTGGAGGCCGATCCTCGGGCCCGCTTCTCGGTGGACACGAAGGGCGTCGAGGACCGTTTCCTCGCCCTGACTTCCCAGGGACTGGTCTCTTTCCAGGACAAGCTGGAAGCCGGTGACCTCGTGTGGCGCTTCAACCCGCAGCCGGAGGCCGATTTCGGCACCAAGGGCGTGACTTCCCAGACGCGGACTGAGACCCGCACCATCTGGAAGGAGGTCGAGACGGACACCGCCTTCGTACGAGTGCCCGTGGAAGAGGCCTATCAGGTGCAGAAAACCCTGGAAATGAAGGCGCAGGAGGCTGCTGACATGGTCCTCAAGGCCCGGCGGGAGCGTTTCAACATCTCCACGGGCAACACCGACGCCACCTTCAGCGGGGAAGCGCTCGGCGCCGCCATCGCGGAACTGGACCGGGTGGAGAAGGAGTACCTGACCCTCTTCACCGGCTACACCGTCGCCCGCGAGCAGAGCGGTTCGTTCGACGTCGTCCCCGGCGGCTCCACGCGCAAGTATACGGCTTTCCGCCTGAACAGCAAGGAGGGCATCGTCACCGACGGGACGGGCACCGTGTACTCCCTGGAATTCTCCCCGGAGGAAGTGACCGACCCGCAGGCCGCCCTCCGCGATACGAAGAACGTGGTCCATTACCGGATTCCCGCCGTGTGCAACGTGCGGCTGACTTCGGGCGGCCGGACGCTCTTCGAGAGCCGCATCCCCGTGTACCAGCTCGGTCTCGAGGTGCTGTATCCCTTGAAATAATCACACATAAAACACTTTTTTCGATATGAGTATCAAAGATTTGGAACCCAAAGTGGTATGGGGCAACTTCTATGGCCTGACGCAGGTCCCGCGCCCCTCCAAGCACGAAGGAAAAGTCATCGAATATCTGCTCCAGTGGGGCAAGGACCACGGCGTCGAAGTCTTCAAGGACGAGACCGGCAACGTCATTTTCCGCGCGCCGGCCACCCCGGGCTATGAGAATCGCCGCGGCGTCATTCTCCAGGGGCATATGGACATGGTCCCGCAGAAGACCTCCGATTCCGACCACGACTTCCTGACCGACTCGATCAAGGCCTATGTGGACGGTGACTGGGTCACCGCCGACCGCACCACCCTCGGCGCCGACAACGGCATGGGCGTGGCGATGGGCCTCGCCGTCTGCGAGGACAAGTCCGTGGAGCACGGCCCCGTCGAGGTCCTCGTGACCTATGACGAGGAGACCGGCATGACGGGCGCGACGGCCTTGAAGCCGGGCGTCCTGCAGGGCGACATCCTCATCAACCTGGACTCCGAAGAGGAGGGCGAACTGTGCGTCGGCTGCGCCGGCGGCCTGGACGTCGCCGCTGAGTTCAAATACCGCAAGTATCCGGTGAAACCTGGCTGGAAGGGCCTGAAACTCACGGTCAAGGGCCTCCAGGGCGGCCACTCCGGCATGGACATCTCCCTGTACCGCGCCAACGCGAACAAGGTGATGGCCCGCATCCTGCTCCCGCTGATGGAAGTGTTCGGCGTGCAGGTCGTGAGCTTCACGGGCGGTTCCCTGCGGAACGCCATCCCGTTCGAGGCCGAGGTCGAGGTCGTCGTCCCGGGCGAGAACCTGGAGTCCGTGAAGAAGCTCATCGGCAACATCTTCGACGAGATCAAGGCCGAGTACAAGGACAGCGATCCGGGCGCCGTGCTCTTCGTGGACGACGTCCCCGCCGCCCCGAAGTTCATCCAGGGCCGTGTGATGCTGAACGTCGTGAAGGCCCTCCTGGCCTGCCCGTCCAACGTCATCCGCATGAGCCAGGTGATGGAAGGCCTGACCGAGACCTCCATCAACATGGCCATCGTCCGGACCGAGAAGGGCCGCGTCACCGTCCATTCCCTGATGCGCAGCGCCGTGGACACCGCGAAGGCGGCCCTGGCCCAGCGCGTCCGCTGCATCTTCGAGCTCGCCGGAGCCGACGAGATCGAGTTCAAGGGCGGTTACAGCGGCTGGACGCCGAAGCTGGACACGCCGATGAACAAGGTGATGATGGAGCAGTTCCAGAAAGTCTACGGCCACCCGATGAAGGTCATGGCCACCCACGGCGGCCTCGAGTGCGCCCTCCTCGGCGCCAAGTACCCGAACTGGGAGATGGTCTCGATCGGACCCACCATCAAGTACCCGCATTCCCCGGACGAGCGCGTGAACATCGCTTCCGTCGGCCGTACCTGGGAGTATCTCAAGGAGGTCCTGAAGAACGTACCTGAAAAATAACATACAGCAGCTCCCGGTCGCGGAAGTGGCCGGGAAGGTGAACGAGGCCTTGTCGGAGCTGGGTGGAGCGGTGGTGACCGCTCCTCCGGGCGCCGGCAAGTCCACTTTATTGCCCCTGACCATCCTGGAGGCCCTTCCGGAAGGGAAGGTCGTGATGCTGGAGCCGCGGCGGGTCGCCGCCCGGCAGATCGCCGAACGGATGGCCTGGATGCTCGGCGAGCCCGTCGGGAAGACGGTCGGATACCGGATGCGGTTCGAGCAGTGCGTGTCCGCGGGAACGCGGGTCGAGGTCGTCACGGAAGGCGTCCTCGTCCGCCGGCTCGTGGACGATCCCGGCCTGGAGGGCGTCGCCGTGGTGATTTTCGACGAGTTCCACGAGCGGAGCCTGACGACCGACGTGGCGCTCGCGCTCACGCGCGAGGCGCGGTCGGTCCTGCGGCCGGACCTGAAATTGGTGCTGATGTCGGCCACCATCGACGCGACCGGCCTTTGCGCCGCGCTGGACCTCCCGCTCGTGGAAAGCCGCGGAAAGATGTTTCCGGTGGAGGTCGTCCGCTGTCGGGAGGAGGCGAAGCCCGAAAACGTGGCGGAACTGGTGGCGCAGACGGTGCGGCTCGCCCATCGGGAACACGAGGGGGACATCCTCGCTTTCCTGCCCGGCGAGGTCGATATCCGGCGCTGCGCGGAGCATCTCGGGAGTTCCCTGGGGAGCACACAGGTTTTCCCTTTATATGGAATGCTGTCCGGTGCGGAGCAGCGCCGGGCCATCGCGCCCAGCGCGCCGGGGGAGCGGAAAGTGGTCCTTGCCACGCCCATCGCCGAGACGTCCCTGACGATCGAAGGCGTCCGCGTGGTCGTGGACGGCGGCCTCTGCCGCAAGCCGGTCTTCGACCCGCAACGCGGGCTGAGCCGGTTGGAGACGGTCCGGATCAGCCGCGACATGGCGGACCAGCGGGCCGGCCGCGCGGGCCGGGTCGCGCCCGGCGTGTGCTACCGGCTCTGGAGCGCGGCCACCGAGCAGCGGATGCTGCCCATCCGCGTCCCCGAGATCCTGGAAGCCGACCTCGCGCCCACGGTCCTGGCCGTCGCCGCCTGGGGAGAATCCCGCCCCGAGCGGCTGCCTTGGCTTTCTCCGCCGCCGGTCCTGTCGATGGCGCACGCGCGCGAGCTTCTGCAAAACCTGGGCGCCGTGGACGATGCGGGCCGCATCACCCCGCACGGACGCGACCTTGCCGCCCTGCCGTGCCATCCTCGCGTGGCGCAGATGCTCCTGCAGGCGGATTCGCCCGAGCGGAAGGCCTTGGCGGCCGATTTGGCGGCCCTGCTGGAGGAAAAAGACCCTTTGGACACGCTTGAAGCGGGGGTCTATGTCCGGCTGAAGGCCCTTCGCGACGCCCGCGCCTCGCGGCGGGAAGGCCGATGGAACCGGATTGCGCGCATCGCAGAACAGTACCGGAAGATGGTGCGAGTCCGGGAGGACGACGAAGATCCGGATTCCTTCGAGTCCGGCGCCCTGCTGGCGGCCGCGTATCCGGAACGGATCGCCAAGGCCTGGAAGGAGGGCGTGGGGCGGTTCTGCCTGGCCGGGGGAGACCTGGCGGCCGTGGACCCGGCCGACCCGCTCTCCGCCAGCGAGTGGCTGGCCGTGGGCAGCCTGCACACCGTTCCGGGCGGAGTCGGCCGCATCTTCCTGGCCGCGCCCCTGGGCGCATCGGATCTCAAGCCTTACCTCCGCCGGCGGGATGTCGTCGCCTGGGACAGCCGGCAGGGGAGTGTCCTCGCCCGGCGGGAATCCCGGATCGGCCAGCTGGCCGTGTCGACGCAGCCGCTTTCGGACGTTCCCCGGGAAGAAATCGTCCGCGTCATCTGCGAGGCTGCGCGGAAGGAGGGCGCTTCGATGCTGGATTTCTCCGACGAGGTACAGAACCTCCAGCGGCGCGTCGCCGCCGTCGCGGCCTGGCATCCGGAGCTGGAACTCCCGGACCTGTCGACGGAAACCGTCCTGGACCGTGCTCCGGAATGGCTCCCGCCGTTCGTCGGAAAGGCGTCGACGACCGCGGAACTCAAGCGCATCGACCTGTGCGAGGCCCTCTGGTCGCTGCTGGACTGGCCGCAGCGGCAGGCGATGGAAAGGCTGGCGCCGTCCCATATCACCGTCCCTACCGGCAGCCGCATCCGCGTGGAATACCGGCAGGGGGCCGACGCGCCCGTCGTCCGCGTCCGCCTGCAGGAATGCTTCGGCCTCACGGACACCCCGCGCGTGGACGACGGCCGCCGGCCCGTCCTGATGGAACTGCTGTCCCCGGGATTCAAGCCCGTCCAGCTGACCGCCGACCTCCGCAGTTTCTGGGAAGGCACCTACTTCGAGGTCCGGAAAGAGCTGAAACGCCGCTACCCCAAGCACGCCTGGCCCGACGATCCGCTCGCCGCGGATCCCGTAAGAGGGGCCAAGAAGAAGTCGTAAGTGCTTGTTTTTATGGAATATTCTTTCTATCTTTGCAGTCCTTTTTGGGCCCTTTGCGTCCCGGGGAGGACTTAAGTATTTAATAAACAATTAATTAACAAACAATGGTTAACCAGTACGAGACCGTTTTCATTGCAACTCCCGTTTTGTCTGAGACCCAGATGAAGGAAGCGGTTGCCAAGTACACCCAGCTCATCCGCGACAATGGCGGTGAGGTCGTGTACGAAGAGGATTGGGGCCTGCGTCAGCTCGCCTATCCGATCCAGCACAAAACCACAGGTTTCTATTACCTGATCGAGTTCAAGGCCGACTCCCAGTTCGTTGCCACCCTCGAGACCCAGTATCACCGTGACGAGCGCATCATCCGCTTCCTGACCGTCGCCCTGGACAAGGACGCCGTCGCCTACGCCGAGAAGCGCCGCGCCAACAAGGCTGCCAAGGCCGCTGCCGCCGAGGCTCCCAAGACTGAAGAGTAATCAAAGGAGGAAATTATCATGGCAAACGAAAATAGCGAAATCCGTTATCTCAACCCCCCGACCGTGGAGGTTCGCAAGAAGAAATACTGCCGCTTCAAGAAGGCCGGTATCAAGTATGTCGATTACAAGGACCCTGAGTTCCTCAAGAAGTTCCTCAACGAGCAGGGCAAGATCCTTCC
>JAFRPH010000036.1 GCA_017429205.1 Bacteroidales bacterium
CGCCGTCAGCGGAAGCCACTTTCAGCTCCTTCGTGCTGATCTTGACTTCCAGTTCGCCGATGGTCTCGGACAGCGTGTAGTCCGTCTGGACCGCTGTGCCGTCCCAGGTCAGGCTGTACGTGTTGTTGCTCTTGCCGACCTCCGTCTGGCTGCCCGTCACCGTGAACGTCGCGGTCTCGTTGTTCACGAAGCCGGAAATGCTGCCGGCCGCCGTCAGCGCGGTGCCGTCGTATTCCTTTCTGTCGCTCGCCGTCTTGATCGTCAGCGTCGCGGGATTCACCGTCAGCGTGCCGACGGTGTCATCGCCCTTCGTGTAGAAACCTTCGTTCTCCACCGTCCAGGTGAACGCGTTGTCCACGTCGTTCTCCGCCACGTGCGTGATCGTCGCCGCTTCCGCGGGCGTGATCGTCAGCTTGTCGCCCGTGCTAAGCTCGAACTCAACCTGACCTTCGGTGCCTTCGATCGTCTCAGTACCGTAGGTCACCGTGTAGGTCTTGTTCGTGTGCGCCGCGCCGTCGTAGGTCCATTCGCCGTCCGCGGAGGTCACCTTCAGCTCCTTCGTGCTCTTCGTGACTTCCAGCGTGCCCGGCACATAGCTGATGTCGTAGTTGTCCGGATTGGTGTTATCCTTCAGGGTGTGGCCCGTGATGGTATTCGGGCTGCTGCCCACGCGGATCTGGCTGCCTGTCACAGTGACGTCGGCAAGGCCTTCGTCACCGACAAAGGCACCAGTGGTGATTTTGTACCCGTCATCGGTGAGTACAGTGCCGTCATATTCCTTCACGGCACTGTTGGCCGTCAGCACAATGCTGACTGGCGTCACTTCGAGGGTGCCATCGTCCGTCGCATCCTCATAGTTGGGATTGGTCGCCTTAACGGTATAGGAAACCGTGCCCACGTCCTTGACGGACGGGACAGCAGCGGTCCAGGTTGCACCGTTGTCGGTGGAGTACTGCAGCGTGGTGCCTTCGGTCACGCTGGGCGTCGCACCGCCGTTGTGCGCTTCGCCGTCGTAGGTGCCGCTGTAATCCACGGCCTCGACGGTCATGGTGGCCTTGTCGATGATCAGGACCACATCGTCTCTGTCGGACGCAGTGGTGATCACATACCCGGCCGGGCTGCCGCTGAGGGTGGCGGTGACGGCAGCGGTATAGGTGCCCACATCCGTACCGCTGGCTGCGATGGGATCCACGACCGCGCCGTCCTGCACGGCGGTGATCGTCGCGGTAATGCCCTCAGGCAGGGTGTCCACGGCCTCGCCCGCCACCTTGTAGGTCACGGTATAGCCGGTATTGCTCTGCTCATTGCCGTTGTAGGTCTTCGTCTCACTGCTGCCGGTGACCTCGACCTCAACGTTGGCGTCCCAGACGGCATAGAGGAGCACAGAGGGACGCGAGTTCCCGGTGGCGCTCATCAGAGCCATGCCGGTATCGTAAGCCGTGCCGGCGGCAATGGAGATGCCGTCTCCGTCCGGAGAGGTATTCCAGCTGTTGAAGGTATAGTTCTCCCGGGTCACCGTGCTGCCGGCACGGACCGTGTACGGGGTCGCCATGGTGGCGGTGTCGGAAGCTTCCACACCGTTCAGTTCGCCGCCGTTGGGATCGTAGGTGACGGTGATCTCCCGGTCGGTGATGGTCAGTTTGCCGTTTACATACACCACGTCATAGTTGGTGTCCAGGGCCAGCTCTTCAATGTCGCTGTCCTTGGTGTGACCATAAGTGATCGCGAGGCCGGAAGGCACGATATCATCCGGATAGTCGCCGACCTCGGTCTGCTTTTCGGTGGTGAGGGTCAGCTCAGTCAGGGTATCGGTCTCCGCAAGACCTTCCACGGTAAACAGGTCATTGTCGGGCGCAGTATAAGTGCCGCCCTCGCCCTGCTCGCTGCCGTTGTACAGGTAGGTCTGGTCAACAGCGGTAACGGTGAGGGTAGCCTTTGTAACCTCCAGCTTGCCGTTCTGCCAAGAAAATATGTAGTTGCTTTCCTTGGCAGTGGCGTTCTGCCAGTCAAGCTCCACATCGTTATAGATCTCGCCCACATCAGTGCGGGAGGCGACAGCGGTGACCGGCAGCGTTTCACCGTTGGCCAGGCCTTCGATCCTGCAACCCGTCGCGGTCAGGGGTGTGCCGTCATAGACCTTTTCCGCACCGTCGGAATAAATCGTCAAAGTGGCTGGGGTGATGTTCACATAACCGTCCGTCACCTGGAAGGTGGGGTTGAAGTTCTTGGTCGCAGTGCTGATCTTTTTGACAAACAGACCCTGCAGCACCAGATCATTGTGTCCGACATCCGTGCGGCTCACGGAGCTCACGGTGCCATTGAACTGGATGTAGCTCGGCTTAAAGAGGGGGCTGGAGATGCTGGTCACGGAATAGCCGGCGGTGTGGACCGCGCCGTCATAGGTTGTATCCACTTTATCGCCGTCGATGACGACCAGAACGTCCAGCGGTGTGATTTCCACGTGACCGGACACGTAGGTGAACTTGTAGTAGCCTGCGGAAGCTCCGCTGATCACTGGGTTCTTAGGCTTCATAGCCGTAGTGCCGACTGTTTTGCGGCCGGTGGCATTGGTGAACTCGATCCCGGTCAGGGTATGCCCGTCCTGCAGACCGGTCACTACAACGTCGCCCACACCTTCCAGCTTGAGATACTCATTATCGTAGACTTTGGTCTTCTCCACGCCCTCGATGCGAAGCGTTTTCTGGAAGTAAACATTCACTTCGTAGGTCTTGGCCTGCGTAAGCTTTATGCTCTTTTTGGTGCCGGAAACTCCATCGATCTCGGAGCGCTTGAAACTCCAGCCGCTGAAGCCGGTCACACCGAAACTCACCGTTCCGTTGAGCTTGCCGGACACGGTCTTTGAGTCGCGGATCGGATTGCCGTCCATGTCCAGATAGTGGATCAAGACCTCGGCAGTCCGGTAATTGTTATAGTAGATGGTGATGGTGTTGTCGCCGGAAGTCATGACGTGTTCCACAACCTCGGCTTCGGGGTGATATTCCGCCGCCAGCTGCTCAGCCGATGCGCCGTTGGCCTCCATATAGGCCTTGTCCACCGGCTTCGCCACGGCCTTCACGGAGATGGTGCTGCCGTCCACCGTATAGGTATCCGAAGGCGCCACCGGAATCGTGGTTCCGGCGATCATATAATTGACGGTGTAGGTCATGTCGTGGGGCTTTACGGTGTAGTAGAAGATAATGATGTTTTCATCGTCATTGGAGGTGAGGATCAGCGATTTGGTGCTGGCATCCGGCTTATAGCCAGTGATCGCGATGGCTTTTTCCGTTACTTCGTCACCGACGGCATAGGTACGGGCGTCCACGGTGCGGTCATCGGAGAGCGAGGAAGTCGTTCCTTCATAATAATAGTGCACCGTATAGCTCAGCGGCACCGGGCTCCACACGGCGTAGACCGTGACGTCATCCGTCAACGGCTTGCTGAAATCGTAGCGGGCCGTTCCGTTCGCGTCGGTATACCAGCCGGTGAAGACATAGCCGTCCCGCGTGGGCGTCTGATTGTTTTCCTGCTTGTGGCCGTAGGGGATCTCCTCGACAGTCACCGGGGCCGTGGCGCCGTTCAGCTCACCGCCGTTGGGGTCAAAGGTGAAGGTGTATGTCGGCATGGTGAAATCGCCGTAGAGCACCAGGCCTGTGGGCATCTTCGTGCCGCCGCCGTAAGCGCTGGTGTGCTCGGCGTCCGTGAACCACCCGCGCCAGGTCGCGCCTTCCACGGGAGCTTCGGGAATGTTGTTGGTCAGATATCCGCTGATGCTGGCATTCAGCGTCACCTGCTGGGTGCTGATCAGCGATCCGTCATAGTTGTAGAAGGTCAGCGGATAGGCATGGGCGTTGTAATAGAAGTCCGCGGTCATCGTGCCGTTGGGTGCACTGTCTGTCAGCGACTGCGCTCCGTCTGAGCGCACCCAACCGCCCTTGTCATATCCGGCATAATCCGGATAGTCCGTATTGTACAGGTAATTGTAATGGACGGTGACGCTCTTGAACAGGCCATAGGTGCGGCCGTTGTAGGTCTTGGTCTGGCTTCCGTCGTAATTCTCGAACCAGTAGTTCAGGACCTGTGTCTTGGTTGTGGTATAATACCAGTGGTAAACGGTCTTGTTGCCCGAAGGCATGATATCCAGGCTGGTGAATTTCTCATCATTGTTGGTACTGGAGAAGTTCCAGCACCAGTCCGGATGCGGCTGGTTGAAGGTCTCATACCACTGCGCACTGATGTCTGCTCCATACTTGGCGGTCAGCGTGGCATAGCCGCGGCCGGTGTGCCATGTGGAATGCGCCCTGCCCCGCCAGTCGACATAGTAATCCTCATAGCCGCTACCGTTCCAAGTGATTGTATACACGTTGCGGGTGTATTTGACAACGATCACCGTACTGCCGTCCGCCTTGATTGTCTCGGTGGTGGACTCCTTGAAGGTGAAATTGGTCTTGTCAAGCCTGTTTTGGCCTGTGGTCGGGGCATAGTTATTGGCCTGAGCCGCAGTCAGGGTCACTTCGGTGCCGGTTGCAGCCTGCTGCGTAACCGTAGCCAGGAAAGAATACCCGTCATCGTCCGCGTTCTCGATCATGTATACGATGGAATAATTGACGTTCGCGGGAGTCCACTTGGCATAGACCGTCGTGTTCTTTTTCAGGGTAACGCTGTTGCCTGCCCTCTGCGTGCAGTCGGCATCCAGGTACCAGCCGCCGAACGTGTAACCGGCACGGTTAACCGTGGCGGGCAGCGTCACAGCCGTATCATAAGGATGCGTCACAGCTGCGATATAATCGCCGCCGGCGGTATCATAGGTCAGGGTAAAATCCTTGCGTGTATAACGAACCTGCAGGACGGTACCGTCCTCATCGACCACCTGGTTGTCGGCGCTCTCAAAGTCCGCGTAGGTGTACTCCTTGACCGGCGGCGCGATATAGCTGTGCTTCACGCCGAAACCGTCCACCTCTTCGATCAGATCATACCCGCTGCCGTTGATCTTCTTCAGCATATAATCGATCTTGTAGGTGACGGTGTAGGGGACGAATTTCACGGCCTTGCTGACCGTGACCATGGTTACGCCGGGATCCGCTGCGGCGATGGCCGCGTCGAGATCCGCCTCGGTGATAACCAGCTGGAGGATTTCGGGATAGTAGATCTGCTTGGCCGCGTCGGGCTCGGTCTCCTCGTCGACCTTGGTGGACGGCGGCACTTCGATGGTGATGGGCAGATTATTCCGCTCGAACTGTTCGATGGTGGCATCAAACTCGTGGTCTTCTCCCTGAGCATTCACATAGTAGAAGGAGGCCCTTACCTGGAAGACGCGCACTTCCTCAAAGTGGGCGGTCGCGGTGAAACTCTCGTTCACCACGGTGTCCTGCGTCACCTGTTCGCTCCCGTTGAACCAGCCCACAAAGCGGTAACCGCTCTTGAAGGGGTTCTCCGGCAGCGCGCCGAGGGGCGATCCGGCGCCCACAAAGCGCTCTTCCGCGTAGTCCGTGCCTTCCACGACAAAGGTGACCACCACGTCGTTGGTGAACCGCGCATAGGCCGTGATCGGCGCAGTGACCCGGGTATCTGCAGTGATCTGCGTGCTGCCGTCAAACCAGCCGGCAAAGTCCGCGCCAGTCCGGTCCGGATCAGCGGGCAGAAGACCGCCGATCAGCTCGTTGGCGGCGAAATAATCTGATGCGACCACCGTCACCTCGTCCCCGTTGACGATGATGAAGCGCACAAGGTAGGCTGTATTGTAGCTGGAATACAGCGTCACATCCCCTGTCGGCGTGTAGGGGAAGGTCACCTGCTCGCCGTTCAGCAGCCACGCGACAAACTGACCGTCGTCCTTCTCAGGTGCGGTCGGCGCTTCGGTGATTGCACTGCCGGCAGCGACCTGCAGCACGTCGACCACGTCTTCACCGTCCATGAAGGTCGCGGTATAGGTGCTCGCCGCCCTCAGCGGTTGAGACCAGATCGTATCCGCGATCGCTGACACGGGCAGGACCTGGAAGAGCATGGCCAGCGCCAGCACCCAGGCAAAGACTCTCTTGTTCTCGGAATAGCGCGTTGTATTCATAACTTGCATCCTTCCTCCTCGGGTACGGGGGAGAAAATCGGTTTCTGTCGACAGCCGTCAGGCCTGTGAAGCATCTGACTCCCGGCGGAGATCAGTTGAACGTGACAGCCAGCTGCCAGTCCCAGGATAGGGATTCCCGGTCCGCCTGAAAGCTGTACGTGGCCTCCGTGGCGCCTTCCACCGGCTCAAAACCGCTGCCGGCATCGCGGTACCACTGGTAGGTGATCTCCGTGCAGTCCTCGAAGCCTTCCAGCCGGCTGGTCAGCACGACGGTCTCCCCTTCGCGCATCACGCTGCGGCGGGAAGAGAAGATCGTGACCTTCTTTTCGACGGCCGGGGCTTCCGCGGTCGCGGCGGGCTCCGCTTCGAGCTGCGGAAGATACGCGGCGATATCGGCCGCGTAGATGTAGCCCTCCTCGCCGTTCACGATCACGTGCGCCCAGTCGCCTTCCACGGCGAGCACGGTCACCTCGGCACCCTCGGGCAGAGAGGTAAAGATCGCACTCAGGCCGTCTGCGGCCTCACGGACATCGACCTCGTCGAAGGCCTCCTCGCTGCCGGCGCCGGTCAGGGTGATCGTCTCCCCCACGGCGGCCTCGGCGGTGAAGGCGAGCTCCGCTGCTTCCTCCCCGGCGGCGCTTTCGGGAAGCTCGGAGGTCACAGTTTCGGCAGGCTCGTCAGCGGACGTTTCCGCTTCTTCGGCGGCGTCGGCCTCGTCGGGCGTTTCCGCTTCCTCCGCAGCGTCAGCTTCGTCAGGTTCTACGGCTTCTTCGGCGGCATCGGCCTCGTCGGGCGCTTCCGCTTCCTCCGCGGCGTCAGGCTCATCAGCCGCCTCCGCCTCTTCGGCTTCTTCCTCAGCTGCGGTCAGGACAAAACTCCACACCCCGCTGTACACAACGGTGCCGCCCTCCGCCTCGATGCAGAAACGGTAATTCAGCGCAGCGGCCGCGACAGTCGCGGTGAATCGGATGGCATCGCCCGCGGCGTACTGCTTCCACGGGTCGGTATCGGCCGCGCCCTTCGCACGGGTCAGCCAGGTCACGGAATAACCCATGTTGGCGTCAAGCACCTGCGCCTTCAGCGTCACAATGCTGCCCTCCGTGATCTCGGGATCGCCGAGCAGGGCGATCTTCAGAATGCCTGCAAATCTGGGTGCGGCGGGTTTTTCCTCCGCCGGTTCTCCGGCCTCATCGGGCTGAGGCGCCTCTGCGTCCTCCCCCGCCTCCGCGACGGTCTCCGAGACCTCGGATTCGGGGAGAACCGCATCCTCCCCTTCCGCCAGCACAGCCGCAGGCAAAATGCCTGCCAGCAGCATCATGCTCAGCATCCATGCGATCATCTTTTTCTTCATACAGTCAGGTCCTCCGTTCTGGTTTGCGGCCGGATCGGCCAGGTTCTTAATCATTGCCGGAAGCCGCTTCCCGTATACGGCGGAAGCAGCTCATTTGTCTTGTTATCAGGTGCTGCCTATTTCTGTACGCAAACAGCGCGTGCACAGACTGCACCTGATTGATTATAGCGAAAAATAACGCCTTGTGTCAATATTTCACAGGCGTTATTCTGCAATTCAAGTTATTGAAGCGTTAATTTGCTATCCGTGTCATAACTGTCTAGCGAAAAACAGCAAAAATGACGAACGCCGTATTCGCATCAAGGCCGAATGTTCGACTTTTTGGGGATCGGAATATGTGTGTATACACACTTGTGTATCCTTCGGACTGCTCTATTTCACAGCGGTTTCTAAGATACTCCCGATCATCTCGTTGACGCTGACGCCCTCGCGGTCGGCGCGTTCCCGGATCGCATCATATACCGAAGGCTTGAGGAGCAGCTGAAGCCGCCGGGTCTTCTTCTCGATGTACATGGGATTCATGCGGAAGCCGTCGGGCGGGAGTTGCGGCTTTTCGGGTGCGGACTGAGGCTTTGCGGGCCTCCCCTGCTTCGGTTTCGGCTCTTCCTCGCTCTGCTGCGGCGCCGAGGAGATGAATTGCATCGCCGGGTTGAACTGGGCGCTGCCCAGCTGCGCGCTGAAGGTCTTCTTCTTGTCAGCCATGCCTGCGTTCTCCCTTCAAAAACTCGTCCACAAAGTGCAGATAATCCGCCCCGACATTGCTGCGCGGCGCGTACGCATAGATATCCTGCTGCATGGCCTGCGATTCCTTGATCGCCGTGCCCTCACGGATCGTTGTCCTGAAGAGCGTGGTGCCGAGCTGGTCTGCCGTCTCGTCGAGTTTCTGTGCGATCTCGCGGCCGATGATCGCCCTTCCGTTGTAACGGGTCAGCAGGATGCCGGCGATGCGCAGATCCGGGTTGCAGTACTGGCGGACCGCCTGGATCGTCGCATTCAGCTGAAGGATCCCCTGGAGGGAGAAGATGTCCGCCTGGGCCGGCACAATGCAGCAGTTGCAGGCCGCGAGGGCATTGATGGTGAGGATGCCGAGCGCCGGCGGGGTGTCGATCACCGCATAGTCATAGCGATCCCCCAGTGCGGAGAGGGCTTCCTTCAGCCGGAACTCCTTGCCGATGGCGGTCAGGATCTGGTCCGCGCCCGAGAGCGTCGGCGATGAGGGGATCAGGTCCCCGCGCCTGCTCTCCAGAACAGCCTCCGCCGCCGTGCACTCCCCCGACAGCACCTGCATGGCGCTCCGATCGCGCATGGTGTTGACTTCCAGCCCCAGCGCAAAGGACAGATTGGCCTGGGCGTCGAGGTCGACGAACAGCACTTTCTTTTTCCTGCGCACCAGTCCGGCCCCCAGCGCCAGCGCCGTGGTCGATTTTCCGACGCCGCCCTTCTGGTTGATGATCGCAACGGTTTTCATTGGCACCGCCTCCTCCTGTGATGAGACTGATTATATCATACATTCCTGCGATTGTCCATATACACATATATATTTGTGTATATGCTTCTGTTGATTTATTTCTGGTTCTGCTTTATTACGTCCATAACTATGTGTATACGCATTCCTGCATCTGTTATATGATATAATGCACCTTTCTGCATAACAGCTTATGTGTATACACATCTATTTACGCATGCGGCATTTTTATAATACGGCTACACTTGCTTTAGGCTTCTGCGTTCAATCGTATACTTTTATCTGTATCTGTTTATACGGCTATGCTCATACATATTTATCTCTGTTCAATCTTCACAGAATGTCATCTTATACATTTGAATGTATGTGTATATATTTATGTTGTCAGGAATCGGCATTGTTTCTGCGTTCTCGCAGATCATGGCATATTACGCTGTCAGTTGCAACATTTGTTGAACGTTCATGTTTGTTGATGTTTATTTCTGTATGTGTATATTTTTATGTTGTTTTCTTCATACATTTTCCTATTTCCTGTCCCGCTGTTTCTCATTATAATCGAGCCGGCTTTGCAGGGGATACTTCATGGCTGATCTGAAATGCATGTGAATATTCGCTTATGCTCATCTGTGTATGTGTATCTGTGTGCACAGGGGCAGGGTATAATATCATATTTGTGTCTGTGCATATGTGCATACATATATGCTTCTGTGCTGTATTTGAAAACCCCGCATGTTTGTCCATGCGGGGTGGAGAAGCGGCGGTATTCTCCTGTGATCAGCTCTTCAGTTTGACTAAAGAAAGGCCCTTGAAAGGATCATTTTCGTTCACAGGGATGAAACCGCGGGGGAGCTGTTCGAAGTGATTGAACATCGGACGATAGTGGAACGGGGCCGATGTGCCGCGGACACCGTTGCGGTTCTTGAGGATCTTCAGCTGGATCAGGATGGGTTTTCCGTCCTTCGCGAGACGCTCGTTTTCCTGGAGCATTTCTCTGATCCGCTTGTCCCTGACCTTGTCCGCCTCACCTTCCTGATAGTCCATCCCGTCGTACTGCAGACCGATCAGACAGTCCGATCCGTACTCGATAGACCCGGCCTCCTTGAAGGCCGCCATGTTGATCGGCGACTGATAATTCTCGCGGTTGAGGGAGGAGATCCCGATCACGGTGAGCGTCTTGTCGCGGCTCAGCCTCTTGAGCGCCAGAACATTCCGGTCCGTATTCTGCTTGTCCGTCGCGCGGATATCGACAGGGGTGATGATCTGCAGGTAGTCCACGATGACGACCGGCATACGGCCCGTCATCGCGATGTGTCGGTCCACGCGCTCGCGGATCTGCTCCACGCTGACGTCGCCGACACCCTCGATCAGCCACAGGTGCCGTGTATTTTCGCTGTACGCCCGCCAGGCTTCATCGAGCAGGGCCAGCTCCCGCTCGCTGTAGTCGGCATACCGCTTGCCGGTGAGGACGCCGCGTGTCGTTTTCGCCAGGGTCGTGCCGTTCCCGCGCTGCCTGGAGAGCACATAGGTGAGGCGGGAAACACTCTTGGCCATCAGCTCAAAACGGCTCATCTCCAGGGAGAAGAAGAGGACATCCTGTCCTTTGGCCGCCATCGCGTCCGCCACCTGCAGGACAAAGGAGGTCTTGCCGAGGGACGTGATCGCGCCGACGATGTACAGGCCGGGATAAAACCCGCCGTCCAGCATTGCGTCGAGGTCCTCAAAGCCCGTGGAGATCGCGGTCTGCACCGTCGCGCGGTCGATCTCCGCGGAAAGGGCTTCCATCGAGTTGCCGGCAGCTTCTTTTTCGTAGTCGAGCCGCCTTGCTTCGCGCTCAAGCTCCGCCTGGCGGATCTCCTCCGCCTCCCGCTCTCTGGCCTCCTCGCCGCGCCGCTTTTCCTCGCAGATCGCTTCCTGCTTTGCGGCGCCGAGACGTCGGAGAAACTGCGCGCCGTCCCGCGTCAGGGCCTCGTTGGGATCCTTGGCCTCGCCGGCGATGTTGTACTCGATGAACGGGATCTCCCGCTCCCGCAGGGCTTCCGCCAGCTCCGCCTGCGCCTTCGGGCCCTTTTCCGGGATCTCGGGATCCGTCTGCGGGTCGTTGTCAAGGCAGAGGATGAGCGGATGGGCGGGGCGTTCCTCCGCCAGGGCATCCAGCAGACGGCCGCTCCCGGTGTTGCCGAGGGCAATGGCCGCGCCGCCGCACTGGGCGATGGAGATCGCGCAGATCTGGCTCTCCACGATGAAAACCGGCTGATCCGCGGCGAGGACGTGCGGTTCAGTCTCGAAAAGCGGTTCGGGGCCGGCCTGGGCCGTGCGGGGCTTGTCGAACGCCTTCTCCTTGATGGCGCGCGCCGCGTAATAGGTCCGTCCGGGGTAGGGGATGATCACCGCGGCCTCACTCCGACCGAGACTGCCGAAGTAATGCGCGGGATCGTAGCCGATACGGAAGCGGGCCGCCGTCTCCTTTGTCAGACCGCGGGAAGCCAGGTAGCGCGCACAGGCATCCGCGGTGTCCGCGGCCTTTTCCCATTGAGCCATCTGGCGCTTCAGCGCGTCGTTCACGGGCTGCGCGGCCGTTTTGCGCCGCCCGGCGGCGGCCAGGGACGGGTCGAAGGCATGCAGGTTCAGCTGCTGGAAGAGCTGCCATTCGCTGATCCCCTTGTTCAGGATCCGCAGAGCACCAAGGGTATCCGTGCCTTTCTCCCCGAAACAGCGGTTGGCAAAGCACATGCAGTGCCAGGCCCTGGTCCCCGCGTTCGGCTCCGAAAGCCGCAGGGCACCCGTGTGGTTCGGGCCGCTGCCGGAACCGCAGATCGGGCAATTGTACATCTGCCGGCCGCGGCTCTTCTCCAGCGGATAAAAGGCGGTCAGCGGTCGGCTGTTGATCTCCTCGCGGCAGCGCGCGTACATGCCGCGCAGCTCGGCGCTCATGCCGTCTTCACGCCCCGCCCGGCTGTTTCTTTCCGCCATGCTCCGCCTCCTTTCCCGGTTTCTTTTTCTTTTTTGTGCCTGCGTCTCCCGCTTTCTCAAAAAAGCGGGAGAACGCGGGCAGTACAATACTTATATGACTTACAGTATTTACGTGCGGCGGCAGCGCTGTCCGCAAAGGCTTGCCGTCCAGGGGCTACCGCCGGAAATGGGGACGCTTCCGGATGTCGGAATTTTGTAATCAGCTGGTCGCTTTGTTCGGATGAGTTTGTCGCATCCTGCGGATCAGCTTGTCGTCATTTTCCGTTTTGCCGGAAAAAACGGCAGATATAGCGGTTCCGGACGGCGATCCCCACCAGATGTGGAGAAGCCGTCCGGAGCCTGCTTACACTGTGATGACGACGCCGTCGATGGCGCGGCCTTTCTTGTAGGTGGTGAAGGAGTGGATGAGGTGCTCGCTCTGCAGCTCGTTGAGGATGCGCTCCGTGTTCGTGCGCAGGGTGCGCAGGGAGCGCGGGGTGATCGAGATGTCGGAATGCTCCGCGATCTTGCTGAAGGAGAGCTTCTCGCTGTGGGTCTCCGGCATGGGGCGGGCCATCCTGCGGGCCGTAGTGCGCTCGCCCCTTTGGTTGTTCTGCATCCGCGTGATCTGCACGAGGATGTACTTGCGCATGGCGATCACATGGGAACGGTTCGTGGGCTCCCGCTTCTCGGGCAGATCCTCCTGATGGCCCGCGCCGTCAGGGCTGTTGATGTAGCGGGAGGGGAAGGTGGCGATCTGGTTGACCATGTGGTCATGCACCGCGTACATCGGCATGGAATAGATGATGTACACGTTTTCGACGACCCGGCCCTTGTAGTAATATGCGCGCAGCTTTTCCGCCGCCGCGTCGGGACTGGCCGCCTTGATCGTCGCCTGGGAAACGCGGACGCCGGTGATCAGCGTACCTTCGATCACCGTATTGGTGTAATCATAGAGCGGATTGCGCTTGAGCTTGGTGTGATTCTGGATCTCCTGGGTGAAATCGAGGGTCGCGGGCGTCACGATCAGCTTGTCGATGGAGGCGATGACCTCTTCCTCCTGCTTTTTCGTCACACGCTCCTCACGCCCCATCTGGGCGAATTTGCGGTAGATCTGCGCGGGCGTCACGGCCAGCGGCAGACCGTTCTCATCCACCAGCTGGGCGATGGTGGCCTCCATCTGGCAGTCGAAATGGGTGATGTTGACGGCCTCGCCGTTGTGTCCGGAGATCCGGGAGCGCACGATGGTGCCGGCTTTGTCCGCCGGGATCTCGACGACAGCCGGTGCGCGGCGCGCGGTCTCGGGCTGGCTCCAGAAAGTCAGCGAGGTGGGGATGATGACCTTGCCGGTGTCCACCAGTTCGGAGACCTGCGGATTGGGCAGGACCTGGAGGTCATGGCCGGGATCCGGCTGGTCGCCGGGCTCCGGAAGGCCGTACATGAAGAGCTGGTACCCGCCCTGGACCTGTTCTTCCGGCAGTTCGTCGGCCGGATCCCCGTCCATCGGGAGAGTGACACGCTCCTGGAGGGAATCGTTCAGCATCTGCGACACGCAGAGACCTCCTTTCCGGGATTGATTCGGATGTATTATACAGCATTTGGGCCGGGATGAAAAGCCGCTGCGGGACAGGGAAAACACACGTTCGCACCGGCGGCGGCGCGGAACGCCGAAAAAAGGGACGGGACGGTGTGCGCAGCCGAAACGGATCGTCCGGAAGCGGAAAAACGCCGGTTTCTGGCGTAAAAACAGGGATTTCAGGGGCTCAAAGTCGCCGCGAAAACCGAAATCGGGAGGAATCGCGAAAAGGGCGGGGGAGTGCCGAAGGTCGAATTCCTGTCGCTTTTTTCGGATCAACCTGTCGGGTTTTTCAGTTTAGCGTGTCGCGGAAGCGGCGGCTGAACTTGTCGCAAATTTCTGATCAACTCGTCGTTTTTTACAGTTCAACGTGTCGCCGGTGTCACGTCAGCCGCAAAAAGAGAACCTGCACGGGGGAGAAGCGGACAGCCGTGAACGGGACCGCGGTATCCCGGTCAGGCGGGAAGGCATCAACTTGTCGTTAATTTCGTGTCACCTTGTCGCAAAATGCAGATCAAGATGTCGCCGTCGGGAAAACTGAACTCGTCGCTTTTTTCCGATCAGATTGTCGGAAATTGCGGAAAACCGCAGATTCTGCGCCATTCAGTCGCCCTGATCGCGTGAATCCGGGTGCGGTCGGTACCATGATAGGAGGGAAAGGAACCCGGCAGCCGGAGGCGAAGTTCGGCCGGGATGTGTAAACCGCTGAAATCGGTGAAGTTGTCACAAATGTATGTAGAGATTCCAAACAGGCCTGAGGGCTTCTTGTCGCTTTTTTCCGGCGAATTTGTCGTTCTTTTCGCGACTGCGGTCTGTCGACAAAGACGAACTCGTCGCTTTTTTCGTATTACCTTGTCGGAATCACAGGGGATTCGGCAAAAGGACCGGTTTCGGCTTGCAAATATTACGAAAAAGAGAAATTGTGACGGTGCGGAACACCCAGGGGTGACCGGATGTCCCAGATTCGGCCGGGAAAGGATAAATCTGAGCAATCGCTGAGCGGTGACCGCTCTCTGAAGATAAAATATTCGTGAACGGAAAGACATGAATTTATGACGAAAATGCTACGGAACACATGCTTGGCAGACAGTACTTCAAAGACACACGTGTTCCTATCATGGGGTAAAACAGGAACCGCTCCGTAACATGCATCTGATCGCAGCATCAAGCAATTTCAAGGGGTTGCAACGGAAAAGAGAAGAGAAAATTATGGGAAAACAATGAAAAAACAGAGAGCGGAACGAAAGACAGCAAAACTTGAGAAAAAGAAAGCGGAAATATATCATGAAGATTGTGCTTAACTATTGTAATAATTGCAAAGTTGTGATATTATATACGGGCATAAATGGGTGGAGTCTACCCATTCGGCACTTCTGATGGGACTCCCGAAGTGTACATACAAGGATGCAAAGGAGACTTGGACCATGCGGAACAACGACAAGCTGAACGCAAAGCACACGACCCTGGCTCAGCGCCTGCGCGCGACAGTGCTGGCGATGGCCAT
Source organism: Bacteroidales bacterium (assembly GCA_017429205.1). The sequence goes on from JAFRPH010000036.1 coordinate 14,907, forward strand.
GCTGGTGTCTCAGGTGTCGGACGTTTTCCCCATGATCGCGCGCGCGGACGAACCCATCCCGTCCGCCCCTGAAGCGATCATTGAGGAGACGCCGGCCGCCGCGGAAGCGGAGGATGTGCTTGATAAGTCGGGGTTGCCCGGTGAAGCCGATGCGCAGGAACCCGAAGCAGGGGCTCCCGCGGCAGACGGCGAAGAGCAGGCGAAGGGGGAGGACGCGGATCCCGCGGCCGAGGCCAAGCCTGCGTATGAGATCCCGCTGCCTGAGATCAACGCGGAGATGCACGTCGGCGACACGGTGAAAGTGAAGCTCGCGAATCCCGGCGAGGTCTTCATCGTCAAGCTGACGGTGAAAAAGGCCGAGACCCTGCTCCTGACCGCTGACGGCGCGGACGCGTGGGTCGAGATCCGCAAGGCGAGCACACCGGCCGGACGCGGTCACCGCTATGAGAGCGAGAACGGTGTCCTCACCGCGAGCTTCCAGGCGGATGCGACGGTCTATCTCCTGACCTTTGTGGGCAATCATGGCCGCACGGGCAGCTTTGCCGTGTCCGTCGTGAGCGATCCCATTAATAAGGAAGAAAAGCCTGCCGAAGTGCCGGTGGAGATCCCGGAGACCCCCGCGGAGCCCACGGTCGCCGAGCCTGAGGCTGCTCCCGCCGCGACGGTCGAAGAAGCCGGTGCGGCTGTTGTTCCCGCCGCGACGGTTGAGGAAGCCGAAGCTGAGGCCGCTCCCGCCGTGACGGAGGAGGCTGCCGAGGCGGAACCGATCCCCGCTGTGACGGAAGAAGTTGCCGAAGTCGAGGCCGCTCCCGCCGTGACGGAGGAGGCTGTCGAGGTTGAGGCCGCTCCCGCCGTGACGGAGGAGGCTGTCGAGGTCGAAGCTGTTTCCGCTGTGACGGAGGAAGTTGCCGAAGTCGAGGCCGCTCCCGCCGTGACGGAGGAGGCTGCCGAGGTCGAGGCCGCTCCCGCCGTGACGGAGGAGGCTGTCGAGGTTGAGGCCGCTCCCGCCGTGACGGAGGAGGCTGTCGAGCCCGAGGCTGTTCCCTCTGTGACGGAAGAGGCCGCCGAGCCCGAGGCCGAGACAGAGGAGGCCGAGGCCGAGCCTGTCGCCGTGGGGAACACCTATGTCTTCGGTGAGGACAAGGAAGTCGAGCTCTCCGTGATCCTGGCCGCGCTGGGCTATGATCCGGCGGCGCTGGACGTGTTTGACGTTCAGGTGTCCGGCAAAAAGATCGCGGTCGACGTGACCGAAACCGACTTTGTCCTGTGCGCGCTGGATACCTTTGAGGCGGAGACCGTCAAGGTCAAGTGCCGCGGCAGCGCGAACATCAGGATCACGCTGAGCAACCCGGCTGCGGTCGAGGAGCCCGTTGTTACCGTTGAGGCGGAAGAGCCCGCGGCCACGGTTGAGGCGGAAGAGCCCGTCGCGACGGTCGAGGCCGGGGAACCCGCGGCCACGGTTGAGGCGGAAGAGCCCGTCGCAACGGTCGAGGCTGAGGAACCCGTGACCACGGTTGAGGCGGAAGAGCCTGTTGCGACCGTTGAAGCGGAAGAGCCCGTGACCACGGTCGAGGCCGAGGAGCCCGCCGCGACGGTCGAGGCGGAGGAGCCCGCCACCACCGCCGAGGCGGAAGAGCCCGAGGCGGTCTATGCCTATGCCTTCAGCGGCATCGGCGATTATCAGCTTGTCTCCTATATTGTGTCCCTCAATGAGATTGCCTACCAGTGGTTGGAGTCCGTGACGGTCAGCGACCCCGAGGCGGTGTCCCTGGACGACGACCTCTATCTGACCGCGAACGCCTGGTTCGACGCGGTGACCCTGACCGTCGTGACCGACGCAGGGGAGACCTACGAGATCATCCTGAGCAATGTGCCCGCGAAGAAGGAGATCTCCGCCGATCAGGTGACCGTCGGTTCCTACACGCTCAATGAGAGTATCCTGACCAACTATCGGATCGCGCTGGAGGCGGGCGAGGATCAGGCCATCGACTATGTCGGCCTGGATATCTCCATTCCTGCGGAGCTGAAGGACGAGGCCGTCGACCTCTATGACGTCACGGTCGAGCTGGAGAAGCCCATCGAGCTACCCGAGGCGCCCGAGGGCATGGAAGCCGTGTTCAGGCTGGTGGAACTCTTCCACATCACCGCGGAAGGCGGCGCGTGGGTCCCGGTGAAGAATGTCTTCTATAATGAAGAAAAGACTGCCATCACCGGATTCGTGTTCGAGACCGATGACTTCTCCCCGTATGTCGTGCGGTATACGGTGGACTTTGTGTACGTGGATGAAGAGGGCGAGGAGCACGCCTGGTCCTTCGAGGGTCTCGGCGAGTATCCCGTTGAGGAGATCCTGGCCGCGCTCGGCATCGAGTACGAGACGATCGAAAGCGTCACCCTCGAGCTGACGGAAGCCGTGGATGAGGTGGACGAGACCGCCCTGTACCTCACCGGCGACGCGGAGACCGGCTATGTGCTCCACAGCGACGTGGCCTTTGACGACACTTACCTGCTGACCGTTGTCACCGACGCCGCGACCCTGCTGATTACGGTGACGGATGCGCCTGCCCCGAAGATTACGGTCTCGTTCTACGCATCAGACGGAACGACTGTTGATACCACCGCCAGCGCCGGCAGTTACAATTATGCCGTGGTGTTTGATGGATGGGGCGGCGGTGTACAGGGTGTTACGCCCATCTCCATGAGCGACGGTGTGCTCACCGCGCAGTTCGACAACAGCGTGGATGTACCCTTTGCTCAGTATCAGAGCGGACAAAAACAGTTTTACCTGATCAATTATACCGGCAGTGACGTTCCCGGTAATACCGGGATGAACTGGTATGATAACAACCTGATCCCTGTAAAGACTCAGCTCATGAACGGCGCGGATCTCGGTTTGTACACCATCAACAACTGGGAACATCAGCCTGGCGGTAACTATAACTATCAGGCAGTTAAAGAGGATGGTTATTTCGTAAACCTGCAGTTCCGTGCGCAGGATTACCATTCCGAGAACAATCCGGATGCTGACTTTGTGACTCCCGGTGTAACCGAAGGTGCTCCGGCCCTGAACCCCAAGTACGCTTTCACGCGTGTGCTGCTCAGCGACGAGGACGGTAAGTATGTGGGCTTTGCTGTCGCCTCCATCCCCAGCAACGCCTCCGTCAACAGCACTGTCATCACGGAATTCACCATGTTCAATGAGCCTGTGGCGAATGTGACTGACGGCGTTTCCAGCGGCAACACCATAAACTATGCTCAGGCCAGGGCAGCCGGCTACTCTGTGGCCTCCTCCGGTACCAGTGTTCGTATCGGCTACAAAAATCAGAACACAGCGCCTGCCTGGACGGACTTCGACACCCAGGCCAACGGCTTCTCCACCGGTGACCCCGAGGGCTATACCTTCGCGGGGCAGGTCCGTGTGTCTCCTGATGAAAGAACCGTTAACCTGCGTATTGCCGACCCCACCTATTATGATGTGAAACTGGACTGCGGCGGCGAGCCGCTCACGCTCCCCACGGGTGTGGATGTCTACGCTCTGGTGCATGTTACGACGTCCAGCAACAACCATCTTTACGCGTACGCGAAGATCACCGCCGATGACACGACGGATGGCGGTAAAACCTACACGGTGCGGGTTCCCAACGAAGACTGGTTCCAGGAAACGAACGGCAATTTCATGCCCGGTACCAACATGATCAGTGGTCACGAGAGCAATGTGACCGTGTCTCTGGCGGGCGTGCCGACAGGAACCGCGGTGAACAACCCGAATGATATCAGGTACAAGGCTGTTCCCGTCGGCGGCTATGTTCACACTCACGAAGTGGTTTCCTATCCCTCCATCAACAACGGTCAGTTTGATCCGGATGCGGATCCTGTCCAGCGTACCTTCGAGGACAACGTCTACACCGACTATGTATATCTCCGGAAGAACGACGACAGCATGTCGGACTACACGCTGGAGTATCTGCTGACCAAGTTCAACATCATCACGGTTTGTCCCAACACGGACAGCGGCCACTCCTACAGTGGCTCCACCTGGGGCAACGGCGATTTCGTGCACAATCAGCACACCGTGGCCGGCATCCTGGTCCGCGGCGACCTGATCATTAACAGGGATATCAATATCGGCGGCGGCAATGAAGCCACGGCTCCTTCGGCTGTAGGCGGTGCCATTATTGCGAATGTCCCCTTGTCCGATGTTAGTCCTATTATCGGCGGCGGTCAGAACAAGCCCCGTCCGTCTGACTACAACTTCTATGTGGGTGAGGTCAACCCGGGCTTCAACGGTAACATCCTCCTCAACGGACAGCTTGTTGACCTGACCACCTGGGGCGAGACGATCCCGAACAGCAACTATGTCAACTGGGGCGCGCTCCAGAGCAGCGTGATCCGTCAGTCCGGCGCTCTGTACAGCAACGCGCAGCGGGAAGTGACGATTGAGAACGCAGGAGCAACAACCATCAATGTGACCGCCGGTGAAAAGATCCGGGTGAAATATGCGGAAGGCGTGCACCCGGAAAACTGCCACATCACCGTCAAGCTGGACATGCTGGACCAGCCCTTCGCGAATCTTCCCGGCACAGTCATCAGCTTCGCCGGTGCCGGAAAGCACGGCATCCCGAAGCTGGAGACGATCCACGGCAGCCTTCCCGGCGCGGTGGACGACGGTGACGGCATCTCCGTCATCTACAACTATCCCTATGCGAGTGAACTCTATACTTGGTATAGCGATCCGGAGTTCGGCCATGTGATCGCGCCGCGCGCCGATGCTGTCATCACCTGCGGCAACTTCAACGGCGCCATGGTCGTCAACAGCATCTACTCCACGGCTGAGGGCCACCTCTCCGCCTACAAGGGCGGCACGCTGCTGGGCTTCTACGGCAACATGGACGCCGGAAAGACCATCGATGGCGTGACACCCACCGATCACCAGGTTTTCGAGTTCACCCTTGAGATGCTCAGCGATGAAGTACCGGAGGCGGACTACAACGCTGCCATCGCCGAGGGCAAGACCCAGGAAGAGATCATCTGGGACTTCATCGGTACAGCCAGGAACGAGAATAACTCGATCACCTTCGGCAAGGTGCCGTTCTACACGGCCGGCGACTACTACTTCCGCGTGCGTGAGTCCGCGGAGCCGCATCTGGACGGCATTACCAACGACGACACGGTTTACATCGTTAAGGCGCATGTCGACGCTGTATCCAGCGGCGAGAACCTTGTCCTTGTGATGGATCCGTCCAAGCTGGCACTGTATAAGGTGGCGAATGCGGCGGCGCTGACCACGACCATCTACAACAGTTCCAACGAGACTTACGAAACCGGCATCAACACGAGCGCGCTCCAGCCGGTTTCCGGCACCATGAGCTGGACCAACGGCAGCGCCGGTCAGGACGGCACGCTTGTGTCCGGCGTCGGGTTCATCAACCGCGAAGCCAAGAACGGCCTGACCATCGAAAAGCAGGTCCGCGGCACGAACGCGACCGATGCCAACTTCGTGTTCAACCTCTTCCTCTGGCAGGAGTACACCGATCCGGAGACCGGTGAGGTTTCCTATGAGGCGGTCGTGCGCGAGGTGGAGAGCATCTCCAACGGCGTGCCCGGCACGGTTTCCTTCCTGCAGACCCAGTATTACGACGAGCAGCTGACGCCTCCGGCCTATCATCCGGCCGGCCACATCGCTTTCAACATCACGGCGAACAACGACTTCACCGTCAACGGTCTGCCTTCCGGCGCGCACTATGCGTTTATCGAGGACGAGGGCCGTATGCCCGGCGGCTATCAGCTGGCCAAGGTGACCGGCGACGCGATCGGCATTGTGCCTGAAGAAGGCGTGCAGTCCGCCGAGATCATCTTCACCAACACCTACATCACCCACTACTGCGTGGCCATTGCCAAGGTCTGGGACGACGAGAACGACCGCGACGGCATCCGTCCGGAGTCCATCTATGCCGACCTCTACCAGTCCGCGCAGATCACCGATCCCGAGACCGGTGCGGTTTCGACTGTCTACTATGACGCCGAGGGCAACGGCTATGTCCAGACAGGCAGCGGCGACAGCGTCACCTATGTCGGCGAGGACGAGACCCTGCAGAAGCCCCCGGCCTACGCGAGCGTCGAACTGAACGACGCGAACAGCTGGGTGTACCTGGTGCGCGGCGTGCCGAGCGGCGATATCGACGGCAACCAGTTCACCTACACCTGGGAGGAGTATATCCTCAACGGCACGACCAAGATCTACGAGGGTGCCGAGGGCTGGCCGGCCTATACCAGCACCACCGAGGTCACCCAGGACGACACGGTCGCCGGCGTCGATGAGGTCATGATCATCACGTCCGTGACCAACACGCACAAGAAGGAGTATACCGAGGCCGAGGCCGAGAAGATCTGGGTAGACGATAACAACAAGTTCGGCCTGCGTCCCGAGACGCTCACCTTCCGCCTGATCGCGGAATACACGGTGGATGAGCCTGTCCTGGACGACAACGGCGATCCGACCTACGACGAGAACGACAAGCCCGTCACCGAACCGCACAAGTATGAGGTCCGCAATATCACCGCGCTGGGCGAAGGCCTGGTCAGCGATATCGTGCTCGACGGCACCGCCGACGAGAACGGCGAGATCGAAGCCTGGAAGGCTCACTGGGAGGATCTGCCCAAGTACTATGCGGGCAATGAGATCACCTACAAGGTGGTCGAAGTTGACGTGCCCGAAGGGTACGCGATGGAGATCACCAAGAAATGCGCGTTCAACGAGACGACCAAAGTCTGGGAGGCCGCGATCACCAATACGCTTGATCTGGGCGCCCTGAAGGTGAGCAAGAACCTGTTCATCGACGGCAAGCAGGTCACCGAGGCGACCGACACCACCGAGGGCAAGGTCAACTGGAACCGCGTCTTCTACGTGCAGATCACCTATACGCACACCGTGGTCGATCCCGCGACCGGCAATGAGACGGAAGAGACCCTGTACCTGAATGTGAACGGCGAACTCACCGCCGAAGCCGCCACCCTGACCGTCACGCCCAGGACGGCGCTCGAATTCGAGAACATCCCCGTGGGCGAATACACCGTGACCGAGGTCAAGGATGAAAACGGCACGGCCTTTGGCGAGGGCGAGTATCCGACGATCGGCAGCATGACCTTCCTGTCCGACCTGTCCCGCATGACGGACAGCGCGGCGGTGGTCGCGGACGATCCCGAATCCACGACGGATAAGCCGGCCGAAGCCACGCTCGTCAACGCGTACACGAGCGGCCTGTACTGCATCGCGGTGACGAAGCAGTGGATGATCAACGGCAAGGTGTCCGTCCCGGCGGACGACACCAAGGTGACCGTGCGCCTCGAGCGGACGACGACCCCGACGGATGTGGACAGCTGGGTGCCCGCGCCGCTGGATCTGCGCGAGACGGATACCGACTACGGCAAGACGGACGGCACCATCGGCACCATCGTCCTGACCAAGGCCAACAACTGGTCCGCGGTCGCCGTCGGCATGGACAAGATGGATCCGAACGGTGCCCAGTACAGCTACCGCTGGGTCGAGCTGGACAAGAACGGCAAGGTCCTGGGGATCCACAGTGTGGAACACTTCAGCGAGAGCGCCAACGACGGCCATTATGCGGTCGGCGCGCAGGAGCTGATCCAGTACGCGAACGTGCCCGAGGGCGCGACGGACGACGAGGCGACCACGCAGCGGATCTTCCTGACCAAGCTGGTCAACAGCGCGGCGGAGGTCGAGATCCCGATCACGAAGCGGATCAAGACCGAGGAAGGCGTGGCCTATCCGTATCTCGACGCGAAGTTTGAGCTGCGGCAGAGCGCCAACGATGGCACGTATGCGGCGGTTGATCCGGCAGCAAACCGCAGTGATGTTCCGCTCCGCGACTGGAAGGAGACGGACAGTACCGACGACATTAAGGTAATGGTCAACGAGACCGGCACCCTGAGGATCCACGGCATCACCGCCGCCGGCACGTTCATCTACCGTGTGCGCGAGGTTGCACCGACCAGCCCGCTGCCCGGCATGGTGTACGACACCGCCGATCGCATCATCAAGGTGACGACCGAGTGGAAGCAGAACGCGGACAATGAGGACAGCTACCTCATGGTCACCAAGGTCGAGTGGCAGAAGGAAGGCGACGAGACCTGGACGACCGTCACCAACATGGACGCCATCGCGCCCATCGAGATCACGAATGAGTTCAAGGCGGGCGAACTGGAGATCAGCAAGACCGTCATCAGTGACAACCCGGCCGATCTGGGTGAGGCGTTCACCTTCGAGATCGTGCTGAAGAACGAGGACGACTCGAACCTGGCCGACGGCGTCTACGGCGGCGTGGAAGTGAAGGACGGCAAGGCCACTGTGAAACTGCACAGCGGCGACAGCGTGAAGCTGACCGGCCTGCCCGTCGGCACCGGCTACACCGTGAAGGAGACCGCTCCCACCGAGGGCTACAAGATCACCTATACCGTCAACGGCGGAGAGGCACAGACTTACGCGGCGGCCGGCGTCACCGGCACGATCGCGGATGACTCCGCCACCGAGACCGTTGACGAGAGCTCGGTGACCGTGGCCTTCACGAACGAACGCGAAGTGGACGACGTGACCATCGTCAAGACGGTGGAGAGCGCGCTGCAGAGCGACAAGGACGCGGAGTACACCTTCACGATCTATGCGGATGCGGACATCCACAACTATGACGAGGACGGCACCACCGACCTCGGCTTCCCCGTGACCGGAACCGGCGCGACCGAAAACGAGACCGTGAAGTTCACCGACGGCGTAGCGACGCTGAAGGTCAAGGGCAACACGAGCAAGACCATCGGCGGCCTGCCCGTGGGCGTGGCCATCACCGTGGTGGAGACGCCCACGGAAGGCATGACCTCCGAGTGGACGGACGACGTCAACGGCGGCATCGTCGGCGAGCTGGAGGACGATCTGGAGATCACCAACACCCGCGACACCGGCGAGCTGAAACTGGACAAGAAGGTCTTCGTCGACGGTCAGGACAAGACCGATGAATATGCGGAAAAGAGCTTCTTCTTCAAGCTGACCACCACGATCGAAGGCGTCGAGTACTACGTTCGCACGACCTACAACGCAGCTGCGGACGCGTATGAATTCATCGGGCTGGAAGAGATCACCGAGAGCACCGCGCTCAGCGATCAGCTGAAGCCCGGCAAGACGATGAAGTTCATCGGCCTGCCCGTGAACTACACGTACGTCGTGACCGAGTTCGCGGATCAGCACACGATCATCGCGGACGCGGACAACGCGCCCGGCAATATGGGCTCGATGACCTGGCTGTTCGACCTCAGCCGCACGAAGGATACCGCCGTCGTCGGCAAGGGCGAGACCGCGGAGATCGAACTGATCAACGCTTACACCACCGGCAAGTTCTGCCTGGCGGTGACCAAGCAGTGGAAGGTCAACGGCAAGCCCTATGCGGACGAAACCCTGAGCCTGACGGTCGACCTGGAGCGCAAGCTGGTCTCGGAGGACGACAGCAAGTGGACTCCCGTGACCGGTCAGACGCAGATCCCGCTGAACGCGGCCAACAACTGGTCCTATGTCGCTGTCGGCATGGAGCAGATGGACAAGGACGGCAACCGCTATGAGTACCACTGGGTGGAGAACCCCGTTCCCGCCGGCTGGGCTCAGGCGGCCACCGAAGTGATCCAGAAGAAGGAGATCACCGAGGGCAGCGGCGACACGGCTGTCACCACCGTTCTGATCTTCCTGACCAAGCTGACCAACAACAAGGTCACCGCGCAGCCCGAGGTGACCAAGAAGGTGACCGGCAATACCGACGAGGCCACCTACGATCCGGACGAAAAGTTCAAGTTCACCATCACCGGCTCTGAAGCCGTGCTTGACGACGGAACCAGTCTCTCCGGCAACGAACTCCCGATCGGCAGCAAGACCGAGGTGGAGATCAGGAACGGCGAGACCGGGATCTTCGGCGCCATCAGCTTTGACGCGCCCGGTGTGTATACCTACATCATCAAGGAGTCCGAGCCCGCAGCTGCGGACAAGACCGACCACATGACCTACGACACGGCGGACAAGAAGTTCGTGGTCACCGTGGAAGCCGACGCGCAGGGCAACCTGTCGATCACGAAGGCCGAGTATGAAAACGGCGACGAGACCGGCACGACCCTGACCGTCACCAACGAGTACCTTGTCGTGACGGATCAGCCCAAGGTGACCAAGACGGTGACGGGCGATAAGGACGCGCCTTGCTATGACCCGAACGAGCTCTTCGTGTTCACGCTGGCGCCCGTTGACCCCGCGGATGCACCGATGCCGAAGGAGACGCCCTTCACCATCCAGATCAAGGACGGCGAGAAGGGCAGCTTCGAAGAGATCACCTACACCGAGGTCGGTGAGTACGAGTACAGCATCACCGAGACCAAGGGCAGCACGCCCGGCATGACCTATGACGTGGACGGGGAAGGCAATCCCGTCGCGCACAAGGTGATCGTGAAGGTCACCAAGGAGAAAGGCAAGCTCGTCACCGCCATCACCTATGACGGAGCGGCGGAGCTTAAGGTCGAGAACAAGTACGAGACCGGCAAGCTGAAGGTCATCAAGAAGATCGAGGGTCTTCCCGACGATCTGGCGGCGAAGATGATTTACCTGGTTGCCGTGAAGGACGGGGAGGGCAACTACTATGCCCTCAACGGCGCGGTGACCGGCAAGGATCCGCACTGGGTCGAGATCACCAACGCCGAGAGCGGCATTGAGTGGCAGTACCTGGCGGAAGGCACCTATAAGGTGATCGAGAAAGTCGAGTTCGCGGATGCGCCCGGCTACACGCTGACGGAGACCACCTACCAGGTGGGCACCGGCGAGGCCGTCAAGCATCCCGAGACTGCCAACGCCGAAGTGACCGCGGACAGCGAGCCCACCGTGACCGTGACCAACAAGTACGGTCCCGTGGTGACCGAAGCGACCGTCATCAAGGCATGGGAGGATAACAACGACGAGGCGGGCGTCCGTCCCGAGACCCTGACCGTCACGCTGAACGCGGGCGAGACCAGGGCTGTGGACGTGGACGGCACCGCGATCGCCGATGTGATCCTCACTTCCGACGACAACTGGACGAAGACCATTGAGAACCTGCCCAAGTATGACAATGCGGGCAATGAGATCACCTACAACTGGGTCGAGGCCCAGGACGGCCTGCCCGAGGGCTACAGCCTGACCGGGACCTCCGTCAACGGCACCGTGACGACGCTGACCAACACCTACGCGCCCGGCAAGACCACCGTGCCGGTCACGAAGCTGTGGGAGGACAGCAACAACCAGGATGGCAAGCGGCCCACGGATAATGTGTTCGTGCTGCTCCAGGCCAAGGTCGGCGAGACGGCGATCACGCTGGATCCGACCATTGCCCTGGTCGAACTCAAGGGGGAGGACAACTGGACCTACATCTGGGTCGATCTGGATGAGGAGACCGCCGAGGGCGACGAGATCGAATACACGGTCGTCGAGGCGGACGCGGAAGGCAATCCTGTCGCTGAGGGCGACAAGATCGACTTCAACGGCACCGAGTACACCGTTAAGTCCGTCTCCGGCAATGCCGAGGAAGGCTACTACATCACCAACAGCTACAAGCCCGATACCGTTGAGGTGCCGGTCACCAAGATCTGGGACGACTTCAACGATGCGGACGAAGTGCGTCTGGAGAGCGTGACGGTCATCCTTTACAAGGGAACGGGCGCGGACAAGAAGCCCGTGGCTCAGAAGGTGCTGACCGAAGACGACAACTGGACGTACACGTTTGAGGACCTCCCGAAGAACGAGGGAGGCCAGCCGATCACCTACTCTGTCGAGGAGTTCATGTCGGTTGAGCTGAACGAGTACTACAAGGAGGCGGAGAGCTCTCCCGCGCTGGTGGACGAGACCACCAATGCCTGGGAGATCACCAACGAGTATGAACCGAAGACCGAGGTCACCGTGACCAAGGTCTGGGCCGACGAGGACGATCGGGACGGCAGGCGGCCTGACATCAGCGTGCAGCTCTACAAGGACGGCGAGAAGGAGGGCTCCGCGGTCCCCCTGAACGCCGAAAACAAGTGGACCTACACCTGGCCCGACCTGGACAAGTACTACTGGACCGACGGCGAGACGCCTGAGGTGAAGGCCCACGACTACACCGTGGTCGAGGTGGTTGACGGCACCGAGTATACGGATGGCGGCAAGATCCCGGTGGATGAGGACCTCGTCTACACCGTGACCATCAAGAAGGAAGGCAATTCCTTCACCTACACCATCACCGATACCTACGAGCCCGAGACCGTGGAAATCTATGCCAGGAAGGTCTGGAAGGACCACGAGAATTCCGAGAACAAGCGTGAGGCCGTGACCCTGCGCCTGATCGGCACCTACGGCGATGACAATATCTCCGTGTTTGTCGAAGGCAGCGACAAGACCGGCATCATTGAGGACACGGAAGTCAGCTGGACCGAACTGCCGAAGTTCATCGACGGTCAGGAGATCACCTACACCGTGGTCGAGCTGAACGTGGTGGACGGCAAGATCACCATGACCGACGTGACCTACACCGTGACCTACGCCGAGGACGCGTTTGACATGGACGGCGAGACGGTCACCGGTACCGTCGTCACCAACAGCTACGAGCCCACGACAGAGATCGAGATCACCAAGACCTGGGACGACGCGAACGACCAGGACGGCATCCGCTGGACGGCTGAGGAGTACGCGGATCTCGTCAGTCTGTACGCGGACGGCGACGAGGTAACCGACGCCCAGGCGACCGTCACCGATAACGGCGACAACACCTACACCGTGACCTTCAGCGATCTGCCGAAGTTCGCCGACGAGGATGCGACCGAGCCGATCGAATACACGGTGAAGGAAGACGAAGCCGCGGTCAAGGAAGCCGGCTACGAAGTCGAGTACGACGAAGACGGCAACATCACCAACAAGTACACGCCCGAGACCACGACCGTCAAGGCGACGAAGGTCTGGGACGACAACGGCAACACCGCCCTGCGGCAGGCGATCACCCTGACGCTGAGCGGCACCTACACGGTGGACGGTGTGGACCACATCCTGACGATTGCGGACGCGGACAAGACCATTGCCGCGGACGCCGAGGGTGCGGATCTGACGGTCACCTGGACCGACCTGCCGGTCAAGCAGGAGGGCCAGGCTGTCACCTACGAGGTGACCGAGGCGGCCGTGAGCGGCTACACCACCGCGGACAGCGGGCTTGAATACAACGAAACGGATAAGGTCTGGGAGATCACCGTGACCAACACGCTGAAGACCGGCGAGCTGTCGATCGACAAGAGCGTGTTCGTGGACGGCGAGGACAAGACCGAAGACTATGCCGACAAGGTCTTCTACGCTGTGGTGTCCACGGTTATCGACGGCACGACGCTGTATGTGGCCGACGAGAACGGCACCCTGACGGAGGAAGACGGCGAGGCGAAGCTCTTCACGATCAATCCCGGCACGACCGTGAGCGTGAAGAACCTGCCCGTCGGCGTGTACACCGTGGCTGAGGTCACGTCCGAACGCGAAGCGGCCGGCGAAGGCACGGAGCCTGACACCGACATGGGCGCGATGACCTGGCTGGAGAACCTGAGCCGGATCATCGACGTCGTGACGGTGGGTGAGTATGAGGCGCCCACGGCCGGCATCGGTGAGGCCATGGAGGGCGGCAGCGGCGAGATCGCCGAGGCGGCTCTGCTCAACGCCTACACCACCGGCAAGTTCTGCATCGCCGTGACGAAGCAGTGGCTGGTCAACGGTGAGCCCTATGCGGACAAGGATCTGGCGCTGAAGGTGACCCTGATGCGGACCACCGGCGATCCCGAGGCCGAAGAGACCGAGTGGAAGCCGGTGGACGGCCAGGCCGACATCGCGCTGAACAAGGGCAACAACTGGTCTTACGTGGCCATCGGCATGGAGCAGATGGACGAAGCGGGCCAGCGCTACACCTACAAGTGGGTCGAGGAAGTGCCGGAAGGCTGGTTCGAGGGCGAGCAGGAGATCCTCCAGCAGGTGACCATCCCCGAGGACGCCGACGAAGGTGAGGAAGAAGCGACCCTGATCGTCCTGACCAAGCTGGTCAACAGCAAGGTCACGGCCAAGATCCCGGTGAAGAAGAGCATGACCGAGGACTCCGCGGAGTATCCCGGCACCTTCACCTTCACCATCACTTCCGAGACGGAACCGATCACCCTGCCTGAGCAGACCACGCTGACGCTGGCTGTCGGTGACGAGGGTGTGTTCGGTGAACTCACCTTCAACGAGGAAGGCGAGTGGACCTACACCATCACCGAGGATACCGAAACCGAAATCGCGGGTCTGACCTACGATGAAGAGAGCGAGAAGACGGTGGTTATCCGCGTCGAGGCGGACGGCAACGGCATTCTCACAGCCACGGTCGACCTCGGCGAGGGCAATGAAATCGTTGAATTCACCAACGAGTATGAGCCGGAGACCGTCGATCTGGACGCCTTCAAGTATTGGTACCAGCCCGATGCCGATACCGGTCTGACGAGCACCAGCATCAATGATTCGATCGACAACGCTGCCATCACGTTCACGCTCGAGCAGAGCCTCGACGGGACGACCTGGACAGCTGCGGTGACCGACACGGAAGCCAACGGTGAGAATCCGCAGACGATTACCGAAGCGGGCGCGGACGGCAAGTGGGCAGCCCATTGGATCGACCTGCCCAAGTACGTGCTGACGGCCGATGAGGCCGGCTCCGTGACCCAGACCGAGATCCGGTATCGGATCGTGGAGTCTGAGGCGATCGTGGGCGGTATCGACATCACGCCCGACGACGAGGCAGAGACCGTCAAGGTGCTGACGATCGACGAGACGACCGGCAGCGCCACGGCGGACTTCAAGAACGTTCTGCCCGAGACCGAAATCCCCGTGATCAAGGTTTGGGATGGCGTGGAGCCTGCGGAAGACGACTATGTCATCTTCGGTCTGTACATCGGCGATGAGGCCGTGACGGACGCGGACGGCAAGGCCCTGACCCTCAAATTTGAGAACGGAGCCTGGGATACCGCGCAGAGCTTCACTGAGCTGAAGGTCTTCACGGATGAGGGCGAGGTCATCACCTACACCGTGAAGGAAATCGAAGTGCTGCTCGGCGAGACCAAGCTCACCGATGCGGACGAGATCAAGGCGCTCTTCGGCAGCGAGGACATTGAGGTCGTCGCGACGGATGAGATCGCGGAGATCCCCTTCGAGATCACCAACGCGATCCGCGGCCAGCTGAAGGTGACGAAGGCTGTGACCGTGCACGACGAGAACGACAACGCGGTCGAGGATACCGTGTTCGACGGCAAGGTGTTCTACATCGCGCTCCAGGACGGCGAGGGCAACTACTATGCGCTGACCGGCGACAACCTGGGCGACAAGGCGCACTGGGTCGAGATCAAGGACGGCGAGGAAGCCCTCTGGATCAACCTGCCGCTGGGCACCTATACGGTGTCTGAGAAGGAAACCGAGGCTGAGGTGGCTGGCTATAATCTCACGCCGACCGTCACGCCGGAGAGCATCACCCTGACCGCCGACAACGCCGAAGAGTCGGCCGAGGTCAAGGTGACCAATGACTATGAGCAGATCACCACGGAGTCCACGGTGATCAAGGTTTGGAACGACAACGATGACGCCGCGGGCAAGCGTGCGGAGACGCAGATCATGGTGACGCTGCTGGCCAACAACATGGGCGTGGCGGGTTACAATGAGCTGATGCTGCCGTATGATGGCGACGACGAGACCATCACGTACAAG
>JAFRPH010000071.1 GCA_017429205.1 Bacteroidales bacterium
ACGGCCGGCCTGCTTCATCCGGATGAGCATCTGGAGCTGGAGCTTGATCGGCGTGAGCGGGTTCTTGATCTCGTGGGCCACCTGGCGGGCCATCTCGCTCCAGGCCTTGTCGCGCTCGGCCTGGGCCAGCTGCCGGGTGGAGTCCGACAGGTCGTGGACCATCAGGTTGTAGGCCCGCACGAGGGAGGTGAGCTCGTCCTCCTGGTCGTAGATGATGTACTCCAGGTGATCCACGTCGGAGACCTTCATCTTGCGGCCCATTTCGCTGAGCGGGCGGAACATCCTTCCGATGACCGCGACCGTGACCACGCGGGCGATCAT
Organism: Bacteroidales bacterium; assembly: GCA_017429205.1. The sequence goes on from JAFRPH010000071.1 coordinate 322, forward strand.
CAGCAGGAGGAGGAACACCGTGATGATGGAAGCGATGTGGACGAGGGCCTCGTTCTCGAAGTCGTAACTCTGGTCGGTGTACGGGGTGGAGGCGATGGCGACCATCTCGCCGTTCGCATTGAGCACGGGCGCGTACAGGGCGTAGAAACGGCGGTTGCCCCACCGCTCCAGTTCGATGCTGAACCGCCGGTGCTGGAGGACGATGCTGTAGTACGCCTCCTCCGCGATCCGGCACCCGGTCACCATCCGGTCGTAGATCTCCGGCGTGGTGGACAGGACCATCCTGCCATCCGGCGTGAACAGGGTGATGTCGCACTTGAGGTCGTTTCCGGCGACCTCCACGGCGGTCTTGGCCGCCTGGGAGTGGAGGTCGTCCTCGGTCGTCACGCCACGCAGGCCTCCCTGCAGCATGGACTGGAGCGTCGTGATGCGGGAGGTCATGATGCTCTGGAGGTCCGCGTTGTTGCGCCGGTACACGAAATACACGCTGAACGCCGCCATCGCCACGAGGGTGAGGATCAGGGACATATACAGCACCACATTGATCCGGGTGCGGTAATAGTTCCGCTCGCCGGAACGGTTCCGGCGCGGGCGGAAGCCCAGCAGCGTGAGCAGCAGGTAGGCGACAATCCCGAACAGGACGGCTTCCACGATGTAGTTGAGGGTCTCCGTCTTTTCGCGGGAGATCACCACCAGCTCGTCATCCGAAACCGACTGTACGAAATGCATATAGCCGTCCAGCAAGACGCTTCCTTCCCCGAGCGAGCCGACCACCTGGCGGAAACGGTCGGAAATGACGGTCGCATAGGGGAAATCGCCCTTGTACAGCACCAGATGGTCATCCACATAGCGGGCGTAGGAATAATACGGCGGGATGGAGACGCGTCCCGGCTCGGACAGGCCCAGGAGGCTCAGGTAGCCCCGATCCTCGCGGTTGGACTTGGATTCCACCAGCACCAGGACCGAGGAAGACCCGTAGTCGGGGTTGAAATAGGTGAAAATGCCCGAATACTGCGCCCGGCCGTTGGCGCCGGTGCTGTAGAAGAAGTGCGAATTGTCCGCGAGCCGCACCCCGCTCCGGATCCGTTCGTTGAACAGGGCATCCGTCGCGAGCGAAGGGGTCGGGAGGATCACGGAAATGTCGTAATCCTGGGAAATCCGGGTCAAGTAGGTGTTCACCAGGCGCCCCCGGATCATTTCGTAGCTGTTGTCCAGCAAGGAGAGCGCGCCGATCACGGAGTCGCCTGCGATGGCGCTCTCCGCGGCCCGCAGCTGGAGTTCCAGGCCGATGTCCCGGTCCATCGCGAGGCGGTTCGCCCACACCTCCACCCGGTTCCTCTCCTTCTGGAAGCCGAACAGGGAGGACGCAATCGCGAAATACGCGCCGGCCACCACGGCGAACACCAGCCGGCCGGTCCGCGAGAACATGTCGTAGCGGAACCCCGCCAGGCGGCGCAGAAGCGGAGAAAGCAGCTGGAACAGCAGCGGGATGGTAAGGGTCAGAGCCAGGAAGGACAGGTAGACGATGGCGGTATAGCCGTCGATCAGGTTGACCTTATAGAGTTCCAGGCAGATGCCGGAATTGAAGACGATGCTCTTGAACGTCCGGTGGATGTACACGCAGATGGCCAGGATGACGGCGACGTCCGCAACCACGGCGAGGATGTCCCGCAGGCGCGAATCCTTCCGGCGGAACCGGCGCAGCAGCGTCCAACGGATGGAGTACAGCGAAAGGACGAGGGTCGTGATGAGCAGATTCACCAGCACGACCGCCCCGAGGGAGTAGAAGAAGGGGCCGTCGGCGTAGAGCAGCGGGGAGAACAGCTGGGAAGCCTGGCCGAGTTGCCGGCCATACAAGTAGATGCCGCCGATGAACGCCGTTTCCAGCGCGCCCGCCGCCAGGGCCGCCGGAATCGTCGGCTTCACGTGCAGGAGCAGGACCACCCCGGAAAGGAACAGGACGATGGACAGCCAGAACAGGTACACGTTGAGACGTTCCGGTTCGGATACGGTCTCCGCCGCGATCTTGAACACGGGGGCGCCGTTGGCCACCACGGGGACGCCGATGCTGCCCGTCAGGGGCTGGATCGAATAGCGGTCGCTCAGGCGGAACCGCGGGTTCACTCCGTTGAAAGGGCTGGATTTCAGCTCGTTGATCACTTCCAGGCCCACGATCACGGTCAGGTCCCCTTCCCGGACGGAGCGGGCCAGGAACCATTTCGGGCCGTAATTGACATAGGTCACGGCCGACGAGAGCGCGGCGAGCGGAGAGGCCGCATTGCTCCGGCCGTCGCCCAGCCGCTGGATGAGGGTCCGGGAGCGGATGTCGTCGTTGCGCAGCGGGAACTGATGGGCCCAGGACTGGAGGGTGTCCTCCCGGTACCGGTACACGACCATATCCTCCGGCAGGTCCTCCAGGCGGAGCCAGGCCTCCGGGTCGGATTCCAGGGCCTGGGTGGCGTAGCTGTCCAGCAGCGCGAGCCGCTTCTCCACCCGGCGGCCGAGGTCGCGGGCCGTGGATTCCGTGTCCGGATGCGACTGGTTCGCCAGCAGGGAGGCCACCAGCAGCACGAAGGCGACGGAAAGGACCGCCACCCCCGTCCAGAACCGTATGCGGAGGATCTTACTCATGGTGATAGGGCTCTCCCTTGATGATGGTGAAAGCCCGGTACAGCTGCTCTGCAAAAATCGTTCTCACCATCTGGTGGGAGAACGTCATCCGGGACAGGGACACGAGTCCTTCGGCCCGGTCATAGACTTTCCGGGAAAAGCCGTAGGCGCCGCCGATGACGAACACCAGCGACTTGCCGCCGCGGGCGAGCCGCTGCCGGATCCATTCCGCCCATTCGACGGACCGGTATTCCTTGCCGCGCTCGTCCAGCAGGACGACGGCGTCTCCCGGGGCCACCTGCTTCAGGATCAACTCCCCTTCCTTCTCCTTGATCTGCTCCTGGGAGAAGGCCGCCACGTTCTTCAGCTGGGGGATTTCGACGACCGAGAAAGGGACGTAGTGCTTCAGCCTGGAGACATAAAGATCCAGGCCGTCTTTCACCCACTGCACGTCGGTCCGGCCGACTGTCACGAGTTTCACGTCCATTCTTTCGCAAAGATACGTTTTCGGCTCGGTATTTGCAAGCAATATGCACCGATGAAACGGTTGATTTCAACGCTTGCAGCCTTGCTGCTGCTTACCGTTACGGGGCTTTCCGCCCAGGACAAAGGCTATGACGTCTTTGTCCCCATCGGCAAGTACATTTCCCAAGGAGACGCCGCCAGCCTCTCCGCCTGGTTCGCCGACAACCTGGAGGTCTCCATCATCTCCTCCACCCGCAACTGCTCCAAGACCCAGGCCCGCCAGATCGTGAAAACCTTCTTCGACGCCTACACCCCCCGCTCCTTCGACATCTCCCACAAGGCCTCCCGCTCTAACATGAAATACGCCCTGGGCCAGCTCAGCGCCGGCGGCGAAGTCTTCGTCGTAACCATCTTCGTCTCCTCGAAAGCGGACGGAACGTACCAGATCCAGCAGTTCAAGATTGACCGCCAGACGGCGGTCTACTAATGAAAATTTGCATAAAACCTTGTAAATCGTTATTTTTGTGGGTTGAATTGTGAGACCGACGATTTTTAACGATTAAAACTATATTTATGGCAACAACAGCTGACCTCAAGAACGGAATGTACATCATGTTCAACGGCAAGCCCTGCGTCGTGGTGTATTTCCAGCACGTGAAACCCGGCAAGGGTCCCGCCTTCGTCAAGACGAAGCTCCGCAACCTCGAAAAC
>JAFRPH010000037.1 GCA_017429205.1 Bacteroidales bacterium
AGATGTCATTAAAAGCAATCTTTAGATAGAGTTTTTTATCAAATAATTCTTTTGTAACGCCAACATTCACGTTCTTTGTTTCGTCGATTCGCATGAATCCATAGTTGAACGAAGAAGTATAAAAAGCGTCAAGACACAAAATCCAATCATGAGGTAATGTCATCTGATTACGGAAATTGATTCCGATGGCGGGTTTACCTAATGACTCATTTACCCCATACTGTTTAGCATCAAAAAACTGCTTCTGCAAAAGAAACTCAAAAGTGGGATGCCAGATTCCTATAACTGGAGAAGCAGATAAAGTCGTTATCAAAAGCTTGTTATTCTTAATATTAATCGGATAGAACAATACAATATCATCATCATTATAAAGTTTGCCAAAATCTAAGATGGGCCTTTTATTGTATGCATACTGAGTAGAAAACTGAAGCCATCCATACATGACATTCAATTCTATATTATGTGAAATAGAAGGTCGTAACAATGGATTACCACCTCCGTAAACAAAGTGGTTGTCATATTGTATAAAACTTGATAATTGATAGTATGAAGGACGGTTTACCTTAGCTGAATAACTGAGTTGTGTTTGGAACTTCCCATCAGAATAGGTGGCAGATATATTAGGAAACCATTGGTCATAGACACGACTTTCTTCATCCATTTTGATCCCTTCGTTGAAATAATCAGAAACCACATGTTCATATCTTAATCCAGCACCAACATTGAATTTGTTAAAACGCCAAGTCCCCTCTGTAAAGAAAGCAATATTGTATTCATTAACCTTATCATCAGAATCAGCTATGATACTCTGTTCATTTATAAAACGCTGTTTACTATAAGAACTGGTAAATTCAGAACCACCTCGCAAGATAATATTATCATTAATAGGATATGAAAAAACAGCTTTTCCCGCCCACAATTGATTACGGGAATTACCTATACTATTAACTGAACGGTCGCCCCACTCTGAACTGAACTCTTCATTGAACGTTTTCCTTACTTCCTTACGCCAGAAATAACTGACATTGATATCCATTGACAATTTACCTGCCTTATTGCGCCAATAAGCGTTCAATTCATGTATAGGATCAGTCTCATTTCGCCAATTCATCTTATTAACTATATTACCGGCAGGAATATCATCTTGAATGATATCCATGCGTAAAGTACCTCTATTGTATATAGGAGGGAATTCTTTCTTAACATCATATTTTAAACCAAAGGAACGGTCGTCATCAATGGTATAATTGAATCCTAATTGACCTGCCAATTGTTGCGTACGCCCTTCACCTTTAAATGAACCCGTACTCTCAATATGGTGTTTGTTACCAAAAATAACAAAACCATTGTCTTGTGTTTGGTGAAAATAATTATTCTGATGATAAAGTTCTCCGAATATATCCCAATTGCCTGAGCGATAGTTAAATTGTGCCAAATCTGTAAACCAGGCTTTGTGTTGTTGTGTAGCTGTGCCAGTCAATGTAGCACTGAATCCGTCTCCAACCTTATGAGTAGTTTTTATTCTGATAACAGAATGAACACTTGCATCGTATTGTGCCCCTGGATTGGTAAGCACTTCAATACTCTTAATGTCTTTAGATTCTAATTTCAATAATTCATCGTTGTTCCTCAGTTTCCTTCCATTTATATATATCTGTGGTTTACCCTTACCGAATACTACATATTCACCATCTTTTTCAGACACTCTAGGCAAACGAGTCAAAACATCTGACGCCTTGCCAGCTCTGCTAAGTAAGGTATTATCTACTTGTGTAACGTAACCACCTGCTACAGTCCTATATTTAGGTAAATCTGGTTTAAAAACAACACCTTCCAATAGGAAAGATTCAGGCTCCATAACGATTGTTCCTAAGTCTGCTTGGATTTCATCAAACCAAACCGACTTATAACCAACCATTGAAATACGAATAACGAATTCGGTGTTTTCTGTCTTGCTTAAGATAAAATTACCATCATTGTCAGTGATAGTTCCTTCTATCATCAAAGAATCAGGTAAAGAAAGAGCTACCACATCAACATATGGGAGTGGCTCTTTAAACTCGTCTAATACTTTACCGGCAATTTGCTGTGCAAATGAACAAACATTTGCAAAAAGAAATGTCAAAAATACTAAAAAATGCTTCACTATAATATGCTTTTACATTTCCACAAATTTAATCTTTTTTCGACATGTCTACAGTAAAGACGAACAACTCTGGAAAATGTTAAAACTCCGCGGCCACGAAAAGCAGGGAAAACGTAGCCGCGAGAGGGAAGGCTACACTTTAAGGGAAGGCTACAGAAGAACTTCTTCCTGAAGTGCTTTCACATCTTCAGGAAGGTCCGTGCGGGGTTCTTGCTCAATCTGAGAAGCCGGCTTTATAGACCGTTTCTTCATGATGGGTGCTTTATGCGGATTGTCTTCTGCAAAGTTAGCAATCCATCTCATTACTGTGGTTTTGCTGGCGGGAATAATTTTCGCAATCCGCCTTACCGATAGGCCTTCTCTGTAATACAGATCAACTGCCTTTTCGTAATACTGATCTCTTAACGAGGTTTGATAAATAAACATTGTTAACTCATGTTTGTGAGTCAACTAATTTCAGGGAAAGACAAGACGCTTTCCGAGAATGGCTGTTTACTCAGAAAAAGGATTGAGGCATTCTATTCGGAGATAATCCGGCAGATGTTTGCCAAATGTTTGCCAAGTTATAAAAAATACGCCTTCTAGATACCTAGAAAGCGTATTTCTGTGCCCCGGGCGGGAATCGAACCCGCACGGCCGTTTCGGGCCAAGGGATTTTAAGTCCCTCGTGTCTACCATTTCACCACCAGGGCGATGGCCGGTCCGCGAAGGGGCGGAACGGACTGCAAAGATAAGGAATAATTCTGACAATGAGAACAAGTGGCTCTTGTACACTGCTCATGTGTACAGCGATATGGGGGGTAGGGGCCTTTTTTCTGTACACATCTCCTCCAAACAGGCCGATAAAGACTTGATTCCGGGAGATGTGTACACGGAAACCTGCCTGGGAGGCAGATTCTTTGTACACACAAGCAGTGTACAAAGGAATGCGGGATGTTTGGCGGTATGCCGATTAACATGCTGAGATTCAGCGAATTAAACAAAAGTCCCTGGTGAAAATGCACCAGGGAAAATCTTGTAAATGCTTATCTGCCAAATGGTTAAGCGGAACGCCGCCAAAGGGCGGACTTGCCCGGAAAGCCTACTCCGCGAAGAGGGAAATGATGTTCAGGATAACCTTGGAGGCGGCGACCATGCTCTCCAAAGGGACGAACTCCATCTTGCCGTGGAAGTTCAGGCCGCCGGCGAAGATGTTCGGGCAGGGGAGGCCCTTGAAGGAGAGGTTCGCGCCGTCGGTGCCGCCGCGGATGGGCTGGATCTTCACCGGGACTCCGGCCATCTCCATCGCCTTGACCGCCTTTTCCACCACGAAGTAGTGCGGCTCCACCTGCTCACGCATGTTGTAGTACTGGTCGCGGAGGGCCAGAGAAACGGTCCCGGCGCCGTATTTCGCATTGATGAAATCGACGGCCTGTCCCATCATGACCTTCTTCGCCTCGAACTTCGCGCGGTCGTGGTCGCGGATGATGTAGGCGATGTCCGCCTCCTCCACCGAGCCGTTGAAGGCGATCAGGTGGAAGAACCCTTCATAGCCCTCGGTGTATTCCGGGCGCTGGTCCACGGGCAGCAGGGCGCAAAGCTCCTGGCCGATGTGGAGGGCGTTCTTCATCTTGCCCTTCGCGTAGCCCGGGTGCACATTCCGGCCCTGGATGTGGATCTTGGCCGATGCGGCGTTGAAGTTCTCGAACTCCAGTTCGCCAATCTCGCCGCCGTCCATCGTGTACGCGTAGTCTGCGCCGAAGCGGGGGACGTCGAACTTCACCACGCCGCGGCCGATCTCCTCGTCGGGGGTGAACCCGATCTTGATGGGCCCATGCTTGAATTCGGGATGTGACACGATGTACTGCACCGCGTCCATGATCTCCGCGACGCCGGCCTTGTCATCGGCGCCGAGGAGCGTCGTGCCGTCGGTGGTAATCAGCGTCTGACCCACATAATGCAGCATTTCCGGGAACTCGGACGGCTTCAGCGCCAGGCCGGGCACGCCGGCAAGGGCGATCTCCCCGCCGTCGTAGTTCTCCACGATCTGCGGCTTGATGTCCGCGCCCGAAGCGTCCGGGGCCGTATCGACATGGGCGATGAAGCCGATGGCCGGCACCTTCGCCTCCACATTGGACGGGATGCTTCCCATCACATACCCGAACTCATCCAGCGTGGCCTCCACGCCCATCGCATTCAGCTCCGCGCACAGCATCCGCAGCAGGTTCAACTGCTTCGCCGTGGACGGCTGACTCTCCGACTCCTCATTCGACTGTGTGTCCACAGCCACATACCTCAAAAAACGATCAAGTATCTTTTCCATAACGAATGGGTAAATTTCTCCACTCGCTTCGCTCGGTCGAAATGACAAGAGATGCACCCTGTCATTTCGAGCGGAGCCGAAGGCGAAGTCGAGAAATCTTTTTATTTGTTAGTTTTCATTGACGAGTAAACCATATACGCAATCAGCAGCAGGAACGGCACGATGGCGATCGCTTCGCCGTATGCGGCGTTCCACTCCGTGAGGAACAGGTCCACGTTCGCGAAGCGAAGGATGGCGCTCACCACGCCCATGAGGGCGCCGCCGGCGATGAAGCCGGAGGCGATGAGCGTGCCCTTTTCCTGACGGGCCGTGTTGACCGCGGCGTCCTTGGAGCGCGTGCTCACGTACCAGGAGATGGCGCCGCCCACCAGCAGCGGGAGGTTCAGGTCGATGGGGATGAACATGCCCAGGGCGAACGGCAGGGCCGGCACCTTGAAGAGCGTGAGAAGGAGGGCGATGGCCGCGCCGATGCCGTACAGCAGCCACGGGGCGCCGCCGCCGTTCATCATCGGCTGGATCACCGCCGCCATGGCGTTGGCCTGCGGAGCCACGAGGGCCTGGTCGCCGGTGAAGCCGTAGGTCTTGTTCAGCACCAGCATCACCCCGCACACCGTCACGGCCGATACCGCGACACCGAGGAACTTCCAGCCCTCCTGCTTCTTGGGCGTGGAACCGATCCAGTAACCGATCTTGAGGTCGGTGATGAAGGAGCCCGCGACCGACAGGGCCGTGCACACGACACCGCCGATGATCAGCGCGGCGGCCATGCCCGCGTTGCCCTTCAGGCCCACGGCCACGAGGATCAGGGAAGCGATGATGAGCGTCATCAGCGTCATGCCGGACACCGGGTTCGTGCCCACGATGGCGATGGCGTTGGCCGCCACCGTCGTGAACAGGAAGGACACGATGGCCACGATGAGGAGGCCCACGATGGCCTGCCAGACATTATTCACGACGCCGCCGAAGGCGAAGTAGGCGAAGATGGCGAGGAGGGCGATGACCACGCCCCAGACGATGGTCTTCATCGGCAGGTCCTCGTCCGTGCGCTCGACCTTGTCGGTCACGGCGCCGGGCTTGCGCTTGAACTCGGACACCGCCAGGCCCGCGGCGCTCTTGATGACGCCGAAGCTCTTGATGATGCCGATGATGCCGGCGGTCGCGATGCCGCCGATGCCGATGTGGCGCGCGTAGTCTTTGAAGATCTGCTCCGGGGCCATCTCGCCGATGGTCGTCATCACGCCCGTGCCCATCAGGTCGATCACGCTGCCGCCCCAGATGAGGTTCATCAGCGGGATGATCACCAGCCACACGAGCAGGGAGCCGCAGCAAATGATGAAGGCGTACTTGAGGCCCACGATGTAGCCGAGGCCCAGCACGGCCGCGCCGGTGTTGATCTTCAGCACGACCTTGGCCTTGTCGGCCACGGCCTGGCCCCAGCCCATCACGGTGGTGGACAGGGTTTCCGCCCAGGTGCCGAAGGTGGCGACGAGGAAGTCGTACAGACCGCCGATGAGGCCGGCCCACACGAGCGTCTTCGCTGAAGAGCCGCCGCTTTCACCGCTCACGAGGACTTGCGTCGTCGCCGTGGCCTCCGGGAACGGATACTTGCCGTGCATCTCCTTTACGAAATACTTGCGGAAAGGAATCAGGAACAGGATGCCCAGCACGCCGCCCAGCAGGGAACTGAGGAACATCTGCCAGAAATTGACCTCCACCCCGAGGATGTAGATGGCCGGGAGGGTGAAGATGGCGCCCGCCACGACGGCGCCGGAGCAGCCGCCGATGGACTGGATGATGACGTTCTGGGCGAGTCCGTCGTTCTTCTTGAGGGCGCTGGTGAGGCCCACGGCGATGATGGCGATCGGGATCGCCGCCTCGAACACCTGCCCGACCTTGAGGCCGAGGTAGGCCGCGGCGGCGGAGAACAGCACCACCATCAGGATGCCGAGACAGACGGAATACGGGGTGACCTCGGCATACTTCTTCGCCGGGTCCAGGATGGGGACGTACTTCTCGCCGGGCTTCAGCTCACGCTGCGCATTTTCCGGGAGCGATACAGGTTTCTTGTCTTCCATGCGTTCTTTGTGTTTCCACAAAATTACGCATTCTTGACGAGATTTTCAACGGCTTGGTTTACACGGTCGAAGGGGAAGGCGGCGAGCCGGTCCTGGAACTTCGCGCGGACCTGGGCGGTGCACAGGTTGCCGATGGAACCCTCGTGCGTGTGGTGGAGTTCGCCCTCGTAATGGAAGGTGCCGTCCTGCACGGCGAGGCCCACCTGGCGGTAGGCGTCGCGGAAGGGGACGCCGGCCTCCACGAGGCGGTTCACCTCCTCCACGCAGAAAGCCTGCGCATACAAGGGCTTGTCCATCAGCCCTTCCGTCACGGTGATGCCCGGGAGGGCGAAGCACAGGATGTCCAGGCAGCTGTCCAGCTCGTCGAACATCGGCAGGTACACTTCCTTCAGGAGCTGCATGTCGCGGAAATAGCCCGACGGGAGGTTGCCGGTGATGTGCCGCAGCATCGCGGGGATGCCCTGGATGCGGTTGCAGTGGCCCCGGACGAGCTCGAACACGTCGGGATTCTTCTTCTGGGGCATGATGCTGGAGCCGGTCGTGAAAGCGTCCGGCAGATGGATGAAGCCGAAGTTCTGGCTGGTGAACAGGCAGCCGTCCACGGCGAGCCGGCCGATGGTCTCCGCCACGGCGCTGCACGCCCAGGCGACCATCCGCTCGCCCCGGCCGCGGGACATCTGCGCGTAGATGCTGTTGTAGTCGAGGGTGCCGAAGCCCAGGAGCTCGGTGGTGCGGGCGCGGTTCAGCGGGGCCGACGAGCCGTACCCCGCGGCGCTGCCGAGGGGGTTCTCGTCGGTCACGTCCCACGCCGCCTTGAGCAGCACCAGGTCGTCGGCGAGACTCTCCGCGTAGGCGCCCAGCCACAGGCCGAAGGACGAGGGCATCGCCACCTGCAGGTGCGTGTAGCCCGGCATCAGGACATCTTTCAACTCCTCGGACTTCTCCTGCAGCAGCTTGAACAGTGCGGCGACTTTGCCCACGGTCTTCTCGATGCGGGCCCGGGTGAACAGCTTGATGTCCACGGCCACTTGGTCGTTCCGCGAGCGGCCCGTATGGACCTTCTTGCCCACGTCGCCGAGCGCGGTGATGAGCCGGGCCTCCACCTCCGAATGGACATCTTCCCCTTCGATGGTGAACCGGCCTTCCACGGCCTCCTGATGCAGTTTCTTCAGCTCCGGGAGGAGAACCGCCAGGTCGTCTTTCCCCAGCAGGCCCACCTCGGACAGCATGGTGATATGGGCCATCGTCCCGAGAATGTCCCACGGGGCCAGCATCAAATCCAGTTCCCGGTCCTTCCCGACCGTGAAAGCGTCGATCTCCGGCGCATTATCGAATCCTTTCGACCAAATTTTCATAGACGAATCATTAGATTTCTCGACTTCGCCTTCGGCTCCGCTCGAAATGACAGAATCGCTTCTTTTCATTTCGACCGAGCGAAGCGAGCGGAGAAATCTGTCAAACAGTAAGGTTATCCAATAAATTCACATAAATTTCCACCGCCTTGGCAATGTCGTCGACCATTACGTACTCGTTCGCCGTGTGGGAGCGGGGGGAATCGCCGGGGCCGAGCTTGACGGAGGGGAAGCGGCAGAGGGCCTGGTTGGAGAGGGTGGGCGAGCCGACGGCCGGGAGGCCGAGGGCGAGCCCCCGTTGCACCAGCGGGTGGTCCTTCGCGATGGATGAGCCGTGCAGCCGCGTGGAGCGCGCCTTCACCTCGCAAGGGGCTTCCCCTTGGATCAGTTCCAGGAGTTCCTCGTTGGTATACAGCCCATTGGAACGGATGTCCACGACGAAGGTGCACAGGTCGGGAATCACGTTGTGCTGCGTGCCAGCGTTGATCTGCGTCACCGTCATCTTGACCGGGCCCAGGAGGTCGGAGACCTTCTCGAACTGCTTGTTCCGGAACCATTCGATGGCCGGAAGGGCCTTATAGATGGCATTGACGCCTGTGTTCCGCGCCGCGTGTCCGGCGACGCCTTTCACGGCGCAGTCCAGCACCATCAGTCCCTTTTCCGCCACGACCATCTCCAATGAGGTCGGCTCCCCGAACACGCCGCAGGCGACGGGACCGCAGGCCGCCTCGATCTCCTGCAGGGAGATCTCGAGGCCGTTGCGGCCGCTGGACTCCTCCTCCGCGGAAATCGAGAGGACCAGCGTGTAGGGCTGCGGCTTGGCGGTGAGGCGCTTGAACGCCTCGATGAGCGCCACGACGGATGCGCCGTCGTCGTTGCTCCCGAGCCCGTACAGCCGGCCGTCTTCGACGGCGGGCGCGAACGGGTCCCGGGTCCACCCGGCGACGGGCTTCACCGTGTCGATGTGCGCGTCGACGAGGACGACCGGCCCCTGGCCGGCGGCGCACCAGAGGTTGTTGCCGCAGCGGTGCGGGGCGAACCCCTCGGCGCCGAGCCGCGCCTGGAGGAAGTCGGCGACCGCCTTCTCGTCCCCGCTGAGCGAGGGGATGGCGATCATCTGCCGGAGAAGGTCCGTCATAACAGCTCGTCCTCGTGCCGGTTGTAGTACACCCGCAGCGGGGTGGACAGAACCTTGATGAAGCCCTTCGCGTCTTCCGCGGTCCATCCCTTCTGCATCTCGCCGTACTCGCCGAACTTGGTCTTCACGAGGTCGTTGACGCTCTCGACGCCCACGGTCTCGAACTGCTTGGGCCCATAGTTCACGATCACGGTGCCGGTCACGTTGCGCTGGCTGGACTCGAGCATCGCCTCGATGTCGCGCATCACCGGCTCCAGGTACTGGCTTTCGTGCAGGAACATCCCGTACCAGGTGCCCACCTGGTCCTTCCAGTACTGCTGCCACTTGGACAGGGTGTATTTCTCCAGGTACTTGTGGGCGGCGATGATGAGCATCGGCGCGGCGGCCTCGAAGCCCACCCGGCCCTTGATGCCGATGATGGTGTCCCCGACGTGGATGTCCCGGCCGAGGCCGTAGCCCTCGACGGAGGTCTCCAGGGCCTGGATGGCGGCGACGGGGGAGTCGAAGGCCTTCCCGTCCACGGAGACGAGCTGGCCCTTCTCGAAGCCGAGCTTCACCGTCTTCTCGCCGGACTTGGTGACCGGCTTCAGGTAGGCCGATTCGGGGAGGCCCTGCGCGGAATCCAGCAGTTCGCCGCCGCAGATGGACGTGCCCCAGAGGCCCACGTTGTAGGAGTACTTGAGCTTGGCGAAATCGGCCGGGAAGCCGTGGCCGTTGAGGTAGTCCACCTCTTCCTGGCGGCTGAGGGCCCGGTCGCGGGTGAGGGTGATGATCTCCATCTCGGGGCACATCACCTGGAAGGTCATGTCGAACCGGACCTGGTCGTTGCCGGCGCCGGTGGAGCCGTGGGCGATCGCGTCGGCCCCGACCTCCTTGGCGTAGCGGGCGATGGCGATGGCCTGGAAGATACGCTCCGACGACACGGAGATGGGGTAGGTGCCGCCCCGGAGGACGTTGCCGTACACCATATATTTCAAGCTCTTCTCATAGTATTCATCCTTGACGTCCAGGGTGGCGTAGGCCTTGGCGCCCAGCTTGTAGGCGTTCTCTTCGTTCTTCTTGAGCTGGGCGGGGGAGAACCCGCCGGTGTCCGCGCAGGCGGCGTATACTTCGTGGCCCTGGTTGGCCAGATACATCACGGTATAGGAGGTGTCCAGGCCTCCGCTGTAAGCGACGACGATTTTCATGGTATGTAACGGTTTTTGATTTCAGGGAAAAGGGTGGTGAGGGCGTCGAGCACGCTTTCGGGGGTGGATCCTTCCCGGAGGATCAGGAGGATCGTGTCGTCCCCGGCGATGGTCCCGAGGACCGGGCCCACGACGTGGTTGTCGATGAGGACGGCGACGGCGTTCGCCAGGCCCGGCCGGGTGCGGATGACGCCGAGGTTCGCGGAAAACTGGATCCGGAGGATGCCGGAGGTGAAGTCGACGGAGAGGCTCCGGCCCCGGGCCGGCACGACATAGCCTTCGCCGGGAACCTTGGAGATCCGGAGGGCTTTCAAGTCGCGGGACAGGGTGGCCTGGGTGGAGGCGATGCCTGCTTCCTTCAGCCGGGAGGCCAGCTCTTCCTGGCTGAACACGGGTCCGGCCTGGATGATGTCCAGGATGGCCTGCTGTCGGATTTTGGTGTTGTTCTGCATATTTCGTGGATATCTATCCTGTTTTTTGCAAAGGTATGCATTTTTATTGGAAATATTTGCATAATATGAAAAAAAATTTTAATTTTGTCCCCGGTTAGTACAACGAACGCGTTTATGGAATTCCAAGTCATGGTGGCCCAAGAGTGCCACACGGCCTATTCTGAGGCCATCTGTCAAGAAATTTACGTCTCCTCCCTGGAGCGGAAAACGGGCATCGCGAACCGGTCCCCGGAATACATCAATGAAAAAATACGCGCGGGCAAGGCGGTGATCGCCCTCACCGAGGACGGCGAATTCGCCGGCTTCTCCTACATCGAGTCCTGGGGCGGCAAGAGCTTCGTCGCCAACTCCGGCCTCATCGTCGCGCACAAGTTCCGCGGGATGGGCCTCGCCAAGAAGATCAAGGAGCAGACGTTCATCCTGTCCCGGAAACTCTTCCCGGACGCCAAGATCTTCTCCATCACCACCGGCGCGGCGGTGATGAAGATGAACTACGAGTTCGGCTTCCGTCCCGTCCCGTTCTCCGAGCTCACGGACGATCCCGAGTTCTGGAAAGGCTGCGAAGGCTGCCGCCACTTCGGCATCCTGAAGGACCGCGAGTACCGGATGTGCCTGTGCACGGGTCTCCTGTACGACCCCAAGGAGCATCTGACCATCCACCATCCCGGGGAGGAAGCATGATCCGCGCGGGTATCATCGGGGGAGCCGGCTATACCGCCGGCGAACTGGTCCGGCTGCTGGTGAACCATCCGGCGGCCGAAATCGCCTGGATCCATTCCGAGAGCCAGGCGGGGAAGCCCGTGGCGGAACACCACCCCGGCCTCGTGGGCGACACCGACCTCGTCTTTACCGACGTCGTCGACCTGGAAGGGATCGACGTCCTCTTCCTGTGTCAGGCCCACGGCAAGAGCCGCGCTTTCTGGGAGGAACACCCCTGCCCCGCGGGGCTCAAGGTCGTGGACCTGGCCCAGGACTTCCGCGACGAGTCCGACGGCTATGTCTATGGCCTTCCGGAACTCAACCGGAACCGGATCCTGGGGGCGGAGAAAGTGGCCAATCCGGGCTGCTTCGCGACGGCCATCCAGCTGGCGCTCCTGCCGCTGGCGAAGGCCGGCCTCCTCGGGGGCGACGTGCACGTGCAGGCCGTCACCGGCTCCACCGGCGCCGGCGTCAAGCCCGCGCCCACGACGCACTTCAGCTGGCGGGACAACAACCTGTCCACCTATAAAGTCCTCACGCACCAGCACCTGGCGGAAATCCGCCGCAACCTGGGCGTCGGGGAAAACCTGCATTTCATCCCCGTCCGGGGCGATTTCCCCCGCGGCATCTTCGCCGTCGCCGAGACCGCCTGCGCCCTCTCCCCGGAGGAAGTGACGGCCCTGTACAAGGCTTTCTATGCCGATGCGGCCTTCACGCACGTCCTCCCCGGTTCCGTGGACCTCAAGCAGGTGGTCAACACGAACAAGTGCCTGATCTCCCTGGAACTGCACGACGGCCAGCTCGTCGTCACCTCCGTCATCGACAATCTCCTCAAAGGCGCCTCCGGCCAGGCCGTGCAGAACATGAACCTCCTGTTCTCCCTCCCCGAAACCGCCGGCCTCCGCCTGAAAGCTTCCGCATTTTGATATGGACTTATTCAATGTATACAAGAGGTGGAACATCGAGCCCGTGCGCGGGCAGGGTTCCACGCTGTGGGACGCCGAGGGCCAGGAGTACCTGGACCTGTACGGCGGCCACGCCGTGATCAGCATCGGGCACTGCCACCCGCATTACGTGGCGGCGATCCGGGAGCAGATCGGCAAGCTGGGCTTCTACTCCAACGCCGTGCAGAACGGCCTGCAGGACGCCCTGGCGCAGAAACTCGGAAAGATCAGCGGCTATGACGCCTACCACCTGTTCCTGTGCAACAGCGGGGCGGAGGCCAACGAGAACGCGCTGAAGCTGGCGTCGTTCCATACCGGCCGTTCCAAGGTCCTCGCCTTCGGCGGGGCCTTCCACGGCCGCACCGCCGGCGCCGTGAGCGTCACCGACAATCCCAAGATCCGCGCCCCGTTCAATGCCACGCCCAACGTGGCCTTCGTCCCCCTGGGCGACCTCGCCGCCGCGGAGAAGGAACTGTCGACGAACGCCTACGCCGCCGTCATCATCGAAGGCATCCAGGGCGTCGCGGGCATCAAGCTCCCGTCGGATGCGTTCCTGCAGGACCTCCGGGCCCTGTGCGACCGCACCGGCACGCTCCTCGTGCTGGACGAGATCCAGTCCGGCTGCGGCCGGACCGGCCGGTTCTTCGCCCACCAGTACGCGGGCGTGGAGGCGGACCTCGTCACGATGGCCAAGGGCCTTGCCGGCGGCATCCCCATCGGCGCCGTCCTCATCAACCCGGCCATCCAGGCCTCCTACGGCCTGCTGGGCACGACTTTCGGCGGCAACCACATCGCCTGCGCAGCGGCCATCGCCGTCCTCGAGGTCATCGAGGCGGAAGGCCTGGTCGCGAAGGCGGAGAAGTTGGGCGCCTGGTTCGAGTCCCAGCTGGTCGGCGACCCCGCCCTGGCGGACTACCGCGGCCGCGGCCTGATGATCGGCCTGGAGATCAAGCCCGCCTTCAAGGGCCTCCGGGACCGGCTCCTGTACGAGAAACACATTTTCACCGGCGCTTCCGGGGAGAACGTCATCCGGCTTCTTCCCGCCTTGAACCTTCCCGAGGAGGGCGCCTGGCAGTTCGTGGAAGCCTGGAAAGCATTGACGAAATGAAGCATTTTACCAGCATGAAGCAGCTGGGCGACCTGAAGGCCGCCCTCGCCGAGGCCGCCTACGTGAAGGCGAACCCCTTCGCGGACCAGGCGCTCGGCCATAACAAGACCGTCCTCCTCGTATTCTTCAACAACAGCCTGCGCACGCGCCTGAGCACCCAGAAGGCCGCCCTGAACCTGGGGATGAACCCCATCGTCCTGGACGTGAACCAGGGCGCCTGGAAGCTCGAGACCGGCCGCGGCGTGGTGATGGACGGGGACAAGAGCGAGCACATCCTGGAGGCGATTCCCGTGATGGGCTCGATGTGCGACATGATTGGCGTCCGCTCCTTCGCCCGGTTCGAGTCCCGGGACGACGACTACAACGAGGTGATCCTGAACCAGTTCATCCAGTATTCCGGCAAGCCGGTCTTCAGCATGGAGGCCGCCATCCGGCATCCGCTGCAGACCTTCGCGGACATCATCACCATCGAGGAGTACAAGACGAAACCCCGTCCGAAGGTGGTGATGACCTGGGCCCCGCATCCGCGGGCGCTCCCGCAGGCCGTCCCGAACTCCTTCGCCGAGGGCATGTCGATGACGGACTACGACTTCGTGATCGCCAATCCGGAAGGTTACGACCTGGCGCCCGAGTTCGTGGGCAACGCGAAAGTGACGCACGACCAGGACGAGGCCCTCGCGGGCGCGGACTTCGTGTACGCGAAGAACTGGGCCCCGTACCGGGAGGACATCTACGGCAAGGTCGTGAACTATGACATGGGCTGGACCGTGACCAAGGAGAAGATGGCGCTCACCAACGACGCCTTCTTCATGCACTGCCTGCCGGTGCGCCGCAATATGATCGTGTCCGACGACGTCATCGAGAGCCCGCGCTCCCTGGTGATTCCGGAGGCGGCGAACCGCGTGGTCTCCGCCCAGACCGTCCTCAAGATGCTGCTCCAGTCGCTATGATCCGGGTGGTGAAATGCGGCGGGCAGGTCCTGGACGACGACGCCCTCCTGGAGGCTTTCTGCCGGGATTTCGCGGCCCTGGAAGGGCCCAAGGTCCTGGTCCACGGCGGCGGCGCCCTCGCCGGCCGTTTCCAGAAGGCCCTCGGCATCGAGCCGGTCAAGTATGAAGGCCGGCGGGTGACGGACGACGCCACCCTGCAGGTCGTGACGATGGTTTACGCCGGCTGGTGCAACAAGCGGGTGGTCTCCCTCCTGCAGGCCGCCGGCTGCGACGCCATCGGCCTGTCCGGCTGCGACGGCTCCGTCATCACGGCGTCCAAGCGGCCGCCCCTCACCCTGTCCGACGGCCGGACGGTCGATTTCGGCTGGGTGGGCGACGTCTCTCCCGCGAGCGTCCGCACGGAATTCCTGCAGCTGCTGCTGGACAACGGCCTGACGCCGGTCCTTTGCGCCATCAACCACGACGGCGCGGGCCAGCTGCTGAACACGAATGCCGATACGGTCGCGGCCTCGGTGGCCGCCGCCCTCGGCGCCGGTCTGACGACCTGCTTCGAGCAGCCGGGCGTCCTCGAGGACCGGAACGATCCTTCCAGCGTGATCCCTTTCATCGACAAGGACACGTACGCTTCCCTGAAGGCCCGCGGCATCGTCGCCGACGGGATGATTCCCAAGCTGGACCAAGCTTTCGACGCCCTCGTCAAGGGTGCGGCCGAGGTCCGCATCTGCCACAGTTCCGCCCTCCTCACGGACGGCGGGACCCTGATCCGACAATAGATTTCTCGACAAGCTCGAAATGACAAGGAAACCGGCAAAGCTCCGGCTCGGCAACGGCCGGCTCCTGGAAGGCTGGAGCTTCGGATACGACGGCCCGGCGACCGGCGAGGTGGTGTTCTCCACCTCGATGGTGGGGTACCCCGAAAGCCTCACGGACCCCTCTTTCCAGGGGCAGATCCTCTGCGTCAGCTACCCGCTCGTGGGCAACTACGGGACGCCCGACATGAGCACGGGCCCGGACGGGCTCTCCCTCCGCGCCGAGTCCGAAAGGATCCATGTCCGCGGCCTCGTAATCGCCGATTACAGCGAGAACTACAGCCACTGGGACGCCGTCGAAAGCCTCGGCGACTGGCTCAAGCGGGAACAAGTGCCGGGCATCTCTGGCATCGACACCCGCGCCCTCACCCGCATGATTCGCGAAGAAGGCGTGATGCCGGGGGAGATCGTGATTGACGGTTGTCATTCTGAGGAGGCCGCTTGCGGCCGACGTGAGAATCTGCCGGAGAACCTCGTCGCCCAGGTCAGCTGCAAAGAAGTCCTCCATTACGGAAAAGGCCCGAAGCGGGTGGTCCTGGTGGACTGCGGCGTCAAGCACAATATCCTGCGGTGCCTGGTTTCCCGGGGCGTCGAGGTGGTGCGGGTGCCGTGGGACTACGACTTCACGGGGATGGACTATGACGGCCTGTTCCTGTCCAACGGTCCGGGCGACCCGGCCGTGTGCACGGAGACCATCGCCCATCTGCGCCAGGCGCTGCAGGGCGACCGCCCGGTCTTCGGCGTGTGCCTCGGGAGCCAGCTGATGGCCCTGGCGGCGGGCGCGAAGACGTTCAAGCTGCCGTACGGCCATCGCAGCCACAACCAGCCCGTGCGCCGCGTGGGTACGGACCGCTGCTACATCACCTCCCAGAACCACGGATATGCCGTGGACCCGACGACGTTGCCGGCGGGCTGGGAACCTTTCTTTGTCAACCTGAACGACGGAACCAACGAGGGCATCCGGCACATTTCGAAGCCCTTCTTCGCCACGCAGTTCCATCCGGAAGCCTCCGGCGGACCCGTGGACACGGAGTTCCTGTTCGATGATTTCCTGTCCCTGCTATGATCCGGAAAGTGCTCATCCTGGGCTCGGGCGCGCTGAAGATCGGCGAGGCCGGAGAATTCGACTACAGCGGTTCGCAGGCCCTCAAGGCCCTGCGCGAGGAAGGCATCCGGACCGTCCTCGTGAACCCCAACATCGCGACGGTCCAGACCTCGGAAGGCGTGGCCGACGAGGTGTATTTCCTGCCGGTGACACCGGCTTTCGTGGAGAAGGTCATCCAGAAGGAGCGCCCGGACGGCATCCTCCTGTCCTTCGGCGGCCAGACCGCGCTCAACTGCGGCGTGGCCCTGTTCCGCAGCGGCGTCCTGAAGCGCTACGGCGTGCAGGTGCTGGGTACTCCCGTGGAGACCATCATCGACACGGAGGACCGCGAACTGTTCGTGGCCCGGCTGGACGAGATCGGCGTGAAGACCATCCGCTCGCACGCGGCGACGACCCTCGAAGAGGCCCGTGCCGCCGCCCGCGAGGTGGGCTATCCCGTCATCATCCGGGCGGCCTACGCCCTGGGCGGGCTCGGTTCCGGCTTCTGCGAGGATGAGGCCCAGCTGGACACCGTCGCGACCAAGGCCTTCACCTTCTCGCCCCAGGTGCTCGTGGAGAAATCCCTGCGCGGGTGGAAGGAAATCGAATACGAGGTGGTCCGCGACCGCTTCGACAACTGCATCACGGTCTGCAACATGGAGAACGTGGACCCGCTCGGGATCCACACCGGCGAGAGCATCGTCGTCGCCCCGTCGCAGACCCTCACCAACGACGAATACCATTTCCTGCGGAAGACCTCCATCGACATTGTCCGGCATCTCGGGATCGTCGGAGAGTGCAACGTCCAATACGCTTTCAGCCCCGACGGCGAGGACTACCGGGTGATCGAGGTCAATGCGCGGCTCAGCCGCTCCTCGGCCCTGGCGTCCAAGGCGACGGGCTATCCGCTGGCCGCCGTGGCGGCGAAGCTGGGCCTGGGCTACGGCCTGCACGAGCTCAAGAACGCGGTCACGAAGACGACGCCGGCCTTCTTCGAGCCGGCCCTGGACTATGTCGTCGTGAAGATTCCGCGCTGGGACCTGGCGAAGTTCAAGGGCGTTTCCCGGGACATCGGTCCCGGCATGAAGAGCGTCGGCGAAGTGATGGCCATCGGCCGGACCTTCGAGGAGGCCATCCAGAAGGGCATCCGGATGATCGGCCAGGGCGCCAACGGCTTCGTGTGCAACAAGCCGTATGTGACGGAGGACCTGGATTTCGCGCTGTCGCATCCGACGGATACGCGCATCTTCGCCATCGCCGCGGCCTTCGAGTCGGGCTATACCGTGGACCGGATCCACGCGCTCACGCACATCGACCGCTGGTTCCTGGACAAGCTGGCCCATATCGAATCCACCTACCGGGCCCTGGAGGCCTGCGCTTCGCTGGACGAGGTCCCGTACGACCTCCTGCGGCAGGCGAAGGTGGAAGGCTTCTCCGACATCCAGATCGGCCGGGTGTTCCGCATCGGCGAGGAAGCCGTGCGCGCACGCCGCGTCGAGCTGGGCATCCGCCCGTCGGTCAAGCAGATCGACACCCTTGCGGCGGAATTCCCCGCCGTCACCAATTACCTGTATCTGACCTATCAGGGCACCTGCGACGACGTCGAACCGGAGGATCCGGGCCGCAGCGTCATCGTGCTGGGCTCCGGCGCCTACCGCATCGGCAGCAGCGTGGAGTTCGACTGGTGCGCCGTGAGCACGGTCCGCACTCTCCGCGAGAACGGCCGGAAGGCGATCGTGGTCAATTACAACCCGGAAACGGTCTCCACCGATTACGACACCTGCGACCGGCTCTACTTCGACGAGCTGAGCCTGGAGACGGTGTGGGAGATCTGCATGCGGGAGCGTCCCGACGGCGTGGTCGTCAGCGTGGGCGGCCAGATTCCCAACAACCTGGCCCTGCCGCTGGACCGCTGCGGAATCCGCATCCTGGGCACCTCGGCGGCCGACATCGACCGGGCCGAGGACCGCGGCAAGTTCTCCGAAGTGGTGGACCGCCTGGGTATCGACCAGCCCCGCTGGAAGGCGATGACCACCCGGGCCGACATCGACCGCTTCATCGGCGAAGTGGGTTTCCCCGTGCTGGTGCGGCCCTCCTACGTCCTGTCCGGCGCGGCGATGAACGTGTGCTATTCCGCCGAGGACCTCACCGCCTGCCTGGAGCGGGCCGCCGAGGTCTCGGAGGAGCATCCCGTCGTCGTCAGCGCGTTCCTGCAGCGGTGCCAGGAGCTCGAGTGCGACGCCGTCGCCGACGGCGGCCGCGTCCTCGCCTGCGCCATCTCGGAGCACGTCGAGTTCGCCGGGGTCCATTCCGGCGACGCCACGATCCAGTTCCCCGCCCAGCGGGTGTTCGGATCGGTCCTGTCCCGGATCCGGAAGACGGCGGCGGCCATCGCGTCCGAGCTGCACATCACGGGTCCGTTCAACATCCAGTTCCTCTCTTCGGACCTGGACCTGAAGGTCATCGAGTGCAACCTCCGGGCGTCCCGGAGCTTCCCCTTCGTGTCGAAGGTCTGGCGGGTGGACCTCATCGGCCTGGCCACGCGGTGCATGCTGGGGCAGCATCCTTCGCCCTGGATGCCCGATCCCTTCGACCTGGGCTATGTGGGCGTCAAGTGCTCCCAGTTCTCCTTCGCGCGGCTCCACCAGGCGGACCCGGTGTCCGGTGTGGACATGGCGTCCACCGGCGAGGTGGGCTGCCTGGGCCGTACGAGCGACGAGGCCCTGCTGAAGGCGATGCTGTCGGTGGGCCACCGGGTGCCGGCCGGGCCGGTGCTCCTGTCCACGGGCGACGCCTTCCAGAAGGCGGAGCTCCTGCCCGCCTGCCGCGCGCTTGCGGAGAAGGGGTATACCCTGTATGCCACGGACGGCAGCTGTCGATATCTATTGGAACATAACGTGCCCGCGCAACGCGTGCGTTGGCCGGACGAGCCGGACGACGGAACCCCTTCCGCCCTGGACCTGATCCGGGAGCACAAGGTCGATCTCGTGGTGAACAACCCCAAGAACTTCTCGCACTCCGAGCTCGGCAACGGATACCATCTCCGCCGTGCCGCCGTGGACTTCAACGTCCCGCTCGTGACGGACGCGCGCCTCGCCGCCGCCTACATCCGCGCCTTCTGCACCCTCCCGGATGCCGCCTTGGAGGTCCGAAATTGGGCCGATTATGCCGGGAAGTGGTAATTTTTACAAAAAAACCGAAAAAAGTTTTGGCGGTTCAAAAAAAGTTTCTACCTTTGCAGTCCCGTTTGAAACGAGCACGCAAAAATGCGGTTTCAGAAAGGGTTTAGTTCACTGACAATACTGAGAGAAAAGATCAAAGAGGTAAAGAAAAACAGAAAGAGAGTCTGTATAATCTAGAGTTGGAAGTTTTTTCGAACTGAGAGTATAGGGACTGCAATTTCAAGGCAAGAGCAAATCAGAAATGATTCACAAGCTGTTCGAGCGCATCGCGGACCGGGAGGCGAGCGGGAAGCGTCGAGCAGAGCATTAGGAAAGAAAACAAGAGCGAACGGTGGATGCCTAGGCTATCCGGAGGCGAGGAAGGACGTGGTAAGCTGCGAAAAGGCTCGGGGAACTGCAAACAGGTTTTGATCCGAGCATGTCCGAATGGGGAAACCCAGCAGGTTGAAGACCTGCTACCATCACAGATGGAGCGAACCCGGGGAACTGAAACATCTTAGTACCCGGAGGAAGAGAAAGAAATCATCGATACCCTGAGTAGTGGCGAGCGAAAGGGGCAGAGCCTAAACCGGTGCGTTTACGGACGCATCGGGGTTGTAGGAGTCTCTACCAAGTTTTATCAGGAAACCAGAACGTTGTGGAAACAACGACCGTAGAGGGTGACAGTCCCGTACGGGCAACCGAGATAAGACGCTGAGACCACCTGAGTAGGGCGGGGCACGTGGAATCCTGTCCGAATCTGCGGGGACCATCCCGCAAGGCTAAACACTCCCGGAAGACCGATAGTGGACCAGTACCGTGAGGGAAAGGTGGGAAGCACCCCGAACAGGGGAGTGAAATAGAACCTGA
>JAFRPH010000038.1 GCA_017429205.1 Bacteroidales bacterium
CCGGCGCCCGATTCGGGAAACTATCGCATCCTTGAGGATCCCGCCCCCTTCGGCGGAACCGTCCCCTTCACGTGCTGCGCGCATGAGCGCATATATGGTGGAATCCGAGCATCCGAGCTCCACGGCCAGAGCATGAACCCCGAGGGCCTTCTGACCCATAGGAGCCGGACTAGTCTCTGCGTTCGGGGAAAGACTCATCGCATATTGCGTGAGCTGGCAGTACTCCTCCCCGGTCATCTGCCACAGGGGCTTTACGAGAAGCCCTTCGATAATCTTTTCGTCCTTCATTTCTTTTACTTGTCCAAACAAGTCTTTTAAGCATTAAACTTCGGCACATCCGTCTTTTTCTTTAATCGGCAGGATTGTACAAGCGTGCCGATCTTTCAGAGACAACGTGCCCACATTCAGGGAACTATGGGTCACTTCCCTGACTCAAGTTAGGAATATGCTTTCACCTGCAAAAGACTTCCGGGATTCACGGAGCATTTCGGGGCGAAAAAATGCGTTTTTTTCGAAAATGGTACTACAAAATGGTACTCAGTATACTTTATGCGTATACTCAGGCGCCTCTGATACGGCGTTGTAATGCCCCCCGGAGTTGGGAGCTTTCATCGTTTTCACGATCCTCGCAAGTGGCACGCTTGGACAAAAACTGAGGCTTTCAAGAACGGCAGATCCACTTCCTTCCCTGCCTGCTTTCTTGTTTATCAAACCACCTCGATTCCCGCTTGAACAAAAGGAAAAAGAAATCCCTCGGGGCAACCGAGGGAGATTAACATTTATCATGAGCCAATAGCCAGGAATAGCTGTCATCTTCCCTATATTCGGCTGATCAGATCCTGTGGAGTCAAGTCCTGCATAAGAGAGACTGCAAACCACTTCTTCCCAAGATCCTTCAAAGATGCTCCGAAATGATAGACTTTATCATCAATAACCAGAAACCTATCGTGGGCCTTGTTGAATGCCTGGATATCTATAGGAGCATACTGAGCGTTGTGCCGGTTGATGTCCAATTGGAATTGGGATGAAATCTGCTTCGTGTAGATAGTCGCTTTCACCGAGGAGTCCCGCTTATCAAGCATCGTGAGCACACTCTCATCGACGTAGTTGTCAATCAAGACAATCTCCGTTTTTGCGCTCTTGATGAGTCCGGAGACAAACTGATAGGCATCGAAGATTTGTCCATCGTAGAAGATGTTCTGCTTAGGAACGACAGCCCGCTCTTCCAATTTGTCGAAAATCTGCTCAATCTTATGATCAGTCTCAAGTTGTTTATACTCTATACGGTCCAGTCTCTGGAACACTTGCGCATTCGACAAAAGGAAATGGCGCATAGCGACGAAGGCATTCATAATCTTGATGCTGATCTCCACGGCTTCTTCACTGTGTAATACAGATGAGAGCATAGCCACTCCTTGTTCGGAGAAAGCAAATGGCATAGTCGGAGAAAATCTCAAGGTGCTAAGGCGGTCGCAATTTGCGACCACCTCAGCCGTTTCGTCAGTTGTCAACTGAAAACGGAAAGAAACAGGAAATCGCCTGATATTGCGGCGGACTTGCTCGTTAAGTCGCTTTGTAGTAACACCATATAACTCTGCGAGATCCTTGTCAATGATAACCTGAATCCCACGGATTGTGAAGATACGACTCTCAACAGAGGGCTGAGAGAGGTGGTCGCAATTTGCGACCACCTCAGAAATATCGGTGTGCGTAGTGATACTACTTGTCTTCTTTGCCATAGCACGTTCTTTTATGCGAAGGTAAACATTTTTCTACAACAGCCCATTGAGTTTCGTCATCGAAGAAGCCTTTATTTCATCCACGATGTCAATGTAAGGCTTCATGGATGAATAGTCGCTGTGGCCCGTCCATTTCATCACGACGTTCGGTGGTATACCGAGAGACAAGGTGGTTACGATGAAAGTGCGACGTCCGGTGTGAGTGCCGACGAGTTCCCACTTGGGATGGATCTCGTCAGTACGGACATTGCCCTTGTAGGTCGTAATGCGGATCTCCTCATTGATACCGGCGAGTCTGCAGAGTTCCTTGACGTCCCTGTTCATAGCTTGATTGGTATAGTTCGGCAGGGCCTTATTGTCATTGAAAGGGGCATCCTTGTATTTCTCCAGAATGGCCTTAGTAACGTCGTTTAGTTCGATAGATATACTGTCTGCCGTCTTGACCGTCGTAACTTCAATGTGGTCGCCTTTAATGTCACTTTTGCGAAGATTATTGGCGTCTGAATGACGGAGGCCGGAGAAACAGCAGAACAGGAAGACGTCACGGATCGGATCAAGGTATGCCTGGGCTTCGGACAACTGAAGGTTGCGGATGCGGCCCATCTCTTCCTTTGTAAGATAAATGACTTTCTTCTGGGTGGTCTTCAAGGTCGGCTTGAACGACTTATAAGCCATGTTCGTATTGTAACCTTTTTCGGTGGCCCAGTTCAGGAACCAGCGCAGAAAGCGCAGTTTCTTTTCGATAGAAGAATTCTTCAAGCCAACGATGTCATCGTGGTCGTACTCTTCCCTATCGCCTTTCTTTTTGCGGGGCGTCCGAAGCGTTTTTACATCACGGAAATAAGCTACGAATTCCGTTAAAGTAGACTCGGTTATATCCGAGAACTTAAGGTTCTTCTTGAAGGCCTTCAAGTCTCTGCGCATCGTCTCCATCTTCGCATAGGTCGCCTTTGTCCACGCATTCTTCTCTCCGCTCTCCTTGATGAACTTGTCGTAAACCTCAAAGAAATCCGGATTCTTGGGCTTACGCTCCTTTTTCGGTTCAGGTTCCGGTCGCTGGGGTACAGTTCCGCTCAAACGGTCTTCGTACTTCTTTTGAAGTTCACTCGGTGTCGGGATCTTGTCCGTTGCTTCAAAGAACTTGAACGTGTCATCCATCTGGTCTTTGATGTTCCGGAGTTCGTTATTGATGGACAGAGAGGTCTCCCCCTTGGGGCCTTTGTAACCTGGCTTAACCAGTTGGGCCTCGTCATCCCATGCATCCTTGTCGACCAACTGGCATCCTGTCTTAAGGTCGAGCCTTTGACCATTGAATGTAGTACGGAGCCTGATCTGGAAAAGGTCATTGTTTTTCCCGTAAGCCCTCAGTTTGAAAGCAACATTCCTTTTAATCTTCATAACGCATCCTTGTTAAATCGTGGCCCAATAATGGCCCAATTTTGCTCATAGTCGAGCAACGTCACCGGCAAAGATACGCATTAGAAAGCACTCCTGCAAGGGTTTATAAAGGGGATTATAGTTTGTTTTCGAATCTCCTATGCTCCACAAAAAAGCCAGTCGCAAAAGCGGCTGGTTTTTTTGTGCAGCAAGCTGTGCTCACCCCCGCGCTTCGCGCTGCCCCCAGGGGCAACACCCTCTGAACCAACCCGAAATTTGCAAAGCGGGCTGGGATGGCCCTGAGGCCGCTGTGAGGCACATTCGGGCCCTAAGCCAGCCAAAATCGTCGGGCATAGCGTCGAGATGTGCCACTGGAGTTCCTAGACTGGGGATGGTAACACTTTGTGAATTTCACGTGGGAGAGAACAAAAAGGCCTCCAAACGTTCCCTCCGCCGTGCTGGAGCACGCCGCAAGTAACAAAAACACCCCAAAATGATCCCTCCGCCGTGCTGGTAGAAACTGGTGGGCGGGTGTCCGGGGACCTTTGCCGCGAAACCCCGCGGCGGAGGTTGTCCGGGCGGGGAAAAATCACTATCTTCGTGATTGGAAGCCGGGAGGACCGCCATGATGACAACGATTCCAGACTATATACAGACGCAGGACGAGAACGTGCGCCCCTTGCTGCAGGAGGTGTATGCCTGCATCCGGACGGCCATTCCGGAGGCGGAGGAGCGGATCAGCTGGTCGATGCCGACGTTTTGGAAAGGACGGAATCTCATTCACTTCGCGGCGGCGAGCAAGCATATCGGCCTCTATCCCGGGCCGGATGCCATCGTGGCGTTCGCAGAACGGTTGAAAGGGTACAAGACCAGCAAAGGGACCGTCCAGATTCCTCTCGACCGTCCGCTTCCGCTGGGGTTGATTGCCGACCTGGCCCGATGGAGTTACGAACACAATCGCAAATAGATGGCGACGGAGGAAGCGTTTTTTGCCGGGAAGCCGGCGGAATGGGGGCTGTATGAGGCCTTGAAGAAGGAGCTGGTGTGGCGGTATCCGGAGATGGAGGTCCGGGTGGCGAAGACGCAGGTTTCTTTTTTCGACCGGCTGATGTTCGGGTGCGTGTCGTTCACGCGGGTGCGTCGGAAGGCGGAGATGCCGGCGCATTTCCTCACGCTGACCCTGGGCCTGCCGGAGCCGGTCGATTCGCCCCGGATCGCCGTGAAATGCGAGCCTTATCCGGGCCGATGGACGCACCATATCGTGCTCTCCTCCCCCGACGAGATAGATGCCGAGCTGCTGGCCTGGATCGAGCGGGCCCATCAGTTCGCGCAGCGATAAACCCCGCGACTATGCAAGATAACAACCAGATAATCAAACTTTTCCCGGGCGAGCTCGGGGTGGAGGCGTTCTATACCGAGCGGGAGGCGGTGCTCCCCTATCCGGTCATTCAGGGGCATCAGGTGCACGGGAGCCGCGTGGCGATCGTGGAGCGGCCGGGGATGACGCGGGAGGAGCTGGAGGGGTATGACGCGTTCGTCACCAACCGGCCGGGCCTAGCCATCGGCGTACGGACGGCGGACTGCGTGCCGGTGCTGCTGTACGACCCGGTCGAACGGGTGGTGGCGGCGGTCCATGCGGGATGGAAGGGCACGGTGCTGCACATCTCCAAGGGGGTGCTGGAGGCGATGGGCCAGGAGTACGGCTGCCGGCCGGAGAATCTGCTCGCGACGATCGGCCCGTCCATCGGCCCGGACAGTTTCCAGGTGGGAGAAGAGGTGGCGGAGAAGTTCAAGGAGGCCGGTTTCCCGATGGACGAGATCTGGTCGTTCCGCGGCCCCGGGGACGGCAGCCCGATGTCCGGCGGCCATCACATCGACCTGTGGAAGGCCAACCGCTGGCTGCTGGAACGGCTGGGCATCCCGCCCGAGTCCATCCAGGTCGTCGGCATCGACACCTTCACGACCCCCTCCCTCTTCTCCGCCCGCCGCGAAGGCGTGGCCTGCGGAAGGATCATCAATTCGATTATGCTCAAATAATTGGGGGCGCCCCCTTGCAGATTCCGTTTTTCGTCGTATCTTTGTCCCCGCAAGCGATTCTTATGCGCACATAGTTTTTTCCAGACAACACGATTCATGATAATCCCGGACGAAGGTCCACCCCGACAGGGCGTATTGTACCCTGACGCGCGGGGACCGGGGGGCCGGGTCGTTCATTGTCATAGAATCATGTTGCCATGGTTTATCAATTGGTAGCCTGGACCGACCGGGGCCAGGTCAAATTGCTCCCGGAACTGCTTCGCGAGTACGCGCAGCCTTACATCGAACGGATCGAAAGCCTCAAGGCCTTCTACGACGAAGGCTGGGATGACGAGCTGGGCCGGTTGACGGAACAGGATGTCATCGCGCTCAGCCGCAGCTACGAGGCCTACGGCCGGTTCCTCCGCCTGCACGGGAAGTGCCAGGAGGCCTTCGAGGCCTTCGTCAACGCCGCCAGCGTGTGCCTGGACGACCGCTTCAAGATCGACAGCGAGTACGGGTATGTCCTCGTGGGGGTCCTCCCGAAGCGGTTCCACGCCGCGGAATCCTTCTGCCTCGACCTGATCGAGGAGAACCCTGCACTGACGCGCCTGCCCAAGTGGCAGCGACTCCAGGAGCGCTTCCGGGAGCTGGAAGCTCCCTTCGCCGCGGAACGGCGGATGATCCGCCGGGAACTCCACGCGAACCGCGCGTTCAACTTCGGACGCCGATAGGTCGGCGCCTTACGGCTCAGGCCGGGGTCTCTGTCCTGAACAGGACAAAGGCCCCGGCCCGATTCGTCCATCCACCGCTATTCGCCCGTAATCACCTCCACATCGTCATAGCCCATCCGCTCGCCGTCCGCCAGGCGGTCCGCGTCGAACTTGAGCATGCGGACCTTCGTGGCTGGGAAGGTGAGGTTCTGCCAGATGGGGTTGTTGACGATGTTGGAGAATTCGCCGGAGGCGAGCTTCGTCCAGTTGTTCCAGTCGGTGGAGCCCCAGAGGGTGTAGTGGGTGACGGTGCCGCCCGTGCCGTCCTGCGGCGGGAGGTACCGGAACCCTGTCACCGTCTGCTCGGTGTCCCAGTCCATCAGCATCTGCGTCGGGCTACTGAAGAAGATGTGCAGGCCCGACGAGCGCTTCTCGCCGCTGTTCGGGATGTCGGCGGTCAGGACCGGCGCGAGGTACAGGCCGATCTTCTTGATCACCGGCTCGGCCTTCGTGTCGACGATCGTGAAGCGAAGCTTCGAGGCTTTCACCGTCGGGAAGCAGATGATGCGGCGATGGCCGATGGTGGTGAGGCCGTCGCCGTCCTCCGCGAGCTCGTCCGTCAGCGGCTGCCAGACGCCGTCGACCAGGGCCTCCAGCGTGAACTTCTTCACGCGCTGGCCCAGGGCGATGTCCTCCTCCGCGACGAAGCGGTTGAATTCCGTCGGGCGCCGGAAGGAGACCGTGGTGGTCAGGCCCTTACGCGAAATGCGGGCCTTGTCCGCCAGGTTCTCCTTGAACACCTCGTCGATCATATTCTTAAAGGCGATGCCTCGGAGGCTGTCGACGGGATGGATGCGCCCGTTCGGGGCCACCGGGAAGTTCAGCAGAAGCGTGGAATTGCGGCCCACGGACTTGTAATACGTGTCCATCAGCTTGGACAGGCTCTTCACGTGGGCGTTCTCCGTCTCGTGATAGAACCAGCCCGGGCGGATGCTGGTGTTCGTTTCGCCGGGGCACCAGACGTCACCGTCCTCCACCCCGTAGTGCAGCATCGCGTAATCGGCCTGGCCCTCGGCGGGCATCGTGCTCCAGTTGGTTTCGCCCACGTAGCCGGCTTCGGTGCCCACCCAGCGGAGGTCGGCGCGGTTCGCGTTGTCACCCCAGATCACACAATCGGGTTGCAGCATGCGGATCAGCTTGTAGGTCTCGGGCCAATCGTAATAGGTCTTCTCGATCCGGCGCGTCTCGTTGGCGCCGCCGTACCAGCCGTCGCCGCCGTTGGCTCCGTCGAACCAGACCTCGAAGATGTCGCCGTAGCTCAACAGCAGTTCGCACAGCTGGTTGCGGAAGTACGTGATGTACTCCGGCCGGCCGTACTCCGGGTAGTTGCGGTCCCAAGGCGAGAGGTACACGGCGAACTTGAGCCCTTCCTCGCGACAGGCCTGGGCCAGTTCATACACGACGTCGCCCTTTCCGTCCTTCCACGGCGAGTTTTTCACGCTGTAATCCGTATAGGCCGACGGCCACATGCAGAACCCGCAGTGGTGCTTGGCCGTGAAAATGATGCCTTTCATCCCCGCCTGCTTGCATACGCGTGCCCATTGGCGGCAGTCCAGGTCGGAAGGGTTGAACAGGGCGGGATCCTCGTTGCCGAAGCCCCATTCCTGGTCCGTGTACGTGTTCAAGGAATAGTGGATGAAGGCGTACATGTCCATGTCCTGCCACGCAAGCTGCTGCTGGGTAGGAACGGGCCCATACGGCTCCACCTGGTGGCAGCCGACCAGCAGGAGGAGGGTCGCCGCCGCAAGGATCGGGAAGTTTCTCATATTATTTTGCAGGTTCGATGACGCGATAATGACCGCTCAGGTGCATGAAAGCGAACAGGCGGAGCAGGCCGTCGTAGTAGGCGTCGAAATAGCCGTCCTCGTAGGGCTTGTTCTGGCTGTCCCAGAGGCGCTGGACGAACTCGCGGGCGATGGCGTGGTCCGCGGCGAGGGTCGCGGCGGCGACCGTGGCCACCAGGCCCACGGAATGCCGCGTGCCCGTCCCGCGGAGCTCGCCCTGCCCGGCGGGCATCGCGAAGTCCACGTCCGTTCCGTCCACGTTATACTGGTCCACGAACGTGTCTATCCCCTTGGAATAGAAGAAGTTCTGGATCGTGTTGGCGTAGTTCGTCTGCCATTCGCGGTCCGCGCAGGCCCAGGAGTAGTCAAGGGCGATGTTCATCGGCACGCGCCAGGAGTCGAACCGGAAGGAAGGCTTCATCCGACGGCCGAAGAAGGCGTTCTCGATGATGGACCCGTCGAAGTTGTTCGTGTCCGGGTTCAGGCCGGTGTTCGGGTCGATGCTCTTGTGCAGATACTCGCGGCTGGCGGCGGCGCAGGCGCGGTAGAAATCGGCCCTACCATCCTTCGCCCAACGGGCCCACACCTCATAGAACGCGGGAATGTGGTACGACGGATCGGTATATCCGACGCCGCGTCCGTCGGGCGTGAAGGTGATCAGGTGGTTCTCCTTGTCGATGAACGGCTTGATGCCGTCCGTGCCGTCCTTCTCCCAGGACGAGTTCAGGATGAACTGCGCCTCCTTGAGGTAGTTGATGTCGCCGTCATTGCCCCAGCGGTTGGAGGCGAAGACGAGCGCCGTGATAAAGTACAGCTCGCCGTCGGACGCCGGGCCCTTGCCGCGGATGGTCCCGTCCGGCGACAGGCTCCAGGCGAAGTATCCCTTCATGGGTCCGTCCTGATACTGCATATACTTCTTCGCCCACCGGAACAAGCGGTCGAACTCCTCCTTCTTGTCCAGCTGCACCGCGACCATCATCCCGTAGGACATTCCCTCCGTGCGCGCGTCGAAGTTCTTGACGTCGGACATGTAGGCCATGTCGTCCCCCACCTCGAAATACACCTTGTCGGGCCCGTGGAACACCTCCTGGAAGATCGCTTCCAGCTTCGCATCGACCTCCGCCTGCGGATACCCCATCTCGGCGAACACGCTCCGGTACTGGTGCGTCTCGAATCCGCCCTTCGTCCAGGGCTTCAACTCCTGCGCCTGCGCGGCTCCCGCCACGCACAGCCCCACGGCCACGGCGGACACCATCATCCGCCCGAAAACTGACATTGACATATCGCTCGGTTTTTTGTGATTTCTACAAATATAGCAAATTCCTCGGAAAACTACCCTTCCTGCTGCTTGCGGACCGCTTCGAGGAAGAAGGTGCGGCGCTGGTCCTGGGTGAGGCGGTAGCGGGCGAGGCGGGAGGAGGCGGCGAGGCCGTCGTCGAGGTTGCAGACGAAGAGGTCGTCGATGTCGGCGATGAAGAGGCGGTTGTAGCGGATGTCCTGGTACTTCTGGAGGCTGATGGTGTAGTTCATTGCCTTGAGGGCCTCGCCTTCGGAGAGGTTGTCCTTGCTGAAGACGAACAGGCCCAGGCGGTCCCAGTGGCCGTAGAAGCCGCTGGCGGCCTTGGAGACCTTGCTCTCCAGGATGCGGCGCATCGGGAGGGCCATCCGCCAGTAGGGCAGTTCATTGACGCCCACGTACTTGCCGGAGCGGAGGCCGAAGGAGTAGCCGCTTTCGATGATGGTGTCGCGGTCGTCGGCGGGGAGTTCGCGCGTGATGCCGGCGATGTCCTGCATCAGCGCGAGGCCGGCGGCCTTGCTCTCCTCCATCGCCCGCGTGACCTCGATGCCGAGGGCGCGGCCGGACGGAGACTGGAGGTCAGGCCGATCGCGGTTCACGAGCGGCTCGAAAGTCGGGCCCAGCACCGTGGAGAGCACGATTTGCGCGTACTTCTCGAAGAAGCACGTACCGAATTCCCGGATATGTTCCGCTTTGTCTGCCATTGCTCGCAAATGTAGCCAATTCATTGGTCAAGTGCAAGAAAAAGCGTACATTCGCACAAACGTAAAGCAATGCCAATGAAAACCAACCGTTTCTTCCTTCTCCTGGCGGCGCTCGCCGTCTCCGCGGGCGCCCGGGCGCAGAGCATCTATCCGGACGGCTACGAGCCGGAGAGCTGCACCAGCATCATGGTGGGCCGGCTCGCGTCCACGGACGGATCCGTGTTCACCTCCCATACGTGCGACGGCGTCTCCCACACCTGGATCACGATGGAGCCTGCGGCGGACCATAAGAAAGGCGACGTGTTCGAGGTCTACAAGGGCCTCCGCCACACGAAGTTCAAGGGCGACACCACCGGCGTCAGGAAAGTGGGCGAAATCCCCGAAGTCCGCCACACCTACGCCTATGTCAATACGGGCTATCCCTGCCTGAACGAGAAGCAGCTCGCGATGGGCGAATCCACCTTCACCGGCCCGGACACCCTCATCAACAAGGACGCGATGTTCCTCATCGAGGAACTCTCCCGCCTGGCGCTGATGCGCTGCGACAACGCGCGCGACGCCATCCGCCTGATGGGCGAAACGGCCGAGAAATACGGCTACGGCGACACCGGCGAGTGCCTGACCGTGGCGGACAAGAACGAAGTGTGGGCCTTCGAGATCGTCGGCTGCGGCCGCGACAAGGTGGGCGCCGTGTGGGTGGCCCAGCGCGTCCCGGACGACGAGGTGTCCATCTCCTGCAACATCCCGCGCATCGGCAAGATCGACCGGAAGGACAAGGACCATTTCATGGCCTCCGACAACGTGGAAGCCGTGGCGAAGGAATACGGCCTCTGGGACGGCCAGGGGGATTTCGTCTGGTTCAAGGCGTACAATGTTCCCCGCGCGAAGGGCAAGAACTTCGCCATCCGCGACTGGTTCGTGTTCAACGAGCTGGCCCCGTCCCTGGGCCTGTCGATGGACGATCCCTCCCTCCCCTTCAGCATCAAGCCCGAGCACAAGGTGAGCGCCCGCGAGGTGTTCAAGCTCCTCCGCGGCACCTACGAGGGCACGCAGTATGACATGTGCAAGGATTGGAAGATGGTCAATGCCAAGGGCGACACGATTGTGAGCCCGGTCGCGAACCCGTGGCTCGTCGCCGACACCCGCAACACGCTGAACACCATCGCCCCCGGCACGGTCGAGTTCGTCCGCACCCTGGCCGTGTGCTGGTGCTCCTACTCCACGGTGATCCAGCTGCGGAGCTGGCTCCCCGACGCCCTGGGCGGCGTCCTCTGGTACGGGGTGGACAACCCCGCCGAGAGCCCGCGCATCCCGATCTTCGCCGGCGGCACTGCCCTCCCGGCGGCCTTCGACAACTGCGGCCAGAAGCAGTACGTCCCGGACTGCGTCCTGTGGACCTTCCGCCGCCCGAACCGCCTCGGCACCGTCGCCTGGCAGAAGAACAAGGACGACTTCGAGAAGCTCATCCTCGAGATGGAGGACATCGCCTTCGAGGGCCTGCCCGTCCTGGAGAACAACCCGTCCCCGACCGCCCTCAACGCCTACACCGCGCAGATCTACGAGCAGTGCGCGAAGCGCTGGAACGTGCTCGAGGAGAAGCTCTGGATCAAGCACGGGCGCGGTTTCTAAGCCGTCCCTTTGGCGTTTCCGACCCGATTCGTTATATTTGCGGATTGAATAAACACTTTTACTATGGCAAAGACAGCAGGTAAAATCATCGCCTGGGTCATCGTGATCCTCCTCCTGGTGGGCGCGGCCTTCGGCTACTACAAGTTCTTCTGGGTGTTCAGCGACGGCACCAAGACCGGCGAACTGAACTCCCTGACCTACACCGGCTACATCTGGAAAACCTACGAGGGCGAGATGATCCTCTCGGGCTACGGCGCCAAGGGTTCCGTGAACGGCTCCGTCCAGTCCAAGATCTTCAAGTTCTCCGTGGCCGACAAGGCCGTCGCCGAGCAGCTCCAGCAGCTCACCGGCCAGCGGGTGACCGTCCATTACAAGGAATACAAGGGCGCCCTCCCCTGGCGCGGCTACGAGCGCGCCATCGTGGACACCGTCGAAAACAGCGAGCCCGTCGTGGAGCCGAACAACCGGCTTCCCATCGACGCCTCCGCAGAACAAGTCTTCTTATGAAAAAGCACCTCCTTCTTCTGGGCGCCACCCTCGTGGGCGGCGTTCTTTTTGCCCAGCCCCGCGTGATCGGCGTTCACCCGGCGCATGACGGCAAGGTGATGACGATGGAAAATGCCATTGTCGGCCGCATCTCCCCGGAAAACCGCTACTATTCCTGGACCGGAGAGAACGAATACATGTTTATGGATGGCCGGAAGATGATGAAAGCCACCATCGGCAAGCAGGGAGAGATCCAGCTCGCCGAATCTGACGCGGCCGCCGCCCCCGGCCGGGGAATGTTCCGGGGAATGCCCGGAGCTCCCGCCCAAGGGGGTTGGAGAGCCCTCAACATGGGCAACAGCCTGTACATCACCGACGGCAAGGACACCGTGGCCGTGGCCGTCTCCAACGACCGCGAGATCGTCTACGGGCAGTCCGTGAGCCGGAACGAGTTCGGCATCAACGGCGGCGTCTTCTGGGCCCCTTCAGGCCGGAAGCTCGCCTTTTACCGCAAGGACGAGTCCCGCGTCACCGATTTCCCGCTCCTGAACATCCGCACCCGCACCGGCGAGCTGGAGCTCATCAAGTACCCGATGAACGGGATGGACTCGGAAATCGTGTCCCTGGGCATCTACGACCTGGACAAGGGCAGCACCGTGTACCTCAACGTCCCGGAGTTCACCCCGGAGCGCTTCCTCACGAACATCGCCTGGTCCCCGGACGACAAGTCCGTCTATGTGCAGGTCCTGGACCGCACCCAGCACCATATGAAGCTGAACCAGTACTGCGCCGCCACCGGCGAGTTCGTCCGCACGCTCCTGACAGAGGACGACGAGCGCTGGGTGGAGCCGCTGGACCCGGTCCGCTTCCTCAAGGGCCGGGGGGACCTGATGGTCTACCGGACGGACCTCCGCGACGGCTTCCGCAATCTCTATCTGCTTGACACCCTGGGCAATATCCGCCGCCTCACCCCCGTCGACGCCGACGTCGAGTACGTGGGCAACGACGGCGTGAACGTGTTCTACACCTCTGCCGAGGTCTCCCCCGTCGAGAACCATCTCTACAAGGTGAGCGTCAAGGCGCCGGTGAAGAAAGCCCTCGAGAAGGCGAAGATCGGCAAGCCGGTGGCCCTCACGCCGGAACGCGGCTGGCACAGTGTGTCCATGAACGGCGCCTGCACCTGGTTCTTCGACCGCTACTCGAACCTGGACACCCCGGGCGTGACGCTTCTCCGGAGCACCGACGGAAAGAGCACGCAGAAGCTCTTCGAGGCGGGCGACCCGCTCAAGGACTTCGCCTCCTGCGCCGTGGAGCTGGGCACCGTCCCGAGCGCCGACGGGAAGTTCGACAACTACTACCGCCTCTACTATCCGAAGGATTTCGACCCGGCGAAGAAGTACCCGGTGATCGTGTACGTCTACGGCGGTCCGCACTCCCAGATGGTGCAGGACAGCTGGCTCGGCGGCGTGCGGATGTGGGAGATGCTGATGGCCCAGAAGGGCTACCTGGTGTATGTCCAGGACAACCGCGGCACCTCCAACCAGGGCGCCGAATTCGAGCGCGCCATCAACCGCCAGTGCGGCCAGGCCGAGATGGCCGACCAGATCGCCGGCCTCCGCCGCCTGATGGAAAAGCCGTATGTGGATAAGGACCGCATCGGCGTCCACGGCTGGAGCTACGGCGGCTTCATGACCATCAGCCTCATCACCAACTATCCCGACGTGTTCAAGGTGGCCGTCGCCGGCGGTCCGGTCATCGACTGGAAATGGTACGAGATCATGTACGGCGAGCGCTATATGGACACGGAAGCGACGAACCCCGAGGGCTTTGCGAAGACTTCCCTCATCAACAAGGCGAAGGACCTCAAGGGCAAGCTCCTGATCTGCCAGGGCGCCGTGGACAGCACGGTCGTGTGGGAGCACTCGCTGAGCTTCATCGAGGAGTGCATCAAGAACAACGTGCAGGTGGACTACTTCCCCTATCCGACGGACCCGCACAATGTGGGCGGCCGGCGCCGGATCCACCTGATGGACAAGGTGACGATGTATTTCGAGGACTACCTGTAGGTCTCGAAACGGACGTTTTTAAGCTGAAGCATCCCGGCGTCGTCGACCTGGGATGCTTCTTCCGTATAGAAGAAGAGGCAGTCCTCCAGCGTGATGTCGTGGATCATCTGCAGCGTGCCGGAGGCCTTGACGCCGACACGGGCGTCGCAGCAGGTCACGCGGGCGATGTGGATGTCCTGGAAATTGGGCAGGAAGTTCTCCGTCTCGGCGGCCGTCGCGTCGTCCTTGCCGACGGGACGGTCCGCGTAGGAGGTCTCGAAGACGACCGCCTCCCCTTGGATGTCGGACATATAAATGTCTGAAATCCAGATGTTTTCGGTCTTTCCGCCGCGCTCGGGCGCGGACTTGAATCGGAGGCCGGTGTCCGTGCCGGAGAAGGTGTTGTTCCGGACGACGATGTTGACCATCCCGCCGGAGAATTCGGAGCCGATGACGAAGCCGCCATGAGCGTGGAACACGGTGTTGTCCTCGATGAGGATGTTGTCGCAGGGGCCGTCCTTGAGCGCCGCGGCGCCCGCACCGCCCTTCATACAGATGC
Source organism: Bacteroidales bacterium (assembly GCA_017429205.1). Next base: position 14,410 of record JAFRPH010000038.1, read on the forward strand.
CGTCGTCGCCCACGTCCACGGTGTTCCGGACGATGAGGACGTTCTTGCACTGGCCGATGTCGATGCCGTCGCCGTTCTGCGCGTTCCAGGGGCAGCGGACGGTGGCGCCGTCGATGATGACATCCTTGCAACGCTGCGGCACGAGGTGGAACTTCGGGGAGTTCTGGAGGGTGACGCCCTGGACGAGGACGCGCTCGCAGTCCGTGAAGCGGACGAGGTGCGTCCGGATCTTCTCCTGGGCCTCGTAGGTATCGGCAATGTTGTCGAAGGCATTGAGGTTGAAGGGGTACCAGAGGTCGCCCTTCGGGGTGACGGTGCCGCCCATCCGCTTGAAGGCGTTCCATTCCGTGTCGCTCACCTTGGAACGCTTCACGCCGCGCCACCATTCGCCGTTTCCGTCGATGATGCCTTCGCCCGTGATGCTCACGTCCGTCCGCTTGCTGGCGGTGATGCCCGGCACGGCCTTGCCGTCCTTCAGGTGTGCGGCTCGGTCGGGCGTGAGGAGAATCATCGCGTTCCGCTCCAGGTGCAGGTCGATATGGTCCTTCAGGGAGATGGGCCCGGTGACGAAGACGCCGGCCGGCACGACGAGGTGCCCGCCGCCCTGCTTCTGCAAGGCGCTGATGGCCTTCGCGAAGGCGTCGGTATTGTCCGTCACGCCGTCGCCGACGCCGCCGAACTCCGTGAGGCTCAGCGAGTTGTCCGGAATGACCGGCAGTTGGGGTTCCGCCATTTTTCCGGCCACGGCGGCCGGCAGGTTGCGGTAATAGGTTCCGTAGGGGCCGGCCCACGCGGTGAGCGCGGCGGCCGCGAGGGACAGGAGGGATACGAGGATTCTTCTGGTACGCATAAAGCAAATATACGGAGAAACCGCGATAATCCAACGAAAAACCGTATCTTCGCAGCCGGATTCAAACGCATCGGTCCTATGACGAGATTCAAAGCCGCACTCTTCGACCTGGACGGGGTCATTTTCGATACGGAACCGCAGTACACCCGCTTCTGGGGAAGCGAGTTCCGCCGGTACTACCCGGACCGCCCGGGCCTGGAGGACGCCATCAAGGGGCAGACGCTGACCCAGATCTACGACAAGTGGTTCAGCGGCCCGCTCGAGGCGGAGCGCGAAGGCCTGACGGCCCGACTTGACGCCTTCGAGGCCCAGATGGACTTCCCCTATGTGGAAGGGACGGTCGCGTTCATCCGCGCCCTCCGGGAGATGGGCCTGAGGACCGCCGTCGTCACTAGCAGCAACCAGCCCAAGATGAGCAATGTCTTCCGGACCCGCCCGGAATTCACCGCCCTCTTCGACCGGATCGTCACGGCGGAGGACATCACCCGCAGCAAGCCGGCCCCGGACTGCTACCTGAAGGCCGCCGAGCTGCTGGGCGCCGCCCCGGCCGACTGCATCGCCTTCGAGGACAGCTTCAACGGCCTGCGGTCCGCGATGGCCGCCGGCACGACGGTCGTCGCCCTGACGACCGCGCACCCCGCCGCCGAGGTCAAGGACCTCTCCCATTTCCAGATTCCCGACTACACCGAAGCCCTCAGCCGCCTCGGGTTGGCGGACTGAGGGCTTCAGTCGTAAAGCATTTATCCTGAACTGGTTACTCCGTCTTCTCGAAGATGATGATGTACTCCAGCGGAGCGAACAGGAAACGGTCGATGTCCTTGTACTGATAGGCCGTCTTTTCGACCGGATAATCATTGAGGTGGAACTGGAGACCGAAGCAGTCCGTCGGAATCACCAGAGTCTTGTTATTCACGAACTTGTGGGTACCCGGCGTCAGGAACTTCGCCTGATGGCCATTGCCCAGGGTGACCGTCTGCGTGGCGATATCGACGGAGAACTCCTTCTCGCCCTTCGGGATCTGGTCATAGTACCTGGACAGGTCCGTGCCATCGTAGTCGGGATAAGACGTGCTCTTGAAGATATAGTCCCAGAAGCCGCCGTCAGCGCCGGCCCACCAGTTGGTCGTGCCCGTTGCGCCGGTTCCCGTGAAGCCCGTCACCTTGATGATGAGTTCATTGTCGGACTCTTTATAGATAGTACCGTCCCAGTCCCAGGTCTTGTCGATCGGGCTCACGAAGCCAGGGTCGGAGCCTGAACCGCCGAGTACCCAGAGACCATCCTTCGTGCTGTTGTTGCCATAGACATTCCACTTGCCGGGCAGCGAGGTCCAATCGAAACTCGGAGGTTCATACTTGAAGTCGGCGTCCGTCGTTTTGGACGCCTCCGGTACGACAAAGCCGTTCGGGAGGACCTCCATCTCGATGAAGAGGGCCTTGGGATTGCCGGCGATGGCGTGGTAATCGGTATACATGATGTTGTTGTCCCAGTTTTCCACGCCGCCCGTGATGGTGAACATCAGGGCCTGCGTCTCGATCGTCACGCTCTTGACCGGGCTGGAGTTCGGCATGTCATAGGTGCCCGGACCCACCAGGGTGGCCTGCGTGGAGGTGCCGTCGGCCTTCGTGAAGGTCACGGTGGTCCCGTCTATGGCATAGCTTCCCGTGGAGAGCGGCAGAACATCATAGAACTTCCTGAGGTCCAGATCCTTGCCGTTCTGAGGATTCACGCTGCCGGAATAGACGAACCACCAGTTGCGGCCGTCCTCGCCGGCGTAGTTCACGAACGTGCTGTCCGGCTGGAGCACGTAATAGTTGTCCGCGAGGGCCGTGACGCCGCGGCCGTCGTCCTTGTTGAAGTAGTCGGGCTTGGCCAGCAGGTCGATGACTTTGGTTCCGCCGTACTGGGGACCGGTGCCGCCCCAGAGCCACAGGTGGGAGATGCGGAAGGTCATGGCGGCCGAAGGCTGGGCCGCAACCTCCACCGGCGCCATCTTGGACAGGTGGTTCCGCGCGATGGTGACGGGCTTGGACGTGGCCTTTTGGAATGCGTCCCCATTGACAGTCACGGTAAAGCCTTCGCTGAAGGTCACCGGCGGGACCACGAACCAGAAGTCCACGCTCTCGGCTTCCGTCGCCCCGAGGGCGACCGGCTCCGCGCAGGTCAGGGTGATGGCGGTGGTCGCGTCATCGGCCATGGCGACGGACGGCAGGCCGGCCGAGGTCATGGACACGGTCGCCTTGCCGGCGATCTTCTCCCCCTTGTTGCCCTGCAGGGTGAGGGAGGAAACCTGGACCCCGGCGCCATAGAGGCTGACCCGGAGGTAGCCGCCGAGGTTCTTGAACTGCAGGTTCTCATCGGCGGAAAGGGCGGCCATCGTATTGGCGCCCGGGCCGAAGGAATGTGCGGCGTAGGCCTGCGTGGCGGGAAGGGTGACCGCCAGGGCGCCGCCCGCGGTGATCGCGGTGGCTTCCTCGTAAGGATAGACGGAGATGACGTACGGGATCGCGGCGCCCGTCCCGGGGTCGCCCACGATCTCGAATTCGCCCTCGCCGTCTCCGGTCGCGCCCATGAAGCGGTACTGCTGGTTGGCGGTGGTCTTGTTGAAGATGCTCACCCGGTCGTCGACGTTCCAGCGGAGCAGAAGGTCCTCATTGACAAAGACTTTCGTGCCCGCATCGGCCGGCTGCTCGAAGGTGGCGCGGAAAACCGGGGCGTTCGCATCGGGTGCGTTGTAATTCTCCTCCCGGACGGAGCAGGACACCGCCACGAGGGCGGCCATCCCGAAGATAAAGGCCAAATGCTTCATACCATCCTCCTTTTTTTACCAGTCGATGTCCGGATCATCCCCACCGTCGATGGGTTCGAGATTGGACGCCAGGAACGAAAGCTCCTGTTTCGTTTCGACAACCCGCGCGGACGGAGCGACATACGTACCGCGCTCGTCAAAGATTTCCGTCTTTTTCATATGCAAAGGTTTTGTGTGTTCATTTTGCCTGGCCCTGCAGATACGCCTTGAAGAAACGGCCCTGCGTGGTAGGGGTGAAATCCCAGTCGCTGAACAGCATCGGCGCCCAGTTGGGGTCGAAGCACCAGACCGTGAAGGAGATGCCCTTCTGCTCGAAGTACTTCGTGATGTGCTCGCCGTACACGTCCGTGGACATCACCGGTATATGGGCGCCGGGTTCGTCCTCGAGGCAATAGCCGATCTCCGTGCAGATGACGGGATAGGTGTCGGCCACAAAGCCGAAGTCCTGTTCCCACTGCGGCTCCCACGGCTCGGACCGCTTCATCGGATAAGGGTGGGAGACATAGGCGACATTGGGGCGGTCGACGGGCGCTTCCGCCACCGGCGTGAGGTCGTAGGCCCAGTTGAAACCGGCGCACAGGCACACGGCCTTGGGGTTATGGACCCGGACCGTGTCGATGATCTGCTCCTGGAGTTCCTTCCATTCCTCCCAGGTGCACTCGCCGGTGCCGGTCACCGTGGGCTCGTTGAAGAGCTCGTAGAGCGCCACCGTGGGCTCGTCCTTGTAGCGCTGCGCGACGGTGCGCCAGAATTTGAAGGTCTCCGCCTTCGTGGTGTTGTACATCGGCGAAGTGTACTTCTCTTCCTTGAGGTTGCCGATGGAATGCCAGTCCATGATCACGTACATCCCGTACTGCTTGGCCCACGCGACGCCCTGGTCCATGGCCTGGAAGGTCTCCTCCCATCCCATCGCGTTCAGGTTCGTGGGATGCACGGCGAAACGGACGACGTTCGCGCCCCAATCGGCGGCCTCGGCGAAGTACCGCTCGCTCCACTGCCCCGCCCGGACCAGCTTCACCGGGTCCGAGAAGCACAGGCCCCGGAACACCAGCTCCTTCCCCAGCGGGTCCACAAACTTGTTTCCCTCCACCTTCACCCAGCCCTCGCCCGCCGAACAGGCGGCGGCGAGCACCGTGGCTGCCAAAACGGTCAGGATGCTCTTTCTCATGGTCTTAGCGACTTGATTGTTCTCCAAGAACCAAAGATAGACAATTCTTTACACTATCCCAACAAACCGCCCGGAAACTGCTTGACCACCACCCGCTCTCCGCCCGCAAAACAGTCCACTCTCCCACCCGAGCCCTGCCCGCCAAATAGCCGCACACCAATCCCCAACAGAACGCACACATTGCCCTCCCCGGTGCGCCATAGGCCGATTTCGGACCTCGGCGCACCGAGACGGAAGTCCGGGCCCATGTCCGATGACGCGGCTTCTCGCGACGAACAGTTTGGCAAAATATTCAAAAAAGCGAGTCTGGCTCTTGCGTGATTAAAAAAAAGTTTCTACCTTTGCAATCCCCAAATGAACGAGGGCTTAGCTCAGTTGGTTTAGAGCGCTTGCTTGACAGGCAAGAGGTCGGCAGTTCAAATCTGCCAGTCCTCACCACTCGGAAGAGACACCTACAACGATGCAGGTGTCTCTTTTTTTATTCGGACCAGAGCCCTCGATTTCGCCAAACAGCCGCACAAGAGTCCTCGTTGTATGTGTCCACAACGGTGATTGCGGTGCGCCGGGGGCCGAAATCGACCTGTGGCGCACCGCAATCACCAGCTCAGCGCGCAGAACGAGCATCTTGGTGCGGCTATTTGGCGGCGGGGACGGCTAGGGCGCGGGTTCGGGAAGAGCTGGTGCCGGGCGAGTCGGCTGCGCTACCACCGGATTTCCACGCGGACGCCGTCGGGGGTGTTGGGGAAGCGGAGGAAGAGGGTGCGGGTGGCGGGGTCCCAGGCGCAGTCATCGGCCGGTTCGCCGTCTACAAGGACGCTCAAAGGCTTGCGGCGGAGGAGGATGCGGGTGACGTTGCAGGTCTCCGCGGGGGCCTTGCAGGTGTAGGAGAAGGTGTGGCGGGTTTGGGCGATGTCGTAGGCGCGGCTGGCGGCGGCGAGGATGGCGGGGGCGCGGGGGGCTTTGCGGAGGTCGTAGAGGAAAGCCTGGGTGCCGGGGGCGAGTTCCTTGCGCGTAACAATCGGGAGTGTGGGGTCGAACAGGTCAATGAACGATCCTTCAAGGACATAGGGTTCGTCCGAGACACTTTCATCCAGCGCCGCGGCGATCTTGTAGGGGCCGCGGTCCAGCAGGAAGTGGTTCTTCCACTGCATCGGACCGTACAGCGACTCGACGGCGAACAGCAGCATCGCGTCACCGCCGGCGTTCATCACGTACTCCTTCGGATCGAACCGCAGCACGCACAGGCGGCCTTTGCCGCAAGGGTACACTCCCCTTCCGAGGCCGGGCGACAAGCCCAGGAGTTCGAACAGGTGGTCGGACGGGGCGTCATAGGCAAACTCTCCCGTGTTCCACCATTCGCGCACCCCCTGGAAGGGATCGGTGTCGGTGCCGCTGTAGATGAGCACTCCCCCATTGCGCACCCATTCGGCCAGATGCTCGTGCGCGGCCGGGTCCATCGGCTTCATATTGGCATAGGTCATCAGGAGGACCTTCACTCCCTTGAGCGCCTCCGGAAAGCCCAGGTTCTCGATGTGGGTAATGCCCACGGGAACGCCGCGCTTGAGCAGCGGCAGGGCCAAGCCGAAGAAGTTCGAGAGCTGCGGGTCGTCATAGCTGTCGTGAACCGGGAAACGCTGGAACATCAAGGAGTTGGCCATCAGGACAGAGATTCCCTGCGAGCCGTCCAGGGTGTTCCGGGACACGGGCATTTCCTGCAGCGCGTTCGTCATCACCTGCATCATCGACGCGAAATCTTGCGGGATGCGGATCCGCTCGTCCGAGCCCGGACCGGCCGGATAGGGGCGCTCGTAGATGCGCTCCGGCCAGGGCATGATCTCGTAATCGGCCAGCTGCGGGTACAGGAGCTGGGCCGCGTAGGTGGCCTGGTAGTTCCGCCGGAAATCGACCCAGTCGCGGGTGGCGTCCTCGATCGGGTCGGTCAGGAACCAGACGCGGCGGCCGGTCGGGGCCGTCATCGACGCCATGCAGCCGTACTCGAGGTAGGCCGTCTCGAACACCCGCTCGCGGCGGACGCCGTCAAAGAAATCCGGTACCCGGGAGGTTCCGGTCCATACCTGGGCGATGTATCCGTCGATGCAGTCCATCGACGCGAGCGACGCCTCGGGCGAGACGATCTCCCACATCGAATAGTTCACGAGCGAATGCGTGGGGACGTAGCATTTGATGTCCCGGCCCAGCGAGCGGCCGTACTCCTTCGCATAGGAGCAGGCCTCGTCCAGGGCCCGGTAATACAGGTGATACTTCAGCTTGGAGGACAGATAGGTCGCTTCAGGGGACTCGTCCTGCGGGCGCCAATCCTCGCCGTAGAAGGCCTTCCATTCGCGTTTGAAGGCCTCGGAATACCCGCCATGGGCCCAGAATTCAGGTTCCTCCAGGAAAATCGCGTCCACACCCGCGTCGATGACGCGCTTGATGTGGCGCTCCTTGAAATACGCGAGGTAATTCTCCGTCGGGACGATGTACGGAACCATCTTCCCGTGCCAGATGGTGTCCCCTTCCATCCGCACCTGGCCTTCGTCCAGATGCCATTCTCCGTCCCAGCCGCCAGTGAAATAGTCCTGGTAGCCGCCCCAGGCGATGCCCGTCATGAAATGCGTGACATAGCCCTTCTCCCGCCAGGAGGCGATTCGGGCCTCCACGCTGCCGGGGGCGTTCTTGTCCGTGGGATTCCCGCCCACGCCGTACACCATCACGGCGTCGGCCCGGTTGTCGATGGACGGTCGCCATCCCTGCCCCGTCTGGAACGTCGTCTTGACGGAATCCCGGACGGGACCCGCGCAGGCCAGAACGCAAAAGAGCGTCAGGCTAGTCAGCCAGGCGCTCTTTCGCATATTCCAACGTGAGTTTGAATGTCTTCTTCTTGGAGGATGGCGCTTCGAACATCGCGTCGTTCATCAGCTCCTCGCAGATGCTCCGGAGCCCGCGGGCGCCGAGCTTCCGCTCGATGGAGGTGTCCACGATCAGGTCCAGCACTTCCGGTTCGATCTCCAGCTTCATGCCGTCCATCTCGAAGAGCTTCTCGTACTGCCGGATGATGGCGTTCTTGGGCTCGGTGAGAATGCGGCGGAGGGAGGCGCGGTCCAGTTGGTCCAGATAGGTGACGACCGGGAGACGGCCCACGATCTCGGGGATGAGGCCGTAGGACCGGAGGTCCTGGGCGTCGACATACTGCAGAAGGTTGTCCTTGTCCACGCGCTCCTTCTCCTCGGCGCCGAAGCCGATGATCCGGGTGTTCTTGCGCTGGGCGATGTGCCGTTCGATGCCCTCGAAGGCGCCGCCGCAGATGAACAGGATGTTCTGCGTGTTCACGTGGATGAACTCCTGCTCGGGGTGCTTGCGGCCGCCCTTCGGCGGGACGTTCACCATATTTCCTTCCAGGAGCTTCAGCATCGCCTGCTGCACGCCCTCGCCCGACACGTCACGGGTGATGGACGGGTTGTCGGACTTGCGGGCGATCTTGTCGATCTCGTCGATGAAGACGATGCCGCGCTCGGCCTTCTGGAGGTCGAAATCGGCCTCCTGCAGCAGCCGGGTGAGGATGCTCTCGACATCTTCGCCCACGTAGCCGGCCTCGGTGAGGACGGTGGCGTCCACGATGGTGAAGGGCACGTCCAGCTGCTTGGCGATGGTCTTCGCCAGCAGCGTCTTGCCCGTTCCCGTGGGTCCCACCAGGAGGATGTTGGACTTCTCCAGCTCCACGCCGTCGTCGGCCTTGCCGATCAGGTTGTGGCTGATGCGCTTGTAGTGGTTGTACACGGCCACGGCGAGGACGGTCTTGGCCCGGTCCTGGCCGATGACGTACTGGTCCAGGTAGGCCTTGATCTCCTTCGGCTTCGGGGCGTTGTCCAACGAGCCCACGGAGGTGGAGGATTCCCCCTTCGCGGGCCGCTTTTCCAGTTCCGCCACATATTCCGCCGCCATCTTTGCGCAGTCCGAGCAGATGTATCCGTCGATGCCCTGGAGCATGAACGGGACCTCGGCGTCGGTCCGGCCGCAGAGGACGCAGCGGTTCTGGTGGTGGTTCTCTCGTTTGGCCATTACCTCACTTTCTTGTACAGGACTTCGTCCACCATGCCGTAGGCCTTGGCTTCCTCGGCGGTCATCCAGAAGTCGCGGTCGCCGTCGGCGGCGACGCGCTCGATGGGCTGGCCGGAGTGCTCGGCGATGATGCGGAATAGTTCCGTACGGAGCTTCTCGATCTCGCGGGCGGCGATGAGGATGTCGCTGGCCTGGCCCTGGGCGCCGCCCAGCGGCTGATGGATCAGCACGCGGGAGTGCGGCAGCGCGCTGCGCTTGCCGGGCGTGCCGGCGCACAGCAGCACCGAGCCCATCGACGCGGCCATGCCGGTGCACACCGTCGCCACGTCGGGCTGGATGATCTGCATCGTGTCATAGATGGCGAGGCCGGAGGACACCTGTCCGCCCGGGGTGTTCAGGTACAGGGTGATGTCCGCGTGGGAATCGCTCGAGGCCAGGAACAGGAGCTGGGCCATCACGATGTTCGCGACGTCGTCGTCGATGGGGACGCCCAGGAAGATGATGCGGTCCATCATCAGACGGCTGAAGACGTCCATCTGGGCGACATTCATCTTGCGCTCCTCGGTGATCGTCGGGTTGATATAGGCGTCGAGGGCCGACGCATAGCGGTGCAGGGTGGCGGAGCCGATCCCCTGGCCTTTCACGGCAAATTTCTCGAATTCGTTCATGTCAGTCATTTCAGGTAACACCTAAGAATACGGGAAACCGTCGGCGTTATTTCAACGCGCGGAACTTTTCTTCCGAAATCTTCTTGGTCTGAAGGGTGACCTTGTCGTGCAGGGCGCTGATGGTCTTGTTGTCCTCCACCTGCTCCTCGAGCCGGCGCACCTGGTTCTCGTCCTCCAGGATGTTGCGGGCGGAGTTCTTGATCAGTTCCTGGGGCACGTTGCCCATCCCGTACATCGCATACTGGTAGGCGACGTAGCTCTCGGCGGCCTGCTCGAGGTCGGCCTTCTCGACCTTCAGGCCGAGCTTCTGCATCAGATAGCCGCGGGTGAGCTGCCACTTGAAGTCCTCGACGAAGCCAGGGAACTCCTTCTCCACCTCCTCGGCGGTGTACTTGCCGTCATTGGCATAGACGAGCCAGCGCTTGAGGAAGGCTTCGGGAAGCTCGATGTTGGCCTTGTCCACGAAGTACTTGCGGACGTCGGCGGCGAAGCGCTGGTTGGCGGCCTGGGTGTGGTTCGCGCGGATGCGCTCGGCCACCTTCTCCATGAACTGCTCCTCGCTGGTGACGGCGCCCTCGCCGAACATCTGGTTCCAGGTCTCCTGGTTGGATTCGGCGGGCTTGAAGGTCTTGACGTTCACGACGGTGAAGGTGAAGACCGGGTCGAGCTCGGCGAGCTTCGCCTTGTCCACCTTGAGCATCGAGGCGCGGTCGGTCTCGTTCTCGAAGGCCACGCTCACGTCACAGGTGAACTTGTCGCCGGCCTTCTTGCCGACGAACAGCGGACGGGCGATCTCGGCGACGTGGGCGATGGAGACGTACACGCCTTCGGCGCTGTGGGCCTCGTTCGCGATGTCGGCGATGATGTAGTCGTCCTCGCCGGCCTTTTCGCCCTCCTGGAGGGAACCGTACTGCTGGAGCATCTGGGCCTTCATCGCCTTCTTGGCGTCCTCGGTGACATTGATCTCGTAGTACGGGATCTTGTCGCCCTCGCCGGCCTCGAAGTTCAGTTCCGGGGTCTGGGCGATGTCGAACTTGAAGGTGAAGTCGGCGCCGGACTTCCACTCCAGCTGAGGCTGGTCCTCGGACGGGAGGGGCTCGCCGACGACGCGGATCTTCTCGTCGCGGATGAAGGTGTCGAGCTGCTCGGAGACGAGCCGGTTCACGGCCTCATAGAGGGACTGGTCGCCATAGAGGCGCTGGATCAGGGACATCGGGGCCATTCCCTTGCGGAAACCCTTGATGTCGGCGCGGCGGCGGTATTCTTTCAGTCGGGAGGTGAGGGCCTCGGCGTAGTCGTCCGGGGTGATGTCGATGGTGACCTGGTAGTTCAGGGCATCGGGCTGGTTCTTGGTAATGTTCATTGTATCGTTTGGTTTTAATTATTTTTCTCTTCGCGCTGGGTGTATTCGATCCGCTCGTGATAGAGCTGCTGGAGGTAGGTCTTCAGCGTGGCCTTCACGATGTTCAGTTCCCGGATCGTGATCTCGGCCTGCTCGAACTGGCCGGATTTGTCTTTCGCCGCCACCATCTCTTCGACGAACTTGTCGAAGGAGGCGGGCGTATATTCCTTGAGGGTGCGGGAGGCGGCCTCCACGGAGTCGCAGATCATCAGGATCACCTCCTCCTTCGCGCGGGGCTTGCGGCCCTTGTAGAAGAAGTCCTCCACATCGTTCGGATCGCCGCCCTCGTTCAGGTACTGGTTGTAGAAGGACGCCGTGAAAGATGTGCCGTGGTGCGTCAGGATGAAGTCGGAAATCTCGTTCGGCAGGTTGTTCGCCTTCGCGATCTCCATGCCGTCCGAGACGTGGGCGATGATGTCGCGGGCGCTCTCGCGCGGGCTCTTGCCGTCGTGGTAGTTGGGGCTGCCCGGATTGCGGCTGGTGTTCTCGATGAAGCAGAGCGGGTTCCGCATCTTGCCGATGTCGTGGTACAGGGCGGCGGCCCGCAGGAGCGGGACGTTCGCGTGGACCGCGCGGCCTGCCTCGGTCACCATGTTCTCCACCTGCAGGCTGTGCTGGAAGGTGCCGGGGGCCTTGGCGTTCAGCTCGCGGAGGAGCTTGTTGTTCGTGTCGGTGAGTTCCACCAGCCGGTTCGTGGACACCAGGTTGAAGATCCGCTCGAAGACGTAGATGAGCGGATAGAGGGCCACGGTGAGCATGGCGCCGCCGAACAGCTGCAGGACGTTGACCCACATCAGGCTGCGGCCCGCGTCGATCAGGCGGAAGCCCGCGAACACGACCACTTCCACCCCGAAGATGATCAGCGCGTTCAGGAACTGCTTCCAGCCCCGGTTGAACTGCTTGAAGGTGTTCATCGACACGACGCCGGCGCACAGGAACATGAAGAAGAGTTCCACGCCGTTGCCGGAGAAGATCAGGAGCGGCAGCAGGGAGACCAGGTACACGGGCAGGACCACCCGCTTGGGGAAGAAGGCCTGCAGGTACAGGACGGTGATCGTGAACGGGATGACGTACACGATCGACGGGGCGATCCGCTCCACGAGGAAGGAGACGACCGCGGTCAGGGTGAAGACCGTCAGCAGGTAATAGTAGCGCTTGGGCTTCGCGAAGATCTCCCGGTGGGTGAAGTAGACGCAGAAGTACAGGATGACCACGAGGGCCAGGGCGATGAGGATGTCCCCCAGCCACAGCAGGAAGCGGGGGCCCTCATAGCCGTACATCTTGTTGTATTCGGCCTTGTAGGAGTCCAGGATCTGGGCGATCTCCGGGGTGACCATGTCGCCCTTGGAGACGATCTTCTGCTCGGCGCTCCAGTAGCCGGACGTCGGAGACACGTAGGCGGCGGATTCCGCGTGGCTGAGCTCGGTCATCGACCGGTCGAAGACCAGGTTCGGGACGATGAGGTCGTACACGCCCGAGCGCTTGAACAGGGAGTCCAGGTTCACGTCCGGATAGGTGCGGGAGACATCGGCCAGGAGCTGGTTCTTGGCGTCGGAGACCTTGTACACCTCGGTCCGGGGGTACTCGGCGGCCCGCTTGTTCCGCTGGATGTAGATGACCTCGTCGGTGAGGACGCCGTACCCGCGGTCCAGCTTCTCCTTCGCGTCGGAGATCACGCCCTTGGCGTAGATGTCGGCCATGCCGGAGGCGATGGCGGGACGCAGGCGGGCGTACTTGCCGAGGTCGAGGCCCTGGATGGCCTTCACGGAGTTGTTGACGACCTCCTCCGAGTAGCGGTAGTACGGGACCGTTCCCCCGTCCACCCGCTCGAGCTCCTCCATGAGCTGCTCCTCGGTCTTGAGGATCGGGAAGTCGAACTCGGGGACGAGGCTCTCGTACGGCCACGGGGATCCTTTCCGGTAGTCGTAATTGAACTTCGCAGTCCGCGGCATGAACAGCACGAGGATTGCGAAGACAATGGCCAGCGGAAGGAGCCGCCGGGGTATCTTAGGCGTCGATATTTGCATAGTGGGCGTTCTCTTCGATGAAGGCGCGGCGCGGCGGGACGTCGTCGCCCATCAGCATCGAGAAGGTGCGCTCCGCTTCCGCGGCGTTCTCGATGGTGATCTGCCGCAGGACGCGGCGGGACGGGTCCATCGTCGTCTCCCAGAGCTGGGTGTCGGACATTTCGCCGAGACCTTTGTAGCGCTGGACGGTCACGCCCTTGTCGGTGCCGCGGCCCAGGCGGGCCGTCGCCTCGTCGCGCTGGGCGTCGGTCCAGCAGTAGACCTCCTCCTTGCCCTTCTTCACCAAGTACAGCGGCGGTGTCGCAAGATAGACGTAGCCGTTCTTGATGAGGTCGAACATATAGCGGAAGAAGAAGGTCAGGATGAGGCAGGCGATATGGGAGCCGTCGACATCGGCATCGGTCATGATGATGACCTTGTGGTAGCGGAGCTTGGAGAGGTCCATCCGCTTCTCGCCGTTCTCGTCCTCCTGCGCCACGGTGACGCCGAGGGCGGTGTAGATGTTGCGGACTTCCTGGCTCTCGAAAGCGCGGTCCTGCGCGGCTTTCTCCACGTTCAGGATCTTGCCTCGGAGCGGGAGGATGGCCTGGATGCGGCGGTCGCGGCCCTGCTTGGCGGTGCCGCCTGCGGAGTCGCCCTCGACGAGGAAGAGCTCGCACTTCTCGGGATCGCGGTCGGAGCAGTCGGCCAGCTTGCCGGGCATGCCGGCGCCGCCCATCGGCGACTTGCGCTGCACCATTTCGCGCGCCCGGCGGGCGGCGGCGCGGGCCGTCGCGGCGAGGACGATCTTCTCGACGATGGTCTTGCCTTCCTTCGGGTGCTCCTCCAGGTACTGCTCCATCGCCGCGGCCGTGGCCTGGGAGACGGCGGAGGTGGCCTCCGGGTTGCCCAGCTTGGTCTTGGTCTGGCCTTCGAACTGCGGCTCGGCCACCTTCACGGAGATGACGGCGGTCAGGCCCTCACGGAAGTCCTCCGGAGAGAGGTCGCCCTTGAACTTGGCCAGGAGGTTGTTCTTCTCCGCGTAGTTCTTCAGGGAACGGGACAGGCCCATCTTGAAGCCCTGCAGGTGCGTGCCGCCCTCGATGGTGTTGATGTTGTTCACGTAGGAGTAGATCCGCTCGCGGAAGCCCTGGTTGTACTGGAGGGCGATGTCGATGGGGATCACCTTGTCCGAATTGACGGTGATGGGATCGGGGATGAGCTTGGGCTCGCCGGCGTCCAGGTAGTCGATGAACTCGCGGAGGCCGTGCTCGCTGTAGAACACGTCGCTGCGGTTCACCTTGCGGCCGGTGGCCTTGCGCTCGCCGTCCTCGGCGGTCTCGAACTCGTCCACCTCCTCGCGCAGGTCCGTCAGCGTGATGCGGATGCCCTTGTTCAGGTAGGCCAGCTCGCGCAGCCGGTTCGCCAGGGTCTCGTATTTGTAGACGATGGTCTGGGTGAAGATGGTGGCGTCCGGATGGAAGGTGATGATGGTGCCGGTGTCGGCCTCGGAAGTCTCGCCGATGACGCGCACGTCGCACAGGGGCTTGCCCTTGGAGAAGCGCTGCTCGAAGATCTTGCCTTCGCGGTGGACTTCCGCGACGAGCAGGTCGGAAAGCGCGTTCACGCAGGAGACGCCCACGCCGTGCAGACCGCCGGAAACCTTGTAGCTGTTCTTGTCGAACTTGCCGCCCGCGTGGAGGACCGTCAGGACGACCTCGAGCGCGCTGCGGTGCTCCTTCTCGTGCATACCGGTCGGGATGCCGCGGCCGTTGTCCTTCACCCGCACGGAATTGTCCTCGAGGATGGTCACCTCGACGTCCGTGCAGAAGCCGGCCATCGCCTCGTCGATACAGTTGTCGACGACTTCGTAGACAAGATGGTGGAGACCTCTTTCACCGATGTCTCCGATATACATGGAGGGGCGCTTGCGGACCGCCTCGAGACCTTCCAGGACCTGGATACTGTTGGCTGAATACTGCTCCTCAGCCTGCTTCAATTCCTCGATATCTGCCATAATTTGCACGTTTGCATATATTCGTGCAAATATAGCAATTTTTTCCTAGAAATTCAAGACGATTCCGCCCGTAAAGTACATTCCCGCCTCGGCGTGGAGCGGGGTTTTCTGGACCACCTGGTTCAGCAGGTTGCCGCCCTTCGCCCAGAAGCCGAAACGGTGGGTGAAACGGTACTCCGCGAACAGGCCGAGATCCACCCAGCCGGGCACGCGGTAGGTCTTCGTGACGGATCCGCTGTCATCGAGGTAGGTGGCCGTCGCTTTCCGGCCCGTGGACCAGGCGATGTCCAGGCCGCCCTTCATCCGCTCGCCATAGTTGTACGCAGGACGGATGTAACCGGTGAAGGCCGCCGGGGCGAAGGCGCCGCTGTCGGCGATGTTCGTATGCCGGTAGGACAGTTTGCCGTCCACCGTCACGCTCTCGGATTTCCAGCCGTAGTCGAGGTCGACGAACAGGAGGTTGAATCCCTTTTCCCACAAGGCTGGCCGCAAGACCAGGCGCTCGTCGAGATCGACCGGCTGGAGGGTGGAGGAATCGGCTCCCAACGGTTTGGGCACGCTGATGTAATACATGGCCATCCCCTCCACGGGCGCATAGGTCCAGCGGGCGTAACCGCCCTGGAGGTCGTAGCGGAAGCGGCTGGCGATGTTGCCGCGCGCGCCGATCATGGCGCGCACCCGCTCCACGGAATGCCCGTACTGGGCGTCATAGGAGAAGGGATGCGAGAAGAACTGGCCGGACAGGGTGTTGAACCGGTCGCCGCCCGTCGCGGAGGTCTGGAGGATCAGCTGGTCGTCCAGCAGGTGGAAGTCCACGTGGACGTCCGGATAGATGAAGCCGGACTTGTGCTGGAAATCCTTGGCCCAGAGATTGAAGTCCTCCGAATAGATGAGCCAGGAGACCTGGGCGCCCAGGCTGAAGCGCCAGCGGTCCAGGTTGAACTGGTACTTGGGCGTGAGGGCCATCCGGCCGGTATAGCCGGCGAAATCGCCCATATAGCGCGCCAGGTCCAGGTTCACGCCCACCAGGATGCGGCTGTCTGCATTGAGCACGGGGCCGAATTCGCCGGCGAGGTCGAACTTGCTCTCGCGGAAGTCGTTCGCAACCCGGGAGAAGCTGGAGAGGTCGCCGCCCAGGAGGGAATAGTCAATGGCGGCGTCATACAGCAGATGCAGCTCGTCGGAAGGCAGGGAACGGACCCGGGCCTTGGCCTCGAGGCCGCTCATCTTCTGGTAATGATAGGCATCGTCGGCCATCCGGTTGCGGAAACCCACATCCACGGAAGCCAGGCCGCCGTCCCAGTTGAAGACGCCGTCGACGCCGGCCTTCGTGTCGGCCAGGTAGCCCTTCATCTTGTCCCCGGACTTGACCACCGGCGTGATGCCGTCCTGGGGCGCGCCCAGGGCGAAATCGTGGTACCGTCCGAAATAGGACTGGTGCGTGGCGTACACGCTCAGCCGGTATTTTTCCTTCTGCAGCGGGGTCCAGACGAGGTCCAGCTCCGGATGGAGGGTGAAGCCGGCGCCGGCGCGGAGATAGAACTTCTCCGTAGTGGACGGCTTGGGCGTGGGCTTGAGCTGCACGTAGTACGGCGTGAACTCATAGGCGCCCTGGTAGGGCTTCTCAAACACGGAATAGTCGAAATCCAGGTTGAACCGGGTCACGGAATCCGGCACCGCCATCGCCCGGGCGGGCTTGGCGATGGAGGAGGCGCCGCCTTCGTAGGCGTTCGTGACCTCCACGGTCGGGTTCAGGGTCTGTCCATAGGCCAGGGCGGTCACCGCCGCCGCAAGGGCCGTTGCAAGGATATGCTGTCTCATCACGGGCTTACTTGTTAAGTTTTCTCAGCCGGAGCTCCACCTGGTCCAGGACTTCGTCCTCGGGACCGTACGGGGTGTAGCCGGACTTGATGCTGTCGAAGGTGGCCTTCGCCTGGGCCATGTTGCCGTTTTCGGCGAAGGTGTCGCCGAGGACGATGAACGCCTTGGCGAGCCAGTAGTTCTGGCCGGAGGCCTTGGCCGAGAAATCGTAGACCTTGTCCTGGATGCCGTCGAACTCGGCGCGGTCGAACTTGTCCTGGATGATCAGGTACGCGGCTTCGGCGCCCTCGTCGGTGGAAGGATCCTTGGCGAGCTGCTCGAAGATGCCGTAGGCCTCCGCGCGGCGGCTCATGCCGAGGCAGGACTTGGCGCGGACGTAGTCGGCCTCGCGCCGGAGGTCGTCGGAGGAGCCGCGGGCGGAGCGCACGGACTGCGCCGCCGCGAGGGCGTCCTCGAACTCGCGGGCCTTGAAGGCGGACCGCATCAGGCCCACGGAAGCCGCGGCCTTGTTGTCGTCCAGCTGCGCCACATCCCGGAGCTTCAGGTACGAACTGTACGCCTTGGGATAGCGCTGCATCGAGTAGGAAAGGTCGCCCAGACGCAGCCAGGCGGTCTCCAGGAAGGAGCCGTCCAGGCCGCGGCCGAGGGCTGCGGCGTAGGCGTCGACCGCCTTTTCCTTGTCGCCCAGGCCACGGTAGCACTCGCCCAGGTAGAACGAGGCCTGCGCCGCCTTGGCGCCTTCGGGATACTTTTCGAGATAGCTGCGGAAGGTGCTCTCCGCCTTCGCGTAGTTGCCTCCGAGGAAGATTTCCTCGGCGGTGCCGAAGTAGACTTCCTCCTTCTGCGCGTCGGTGCGAGAGGCCTTGTCGCCCAGGCTGTTGACGAAGGCGAGGTAGGCGTCCGGCTCCTGGCGGGTGCGGTAGATGGACTCGATCGCGAGGAGGGCGTCGTCGGCGTAGTCGCCGCCCTGGGAAGCCACTTCCTTGTAGTATTCGAGGGCCTTGGCGTCGTCACCGCCGTTGCGGGCGATCATGCCCAGCTCCAGCAGGGCCCGGGTCGAGAAATCGGGGTCGTCGGTGGAGGCGCGGAGGGCCCGGAACGTCCGGACGGCGTCCTCCGGCTCGCCCACGGAGACATAGGCGCGTCCCAGCTCGTACATCGCATCGGCGTAGTACGGAGCGCTCGGGGAGGCCTTCTTCACGCGCTCGAGGAACTGGACCTTGCGCGGGAAGTCGCGCACCAGTCCGCAGGCCACGCCGGCGCGGTAGTACGGGTAGATGTCGTCGGCGTCGGGATAGTCCGCCAGCTTGCGCTCGAAGGCGGCGATGGCGGTCGTGTAGTCCTTCTGGAAGAAATAGCAGTCGCCGATGCGGGTTTCGGCGTCGGCCCCGTGCGTGTCGTGCCGGCCGCCGAGGTAGTTGTTGAACCACTTCAGGGCGGCGGGATAGTCCTCCTCCTTGAAGAAGGTGTAGGCGATGTCATACGGGACCAGGTCCCCTTCCGTCTTGCCGTCCAGGGCGGACAGGTTGTACAAGTCCATCAGGACGGCGCGGGCGTCGGCGTACTTGCCGTCGCGGAAGTAGGATTCGGCGATCCAGTAGCGGGAGAGCTGATTGAAGGGATCCTGGCGGGGGCTGTAGTAGGCGGCGGCCTTCAGGTGCGGCACCGCGTCGCGCCAGGCGCCGTTCTGGATGAGCTGGTTCGCGCGGAGGAAGTAGGCCTTCATGTAGTTGGACTGCATCCGCGGGTCCAGCGTCTCGATATTGTCGTAGGCAGCGACGGCGGCCTCGTAGTCGTGGTTCGCCAGGGCGGCCATCGCCATGTAGCTGTAGATCTGGTCGCCCTTGGAGAGCGCGTCATAGCGCTTCATGTAGTCGTTGAAGGCCGACACGTCGTTGTTCAGGTCGAAGGCGAGCTTCGCGTAGTTGAAGTACGCGTCCTCCTGGATGTCCTTGTTGAACGGGAGGGCGGCGGCGTCCTTGAAGGCGTCCAGCGCGGCCACCTTGTTGCGCAGCTGGATGTAGCTGTAGCCCAGCTGGTAGTTCGCGATCTGGCCCAGGGAGTCCGTGCGCTCGGGCATCTGGCTGAAGCTCTCCACGGCGCCCTGCCAGTCCTCCACCGCGTACAGGACGGAGCCGGCGTAGAACCAGTCGGAGCGGTTGCGGGAGGCGTTGTCCGCCAGGTTCTTCTGATAGTAGGAACGGGCCTTCTCCTTGTCGCCGAGGACCAGGTAGGACTCGGACATGATGCGAGCGAAGTGCGGCTGGCGGTCCGCCGGAATCTGGTCGTAGACGTCCTCGCCGAACTCGACCACGTAGTTGTAGTCCTTCTCGTTGAATCGGCACTCGAGGATGTAGTAGTTCGCCAGCTGGGTGAAACGCGGGTCCTCCGCGGACTTCGCGAACCAGTCGGCCGCCTCGCGGAAGTCGCCCAGGGAGTAGCAGACATAGCCCAGCGAGTACTGGGCCGGGGCCGTGTAGTCGGACGGCGGGAGGTTCTGCATCTTCTCCAGGAGCATCCGGGAGAGGGCGAGGTCGCCGCTGCCGAAGGCGCTGTAGCCCTTCTTGTACAGGTATTCGGCCACCTGCCCGGGCATCAGCTCGTCCTGCGTGACGCAGTTGAAGCGGTACGTGGCCTGGTCGTAGGCGCCGCGGTCGAACAGGTCCTGCGCCCAGCGGAAGTTCACCTGCGGGACCAGGGGGGATTCGGGCCAGCGGTCCAGGAACGCTTCGGCGCGCTTCTCGTAACCGGGTGTCTGGAGTTCGATGGCGCAGAGGGCCGCGTAACCTTCGGCTTCGCTGCCGGGGATGCGCTCCAGCAGCTGGGCGGCCTCCGCGTACATGCCGTGCCCGTAGAGGTCGAGGGCGCGGCGGTATTCCGGAGTCTGGGCGGAGGCGGCTCCCGCGAGGAGGACGGCCGCCAGGGCCAGGATCAGTCTTTTCTTCATCTTCGAGTATATTATTTTACAAATTTACGAATTTTTCTGATTATCTTTGTGTAATCCAGTCCAAAAACGCAATGGAACCCATCATCCAATTCAGCGGCGCAGACATCCTGGGCGGGGACAGCGTCGTCATCTACGGCCTCGACATGGCCATCTTCCCGAACGATTTCGTGTACATCGTCGGCAAGGTGGGCTCGGGCAAGACCTCCATCATCCGGACGATGACGGCCGAAAACCGGCTCGCCAAGGGCGAAGGCACCGTCTGCGGGTTCAACCTCCGCGACATCCGTACAAAAGACATACCGATGCTGCGGCGCCGGCTGGGCGTGGCGTTCCAGGATTTCCAGCTGCTGATGGACCGCACGGTGGACGCGAACCTCGAGTTCGTCCTCCGCGCCACGGGCTGGAAGGACCGCACCGCCATCGACACCCGCATCACGGAGGTCCTGGAGGACGTGGGCATGGGCACGAAGGCCCACAAGATGCCGCACCAGCTCTCCGGCGGCGAGCAGCAGCGCATCGCCATCGCCCGCGCCCTGCTGAACCGCCCCCAGGCCATCCTGGCCGACGAGCCCACCGGCAACCTGGACGGAGAAACCGCCGACGGCATCCTGAAGCTCCTCCGCAAGCTGAACGAGGAAGGCACGGCCATCGTGATGGTCACACACAACCGTTCCATTTTCGAGCGCTTCCCCGGCCGCGTCTTCTCCTGCGCCGACGAGCGTTGCACCGAGATCATCGAGGACGACACCTTCGAACTGGACCTGACGATATGACGCGCAAGGAACGCTTTGCGGGCATTGTCAATTGGTTCGAGCAGAACGTGCCCATTGCCGAGACCGAACTCCACTACGGCAACCCCTACCAGCTGCTCGTGGCCGTCATCCTGTCGGCCCAGTGCACGGACCGGCGGGTGAACGTCGTCACCCCGCCCCTGTTCGAACGCTTCCCCGCCCCACAGGACCTGGCTTCCGCCAGCTTCGACGAGGTATATCCCTATGTGAAAAGCGTTTCCTACCCGAATTCCAAGACGGAGCACCTGATCGCGATGGCGCAGAAGCTCCTGGCCGATTTCGGCGGCGAAGTGCCCTCCGACATCGACGCGCTGATGACCCTCCCGGGCGTCGGCCGCAAGACCGCGAACGTCATCGCCTCCGTCGTCTACGACAAACCCGTCATCGCCGTGGACACGCACGTCTTCCGCGTGTCCCATCGGCTCGGACTTTCAAACGGCAAGACGACGCTGGAAGTCGAGCGCGACCTGGAGCGGCACATCCCGGAACACCTCCGCGCCCGCTCCCACCACTGGCTCATCCTCCACGGCCGCTACACCTGCACCGCCCGCGCCCCCAAATGCTCCTCCTGCGGCCTCACCGACTGGTGCAAGCAGTACGCGTTGGATCAGACCGCCATGCCCGTCCCGGCCAAGTGATTGACATTCAATGAATAGCAATAAACTCCCTGGTGCAGATGTACCAGGGAGTTTTACGTATAGTCCTGATTGTATGGAAGTTAAGCGGGACGAAAGATGGTGGGAAGGGCGCCTCTGGGGCCCGGACTGGGCCCCAATCCGCCCTAGACGGATGCGAGCATGCTCGCAGAGGCGCCCTTCCCCTAACCATTTTTTACTAAACCCAAAATGCGCAAAGCGCCACCATCCCCATTCTACGCTCCCCAGCGGCACATCTTGACGCTATGCCCGACGAATTTGGCTGGCGAAGCGTCCAAATGTGCCGTCCAACGGCCTCAGAGCCACATCGAACCACTTTGCGGATTTCGGGTTGGGTTTGGTCGTGATTCGCCAAATAGCCGCACCGAAATGCCCGTTCTGTGCGCTATGTCGATGGTCGCGGTGCGCCATAGGCCGATTTGGGCATTTGGCGCACGCGAAGGAGCATTAGAACGTCCTGGCAGGGGGGTGACGGTGCGGCTGCTTGGCGAAACTAACCGGACGTCGCCAGACAGTTAAGCGGGACGCTTTCGCAGCAGCAGGAACACGATAGCGAGGGCGAGGCCCAGGACGAAGGCGGGGATGGAGGCTTCGGCGCCGAAGGAGCCGCCCGTGAGCCAGTCGGAGCCCTGGATGACCGGCTTGATGAGAGACGGGGTGTCCCCTCCTGACACAGCAAAACCGAAAATCGGGCCCTGGAAGTAGTTCCAGGACCAGTGGATGCCGATGGGTACCCACAGGGTGCCGGACCATTTGTAGGCGGCGCCCAGCAGGAGACCGGCCTCGACGGCGATGGCCAAGGAAGACCACACCGTCGCGTTGTTGTTGGAGATATGGACGAAGCCGAAGATCAGGGCCGAAACGACGAGGGCGACGGCGGTCCCCCACCGGTCGTCGATCATCCGGAACACGATGCCGCGGAACAGGACCTCCTCTCCGACGGCGACGACCAGGAACATGAACAGGTTCTGGATGAGAATCTTCCAATCCCAGTGGACACTGTCTACACGGTATCCGCCGAGGAGCGCGATGCAGCCCGTCACCAGGATGAAGAACAGGATGCCCACGCCGAAGCCGATGGTGGTGTCCCCGGCCAGCCGGCGCATCGGGATGTCCCGGGCCTTCTGTTTTTCCGTCCATCGCCACCAAAGCGCATACAGCGCCAGCACGCCGGCGGAAGTGAGCACGCACAGGAAAGCCTGCAGCCCGAGCAGGGCGCCGGACGCCTGGTCCAGCGCACTCGGGAAGGAGGAGAATCCATACGCCAGGAGAAACAGGACAGAACCTGCGATCAGCAGCAGGATCCATTTCCAGAAAGGGGTATCTGCGCGTGTCATAGGCCTATCTGTTTTTGAGGATGGCGGAAACGGTGTCCAGCAGGCGGACAGTCAGGGCGTAATGGTCGGAGAGGACGTCGTAGATGCCGTCCTCGGAGAGCACGCCGCGCTTGAGGTCCGCGGGCAGTTGTCCGGCCTCGTCGGCCTCGAAATCGTCGCGCCACTCGTCGCTTTCATAGTAGGCCGACAGTTCCTTCACGTCGTCCTGGATGCCTTCGAAGGCGTCCAGCGCATCCTCCAGGTTCTCCAGGACGGGGGCGACCCGGTCCAGCAGCAGCTCGAAATGCTTGATCCGTTCAATCTGTTCCATATCGTTTCTGGGTTACAATCAAGTAATTGCCCGCTTCCGCGGCCGCCTCGACCCGGCCGCCGAACAGGTGGACGTCCCCGCCCGAGGCGCAGCCGAGCTTCTTCCGCAGCAGGTCGGAGGTCATCGGCACGTTCCGGGCCGTCACCTCGGCCTGCGGCCACCGTTTCCCCGCCTCCTTCATCGTCCGGTTGTTCAAGGGCATCACCTCCAGGATCTCGAACACCTTCCCGAAGGGCCGCAGCTCCTCCGGAACCGCCTCGCCCGCATACAGATGCGTATGCTGTCCCAGCTTGGTCAATCCGAACCGCTCGCAAGGCAGCCCGAACGCCCCCGCCTTGAGCAGGGCCTTCCCCGGCTCGAAGAGCCAGATTTCTCCACTCCGCTTCGCTCCGGTCGAAATGACAAGGGGGCCGACGGTTCCTGAGCCGGTTGCTGAGCCTGTCGAAGTAGTCGAAGGACCGTCGGGAATCTCCATCACGGCGCCGCCTTCGACGATGAAAGTCGAGGGCGTCCCTACCCAGTCGCGGTCCAGCAAGAACAGGAGTTCCTTGCACTCCCCTCCCGCAGCCACGACGTGGACCTCCTTCACGTGCGTTCCCAGCCGCTTGCAAGCCATCGTGATGTCCGCCATCGGCGAAAGCTTCAGCAGCACGTACCGAGCCGCCTCGAACAGCTCCGGAAGCAGCCCCAGCACATCCGGCTGGCACTCCTCGATGAGGAACACCTTCCGCCCGTCCTCGGCCCTTCGCGCCGGATCCAGGAAGATGACATCGGGGCGGAAACCGTCCAACACCTCCTTCAGCTTTCCGGGCTCCACCAGGCAGTTCCGGAACCGCACGTTTCCAACACCCAACTCCCTGAAATTCAACTCCGTCGCCCTCGCCAATTCAACCTGCATCTCATTATACAGCACCTCCCCCGCCACCTGCGCGAACGCCCACGCATCGACGCCCATACCACCCGTCAAGTCTGCCACATTCCAGATTCCTTCGCTACGCTCGGAATGACAACGAACGACTTTGGCCTTATACCTTGCGGTTTCCGAAGAACTGCACTGTTCGCCAGACAATCTGAAGGGATAAATCAGCGACGGAACCGCATACCATTCGGGGACTTTCGTACGGAGCTTGCGCCGCACTTCCAAGGTCGTGACAGCCAGGTCGATGTCGATATCCGGATACTTGTCCCGCGACAGCAGGAGCCGGACCGGGTCGTCCGCCTCGTGTTGCAATATGAAATCGGCGAAGGGCATTTGCATTGCAAAAATACACAATTATCCTTACATTTGCATAATAGACTATAACACTAAAATCATCGATATGAAAGATTACAAGGAAGTGGTCAAGAGCTGGCTCGAAGGGAACTTCGACGCCGAGACCAAGGCAGAGATCAAGAAACTGCAGGAAACAGACCCCGCGGGCCTGGAAGACGCCTTCTACCGGAACCTCGAGTTCGGCACCGGCGGCCTCCGCGGCATCATGGGCGTGGGCACGAACCGGATGAACAAGTACACCGTGGGCATGGCCACCCAGGGCCTCGCGAACTACATCAAGGCCCACGTGGAGGGCGCCGCCAGCGTGTGCATCGCGCATGACAGCCGCAACAACTCCCGCCTGTTCGCCGAGATTTCCGCCGACGTCCTCTCCAACAACGGCATCCACGTCTACCTGTTCGACGCCCTGCGCCCCACCCCGGAACTGAGCTATTCCATCCGCCTCAAGGGCGCGACCGCCGGCATCATGGTCACGGCCAGCCACAACCCCAAGGAGTATAACGGCTACAAGGTCTTCTGGTGCGACGGCGGCCAGATCACCGCGCCCGTGGACAAGGACATCGTCGCCGAGGTCGCGAAGATCGAGGACCCGGCCGACGTCCGCTTCGCCCCCGTCGCCGGCACCGTGCCCGGCGGCATCGAGACGATGGGCGCCGAGGTCGACGAGTGCTACCTGAAGGACCAGCTGTCCCTGATGCTGTCCCCGGAATCCGTCGCCCGCCACGCGGACCTCAAGATCGTCTATACCCCGCTGCACGGCTGCGGCGTCAAGCTGATGCCCGAGGCCCTCGCCCGCATCGGCTTCAAGAACGTCATCCACGTCCCCGAGCAGGACGTCAGCGACGGCAACTTCCCGACGGTCGTCTCCCCGAACCCGGAGGAGCCCGCCGCGATGAAGATGGCCCTGGAGAAGGCCGACGAGACCGGCGCGGACCTCGTCCTCGCCACCGACCCGGACGCCGACCGCCTGGGCATCGCCGTCCGCAACGACGAAGGCAAGATGGTCCAGCTCACCGGCAACCAGACCTGGAGCTTCCTCACCTACTACATCCTCACCCGCTGGCAGGAGCTCGGCAAGCTGGACGGCAAGCAGTACTGCGTCAAGACCATCGTCACCAGCGAGCTGCTCGCCGCCATCTGCGAGCACTTCGGTGTGAAGTGCTACAACGTCCTCACCGGCTTCAAGTACATCGCCGAAATCCAGAAGCAGCAGGAAGGCAAGGCCACGTTCGTCTGCGGCGGTGAAGAGTCCTATGGCTTCAACCTCGGCTCCTTCGTGCGCGACAAGTGCGCGCAGGTCGCCGGCTGCGCCGTCGCCGAGTGCGCCGCCTGGGCCGCCGACCAGGGCATGACCCTGTGGCAGCTCCTCCAGAAGGTGTACAAGGAGTACGGCCTGTATGTGGAGAAGATGGTCTACATCGTCCGCAAGGGCAAGTCCGGCGCCGAGGAAATCCAGAAGATCATGGCCGACTACCGCGCCTGCCCGCCGAAGGAGATCGCCGGCAGCCCGCTCGCCAAGGTCGTGGACTACAACAAGCCCGAGGAGACCGGACTCCCGAAGTCCAACGTCCTCCAGTTCTTCAACGAGGCCGGCGACGTGGTGTCCGTCCGTCCTTCCGGCACCGAGCCCAAGATCAAGTTCTACTTCGGCGCGAAGGGCGACGACGCCCCGCAGAAGATCGAAATGCTGAAGGCCCAGTTCATCAGCTAGGACCTGCGGTCCGCAAACAGAAACGCCAGCCCGGCCGGGCTGGCGTTTCTTTAGATTCTTTCGCTTCGCTCAGAATGACAAGGAGATGGATTACATCCGGTCGGGGAGCTGGATGCCCAGGATGCCCATCGCGCAGCGGAGCGTGCGGGCCATCACGGAGATGAGCTCCAGGCGGAACTTCAGGACGGCCGGGTCCTCCTCGCGGAGGATGGGCGTGTCGTGGTAGTACTGGTTGAACTCCTTTGCCAGGTCGTAGGCGTAGTTCGCGATGACGGCGGGGCTCAGGGCTGCACCGGCCTCAGCGACCTTGGCCGGGAACGTGCCCAGCAGCTTGACGAGCCGGATCTCCTTCGCCGAAGGGACGAGGGCGGTGGTGATGTCGGCGGGGCCGAATTCCACCGTCGCCTTCCGCAGGATCGAGCAGATGCGGGCGTGCGTGTACTGGATGAAGGGGCCGGTGTTGCCGTTGAAGTCGATGGATTCCTTCGGATTGAAGAGCATCGTCTTCTTGGGGTCGACCTTGATGATGAAGTACTTGAGGGCACCGAGGCCGATCATGTGGTACAGTTTGTCCTTCTCCTCCTCGCTCAGATCCGCGAGCTTGCCGCTTTCCTCGGAGGTCTTCTTCGCCTCCTCGTACATGCTCTGGATGAGGTCGTCGGCGTCGACGACGGTTCCCTCGCGGGACTTCATCTTGCCTTCCGGGAGCTCCACCATCCCGTAGGACAGGTGGTAGATCTGGTCGGCCCAGTCGAAGCCGAGCTTCTTGAGGATGAGCTTCAGGACCTGGAAGTGGTAGTCCTGCTCGTTGCCCACGACATACACGTGGGAATCGAGGTCGTACTTGGCGAACCGGCGCTCGGCGGTGCCGAGGTCCTGGGTGATGTACACGGACGTGCCGTCGCCACGGAGGACGAGCTTGCGGTCCAGGCCGTCGGCCGTGAGGTCGCACCAGACGGAGCCGTCAGCCTCGCGGAAGAAGACACCCGTGTCCAATCCCTTCTGGACCAGTTCCTTGCCCAGGAGGTAGGTCTCGGACTCATGGTCCACCTGGTCGAAGGTGATGCCCAGGGCGGCGTAGGTCTCGTCAAAGCCGGCATACACCCAGCCGTTCATCATGGACCAGAGCGCCCGGACGTCGGGATCGTTCTGCTCCCACTTCACGAGCATTTCATGGGCCTCCTTCAGGGAAGGGGCGGCCTTCTTGGCCTCGTCCTCGGACATCCCCTGCTCCATCAGCTGCTTGACCTCGGCCTTGTACATCTTGTCGAAGGCCACGTAGCAGTCGCCCACGAGGTGGTCGCCCTTGATGCCGGTGGATTCCGGGGTCTTGCCCTGGAACTCCTTCTGCCAGGCCAGCATGGACTTGCAGATGTGGACGCCGCGGTCGTTGACGATCGTGGACTTGATGACCTCGTTGCCGCAGGCTTTCAGCAGGCGGGACACGCTGTCACCGAGGAGGTTGTTGCGGATGTGCCCGAGGTGAAGGGGCTTGTTCGTGTTCGGGGAGGAGAACTCCACCATGATGCGCTTGCCGGTGGGGGCGAGCTGGCCGAACGCCTCGTCGGCGGCGATCTCGGCGAAGGTCTCGTCCCAGTAGACGGCGGAGAAGGAAAGGTTCAGGAAACCCTTCACGGAGTTGTAGGCCGCGATCTCGGGGACGTTGTCCACGAGCCACTGGCCGATCGCGTTCCCCGTCGCATCGGGGGCGCTGTGGGTGATCTTCAAAAGCGGAAAGGTCACGAGGGTGTAGTCGCCCTCGAACTCCTTCCGGGTCACGGCGACCTGGAGGCTGTCGGCCTGGACATCCGCCCCGTAGAGGGCCTGGATGGCTTCGGCAGCCTTGCTCTGGATGAATTTTTCCGGTGTCATTATCCGAGATAGCCCTTTAAGAGTTTGCTCCGGGACGGGCTCTTGAGGCGGCGGATGGCCTTTTCCTTGATCTGGCGGACACGCTCGCGGGTGAGGCCGAAGCGCTCGCCGATCTCCTCGAGGGTCATCTCCTGGCAGCCGATGCCGAAGAAGGACTTGACGATCTCGCGCTCGCGGTCCGTGAGGGTGGACAGGGCGCGCTCGATCTCGGTGTTCAGGGACTCGTTCACGAGGCCGCGGTCGGCCATCGGGGAGTCGTCATTGGGGAGGACGTCCAGCAGGCTGTTGTCCTCGCCTTCCACGAACGGGGCGTCCACGGAGACGTGGCGGCCGCTCACGCGGAGGGTATCGGAAATCTTGTCCTTGGGGACGTCGATCATTTCGGACAGTTCCTCGTTGGAGGGCTGGCGCTCGTTCTCCTGCTCGAACTTGGAGAGGGCCTTGTTGATCTTGTTCAGGGAACCCACCTGGTTCAGCGGCAGACGCACGATGCGGCTCTGCTCGGCGAGGGCCTGGAGGATGCTCTGGCGGATCCACCACACGGCGTAGGAGATGAACTTGAAGCCGCGGGTCTCGTCGAACTTCTCGGCGGCCTTGATCAGGCCGAGGTTGCCCTCATTGATGAGGTCGGGGAGGCTCAGGCCCTGGTTCTGGTACTGCTTCGCCACGGACACGACGAAACGGAGGTTCGCGCGGGTGAGTTTCTCGAGGGCCACGGGATCGCCCTTGCGGATGCGCTGGGCCAGTTCCACTTCCTCTTCCGGGGTCACCAACTCTTCCCTGCCGATCTCCTGGAGGTACTTGTCCAAGGACGCGCTCTCGCGGTTGGTGATGCTCTTTGTAATTTTTAACTGTCTCATTATTAATTAAAAAAGTTACGGTCAGTCTCGGTAAGAAACTGACCGTAACGGGTATGCTTCAGGTCTTCGGCAGTTCCTTACTTGCCAAAGCCGAAATAGAAGGACTTTCCATTCTCATCGACACCCTCGATATAGATGCCGCGCTGGGCCTTCTTCGCCTTGGCGATCACGTCTTCGGGTTTCGACACGGGTTCGTCGTTCACGTACAGGATCACGGAGCCGCTCGTCGCGCCGGCCTCGGCCATCTTGCCCTGGCCCACGGAGACGATCTTGACACCGCCCCGGAGACCCATCGCCTGCTTCTCCTCGCCCGTCAACTCCTTCAGGCGGGCGCCGTAGAAGGCGACAGAACCGTCCACATCCGTCTCACCGTTCTGCGAGGCGGCGGCGTGGAATGTGACTTCGGTCGTAAGTTCCTTTCCGTCGCGGACATAGTTGACGACCGCCTTGTCGCCAGGATGGTAGTTGTTCACCTTTTCCTGGACGGAGGCACCGTCCGTAATCTTCTGGCCGCCGATGGCGACAATCACGTCGCCCTGCTTCAGGCCGGCCTCTTCCGCGGCGCTTCCCTTCGAAACCTCAACTATATATACGCCGTTCATGGAATTAAGTTTCAAATCTTCTTGAATTTTTTTATCAAGGGTCGAAACGGGCTGCATCGTGATGCCGAGCATCGCGCGCTTGACGGAGCCGAAGTCGATCAGGTCGCCGGCGACGCGCTTGACGATGTTCACCGGGACGGCGAAGGAATAGCCGGTGTAGGAGCCGGTCTGGGAGACGATGGCGGTGTTGATGCCCACCAGCTCGCCCTTCTTGTTCACGAGGGCGCCGCCGGAGTTGCCGGGATTCACGGCCGCATCGGTCTGGATGAAGGATTCGATCTTGAATTCGCCGCTGCCGTCGGGCATCGAACGGCCCTTGGCGGAGACGATGCCGGCGGTGATAGTGCTTCGGAGCTGCTCGCCGAGCGGGGAGCCGATGGCGAGGACCCACTCGCCGAGGCGGAGCTGGTCGCTGTCGCCCATCGGGATGGTGGGCAGGTTCTGCGCGTCGACCTTGATGATGGCGACGTCCGTGGCCGGGTCGGTGCCGACGACGGTGGCGTCGAACTTCTGGTTGTCGTTCGTGGTCACGGAGATCTTGGTGGCGCCGGAGACGACGTGGTTGTTGGTGACGATGTAGCCGTCCGGGCGGATGATGACGCCGGAGCCGCTGCCCTTGGCCTCCCGGGACTGGGGCTGGCCGAAGCCGTAGCCGTCGCCGAAGCCGAAGAAGTACTCGAACGGGTCGATGCTGCGGCGGGCGGTCTGCTGGACCGTCACTTCCACATAGACGACCGCCTGCACAGCGGATTCGGCCGCGTAGGTGAAGTCGGGATAGTCGGAGTCTGCCAGATTGACAGTACGGTACTCCACACTGCCGTTTTCGCCCTCGATGCGGACGGGGCTCAGGTTCTTTTCATTGGCTTTCACGACGCCGTAGGCGGTCAGTCCGCCGGCGAGGATGGAAAGCAGTACGGTTAAAAATCCTTTTTTCATATAGTACACAGTTGTATTTGCCGGCCTTAAAAATTTCAAGATTTATGCCATTTGCGATATTTTTGTTATATTTGTCAGTTGAGCGGCCGCAAGAAGCCGCTTTTCACAACGAAACATAAAACTTGCGCAAGATATGAAACTGAACATTTCCAGTACCGACCTGCTGAAGGGCCTCCTGGACGTCTCGAAGGCCATCCCGTCCAAGTCTCCCCTTCCGATCCTCGAGAACTTCCTGTTCGTCCTGAAGGGCAACCGGCTCGAAGTGACCGCCTCGGACTCCGAACTGACGCTCCGCACCGCCCTCGAGGTGGACGGCGCCGAGGAAGACGGCAGCATCGCCGTCCCCGCCCGCCATATGATCGACCTGCTCAAGGAACTCCCGGACCAGCCGGTCCGCATCCGCACCGTCAATGACAGCTCCTTCGAGTGCGCCTGGGCGAACGGCAACTCCGTCCTCCCCTATTTCCCGGCGGACGACTATCCTGAGATCAAGGGCACCGGCGACGACGCGCAGAAGGTCGAATTCCCGGCCGCGAGCCTCGTGGAGGGCATCCAGGGCACCGTCTACGCCACTGCGGACGACGAGATCCGCCCGGCGATGAACGGTATCTTCTTCGACATCGACACCGCCTCCACCACCCTCGTCGCCTCCGACTCCCACAAGCTCATCTGCTACACCACCACCGACGTGAAGGCCGCCGAGAAGGCCTCCTTCATCCTCCACAAGAAGCCCGCCGCCGTGCTCCGCAGCATCATCGGCAAGGACGTGGAGAACGTCGACGTGGAATTCGACGGCAGCACCGCGCAGTTCACCTTCGGCGCCACGACGATGATCTGCCGCCTGGTCGTGGGCAAGTACCCGAAATACCGCGACGTCATCCCGCAGAACAACGCGAACGTCCTCAAGATCGACCGCACCCTCCTCCTGAACACCGTCCGCCGCGTGGCCGTGTGCTCCAACAAGGCGTCGAACCACATCAAGTTCTCCCTCAAGGAAGGCCAGCTGGAAGTCTCCGCGCAGGACCTGGGCTTCGCCCTCGCCGCCTATGAGAAGATCAATTGCGACTACTCCGGCGACGAGCTCACCATCGGCTTCAAGTCCACCTTCCTGACGGAAATCCTCTCCAACATGGGCTGCAACGGGATCGTCATCAAGTTCGCCGACGCCCGCCGCGCCGCCCTCATCCTCCCGTCCGAGGAAGAGGCCGAAACCGAGAAGATCTGCGGCATCCTGATGCCGATCATGATTTCATAACTGCTTATGGAACTGAAACTCGCAAGGCCGTTGCTCTTTTTCGACATCGAGAGCACCGGCCTTAATATTGCCACGGACGGCATCATCGAGCTGAGCTTCGTGAAAGTGATGCCTGAAGGGGGCGCGCCCCTCGTGAAGACCTGGAAGATCAAGCCCTGGGACTACAAGAACCGCCGCGTGATCCCCATCAATCCGAGCGCCTCGGAAGTGAACGGCGTGAAGGACGAGGACCTCGTGGACTGCCCCAAGTTCATCGAAGTTCTCCCTCAGGTGGCCGAATGGCTCGCCGGAAGCGATCTCGCCGGCTTCAACTCCACGAAGTTCGACCTCCCGCTCCTCGCGGAGGAGATCGAGCGCGTGCGGGACTACTGCAACACCCGCATCGAGGATGCGAAAGCCAGCGAGGAAGCCAAGAAGAAGGCCCGGGCGATGCTCGACTGCATCGACAAGATCGACCTCCACGACTGCAAGATGGTCGATGTCCAAAACATCTACCACCATATGGAACCGCGGAACCTGCGGGCCGCCTACCGCTTCTACTGCGGCGGCAAGGACTTCGAGAACGCGCATACGGCGGAGGCCGACACCCTCGCCACCTACGAAGTGCTCAAGGCGCAGCTGGACCGCTACAAGGAACCGACGGACATCCAGCAGGAAGCGCTGAAGAACGACGTGGACGCGCTGGCCAAGATCGGCGCCCGCGCCCGCAACGTGGACTTCGCCGGCCGCCTGATCCTGAACGACGACGGCGAGCCCACCATCAGCTTCGGCAAGCACAAGGGCCGCACCGCCCGCGAGGTGTGGGAGAGCGAGCCTTCCTATTTCGCCTGGATCGAGAACGGCGACTTCACGCTGGACACCAAGCGCCAGTTCGCCCGCCTCAAGCAGCAGTTCCAGCGCGAGCGCAAGGAATCCCTGAACCGTCCCGCCACCGCCGACGAACTCGCCGGCCTGGCCACCAAGTGGGGCGGGAAACTATTCTAATTGGAAATAGTAATACCCTGGGACCTCCGTGCCGTTGAAGATGGCACGGAGGTCTTGCAATATCAGGTCCGGCCGGGCGGGTCCGGTTTCCCAGAAGGCGTTGCCGCCGCCCGGGGTGCTCTGTTTCGTGTTGTTCCAGACGGACTTCCCGAGAACGGGGAAATCGGCGAAGAGCGGATGGACGCTGCGGAGCTGGGCCTTGGTGGCGCACCAGCCGGGGTTGAGCCAGCAATCGGCCTCCTGGGCCAGTTCAAAGGCCTTTTCCACGGAGATGACGGAGGACTCGAAGCGGCCGGGGACGGCGCCGAGCACCGCGCCGCCGGCGTCCTGGATGAGCCGCGTCATATAGTTGTCGCCGCCCGGGATGTACCATTGGTCGGCATAGGGGATGTTCACGAGGACTTTCTGGGGAGTATCGGTCTCTTTCACCAGCGAGAGGTAGCGGTCGCGGATGTCGGCGAAAAGGCTGTCCGCCAGCGCGGCGCGGCCGGTCAGGAGGCCGAAGAACTTGATGTATTCCGCCCGGGCCAATGGATGGCTCTCCAGGTGCTCGTGGATGACGGCCGTCCGGATGCCCAGGTCGCGGAGCTTCTGCAGGTACGGCGGCTCCGCGGCGGACACGGCATAGGTCAACACCAGGTCCGGCCGGAGCTTCAGGATGGTCTCGTAATCGAGCGCGGCGTCATAGCCCACATCGACGGCCCGGGCCCGCACCTCCGGGTCCGACACATACGCCAGCCCCGATACGGCCGTCGCCACGGAATCGCACCCCAGCGCATCCAGGAAGCCGATATAGGACGAGGACATGCACACGATACTGCGCACGGGCGCATCGACCCGGATCGTGTCCGGCGCGCCGCCATAGGGAGAAGTGACGATGGCCTTGTTCCCTTGCAGGTCGAACCACTGCGCATACTCCATCCCGCCGCTTTCGGCCGATGGCCGAGTCGTCCGGCAGGACACGGCTTGCCACGTTAACAACAAAACAGCCGCACAGCGCAATACAGCTGTAAACGCGGCACGGAAAAACGCCCAAACGGGGGAAAAGGCTGCCGCGTCAACACCTGGAAGGCGTTGGATTGAGGTTTTTCTGTAAACGCGGCACAGCATAGTGTTCCAAAATTACGGAAAAGTCCGTAGTTTTGCAAAAAAGGGACAGTCATGATCCACGTGGACAAAGTCAAACTGATGGACAGCGGCACGGTGCTCTTCCGGGCGGCTAGCCGGGAGGAAGCCGTCGCGAAGGTAGTGCAGGCGCTGCAGGGCGCGGAGCTGGAAGAATACGCCCCGGGCGCGTTCCTGGCCGATTTCTCCGACGCCCTCTTCTACAGCGTCGTCCGCGCCGTCGTGGAGCCGATGTCGGAGGAGGGCCGATACGCGGCCAGCTTCCAGGAAGGCAACCGCTGCCGATGCGTCCTCTGGCCCTTCCCCTCCCGCCAGGCCTGGCGCCGGATGGACCGGATCAAGGCCGATCTTCGCAGGGAATGAGGCGAATCATCGGCCGAATCACGAAAAATTATTTGGAATCAAAAAATTATTCCTATATTTGCAGTCCCGATTCACCGAAATCGGTCTTGCCACTTTAGCTCAGTCGGTAGAGCAGCGCATTCGTAACGCGCAGGTCGGGAGTTCGAGCCTCCTGAGTGGCTCTAAAAAGTCCGGATTTTCCGGACTTTTTTGTTTATTTACCGGGGGAAGACCCCCGGACCCCCTCCGTCGCTTCGCCTCCGAAGCATGCTGCTTCGTCTAATAATACCGGAGGAAGACCCCCGGACCCCCTCCGTCGCTTCGCTCCAAGGTTACGAATCTATAAACCGCTATCGACTTACAAATACCGGGATAGACCCCCGGACCCAACCGGAAAAAGGCACCTCGTGCAGAGAGTGTGGAAATATTTGTTAATTTGTTGTTTATAAGTAATTAAAACAAAGTTGTTTATACTTATAACTTTTTTGTTATAGCTCAAAGAGCCTGGCAAAAGGCCGGAAGCAGGCCGTTATCTCGCAAAAATATCGTACCTTTGCCGAAATCTTTGTCAAGTCTATGAAATCGGATATCATTGTGATCGGAGGAGGAGCCTCCGGCCTGGTGGCGGCCCTCGGAGCCGCGGAAGTGTTGGCGCAGTCGGGCAGCGGCGAAACCGTGACCGTGCTGGAGAAGATGCCCAAGGCAGGCCGGAAGGTGATGATCACCGGCAAGGGCCGGTGCAATTTCACCAACGTCAAGGAGTGGGGCGACTTCTCGGACCATGTCCGTACCGACACCAATTTCGTCAGCCCCGCTTGGCACAACCTCACCCCGGAGAAACTCATCGAGCTGTTCAAGGCCAACGGCCTCCGCAGCGTCGTGGAACGCGGCGACCGCGCCTTCCCGGAGTCCCATATGGCGGGCGACGTGGTGGACACCCTTCTCAGGGCGTGCACGCTCGCGGGCGTGAAGGTGGTCACGGGCTGCGAGGTCAAGACCGTGGACAAGACGAACCGCGGCTGGAGCCTGGACACCGTGAAGACGATCATCAAGGAGCGCCGCATTCCCAGCGACGACCCGCGCAAGAAGCCCCAGTTCAAGATCGAAACCAAGATCGAGACCGAGGAATACACCTGCGCGAAGCTCATCATCGCCACCGGCGGCCTGTCCTATCCGGGCACCGGGTCCACGGGCGACGGCTATATGTGGGCCGAGGAGCTCGGCCACAGCGTCGAGCCCTGCTATCCGTCCCTGACCGCCCTCGTCCCCGAGGGCTACAAGACGGAGCAGAGCGCCCTCGCGGGCGAGATCAAGCAGGCCTTCCGCGGCCGCACCGTCTATGGAAAGACCAAGGAGCGGAAAATCACTCCCCTGCCGGACTGGTATCCCAAGTTCGAGAAGCACATCGAGCGCATCAAGCCCCTGTCCGAGCTCGGCGAACTGTTCAACGGGAACAACCTGGAGAACGTCCAGCTCACCCTCTTCATCAACGGCGAAGAGGCCCAGAGCGAGTTCGGCGACATCGAGTTCACCGACGGCGGCCTGGAAGGCCCGCTCGGCTTCATGGTGAGCCGGAAGGCGGTCAACGCCCTCAACAACGGCCAGAAAGTGAGCGTCTCCATCGACCTAAAACCCGCCGTGGAGCTCGAGAAGCTCGACGAGGACATCCACCAGAAATGGGAGGAGGTCATCCACGACGAGCGTTCGGAAGGCCAGAGCTTCCAGCGCCTGTTCCGCATCATGCTGGGCAAGCTGATGCCGTGGAACCTCACGCTGGCGTTCCTGAAGACCAATTCCAAGGTGAGCGTCGACACGCTCGCCGCCCGGATGAAGGACTGGCGGATGGACATCGCCGGCTTCGTGGGCTTCGAACGCAGCGTCGTCACCGCGGGCGGCATCGCCACCGGCGAGGTCGTCGCGAAGACGCTCGAATCCAAGAAGCAGCCCGGCCTGTATTTCTGCGGCGAGGTGCTGGACATGGACGCCGACACCGGCGGCTACAACCTCCAGCTCGCCTTCTCCACCGGCTACCTGGCCGGCCAGTCCGCCGCCAAGGCCTTGACAGACAAATGATTTCCCTCCGGCGCATCCTCGGATCGGCCCTCCTGGCGCTCGAGTCCCTGACGGGACTGGCCCAGCCCCGGACGGTCGTCCTTTCCGGCTATGTCCGCGACGCGGAGAGCGGGGAACCGCTCCCCCAGGCGGTCGTCTTCCTGGAAGACCGGAAGACGGGCGTGGCCGCGGATGCCGTCGGTTTCTATTCCCTGCACGTCCCCACGGGAAAGCACACCGTCTACTGCTCCTACTTCGGCTACGAGACGGAAGAAGTCCAGCTTGAGTTCACGAAAGCGGCCAAGCGGGATTTCCTCCTGAAAGTGGACCGGAGCGAACTGGAGGCCGCCACCATCTTCTCGCGCTCCAAGCGGGAGGAGATCAAGCTGCCGCAGATGGGCCTGCAACGGGTCGATGCGGCCCTGGTGAAGAAAATGCCGACGCTGATGGGCGAAAACGACATCATCCGCGTCATCCAGATGATGCCAGGCGTCCAGACCCCGAGCGAGGGCTCCACCGGCTTCAGCGTCCGGGGCGGCGGCATCGACCAGAACCTGATCCTCATCGACGGCGCCCCCGTCTACAACTGCGGCCATTTCCTGGGGTTCCTGTCGATGTTCAACGGCGACGCCATCCGCGGCGCAGACCTCTACAAAGGCGATTTCCCCGCCTCCTACGGCGGCCGCATCTCCTCGGTGCTGGACATTTCCACCAAGGACGGCAACAACCGCACCTTCGGCGGGAACGCGTCCTTCGGCCTGATCACGTCCAAACTTTTCCTGGAAGGGCCCATCGTCCCGGGCAAGCTCTCTTTCATGCTTGCCGGACGGCGGACCTACATGGACCTGCTGC
This sequence comes from Bacteroidales bacterium, assembly GCA_017429205.1. Next base: position 51,112 of record JAFRPH010000038.1, read on the forward strand.
TCCCAGTCATCGGCGCCAAGCTGCCGGACAAGACGCAGATGTATTTCTACGACCTGAACGGCAAACTCAGCTGGGTCGCCGGCGAGAAGGACCGCGTGTACCTGAGCGCGTTCAGCGGCAAGGACGTGTTCGGTTTCAGCATGCAGGAGTTCAATCTCAACGAGATGGTCTTCGGCTTCGCGAACCACACCCAGTCGCTGCGCTGGAACCACCAGTTCTCGCCCAAGTTCACCTCGGATGTCATCCTCTACAACTCGCTGTACCGCAATGACATCGGCACGGAAATGGACAACGCCGACTTCGACACCCGGCAGGAAATCCGCGAGAGCGGCGTCAAGACAGCCTGGACCTGGTACATCGACGGAAACAACACCCTGAAGGCGGGCCTGCAGGCCGCCTGGTTCGGGGTCGTCCCCGGCAATACGAAACCCCGGAACGAGGAGTCCATGGTCAAGGAAGTCACGATTCCCGAGAATTTCGCCTTCCAGCCGTCCGTCTATCTGCAGAACGAGCAGAAGATCGGGCCGATGACCCTCCGTTACGGACTGCGTTACGCGTCCTTCACCTCCCTCGGCCCCACCGAGCAGAAGTATTTCGACCCGGAGACCCATGAATTGACCCAGACGCTGCAGGTGGAAAAGGGAAAGGGCATCCGGAAGTATTACGGCCTGGAGCCGCGCCTGTCGGCCTCCTTCCCCATCACGGACGATTTCTCCGTCAAGGGCGCCTACGTGCGCTCGTTCCAGTATATCCAGCAGTCTCGCATCAGCATCACCGGCAGCCCGGTCGACGCCTGGTTCACCGCCTCCCCGAACGTGAAGCCGCAGCGCTCGGACCAGTATTCGCTGGGCCTCAACGCCCTCTTGGCAGGCGAGGCGCTGCAACTCTCGCTGGAAGGCTTCTACAAGGACAACAAGAATGCCATGGACTTCGTGGACAATCCCGGCCTGGTCATGGCCGATCCCGACCGCGAAGGCCTCCTCCGCTTCGGCAACTCCTGGTCCTACGGCGCGGAGCTCATGCTCAAGTACGATTTCGCCCGCTGGAACGGCTGGCTGGCCTACACCTGGTCCCGCGCCTGGTACCATATCCCGGAGCTGAACGGCGGAAAGCCCTATCCGTCCCCGCTCAACCACGAACACGCCGTGAACATGGTCCTGACGTACGATTTCTCCAAGCGCTGGTCCGCCTCCACGGAATGGGTGTTCTACAGCGGCTCCCCCACCACCTATCCCGTGGGCCGGTTCAACTACATGGACCGCTGGATTCCCGTCTATTCCAGCCGCAACGAAGACCGGCTTCCGGACTACCACCGGATGGACGTGTCCCTCACCTACCGCTCCAAGCGGCGCGTGGCCGGCAAGCGCTGGTCCACGGAATGGAACCTGTCGGTGTACAACGCCTATTCCCGGCACAACGCCTGGTCCATCGCCTTCACGTACAGCAAGAAGGACGAGGAAGCGCAGTCGGCGAAGATCTATCTCTTCACCGCCATCCCTTCCCTGTCCTGCAACATCCAGTTCTGACCGATGAGAAAGTACCTGATACCGCTTCTTCTGATCCTGTGCGGCTGCACGGAGAGAATCGACCTTCAGTCGCGGTCGGACTTCCACGACTACCTGGCGGTCGAGGCCACCCTCACCGACCGGCCGGAAGATCCCCAGCAGGTGATCCTTTCCCGGACCATCTCCTACTTCCATACCGAGGTGCAGCCGATGGTCCGCGGCGCTTCCGTGAAGGTCAATGACGTGACATTCAGCGAGAAAGAGCCCGGCATCTACACGGCTCCTGAAGGATATGCCTGCGAAATGGGCGTGGAATACAAGCTCCGGATCCGGCTTCCCGAAGGCGACACCTACGAGGCCGAGGCGTCGATGCCGGAAGCGGGCTTCCGGATGGACGCCATCGACTACGCCTGGGCCGGCGGGAAGACCATGGAGATGGACAGCCTGTGGACGGTGGGCGTCTGGGGCACGGAGAAAGACATCGACAGCTACTACCTGCTCACGCACGCCGTGAACGGCGTTTACCAGCCCAAGGAAATGTGCAAGCTGGCCCCCGACCTGTTCTTCAACAGCAACGAGGTGGCCGGATTCCCCATCGAACCCCTGCTCCAGTCGGAATTGCTCCGCAAGCAGTACGGGGAATGCTACAAGTACTTGGAAATAGGCGACGTCATCACCCTGGAACTCTGGACGATGGACAAGGGCTATTTCGATTACATGCTGTCCCTGACGATGAACGGCGTCTCCATCCCGCTCTTCACGCCCCAGCCCGCGAACGCGCCCACGAACATCCGCGGCGAACACGTCGTCGGCTACTTCGCCGTCTGCCCCGTCGCCCGCGCGAGCGTCGAGATAGACGACCCCTTCCGGCCGTATTTCAAGCGGATGTTTCCTTTCCTATAGCAGTTCCTCGAAAAGCTCCTTGCACCGGCCCGGCACGATGATGTGGTGGTTGCCGATGGGATCGGTCAGGAAATAGCGGGCGTCCTCGGGCCTCAGCTGGAGCACGACCTGCGTACGGCAGAGATTCTGTTCGTATTGATTGCCAATGAGTTCCCCTTCCGCAATAAAGTGACGCTTGAGGTCGCCGGAGACCTTGAAGACGGTCACCGGACCCTCCGGGAACACGCCGTGGATGCCCACGCCGATGCCGGATTCGAAGTGCGTGTCGAACTGCCAGTTCTCCACCATGTTGAACGGGATGGTGCAGTGCGCGAAGAGGATGCGGCCGGTCTCCACGTCGATCTGCGCCGGATTCGCCTGGAAGCCGGAGACGCCGGTGAGGGCGTGGGCGATCATCATCGACAGGAGCGCCGGGACGTCGCCTTCGCAACTGGCGGGAACGTCCTCCGAATTGAAGCAGGACAGGGCCAGGCAGCCGGTGTTGCCGACGGTGGAGAGCAGGTCGAAGCAGCGGAGCGTGAAGGCGTCCAACCGGTGCCGCTCCACGAGGGCCTTCAGGGCCCGGTAGATCTTGACGGCGCCGGGATAGGCCGCGCGGACCTCCGGGGCCATGGGCTCGTCGGCCGGGGCGGGCGCGCCGTCGGCCTTGCCGATCTCCACCAGGAGCTCTTCCATGGGCACTTCCTCCATCCGGACGCCGAGCTTGTCCAGCACCGCCATCGGGTCCGCCTGGCTGGCGATGAGCCAGTCGGAGGGCTGGCCGACGACGCCGATGCGCATGTCCTTGAGCCGGGCGCGGGCATCCTGCACCGTCGCCAGCACCTGGATCCGCCGCGCGACATAGTCGTCGGAGCCGTGCAAAACCTCGCCCTTGAGCCCCTGCTGACGCAGGTAGGACAGGATTTCCAGCGACGCGGCCAGGGAGTTGCTCTTGCCGGAAGTCAAAAGATAGTACCGCTCGATCCCGCGGGCCAGCATCTCCGGCAGCAGCGCCTTGAAGATGCCCTCCGCCCCGCCGGTGCGGACATAGATGAGATCCAACGTATGCGTGCCGAAATCGGAAAAATCGGCCCCGCGGAACACGAAATCCCCCCCCGGGAACACCCCCTTCAGGAACGCATCCGAAATCTTGGAAACACTCGCCTCATCATGGAGGCCCGAAGTGATGGTATATACTGCTATCATAAGTCAATCGTTATTGAAAATCAATCGTTTTCTTAAAGTCTTTCCGTTCATTCTGTCCTAAACAAAGATTACACTTTGCCCCATTCGTGTAAACCTATTTCAGGAAAGGTCATCATACAGTGTAAACCTATTTCAGGACAAGTCAGATAAGGATTCGTAACCGGGAGGGGGGTCTCGGGGGGTCTTCCCCCCGGCAAATAAAAAAAGGGAAAGCTGATTACATCGCACCGCTACGACCTCCTACCCTTGCTGCATTCCTGCCCTGGGGGAGTTCAGAGGGAGCTGGTCGTGTAAGACTTTCCCGTTGCAAAGGTAGTCATTTTTCCGCGACTACCAAATTATTCCACTTTCAAACTGTCGAAGATCAAGGGCAGGAGGTCCTCCACCTTGGCGAACTTGTAGATGGCGTGCGTGCCGATGAGGATGACTTTCAGCGGGTGGCCGTACAGGCGCTGGTACTCGGCCATCACCTGGCGGCAGGCGCCGCAGGGCGCGGCGGGCATTTCGCAGACTTCGTCCCCGTTCGCCCCCACGATGGCCAGCGTGTCGAAGGCCACGCCGGGATGGTTCGCGCCGGCGGCGAACATCGCGGTGCGCTCCGCGCAGAGGCCGGAGGGATAGGCGACGTTCTCCTGGTTGGCGCCCAGGACGACGGTCCCGTCCACCAGGCGGAGGGCGGCGCCCACGCGGAACTTGGAATAGGGGGAATAGGAGCCGGCCCGGGCCCGGAGGGCGGCGGCGACCAGTTCCCGGTCCTGGGGTTCCATCTCGTCGGGGGTGGAATACTCGAGGTAATCGATGGTGATGCGTCTGTCGGTCATAGTTCTCAAAAATAGGAAATATTTTTGGAAATCATTACTTTTGCAGGTGAAAATCGCACGAAATGGCAGCTTCCGCCCCCGATAACGGCAAAATCAAAGTCTGCGTCGGCCTGTCCGGCGGCGTGGACTCCTCCGTCGCCGCCCTCCTCCTGAAGGAGCAGGGCTACGACGTCTTCGCCATGTTCATGCAGAACTGGCACGAGGCGGACGCCACCCTCCACGGCGACTGCGAGTGGGAGGAGGACCGCTTCGTGGCGGAGCTCGTCGCCCGCAAGATCGGCATCCCGTTCTATTTCGTGGACCTGTCCAAGCAGTACCGCCAGCGGGTCGTGGACTATATGTTCGACGAGTACGCCAAGGGCCGGACCCCGAACCCGGACGTCCTGTGCAACCGGGAGATCAAGTTCGACGCCTTCCTCGCCGTCGCGGAGAAATACGGGGCCGACTATGTCGCCACCGGCCACTACTGTCGCAAGGAACCCGTCCTGGACGCCGCCGGAAAGCCGGTTCTCGCCGAGGACGGCGAGCCGCTCTACCGGCTGCTGGAGGGTGCGGACCCCAACAAAGACCAGTCCTATTTCCTGTGCCAGCTCACCCAGGCGCAGCTCCGGAAGGCGCTCTTCCCCATCGGGGACATCGCCAAGCCGGAAGTGCGGCGCATCGCCAAGGAGGCGGACCTCCCGTCGGCGGAAAAGAAGGACTCCCAGGGCATCTGCTTCGTGGGCAAGGTGGATCTTCCCACCTTCCTGAAGCAGAAGCTCCGTTCCGTGGAAGGCGACATCATCGAAGTCTACGACGCCTGGTATGCCGATGACACCCTGTATCAGTGGCAGCAGCGCGTCTTGGACGGTCTCCTCCGCGACGGCGTCGCGCTGGACCGCACCGTCCGCTACGCCCCGGAGGAAAAGGTCCTGACCACGGACGGCAAGCCCCTGGGCGAGAGCCCCTTCGACCTGGACAAAGCCGCCGCGCTGACGGACGAGGAGCTCCTGCGTCTCGCCACGCCGCTCCATTACGAGATCCGTTTCGAGTACGAAACCTACCGCAGCGGCAAGAAACATATCAAGAAAACCCGCCTGAAGGCCAATCCCTACGGCGCCATCGTCGGCTCGCACGAAGGGGCTCAGTTCTACACGATCGGCCAGCGCAAGGGCCTCGGCGTGGGCGGCCACGCGGAGCCGATCTTCGTCATCGACACGGACACCGAGACCAACACGGTCTATGTGGGCGAAGGCCACGACCACAAGGGGCTCAGCCGCTTCTGCCTCCGCATCGACCCGGCCGAGGCCCATTGGCTCCGCACCGACCTCGCGATGGCCGACGGCGAGATGCGCCGCTGCCGCGTCCGCATCCGCTACCGCCAGCCCCTCCAGGGCGCGACGCTGCTCCGCCGCGAAAACGGCCTCTTCCTCCTCTTCGACGCCCCCCAGCGCGGCATCTCCCCCGGCCAGTTCGCCGTCTGGTACGACGGCGAGGAAATGCTCGGCAGCGGCGTCATCGCCTGACAATCCGCCCATATTTCCCCCCTTCTCCATCAAATCAATATGATTTGGTGGATTTTTTAACAGTTTTTGAAAATTTTTTCTAACTTTGTCACTTATTGCACCCAAAGGTAAACGACAATATTTTAACTATAAGTTTTAATTAATCTATCATCTTATGAGAAAATCTGTTAAGTCGATCATTGCGGTTGCGCTCGCTGCGCTCGCCGTGATCGGATGCGCCAAGCAGAGCGAGCTCGACAAGGTCAGCTCGCGCCTGGATGGCATCGAGAACCGCGTCGGCGTTCTCGAAGAGGCTGTCAAGCAGCTCAATGAGAAGGACATCCCTGGTCTCCAGGCTCTGGTCCGCGCCATTCAAGACAACATTACCGTCACCGCCGTGGTGGAAACCGAGAGCGGTTACGTGATTTCCTTCTCCGACGGCACCACCGCCACCCTCCGCAACGGCAAGGACGGCCAGAACGGCCGCGACGGTGTCGACGGTATCGACGGCATCAATGGAACCAACGGCACCGACGGTACCGACGGCAAGGACGGTGTCGACGGCCAGACGCCCGTCATCGGCATCACCCTCGTGGACGGTGTCTATGTCTGGACCGTGAACGGCGCGGTCCTGAAGGACGACGCCGGCAAGCCCATCCCCGTCACCGGCAACAACGGCAAGGACGGCGAAGACGGTGAGGACGGCGTGGACGGCATCACCCCGCAGTTCGGCATCCTCGACGGCCACTGGGTGGTCTCCTATGACAATGGCGACACCTGGAAGACCCTCGGCCTCACGAGCGACACCGACTACTCCGCCTACATCGACCCCGACAAGGAGACCGATGACTACATCGTCCTTGTGGTCGGCGCGACCGAGGTCCAGATCCCCAAGGAGAAGGCCTTCACCCTCACCTTCACGACCATCGAGAACAATGGTGTCAAGGCCGGCCAGACCGCGTCCTTCCCCTACACCATCGCCGGTGTCAACGCTTCTGACGAGACTGATGTCGACGTGATCGGCATCGTCGGCGACTGGACGGCCGAGGTCGTTCCCGCCGACAACGCGTCCGGCGTCCTGAAGGTCACCGCCACCGAGAGCGAGACCGCCAAGGTCACCGTCTATGCAGCGAACCACAAGGGCAAGGCCGACATCCGCACCCTCAAGTTCGAGGGCGGCGTCCTCGAGGCCATCATCGAGACCCACGACATCGAATGGGAAGGCGGCGAGCTCGCCCTCACCGTCCGGACCAACATGGCCTATGATGTCTATATCCCCCAGGCGGCCCAGGAATGGATCACCGTCGCTCCCACCCGCGTGCGTGAGGACAACCTGACGATCACCGTCGCCAAGAACGAGACCGGTGCCTACCGCACCGCCACCCTCGAGGTGCTCGATCAGGACTACAACACCGTCAAGGAGATCGAAATCCTCCAGTATGCCAATCCCGAGGCCGCTACCGACCTCGCTTCCGTCGTCGCCCTCCCGGATGACAAGCCGGTGCAGGTGAACGCCGTGACGGTCGTCGCCGCCTCCAAGGCCAGCACCATCGTCACCGACGGCAAGAACTTCTCCTATGTGGCCGGCTACTCCGGCAAGCCGGGCACCGTGATCGACGTCACCGGTGTCAAGAAGACCGACGACCTGGATCTCGGCTATGTCGAGGCCACCGAGGTGAAGGAGAACGCCGAGGCCACGCCGGCCGAGGTGGACAAGAAAAAATCCTACTATTATTATGGTTACGGCGCCAATGGCTTCACCTACTTCTACACGGCCAACAACGGCTACGTGTCCGAGAATGAGGGCGTGTACTACGTGACCGCGCTCGAGGAGCCCCAGCAGTTCGTGATTGAGAATCCGACGCAGGACCTGAGCGCCCTGGTGGGCAAGTTCGTCGCGATGAGCGGCTGGGTCAAGGCCGTCGACTACGAGCATGGCGTGAAGGAGGACATCGTCACGGTCCTGACCGACATCCACGAAATCGTGTTCGCCGAGGAGACCGGCTGGAAGCCGTACTATGGCGGCACGACCACCGACGAGCCCGGCTATCCCGAGCTGATCGGCAACGAGGTGTCCAACCCGACCGAAGGCAGCTACTACCAGCTTGTCGTTTACCCGGAGGAAGCTGCTGCCGAGTATCCTACCCTGGATGATTTCATCGCCGACGCCGCCTACTACACGTCCGACGATCTCCTCTTCAATCTGACCAAATATGGCATGAGCTGGGGCTATGATTATGTTTTCGACGCGTTTGCGCACGCCGAATCCGCGAAAGATTACTTCAAGGACTTCGGCTACGGCAAGTTCTACCTCCTCGCCGTGGGCCTGGATGCGGAAGGCCGCCTCAGCGGCAAGTATGCCATGACCGCCTTCGAGAAGGAGAGCCCGTACAAGAAGGCCGCCTACGAAGACTTCCTGGGTGAATGGACCTACACCGGCGCCAGCGGTTCCGAGGTCTGGACCATCAAGGAGAAGGAAAATGGCAGCACCTACACCATCGAGGGCATCAGCAAGATCCAGCCGGGAGGTGGTGTTTACCCGGAGGCCGTGTACGATGCCGAGAACGGCACGTTCACCCTCTCCTGCCAGGAGCTGGGCAAGTTCGAGTTCCAGGATTACCACATCACCGACCAGATGACTGCCGTTTATTACTATAACGGCAATTACTATGACAACGCCGAGTACATGCTCGACCCGCTCATCTTCACCGCCAATCTCTGCAAGGACGGCACTGTGGAGGTCGTTCCCAGCAACGATAGCTACGGCCCGCTGGAGGGTCTGACGATCCTTGGCTACGTCGAAGAATTGGAAGATCAATACCTTACCTACAATTCCTCCACCAAACTCCCCGGAAAGCTCTCCAAGGGTTCTCAGGAGATGGATCCCAACTATGCCAAGTGGCTGGGCACCTGGGAAATCGATCGTCAGCAGATGGCCTTCAACGGAACGGAATGGGTTTCCAGCGGAGATCCCGTCACCGACAAGTGGACCATTGCAGAGAATTCGGTCAACGAGTCCTTCACCATTACCGGTCTCTATGGCAAGGGCGACAATCTCCCCGTGGTTGCCAACTTCGATGCAGCATCCGGCGAAATCTCCGTGGCCACCCAGGACGTCGGCCCCATCCGTTTCCAGGGTGACGACTATGACTGCGAGGCCTATTTATATGGCGGTCTCCTGTATTCCAACGGCAGCAATTACCGGATCTCCGGCAATTACCCGATCTTCACCGCGAAGATGAGCGGAGACAATGCTGCGAACCTCGCTCCCGGCACGGTGACAATCGCCTCTCTCAGCCCCGATCCCCTCGCGCTGAATTTCGCCCGCTTCTATGCGGCCGATCCCAAGGACGGCAAGTATTATACCTTTGACGACAAGGCCTTGGCCACCCTGCCCAACACGATGCGTCGTGCCAGCACCTCCAGCACCCAGAGCATGGGCAACGCCCCTGCCGTCCGTGGCGGAGCTTCCGTCATGGCCGTCTCCGGGACGAACGCCAAGAACGGTTCCCTTGCCAAAATCAACGCGCGCAAGCGCGACGCCAAACCCGCTTCCGCCCGCAAGAGCGGAAAATCCTTCGAGAAAGCCCTCAAGTTCTAAGCCTCTCGCTTATACCCTATCGAATTGTTTATGAATAAATTGAGATATATTCTCACGCTACTGGCGCTTGCGTTCACGGCGTTGGTCGCACTGGCCCAGAACCGTACGGTCCGGGGCAATGTGACCTCCGCCGCGGACGGGGCCCCGGTCCCGGGCTGCTACGTGTCCGTCGAGGGCACGAAACTCGGCGGCATCACGGACCTGGACGGTAACTTCGAGATCAAGAACGTTCCCGAAAGCGCCCAGTACGTCGTCACGTCCTTCATGGGCGCGAAAGATGCCCGTGTCGCGATCACGCCCAACATGAAGATCGTCCTCGAGGACGATGCCGAAGTGCTGGAAGGCGCGGTCGTGAACGGTATGTACACGGTGGACCGCCGTATGAACACCGGTTCCGCCGTGAAGGTGGATGCCAAGGAAGCGAACATCAGCGGTATGGTGGATATCTCCCGCTCCCTCGAGGGACGTGCGGCCGGCGTGTCCGTGCAGAACGTCTCCGGTACGTTCGGTACCGCCCCCAAGATCCGCGTCCGCGGCGCCACCTCCATCTACGGTTCCTCCAAGCCCCTGTGGGTCGTGGACGGCGTGATCATGGAAGATGTCGTGGACGTGAGCGCGGACGACCTGTCGTCCGGTGACGCCAACACCCTGATCTCCTCGGCCATCGCCGGCCTTAACTCCGACGATATCGAGAGCTTCGACATCCTCAAGGACGGTTCCGCCACTTCCATCTACGGTGCGCGCGCCATGGCGGGCGTCATCGTCATCACGACCAAGAAGGGTACCTCCGGATCCAGCAAGATCAGCTACACCGGCGAATACACCTATCGGCTCAAGCCCAGCTACAACACCTTCAACATCATGAACTCCCAGGACCAGATGGAAATCTACCAGGAGCTCCAGCAGAAGGGTTACCTGAACTACGCCGAGACGGCCAACGCCAGCAACAGCGGTATCTACGGCAAGATGTACCAGCTGATCACCCAGTACGACGAGTCCAGCGGCTCCTTCGGCCTCGCGAACACCGAGGCGGCGAGAAACGCCTACCTCCGCGCCGCCGAGTTCCGCAACACGGACTGGTTCGACATCCTGTTCAACGACACGATCCAGCACAACCACTCGGTGAGCGTTTCCGGCGGTTCCGGCAAGGGTACCTACTACGCCTCCCTGTCCGCCCTCGGCGATCCGGGCTGGACCAAGCAGAGCTCGGTCAGCCGCTACACCGGCAACCTGAACGTCACCTACAAGCTCTCCGACAAGCTGACGGCGAACCTCATCAGCAACGCCTCCTACCGCAACCAGCGCGCGCCCGGTACCATCAACAGTGAAATGGACGTGGTCTCCGGCGAGGTGAAGCGTGACTTCGACATCAACCCGTACTCCTACGCGCTGAACACTTCCCGCGCCCTGGACCCGGACGAGTTCTACACCCGCAACTACGCGAAGTTCAACATCCTGCACGAACTCGACAACAACTACATCGACCTGAAGGTCCACGACCTCCGCGTGCAGGGCGAACTGAAGTACAAGCCGTTCGCGCACCTGGACCTGAGCGCCCTGGCCGCCTACAAGGCCACCACCACCTCCCAGGAGCACTACATCAAGGATGCGGCCAACCAGGCCCTCGCCTACCGCGAGATGTCCACCGCCTCCATCCGTGACGTCAACCCGTTCCTGTACACGGACCCGGAGAACCCGTACGCCCTGCCGGTGACGGTCCTCCCCGTGGGCGGTATCTACGAGCGTTCGGACAACAGCATGGACAGCTGGGACATCCGTACCACGGCCACCTACAACAACACGTTCTTCAACGACCACATCGTGAACCTGTTCGGCGGCGCCGAGGTCAACAACATCGACCGCCACAGCATCTGGTTCCGCGGCTGGGGCATGCAGTACGATTTCGGCGAGATCGCCAACTACGACTGGCGCGTGTTCAAGCAGGGTTCCGAGGAGAACACCCAGTACTTCACGATCTCCAACACCAGCAGCCGCAGCGTCGCGTTCTTCGCGAACGGCACCTATTCCTACAAGGGCCGCTACACCCTCAACGGCACCTACCGCTATGAGGGTACGAACGGTCTGGGCAAGGCCCGCACCGCCCGCTGGCTGCCTACTTGGAACGTCTCCGCCGCCTGGAACATGCACGAGGAGAACTGGATGAAGTCCCTGTATCCGACGATCACCCACCTGAGCCTCAAGGGTTCCTATTCCCTGACCGGCGACCGCCCGAGCGTCACGAACGCGGAAGTGGTCATCGGTTCCACGAACCCCTGGCGTCCGTTCGCCGACGACAAGGAGTCTTCCCTGTACATCTCCGACATGGCCAACCAGTCCCTCACCTACGAGAAGAAGCACGAGCTGAACCTCGGTTTCGAGGCCGGTTTCTTCGACAACCGGATCAACCTCACCTTCGACTGGTACAAGCGTAACAACTACGACCTGATCGGCCCCGTCACGACCGTGTACGGCGTCCGCCTGGGCAATGTCGCGTCGATGGCCTCCAACGGTTTCGAGATCTCCCTGACGACCAAGAACATCCAGACCAAGGATTTCTCCTGGACGACCAACTTCATCTATTCCCACACGAAAAACCAGGTCACCCAGCTGGAGAGCCAGGTCCGCGCGTTCGACTTGATTTCCGGCACCGGTTTCGCCTTCGAGGGCTATCCCGTCCGGAGCCTGTTCTCCTACCAGTTCACCGGCCTGAACTCGGAAGGTCTCCCGACGTTCATCAACGAAGCGGGCGAACCCACCGTGTCCGACGTGTACTTCCAGGAGCGTGACAAGGACCTCCTGAAGGAGAACCTGCTCTATTCCGGCAGCGTGGATCCCACTGACGTCGGTTCCCTGGGCAACATCTTCTCCTGGAAGGGCTTCCGGCTCAACGCCTACATCACCTATTCGTTCGGCAACGTGATCCGTCTGGATCCCGTGTTCCGCAGTACGTACGACGACCTCAACTCGATGCCGCGCGAATTCAAGAACCGCTGGACCATCCCCGGTGACGAGGCGAAGACCGACATCCCGGTCATCGCCAGCTACTGGCAGAACCGCATCTACGCCAACAGCAGCTCGTACCTGAGCTATGCGTACAACGCCTACAACTATTCCGACGCCCGCATCGCCCGCGGCGACTTCGTCCGGCTCAAGGAGCTTTCCCTCTCCTATGATTTCCCGAAACGGATCGTCGAGAAGATGAAGCTCGGCACCCTCGGTCTCAAGGTCCAGGCGACCAACCTCTTCCTCCTGTATGCCGACAAGAAGCTGAACGGCCAGGATCCTGAATTCTACAACACCGGCGGTGTGGCTGTTCCGCTCGCGAAGCAGTTCACCTTCACCCTCCGGATCGGCCTTTAATGAATGGGAGGAATGACTATGTTGAAAATGAACAACTTACTCAAATCTACCATCGTCGTCATCGCCCTCGTCGGCCTGACGGCCTGCGACAAGTTCCTGGACAAGATGCCCGACAACCGGGCCGAGATCAACTCCCCGGAGAAAATCCGCGCGCTGCTGACCTCCGCCTACTCGACCGGAACCTACCTGTACTTCAGCGAATACATGTCGGACAACGTGGACAACATGGGTGACGACAACCCCGGAACGAACCGTTCGGTGGACCAGTTCTACACCTGGGCCGACGTCACGGAAGTCGGCAACGACAGCCCGAAAAGTTTCTGGGAAAGCGGCTACGAGGCGATCAACCACGCCAACCAGGCCCTCGAGGCGATCGAGAAGCTGGCCGGTTGCGAAGGCGAACTCTCCGTCTCCGCCATCGAGCAGGCGGGACTGACCGCGGAAATGGCCGAGGCGCTGCTGTGCCGCGCCTACAACCACTTCATGCTGGTCAATTTCTTCAGCCTGAACTACAACGCAAACACCAGCGACAAGGACCTCGGCGTCCCCTACATCGACCGCGTCCCCGTGGAGCTGAACCCCAAGTATGACCGCGGTACGGTCGCGGAGGTCTACGAGAAGATCGACCAGGACCTCCGGATCGCCCTCCGCTATGTCAGCGACAGCTATTATCTGGTCCCCAAGTACCATTTCAACGTCAAGGCGGCCTACGCGTTCGCCTGCCGGTTCTACCTCTTCTACGAGAAATGGGACCTGGCGGCCGAATATGCGACCAAGTGCCTGGGTTCCCAGCCCGCGCAGGTGCTCCGCAACTGGCAGTACCGCAACGGACTGGAGAAGGACATGGACGTGAAGTCCAACGACTACATCAAGTCCTCCTATGACGCGAACCTGATGCTGGTCACCGCCTACACCGGCTTCGGCTATTATATGGGCTATCCCGGCATCACGAAGTACTCCCACAACTCCTTCCTGAACTTCACGGAGATGCACTACGCGCAGAACATCTGGGGCAACACCGAGACCGGTTGGCGGAACGTGTACTCCTGGTTCTGGGAAGCGCCGGAATGGTACAGCGGTTCCACCTTCGACCAGCTGGTCTACTGGAAGATCCCGTACCTGTTCGAGTACACCGATCCCGTGGCCCGCATCGGTTACGCCCACGCGGTGTATCCGGCGTTCACCACCGACGAAACCCTCCTCAACCGCGCCGAAGCCTACATCATGCTGGGCAGGTATGACGAGGCGGCCGCCGACCTGGACACCTGGACGCACAATCTCATCAAGACGCAGTACTTCTCCGAGACCCTGACGCCCGAGTTCATCCACGAGTTCTACAAGAACGTCGAGTACTGGACGCCCGAGGTTCCGTCCATCAAGAAGCACCTCCACCCGGCCTTCTCCATCGGTGGCGAAGGCGAGCTCCGCGAAAGCATGCTCCAGTGCGTGCTCGGCTTCAAGCGCATCGAGAATGCGGCACAGGGCCTCCGCTGGCTGGATGTCAAGCGGTACGGCATCGAAATCACCCGCCGCACCCTCGAGCCGGATCCGGCCGCCGGCCAGTACGACGCCGCTTTCAAGATCCTCAAGGGTGACGTGGACGTGCTGAAGGTCGACGACCCCCGTCGCGCCATGCAAATCCCGCCGGACATCCAGACCGCCGGTATCGCGCCGAATCCCCGTTAATCTTTAATGCGGAAAGTTATGAAGAAATTGATATACAGCATCACCATCGTCCTGGCCGCCCTCGCCGCCTCGTCCTGTCAGCGTGACGTGATCGAGCCGGAGAGCGTGATCAAGGATTCCACGGTGGAAATGAACGACTTCGACCGGTGGCTGGAGGTGAACTTCCTGAAGCCCTACAACATCGAGTTCAAGTACCGCTACGCGCTGAACGAGTCCGACATGGGTTACTATACGGTCCCGGCCGACGTCAATTCGTCCGTCATCTACGCGCACCTGGTCAAGTACCTGTGCATCGACACGTATGACGAGATCGCCGGCGTGTCCTTCACCCGGTCCTACTTCCCCAAGATGTTCTTCCTGATCGGCACCTGGGAGTACCGCAACAACGGCAGCATCGTCCTCGGCACCGCCGAGGCCGGCAAGAAGATCATGCTCGCCGGCGTGAACGAGCTCCCGCTCGTCTTCCAGTACTACGAAGGCGCCGAGCTGGACGACTACCTGAACACCTATTACATCAAGACCATCCACCACGAGTTCACGCACATCCTGAACCAGACCAAGGAGTTCTCCGACGCGTTCAAGCAGATCACTTCCCCCACCTATGTCGCGGACGCCTGCTTCGACACGGACCAGTACTGGCGCGGCCGCGGCTACATCACCGCCTACGCCCAGTCCGAGCCTCGCGAGGATTTCGCCGAACTGCTCTCCGAGTACGTGACGCACAACGCGGCCTGGTGGGACGAGCAGATCTCCGCCGCCTCCAAGGAGACCGCCGAGGTCCGCAAGACCGACCCGTCCGCCCAGGACGGCGCCACCCTGATCGAGTCCAAGATCGACATCGTGCGCAACTACATGCAGGATTCCTGGAACATCGACATCGACGTGCTCCGGGACATCATCAACCGCCGCATGGGCGACGTGGTCGCCGGCAAGGTGGATCTCAACACCGTAGAAATTCTGTAGGAGGACCGAACCATGCGTAAATTGAAACTCATTTCCATCCTCGCTACCGTCGCCTTCGCGGTCCTGCCTGCCTGCCAGCAGCTGGAGCCCGATGCGTTCGACAAGCCTTCCTCCACCCGCATGTCCGAATTCCTGGAAGACATCCGCACCACCCTCGCCGCCGAACAGTACGGCTGGACGATGGATTACTTCCCGGGATCCAAGTATGCCGGAGTCACTTATGCGCTCAAATTCACCAACCAGGAGGTGACTGCCTGCCTCGAGACCGCTCCCACGGTTACCGAGACTTCCTCCTATGCCCTGAAGACCGATGACGGCGCCGTCCTGTCGTTCGACACCTACAACACGGTGCTCCACGCCTATGCGACGCCGGACCAGAAGAACTATCAGGCGAAGGGCGGTGACTTCGAGTTCGAAATCAGCTCCTTCGACAAGGAGAAGAAAGAGATCGTCCTCATCGGCAAGCGTTCCCGCAACCACTGCACCCTGCGTCCGCTGACCAAGCCCGCGGAAGAGTATTTCGCCGGGGTCAAGGAGTTCGAGAACAGCCTCGCCATCCCGGCGGCCGCCGCCACGGTGGACGGAAAGGAGATCGAACTGTATGTGGATTCCGGCAACCGTTCCATCACCATCGGTGAGAAGGGAGCGGATGAGGCCGAGCAGCAAATCGTCCGCTACATCCTGACCGAGAACACGCTCCGCTTCTCCCAGCCCTTCAGCATCGGGAACGTGCAGTTCGACGAATGGACCTACGATGCCCAGAACGGAACCCTGAACGGTTCCGGCGTCTCCTTCGTCAAGTTCATCCCGCCGGGATATGTCACTTTCGAAGAGTATCTGGGCGACTACACCTTCTACTACAGCAACGGAAACCGCAACTTCAAGGTCTCCCTCGTCGAAGACGAGCCCGGACGCTCCTTCAAGATGAAGGGCTTCTCCACCTACTTCGAGCCCGTCCTCACCTTCGACGGCGGACGCGGACGCCTCAACTGGATCAAGCAGACCATCGGCGGTTCCGGCAGCCTGGAGTACATCCTCGCTCCTTGGGACTCCAACGCCGGCTACCTGACCTGGATGGAGGGTGTCGGCCTGGTCGGTTCGGTCGAGGACAACTCCGTGCCGGATTTCGTCATCACCTTCGCAGACAACGGCGTCTGGGAGGACTACACGGCCAACGCCTGGCTGCTCTGGTCGATGAACGGCGACTCCAGCGCGGGCGCCGTGTCCAGCTGGACGACGGCTACTGGCAGCTACCAGGTTCCCGGTGCGCTTTCCATGAAAAAGATTGCCGAGTAAAGGAGGAAACGCGTATGAAAAAGATTTTTAGCATCTTACTGACTCTGATGGCAGCGCTGGGCGTCTTCTCCTGCCAAATCGAGAAAGACGCGGACGGCTCCCAGTATCTGGCGGGACCGGCCCTGGAGATCGTCTCCAAGGAAGTGGTCTTCGCCCCCCAGGGAGGCAGCGGCTCCATCGTGATCAACACCCGGGAAACCCTCTCCGCCTCGGCGGACCGTTCCTGGGCCACCGTGACTGTCGCGGGCAACCGCGTCACCGTCACCGTCGACCGGAACGAGAGCCTGGAATCGCGGTACGCCACGATCAAGCTCGCCGCCGGCGGCGCCACGGCCGAGGTTCAGGCCCAGCAGTTCGGCATCAACTCCGCCCACGCCTGGGATGACACCTACACCTTCCCGTACGGCGGCGGCGAGCTCGACCTGCCGTACGGCGAGAACGGGACCGTCTGGGTGGACGTCTCCGAGGCGAACTGGATTTCGGCCCTGGTCGACGAAGAGAATCACCTGATCCACTTCACCGTGGCCAAGAGCATCTACAACTACGAGCGCGTGGGCCACGTGACCGTGACCATCGGTGACGACTACACCCGCGAACTCACCTTCATCCAGCAGAAGAACCCCGCCGGTCTCAACCCGGGCGAGGAAGAACCTGTCGAATTCACGGTCCAGCCCGCCTGGACGCCCAAGTACATCCAGCCGACCGATCCGAACGCCCCGGTGTCCACGGTTGGCGTGGATGTGGCCGAAGGCCAGAGCGGCGGCCGCTACTTCATCCAGGTCGTTCCCCAGGCCGACTTCAACGCGGCCGGCGCGGACGAACAGATCTTCCTCAACCGCAACGCGGCGACGTGGGCCGCAGCCTCCCCGAGGCTGTTCCGCGCCACCTCCACGCTGGAGATCGACAAGCTGGAGAACGGCAGCTACCGGGTCTACGCCATCGGTGTCGACAACGACAACAAGGTCAACCACACCTATGCGGTGGCCACTTTCAACGTGACGAAGGTCCTCTCCCCTTACGAGAAGTTCCTCGGCACGTGGTCCATCCAGCGCGGCACCTTTGACGACGTGTGGACGATCGTCGAGAAAGAGCCCGGCAAGAGTTATACGATCACAGGTCTGGAAGGAGGCTCCCAAGCCTTCCTGGGCGAGTACGAGATTACCGCCGAGTTCGACTCCTCGGACAACAGCTTCTCGATCAAGACCCATCCCAACCTCGGCCAGTATACCTTCACGAACTCCGGCGAATCCCATACGGTGACGATGCGCCTGACGGGTCTGGTCACCTACAACGGCACGCCGAACGTCACGGTGGGCGGCAACTACACCGTCTGCAAGGTCGCCATTACCGGCGACGGCGAATTCACGGTCACGGCCGGTCCCGACCTGTCCCTGCAGGGCGCCGGCGGCACCTTCCCGCTGACGGGTATGAACTTGAATGGTCTGGAAAGCTCCAGCGCCTGGACCTTCGACAACGGCACGCCGTACAATTTCCCGTTCAAGGCGACGCAGCTCACCCAGGGCAGCGGCTCCGACCCGGGTGACGATCCCGGCGACGATCCGGGCAATGATGCGTACACCAAGTGGCTCGGCACCTGGAACGTCGGTTCCGGCCGGACGGTCACCATCGCGCCCGAAGAGCAAGGCAAGAGCTATCGGGTGACCGATTCCGGTTTCGGTGGTTTCGAGTATGTGACCTTGCTGGACAGCAGCACCGGCGAGATGCTCTTCCACTTGCAGATGGTGGACGAGTATGACATCGATGAGTACTACTTCATCGGCGTTGACGGGAATTCTCTCCGCTACGGCGATGAAGGCCAGGATTACCTGCTCGCACGCGGTGTCCTTTCGGCCAACGGTTCGTCGATGACGATCTCCCCGGTCAAGTACATGTCCGACGGCGAGGAGGTCCAGGCGGCCGCCGTGACGATTCTGGACTATCAGACGGAGGACGGAAACGGATACGACAAAGGCTGGTACGGTTTGAACGGCATTGACGATTTTACGCTTCCCGCCACCCTCACGAAGGCCTCTTCTTCCGCGCTGTCCGTTGCCCGGACGAACTACTATGACATGAATCTGAACCGGTTCGTCCCTGCCGCCCGCGCGGCGGCGCCGACCAAGTCCCGGAGGATTCAGTAACGCTTACAAGTCAAGAGGGACGTTTCTATGAAATGTCCCTCTTCTTTTCACGATTGAATGAAACTGAAACTGCTTGTATTCCCTGTCCTGCTGACGGCACTCGTCTCCTGCGTGCGGGAAGCCCCAGTCACCCCGGAGACGAAGCCGGAAGCGGGCCAGGTAACTGATTCCGAACAAGCACCTTCCTACGTGAAGGTGCTTTTCAGCGAAGAGATGTGCGACCTCGTCGAGGAAGACCTTTCCCTCGGACAGGTCCGTACGCGTTCGGAAGGCCTCAACGGGCTGGTGGACGAGCTGGGCATCGAATCGATGGAACGGCTCTTCCCCTTCGCCGGCGAGTTCGAACCCCGGACGCGGAAGGAGGGCCTGCACCGCTGGTACAAGGTCAGCTACGCCGAGGGCGTGCCCGCCACGCGGGCCACGCGCGCGTTCGAATCCCTTCCCGGCGTGGAAATGGTCGAGGAGCCCCTCAAGGCCTCCCTCACGACCAATGACAAGTACTGGGGGGACATGTGGGGACTCAACAACACCCGGTATCCCGGCAAGGACGTCAACGTCCAGGAAGTCTGGGAGAACTATTCGGTCGGCAATCCGGACGTGGTCGTAGCCGTCATCGACGGCGGCATCGACCTGAACCATCCCGACCTGGCGTGGAACTGCCTCCCTTCGGGCCACAAGAGCTACGTGCCCGGGGCTGCGAACGTCGTCGGACACGACCACGGGACGCACGTCGCCGGCACGATCGCCGCGGTGAGCAACAACGGCATCGGCGTGGCCGGCATCGCCGGCGGCAATTACGCCGAAGGTCGCCGGGGCGTCAGCCTCCTCTCCCAGCAGTGCTTCTACACGGTCGGCACCGGCGCCAACGCCCGGGACCGGAGCGGCGATTTCGAGACGGCCATCAAGGAGGCCGCGGACAAGGGGGCCCTGATCTCCTCCAACAGCTGGGGGTATAACTTCGATGCGGACGACGACGGGGTAATCTCCAACGCGGAACTGGCGTCCGCCCGCTCCGCACACCAGAATGTCCAGTACTACTCGATCGCGCGCGCCATCGACTACTTCGTCAAGTACGCGGGCTGCGACAACGACGGCAACCAGCTTCCGGGCAGCCTGATGAAGGGCGGCCTGGTCGTGTTCGCCGCCGGCAACGAGAACATCCCCTATGGCTGCCCGGCCAACTACGAGCCCTGCCTCGCCGTCGGCGCCACGACGGTCTCCGGAAGCCGGGCCAGCTTCTCCAACTATGGAGAGTGGGTGGACCTCTGCGCTCCCGGCCAAAACATCATCAGCACGCATCCCAACAGCTCCTACATCTCCTATTCGGGAACGTCCATGGCCTGCCCGCACGTCACGGGCGTGGCCGCCCTGGTCCTGTCCTACTTCGGCGGACAAGGGTTCACGGTCGATGACCTGAAATCCCGCCTGCTCGAGGGCGCCAAAGACATCGGTCTTTCGTCCGGCAGCCGGCCGGTCGGGTCCCTCGTGGACGCCATGGGCGCCTTCATGGCCCATGACAGCGGAACCCCCGACCCCGTCGCGGACTTCACGGTCGAGCCCATCGGGCACAACCTCCGCCTGGACTTCCAGGGCGGTGGCGGCACCTACGGCTACATGGCCCTGGCGGCCAAGAGCGAAGAGGCCCTCCGGAAAACGCGCCTGTCGATGCTGGACACCGGCATCGAGTTCGCCCACCTGGTCATCGGCGACGTGGAAGCGCCGGTCGCTCCCCGCAGCATCGAGCTGCTGAGCCTGGAGCCCGACACGGACTACTACGTGTCCATCGCCGCCTACAGCTACGGCCGCCGCTATTCCGACCTGGCCCCGATCAAAAAGGTCCACACCGATCGCAACGGCAAGCCGACGATCGAGACCGATCCGGCGGAAACCTTCGTGTTCCGCCAGTTCGAGGAGGTGGACATTCCGTTCACGATCCTCGATCCGGACCGGGACACCATCGCGGTGGACTTCCAGACCAACGGACGCGCCACGCTCAAGGCCGAGATGGACGGAAAATGGCATTTCCGCCTGATCTGCCAGGCCGTCCGCGGCCCGGCGAGCTTCCAGGCGACCCTCGTCGCTTCCGACCGGTTCGGCGAGCGCGCGCTGCGCTCCTTCAAGTATTCCGTCCTGGAGAACGTGGAGCCGGTCCTCTCCCGCGAAATCGCGCCCATCGCGCTGAACGCCGTGGGACAGAGCGTGGACATCGACCTCTCCCAGCATTTCACGGACGAGGACGGAGAGCCGCTGGACTACCGGGTCAACAGCCTGGCTGCCAGCACGGTCGCCGCCGAGCTCGTGGACGGGAACAAAATGCGCATCACCGCCCGCGCCTTCGGGCTCGGGGAGGTGCGCGCCGCCGTCTTCGACGCGATGGGCGCCACCGCGAAGTGCGACATCCCGGTCCTAGTCCGCCCGGCCGGCGAGAAAGTGACCGTGCTGGAAGGCAATTTGTTCACGGACAAGCTGACCATCCTGACGGCCGAACAAGCCACGCAGACTACTGTGCGGCTCGTCTCGGCGTCGGGCACCGTGATCGCGTCGGCCTCCGGCGAGTACAGCGCCTTCAATCCGGTCGTCCTGGATACCGGCAAAGTCGCCCCCGGACTCTACACGCTGTCCGTAGACATCGCCGGCGACGTGACCCGCATGACCCTTGTAAAGAAGTAAGATGATGAAGAGATCCGTCTTGTCCCTTTTCCTCGCCGGCATCCTGTGCCTGACCGCCCTCCCTGCGGCCGCCCAGGACGCTGCCGGCGCGAATGAAGCGATGGGATCGCTTCGTGTCGACCGCGACCCGGTCCTCCTCTCGATGGCGGGCGCCGGTTTCGCGATGACTTCTTCCAACCAGGCCTACGCCGCCTTCGGCAATCCGGCCGCGGCCGCCTTCTCGCCCAAAAAGCTCGAGGCAGGCGTCTCCTACGGCTCCTGGGCGCCCAAGTACGCGGCGGGCAGCCAGATTTCCGCTGGCGTGACCGGCCACGTGAAGAAAAGCGTGGCGCTCTCCCTCGGATTCTCCCGCACGGGTTATCCGGGCCTCGATTTCGAGCCCGCCTCCGCCTTCAAGCCTTCGGATCTCGTGATCCG
Organism: Bacteroidales bacterium; assembly: GCA_017429205.1. The sequence goes on from JAFRPH010000038.1 coordinate 73,144, forward strand.
GGCGGGCGTGGGGTTCGCGGTCTCGGAGTCCTTCGGCATCGGCTTCACCGCGGGCTATGCGAAGGAGGCGCTCCTGTCGGACTACAGCCTTTCAGCCTTCAGCGTTTCCGCCCTGGCGCAGTACCGCGTCGCGGGCCTGAACCTGGCGGGCGGCATCGTCCACCTGGGCGGCAAGGTCGCCTCCGCCTATCCCCTGCCCTCCTCCGCCAAACTGGCGGCGGACTACAGCTTCGAATTCGGGAACAGCAACCTGCACGTCGCGCTCGACGGGGACTACTACTTCAGCGGCAACTATTCCGTGGCGCTGGGCCTGAACGCAGGCATCGGCGGCATCGGGTTCGTCCGGGGCGGCTACCGCCTCGCCAGCGCGAACGCCGCCATCCCTTCGGGCCTGGGCCTGGGCGCCGGCCTCGCCTGGCACGGCATCTCCCTGGACGTGTCCTTCGTGACCGCTTCCGAAACGGTCGGCGGCAGCTGGATGGCGGGACTGGGCTACCGGTTCTGATCCGCTCCCCTCTTGCATGATGAAGGCGGCCCCGGGTTTTCCGGAGCCGCCTTTCGGTTTTACTTAACAGTGATTCTCCGCGCTAGAAGGCGGCGATGAGTTCGTCGTTCGTGTAGGCGTCGGCGCCGTAGCAGGTCTTGAGGTAGGCCAGGCCGCCGAGGTAGTCCTCCTCCGTGAAGGAGTTCGTCGCTTCCTTGGCGACGACCACGTCGTAACCGAGGCAGTAGGCGTCGGCGGAGGTGTGGCGGCAGCACATATGCGTATGGAGACCGGTGATGACGACGGTCTTGACACCCAGTTCCTTGAGGAGGATGTCCAGGTCCGTCTGGAAGAAGCCGCTGTAGCGGCGCTTCGGGACGACATAGTCGCAGGCCTGCGGGGTCAGTTCGGGAACCACCTCGGCGCCGGGCGTGCCCTTGATGGCGTGATCGCCCCAGATTTGCAGTTCGCGGTCGATGCCGGGAAGGTGGCAGTCGTTGCAATAAATCACGGGAACACCCTTTTCGCGGGCCGCCTCCAGCAGACGGGCGGTGGCGGGGAGGATTTCTACGGCGCGGGGGCAGCCGATGGAACCGGTCACGAAGTCGTTGAGCATGTCGACGACCAGGATGGCGGGATGGTTGAGTTTTTCCATTTCTGAGTGTAAGTGTTAATAGTCGTTTCCCGATGCCGGGAGCATCGTACCCAATCCAACATCCGTGCCAATGACCACCATTGCCGTTTTTTTCGTACCTTTGCACCCCGAAAGTATCGAAATGGACAACGAACTATGAACTTTATATTCATCTCCCCCAATTTCCCGCAGACCTACTGGAACTTCTGCGAGCGGCTCCGCCGCCGGGGCGTCACGGTGCTGGGCATCGGCGACGCGCCCTACGAGGGCCTCTCCCCCGAACTGAAAGCGAACCTGAACGAGTATTACCGCGTGGACTCCCTGGCCGATTACGCGCAGACCTTCCGCGCCGTCGCGTACTACTCCTACAAATACGGCAAGATCGACTGGCTGGAATCCAACAACGAGTTCTGGCTGGAGCAGGACGCCCGCCTCAGGACGGACTTCAACATCACGACCGGTGTCCAGCGGCAAGGGATCGGGCGGTTCAAGAGCAAGGCCGCCCAGAAGATTTACTATGCCAAGGGCCACGTCCCGACGGCCCGCCAGCACCAGGTTTCCACCCCGGAGGCCGCGAAGGCCTTCCTGAAGGAAGTGGGCTATCCCGTGATCGTGAAGCCGGAGGTCGGCGTCGGCGCCGAAGCCACCTACAAGGTGAGCGACGACGCGGAACTGGACGCCTTCTTCGCCTCCAAACCCGCCGTCCCCTATGTGATGGAGGAGTTCGTCACCGGTGACATCTACTCCTACGACGCCATCGTGGACAGCCACGGCAAGCCTCTGTTCGAATCCAGCGCCTTTTTCCCGCCGTCCGTGATGGACATCGTCCTGGGCAATCTGGACATGCCCTACTGGGTGCTGCCGGAAGTGCCCGCGCAGCTCAAGGAACGCGGCCGCGCCACGCTCAAGGCGTTCGGCGTGAAAAGCCGATTCGTGCACTTCGAGTTCTTCCGCCTGACGAAGGCCCGCAAGGGACTCGGCGAGGTGGGCGATTTCGTGGGCCTGGAGACCAATATGCGCCCCGCCGGCGGCTACACCCCGGACATGATGAACTTCGCCCACTCCACGGACGTGTACACGATCTGGGCCGATATGGTCGTCTCCGACAAGCGCCTCCTCGCGGAGAGCGGCGACGACCACTGGTGCGTCTACTACGGACGCCGCGACGCCCACGCCTATGTCCATGACGACAATGCCGTGGCAGCCCGCTATGGCGCCCGCATGGCGATGACCGGCCGCATTCCCGCCGCCATCGCCCCGGACCTCGGCGACCGGATGTTCATGGCCCATATCCGCTCGGAGGAAGAACTGCAGGAATACCTGCGGTATCTCTCGGAATAATTGCCTATCTTTGTAGTCTATGGCGGACATCATTCTCGGCATCGAATCTTCCTGCGACGACACCTCGGCGGCCGTCCTGCGCGACGGCGTCCTGCTGTCCAACGTCATCGCCTCGCAGCAGGTCCACAAGGACTTCGGCGGGGTGGTGCCGGAACTGGCGTCCCGCGCCCACGAGCAGAACATCGTCCCGGTCGTCTCCGAGGCGCTGCGGAAGGCGGGCGTCGGTCCGGAGGACCTCACCGCCATCGCCTTCACCCGCGGTCCGGGCCTGCTGGGCTCCCTCCTGGTGGGCACGTCCTTCGCCAAGGCGCTGTCCCTGTCGCTGGACATCCCGATGGTGATGGTGAACCATCTGCAGGGCCACATCCTGGCGAATTTCGTCCGGCAGCCGGACAAGCCCGTGAACGAGCCCTCCTTCCCCTACCTGTGCCTGCTGGTCTCCGGCGGCAACTCGCAGATCGTCAAGGTGAACAGCCCGCTCGAGTACGAAATCCTGGGCCAGACCATCGACGACGCCGTGGGCGAAGCCTTCGACAAGTGCTCCAAGATGCTGGGCCTGGGCTATCCCGGCGGCCCTGTCATCGACCGCCTCGCGAAGCTCGGCGACCCGAACCGCTTCCATTTCGCGAAACCCAACATTCCGGGCCTCGACTACAGTTTCAGCGGCATCAAGACCTCGCTCCTGTACTTCGTCCGCGACGAGATGGCGAAGGATCCGGAGTTCCTGGAGAAGAACAAGGAGGACCTCTGCGCGAGCTTCCAAAAGACCCTCGTCGACATCCTGATGGGCAAGCTCATCCGGGCGGTGAAGGAGACGAAGATCCGGGAGATCACCATCGGCGGCGGCGTCTCCGCCAACAGCGGCCTCCGCGACCGGATCGTCGCCGAAGGCAAGAAACGCGGCTGGAAGACGTATCTCCCCGAGTTCAAGTTCACGACCGACAACGCGGCGATGATCGCCGTCGCCGGCTGGTTCCGCTACAAGGCCGGCGAGCGCACTCCCCTGGACGTCGCCCCCGTCTCCCGCATGGCGGACTATTAAGTCCCTTCCCCGAGGGAAGGGATTTAGGGAAGGGGTAACGTGGGATAAAAAACTCGCGTTTTTTATGAAAGAATTTGAAATAGCCATCAAAATTGGCAAGGAACTGACGGAATCCGAACTGAAAAAAGCGGCCGCCAAGGCCTTGGGCGTCAAGCCCGAGAAGGTGGGCGCCGTGGTCGTCGTCCGCCGTTCCGTCGACGCTAGGCAGGATATCCTGTACCGCTATCGCGTGCAGGCGTACCGCGAAGGCGAGGCCTACGAGCCTTACAAACTCCCTGATTATCAGGATGTCCACGATGCCGCCCCGGTCGTCGTCATCGGCGCGGGCCCGGCCGGCCTGTTCGCCGCCCTGAAGCTCCTGACCCGGGGTCTGAAGCCCGTCATCCTGGAGCGAGGAAAAGACGTCCACCGCCGCAAGGCCGACATGGCCAAGCTGTCGGTGGAGGGCGTTGTCGACCCGGACTCCAATTACTGCTACGGCGAAGGCGGGGCCGGGGCTTTCTCCGACGGAAAGCTCTTCACCCGCTCCTCCAAGCGCGGCGACATCCGCGAGGTCCTGCACCAATTCGTGCGCTTCGGGGCCGATCCGTCCATCCTCATCGACGCGCACCCGCACCTGGGGACGGACAAGCTGCCCGGCATCGTGGAGAACATTCGCCTGTGCATCGAGGAGCACGGAGGCGAATACCATTTCGACAGCCGCGTGACGGACATCGTCCCGGTCGCCGGCGGTTTCGAGGTCCACGTCGGGGAAACCGTATACAAGGCCGCGAAAGTCATCCTCGCCTCGGGCCATTCCGCCCGCGACATCTACGAGATCTTCGCGCGCCGGGGCTGGGCGCTGGAGGCCAAGGGCTTCGCCCTGGGCGTCCGCGTCGAGCACCCGCAGTGGCTCATCAACCAGATCCGCTATCACGGCAAGTACCAGCCCTTCATGCCCACGGCCGAATACTCCTTCGTCCAGCAGGTGGAGGGCCGCGGCGTCTTCTCGTTCTGCATGTGCCCGGGCGGCATCCTGGTCCCCTCCTCCACCGAGGACGGAACCGTGGTCCTGAACGGGATGTCCAACTCCGCGCGCAACTCCAAATGGGCCAACGCGGGCGTGGTCGTGCAGATCGAACCCGGCGACCAACCCGCTGATTATCAAGGACCTTTCGCGCTGATGGACTACCAGCACGACATTGAGAAAAAGATGTACGAGTACGTGTCCACGCACGGCGGGAAACACCCCCTCGCCGCACCCGCGCAGCGAATGAAGGACTTCTGCCGCGGCATCGTCTCGAAGGACCTGCCCAAGACGTCCTACCACCCGGGCGCGTGGTCTTCGCCGCTGCACGAGCTCCTGCCGGAGCACGTGGCCCTGCGGCTCCGCCGCGCCTTCCCGCAGGTGGACCGCCAGATGCACGGCTATTACACGAACGGCGCCCTTCTCCTGGGCGTGGAATCCCGCACCTCGTCGCCGGTCCGCCTGCCGCGCGACCCCGAGACGCTCGAGCACGTGGACGTTCCCGGCCTGTACCCCTGCGGGGAAGGTGCCGGTTACGCCGGAGGCATCGTCTCCTCCGCCCTGGACGGCATCAACAGCGCGGAGAAGATATGATCCACACCAGCGACATCCGTACGACCGCTCCCGAGGCGTTCGCCAACGAGACCCAGCGGCAGGTCTATGCCGCCCTGGAGCGGCTGGAAATCCCCTTCGGACGCATCGACAACGACCCGGCCGTGACGATGGAGGACTGCATCGCCATCGACGAGGCGCTGGGCGTTCCCACGGTCAAGACCCTCCTTCTTTGCAACCGGCAGCAGACGGTGTTCTACCTGTATGTCATGCCGGGCGACAAACCGTTCAGCACCAAGGACTTCGGCGCCGCGCTGCAGATTTCCCGCGTGTCCTTCGCCCCGGCGGCGATGCTGCAGGAACTCCTGGGCACGGAGGTGGGCGCGACGACGCCCCTGAGCCTCGTCGCCGACCCGGAGAACCGGGTCCGGCTCGTCGTCGACCGGGCGGCCGTCGCCCCGACGTCCATCGGCTGTCCCGACGGCACGACCACCTGCTATATGCGCCTGAAGACGGCGGACTTGCTGGGGAGATTCATCCCGGAGACAGGGCACGAGCCCACTTTCATTTAAAAAGATTCCTTCGCTTCGCTCGGAATGACAAGAGGCGCTTCGCTCAGAATGACAAAGGATTGAAAATCCAAGGATTTTCTTATCTTTGTAGATTGTGAAGAAGGCCCTGCGCATAACGCTTTGGATTCTGGCGGCACTCTTGATCTTGCTGCTGGGGCTCCTCATTGCCGTCCAGGCGCCGGCGGTCCAGACCGCCCTCGCCCGGAAGGCCGTCTCCCGGCTTTCGGAGAACATCGACGGGGACATCAGCGTGGGCCGCATCTCCTTCCGCCCCTTCGACGCCGTCACGCTCGAGGACGTCGTCCTCACCGACCGGAATCCCTACGCCGGCGGGGACTTTCCCCCGCAGGACACGCTGGCCCGCATCGGCAGCCTGTCCGCCCGCTTCTCCCTGAAGGGGCTCCTCCACCAGGAGCGCATCGCCGTGAGCCGGCTCAAGCTGCAGGACGGGGAGCTCAACCTGGTCCTGGAGCCCGGGACCGGGGAGAAGGCCATCCTGGACAACATCTCCCGCATCTTCCGCCTCAAGAAGGATCCCGACAAGCCCGACAAGGACTTCGGCGACCTGCTGGAAGCCCGCAAGGTGGACGTCGAGGACTTCACGTTCCGGATGTACAATCCGGTCTCCGACGCCCGCCGCGACGCGTGGGGCGGCAACCCTGTCCCCGACGACGTCATCGACTGGAACGACCTGGAAATCAAGGCCGACATCCACGCCTCGGACATCCTGGTCAAGGACGGGGTCATCAGCGGCGACGCGGACCATATCGTCCTCACGGACAAGACGGGCTGGAACGTGCGCGACCTCTCCGGCAAGGTGAAAGTCGGCCACGGAAAGGTCCTGCTGGACAACCTCCACATCGACGACGGGGATTCCGACCTGTATTTCCGCTATTTCCGCATGCTGGGCACGCTGGACGACGACTACAACGACTTCATCGACCGGGTCCGGCTCGAGGGCGAGTTCATGGAGCCGACCGTCTTCTCGATGCAGACCGTGCGCCATTTCGCCCCCAACCTGGAGCGATTCACGTTCAAGTCGGACCTTGCCGGCAAGGTGGAGGGCACCGTGTCCGATTTCGCCGTCAAGGGCCTTGGCCTCCGGGAGCATGGCAGCGGCATCACAGGCCGCGTGGACGGGACGATGAAGGGCCTGCCCGACATCAATACCGCGCAGCTGAACTACCGCGTCCAAGACTTCCGCTTCGGCCTCGGCGGCCTCGGGACGTTCATCCAGGAATGGGCGCCGGACACGAAGCTGAACCTCGGCAAGTTGGGCAAGGGCACGGATTTCCGCCTGGACGCCACCGCGAAAGGTCCGCTGGACCGCCTGGCCGTGAAAGGCAATCTCACCTCCAACGCGGGCGCGGCCGACGTGGACCTCACCCTCCGGAACGTCCTCGACCGCAAGCGGAACATCGCCATCGACGGCGTCCTCCGCACCCGGGACCTGGACGCCGGCCGGATCGCCGGCATCAAGGAGCTGGGCCCCGTCACCCTGACGACCGGCGTGAACGCGACCCTGGCGCCGCGGAACCTCCAGGTCCGCATCGATTCCCTGCGCGTGGGGCGGCTGAACGCCCTGGGCTATGACTATACCGGCATCGTGGCGATGGGCACCTATTCGGACCAGGCCATCGACGGCCGCATCGTGTGCGACGACCCGAACCTGAACGCCCTCGTCCAGGGCAAGTTCGACCTGTCCCCCCGCACGCGGAACGCCGCCTACCAGTTCCTCGCCAATGTCGGCTATGCCGACCTCAACGCCCTCCACATCGACAAGCGGGGGCCTTCCAAGGTCTCCCTGCAGGCCGATGCGAACTTCATCCGCACGCGCGACCGGGACCTCCTGGGCGAGATCAACCTCCGGGACGTCCAGCTGGAGAACGCGAACGGACGGCACCACATCGGCGACATCCGGGCCAGCGCGCACGCGAACGACGACATCCACCGGGTGCTGTTCGAGTCCGGCTTCGCCGAGGGCACCTTCGTCGGGGACGAGTCTCTGGTGGACATGGTCTCCGACCTCAAGGACCTGGTGGTCCGGAAGGAGCTCCCGTCCCTGCTGGCGAAGCCGGGCAAGCTTTGGGACGGAACGCCCTACGAGGTGAACTTCAAGTTCTTCGACACCCGCGAAGTGCTCGGATTCCTCGTCCCCGGCCTGTATATCGAGAAGAACTCCTCCCTGCGGCTCAAGGTGGGCGAAGACGGAAGCGTCGACGGAAACGTCACCTCCGGCCGCCTCGCCCTCGGCACCCGGTACCTGAAGGATTTCCGGATGGACTTCGACAACCGGAACAACGCGATCCGCGCGGACGTGACCGGTGGGGCCATCAACCTCGGCGGGATCGAGCTGCGGGACAACCACATCGACCTGATGGCCGATGACGACCGCATCACCCTCAACTACACCTTCGACAACGAGGCCACGGAAGCCAGCAAGGCCGACCTCCGCTTCACGGGCGACCTCTCCCGCGACGCCGCGGGGCTGGCCGTCGTCGCCTCCGTGCTCCCCTCCTCCCTGTACTACCACGGCAACCGCTGGGTCCTGGATTCCGACGACGTCACTCTCCGGGACGGCGACCTCCGGGTGGACCGCTTCCGCCTCCGCAACGGGCGGCAGACCCTGGTCGTGGACGGCGGCCTGTCGCCGGACAAGACGGACACCCTCGCCATCCGGATGGAGCAGTTCGACATCTCCCTGCTGAACTCCCTCGTGATGAAGGGGAAGATGGACATCAAGGGACAGGCGACCGGACAGGCCAGCCTCGTCTCCCCGTCCAAGCCGACGCTGGCCCTGCTCGCCAACATCGACTGCGATTCCACCTACCTGGCTGGGAGGCCGATGGGCACCTTGCAGGTGGGAAGCGTCTGGAACGAACCCGAAAAACGGTTCGACTTCCAGCTGAGGAACCTCCTGGACGGCGTCCGGAACTTCGACGTGGACGGCTACCTGCGTCCGAAAGACAAGGCCATCCGAGCCGACGCGACGCTCAACCGGCTGGACATGGGCTACGCCGCGCCGCTGCTCGCCGGGGTCTTCGACCGCTTCGAGGGCGCCCTGGACGGCAAGGTGAAGGTGGGCGGCACCCTGGACAAGCTGCAGATCGGAAGCGAAGGAATGCAGATCGTGGACGGCCTCCTGGGCGTCGAGTTCACCCGGGTTCCCTACCAGGTGTCCGGACCGGTTTCCGTGGATACGGAAGGGCTTCATTTCCAGCATGTAACCCTGGCGGACGGGCTCGAAGGCACGGGCACCGTCACGGGCAGCCTCCGGTTCGGGGGCTTCAAGGATATGCGGCTGGACACGCATCTGCAGTTCGAGCGGATGAAAGTGCTGGGCATCACCGACCGGAACGGTCCCATCTACGGCGACGTTTACGGGACCGGCCGCGTGGACATCACCGGTCCTTTCGACGCGCTTGCCCTCAACATCGAGGCGCGGACGGTCAAGAGCGGCCACCTGCACATCCCGCTGCGGTCGGGCGGCGCGAAGGCCACCGGCGACCTGCTGGTGTTCAAGCAGCCGTATGTCGAGGAGGAGGAAGACCCGTACGAGCAGATGCTGCGCTCCACCCGCGCCAACAGCAAGAAGAAGACGCAGAGCGACCTGGACGTCCGGGTCCGCGTCCGTGCGACGCCGTCCGTGACCGCCTATGTCGACATCGGCGAGAACACCCTGCAGGGCCTCGGGAACGGCCTCATCGACCTCCGGGTCCGCACGGGCAACAGCAGCCAGTTCACCATCAACGGAGACTACACCCTGTCCAGCGGCGAGTTCAAGTTCTCCGCCCTGGACGTGGTCACGCGCGAGTTCACCATCCGCGACGGCAGCAGCATCCGCTTCAACGGCGACGTGATGGACTCCGACCTGAACGTGACCGGCGTCTATTCGACCAAGGCCTCGATCTCCACCCTCCTGTCCAGCATGGCCTCGGCCGAATCGGCCCGCCGACAGGTGGACTGCCTCATCGACATCTCCGGCAAGCTGCGGAACCCGGAGATCAAGTTCGACATCGAGATCCCGCAGCTGGACCCGGGCACGGAAGGCCTGGTGACGAGCGCCCTGAACACCGAGGACAAGGTGATGAAGCAGTTCCTGTACCTGCTCATCGCGAACAGCTTCCTCCCCAACGAAGAGTCCGGCATCATCACCACCGGCGGCTCCAACATGCTCTATTCCAATATGACCGGCATCATGGCCGGCCAGCTGAACAGCATCTTCGAGCGGCTGCACATCCCGTTGGACCTGGGCCTGAACTACCAGCAGAACGCCTCCGGGCAGAACCTCTTCGACGTGGCCCTCTCCACCCAGCTGTTCAACAACCGGGTGATCGTGAACGGCACGATCGGCAACCGCCGGCTGTTCGGGACCACCACCGACGAGGTGGCGGGCGACCTGGACATCGACATCAAGCTGAACCCGCCGGGCACCCTCCGGTTGAACCTCTTCTCCCACTCGGCCGACCAGTACACGAGTTTCCTGGACAACAGCCAGCGCAACGGCGTGGGCGTCGCCTACCAGCGGGAGTTCAACAACCTCAAGCAGTTCTTCCGCGACCTGTTCCACCCCCGCCGGGAGCGGGAGGCGCTGGAATCGCTGCAGCCCGTCGAGCGGATCTCCCTGCAGATCGATTCCACTGGCAAGGCCCATTCCCTGGTTGAAACACCTGTCCATGAATAAAGGAAAGCTTTATCTGATTCCGTCCCCGCTCGGGGACAACGACCCGGCCGAAGTGCTTCCGGCGCCGGTCCTGGAACTCCTGCCCACGCTGGACTGCTTCGTGGTCGAGGAGGTCCGGACGGCCCGTCGGTTCCTGTCCCGCGCCGGCCTCAAGGGCCATATCGAGGGACTGGAGTTCCACGAGCTCAACGAGCACACGGCCCCGGCGGAGATCGCGCCCCTCGGGCGCCTGTTCGACGGCGGCCGCAACGTGGGCCTCATCTCCGAGGCCGGTCTTCCCGCCGTGGCGGACCCCGGCGCCCAGCTGGTGGCCCTGTGCCACCGGGAGGGAATCGAGGTCGTGCCCCTGGTGGGTCCCTCGTCCCTGATGCTGGCCCTGATGGCCTCCGGGCTCAACGGCCAGTCCTTCGCCTTCGCGGGCTACATCCCCGCGAAGACCGAGGAGCGCCGCGCGGCCATCCGCCGGCTGGAGAAGCGGTCGGCCGCGGAGCGTCAGACGCAGATCATCATCGAGACGCCCTATCGGAACGACGCCCTCCTCACGGACCTCGCGGCCACCTGCTCCGGCAAGACGCTCATCACCGTCGCGGCGAACCTGATGCAGCCCGACGCCTTCATCCGCACCCTGCCGGCGTCCCGCTGGAAGGAGCATCCCGTCACCATCGGCAAAAGGCCGTGCGTATTCCTCCTCCTCGCATGAAAGTCGCCCTCACCACCCTCGGCTGCAAGCTGAACTATGCGGAAACGTCCACCTATGAGCGCGGATTCGTCGCCCACGGGCTGGAAGTGGTCCCCTGGAGCGCCGTGGCCGACGTCTATGTCATCAATACCTGCGCGGTGACGGAAACCGCGGAAAAGAAGTCCCGCAACCTGATGCGCCGGGCGCACAAGACGAACCCGGACGCCCTCGTCATCGTCACCGGCTGCTACGCCGAGCTCAAGAAGGAGAAACTCTACGACATCGAGGGCGTCTCCCGCGTATTCGGGGCTTCCGAGAAATCCCTGGTGGTGTCCGAGACCCTGTCGATGCTTTCGGGCGCAAAAGATTCCTTCGCTTCGCTCGGAATGACAAACGACTGTCATCCCGAGGAGGTCGAAGACCGACGAAGGGATCTCGTCGATACCCTCCCGGCGTACTCTTCCGGCGAGCGGACGCGGTCGTTCCTGAAGGTGCAGGACGGGTGCAACAACTTCTGCGCGTACTGCACCGTGCCGTTCGCCCGCGGCCGGAGCAGGAACATTCCCATCTGCGAGCTCGTGAAACAAGCGGAGCAGATCGCCGCGAAGGGCATCCACGAGGTGGTGCTGACGGGCGTGAACACGGGCGATTTCGGCCGCACGACGGGCGAATCCTTCCTGGACCTGCTGAAGGCCCTCGACGCGGTGGACGGCATCGACCGATACCGGATCTCGTCCATCGAACCGAACCTCATCACGGAGGAGATCGTGGACTGGATCGCCTCCGGCACCAAGTTCCAGCGGCATTTCCACATCCCGCTCCAGTCCGGCAGCGACACCTTGCTGAAGAAGGTCGGCCGCCGGTACGACACGGCCCTGTTCGCCTCCCGCATCGACTACATCCGTCAGGCGATGGAACGCCCCGGAGAGCCGAAGGTGTTCTTCGGCATCGACGTTATCGTCGGCCTGCCGGGCGAAACCGAGGAATTGTTCCTGGAGACATACCATTTCCTGAAGGACCGGATCAAGCCCGCGTTCCTGCACGTGTTCCCCTACTCCAAGCGTCCCGGCACCCGCGCCGCCGTGATGCCGGACCAGGTCCAGGACAGCGTGAAGACGGACCGCGTCGCGCGGCTCGAAGCCCTCTCGGACGAACTCCACGCCGCTTTCGTCGCGGCCAACAAGGGCCTTCCCGAACGCGTCCTGTGGGAATCCAGCGTCAAGGGCGGTATGATGTTCGGCTACACCGGCAACTACATCCGCGTCGAGAAGCCCTACGACCCGGCGCTGGTGAACCAGTTGGAGAATATCGTGTTATGAGTGAAGTGAAGCTCACATTTCTGGGGACGGGGACCTCGCAGGGGATTCCGATCATCGGGTGCCAGTGTGCGGTGTGCCGGTCGACGGATGCGCACGACAAGCGGTTCCGGGCGGCGGCGTTCGTGGAGTACGAGGGGTTCCAGGTGCTCATCGACGCCGGTCCCGACTTTCGGATGCAGATGCTCGCGAAAGGGATCCGCCACCTGGACGCCATCCTGCTGACGCACAAGCACAAGGACCATACGGGCGGCCTGGACGACGTGCGGTCGTTCAACTATATCGACCGGAAGGCCGTGGAGATCTACTGCGAGCCGGAGGTGCTCAAGTCGCTGCGGAACGACTATGCCTATGCCTTCGCCGAGCACAAGTATCCCGGCGCCCCCGAATGGCACGTGCATATCATCGACGAGAAGCCTTTCCGCATCACCTCGCTGGAAAACACCGGCGACCTGGAATGGGTCCACGACGTCGGCTATTTCTACCGGCAGCCGGACGGGTCGCTCATTCCTTCGGACAACGCCGTCGTGCCCGCCTTGCCGGCCCTTTCCGGCCCGGACAGCGGGATTGTTGACGGAGTCAAGTACTTGAATATCATCCCCATCCGGGGCTTCCACGACCAGATGCCTGTGCTAGGGTTCCGGTTCGGGAACATCGCGTATATCACGGATATGAGTTCCCTGCCGGACAGCGAACTGGTTAAGTTGCAAGGGCTGGAGCACGTGTCGCTGAACACGGTGGGCTACCACCCCCACCACTCGCATTTCTCGCTGGACCAGGCCCTGGAGCTGGCGGACCGCATCGGCGCGAAGCATACCTGGCTCACGCACCTGAGCCACGCGTTCCCCTCGCACGCCGCTTTCTGCGACGATCTCCGGCGCCTGTGCGCCGAGCGCGGCATCCGGTCCGACGTCCAGCCCGCCTACGACGGCCTGACTGTCACGGCTCGGTAGCGAGCGTATCTTCCTGTCCGTCCCGGACGTATTCGATGGCACTGTCCAGCAGGAGCCAGATGGCGAAGGCCGCAAGGCCCAGGGTGACGACGATCTCGAACATGGCGCTTTCGTTTTTGGTTTCCAAGGGCAAAGGTAGCGCCCCATTGTGCCAAGTCACAGCACAGTCATCCCTTTTTCCCCATTTCCCCAAGTCGGGAAAAAAGCGTATATTTGCAAAATTTAACGACTGACCATGAAAATTTTCAAGCATCTGATCCTCGGACTCGCCGCCCTCCTTCTCCTGGCGGCCTGCGGTCCTTCCCGTTACACGAATTCCAGCGTCAACCTGGCCTCCGTCCCGGAGTACGCTTTCGTTGAGCCCTACTCCTTCATCGTCCTTTACGGCGACGACGGGAAAGGCTATTATAACGAAGAGTCTTCCGCCACGGCGACGAGAACGATCACGAATATCATCAATTCGGAACGCTTCCCCTTCTCCGACATGATCCCGGCCGACTACGACGGTGAGAACGCGGACATCAAGAACTGGCTGCGGACCTTCCCGGATGTGGATCCGGCCAAAGCCGACCGTCTCCGCGTCCCCAAGTCCCTGCGCAAGATGCTGGACAAGAGCGGCCTCCGCTACGGCATCGTCATCTACTCCTACGGCTATGTTCAGACCAAGGCGGGTTACCAGCGTGAAAAGGTGGAGAAAGCCACTTCCAAACTCATCGACAAGGCCGTCGAGAAACTCACCGGCATCACGGGCCTGACCAATCCTTCCCAGAATTATTCTGTCAGCGACCCGTACGGCAACGTCCTCTACTGCGCCGTCATCGACGGAGAGACGGACCGCGTCATCCATTTCGTGAACGAGACCCCGACCTTCGGCTCCCACCCCACAGAAAACGCCTACGTCAGTGAGCTCCTTCACAAACTCCTGAAAGAGTTCATCCGATAAACTTTATACAGTACAATTGATACGACTATGAAGAATTTGAAACTTTTCGGCCTGCTGGCCGCTTGCTGCCTCGCTTTGGCGGCCGTCTCCTGCTCCAAGGACAATTCCGGAAACAATGAACAGGGCGGCGGTGGCAGCGGAAAACCGGGTGAAGCCGTGGCCTCCCTCAAGGGAACCACCTGGTCCACGGCGGACTTGATGGGCGTCGGCACCCTCACGCTGTCTTTCACCGACAAGGAGGCGACCCTGACGCGCGTTTCCGGTAGAATCACGTCCACCTGCACCTACCCGTATACGTACAGCAACGGCACGATGAAAACCCAGGGAAAACTGCTGAATGACGAGCTGCAGGACATCACCGGCACCGTTTCCGGATCCAACATGAATGTCGTCTTCTCCAAGAGCGGCAACTACGCTTTCAGCAAGAAGTAGCACCGATTCCGCCTATCGAACAAATAACCTCCTGGCCAACGCCAGGAGGTTATTTTTTATGCTATGTCGCGCCGATTACCGGCCGTCCGCGAGGAAGGCGGCCTGGACCGGGCCGAGGCGCCGGTAGCCGTCCTCGTTCATATGGAGCTTGTCGCCCAGATAGTAGAGGCCCACGTTGAACTCGTTGATTCCCTGGAGGTTGAACTGGTCCAGCACCGGGATGCCGTAGTAGGCGCAGCAGGCCTTCTGGGCCTCGATGTAGTCCGCGAAGGTCTTGCCGGTCTTGTTGGGCTCCGCCGAGTACGGATTGTGGCCGGCGTCGGCCCCGAAGAAACGGAGGGAGGTGAAGAAGTAGATCTCCGCCTTCGGATTCTTCTCCAGCAGGGTCTTGATGCAGTAGTTGATGCCGCCGCACTGGGTGGTCAGCTTCCGCGGGTCGTAATTGTCGTAGACGGTGTAGTCCTGCCAAGTGCCGCACTCGCGGCTATTGTTGTAGTCGTTGGTCGACGCCCAAAGCACATACACGTCGTACACGCCGGCATCGTCCACCTGTTTCTGGAGGGTATAGCCCTGTTTGTTGGAGAAACCGGCCCCGCCCACGCCATAGGTGGTAACCTCGGCGTTCAGGAGGTCCGCCCAGCACTGCTTCGCGGCGTCGGACTCGTTGTTCACGGAGAGGGAGCCGCCGAAGACGGCGATGCGCTTGCCATAGTTCTTGTGGCCCTTGTACGGGCTGTCCTTTGCAACCTTGCGGTTCGGGACCAGGTGGTGCTTCTCCGGCTCGGGGCGCCGGTTGCGGAGCCACGCCTGCCCGGCTTCGGCATCGGCCTCCGCCAGGGCCTTGAGCTCCTCGCGGGCCGCGGCCACATCCTCCCGATACGTCTCGTTGGAGTGCATCGCGGCGAAGGTGGCCGATGCCAGAAGCTTGGACGCATCGACATCGCTCTGCCAATGGTAACCCGCGATCACGCGGCTCTGGCCCCACTCATAGCCGGCCTTGAGCAGCGTGTCCTGCCGTTCGGGATTCAGTTCCGCCAGGACCAGGGCCATGCCCCAGCCGCGGACCGTGTGCCCGGACGGATAGGATCCGCTCCGGCGGGAACCCTCCTCGCTCTTGGGCATCAGCGTCCCTTCCCGATAGAAGACATACGGGCGCAGGCGCATATACGCGGCCTTGGGGCCGCTGGCTCCGAGGCGGAAGGTGCGGATGCTCCGGTCCAGCAGGTGCATCGTTTTCGGCGTGGTCTGGCGGGACAGTTTCCGGCCGAAGGCGCCGCTGAACAGCGCCGCCATGGAATCCACGTTGGTCGTCTCCTCCTTGATGGCGCGGAGGGCGCGCGCGCCGACCCGCTGGGTCTTGCCCCACTGGTACTGCGCCTCGTCATAGGCGAACTGGGGTGTTCCCTCCTCCGGAGGCGGCGGGAGGAACACGACCGCGTTGGGGATTTCTTTCTCTCCCAGGTACGGTTCCACCCGGGCGAACGGAAGCTGCTGCGCGGCAGCGTTCCACGCAAGGGACAGTCCTGCCACGAGGACGGCCGCGGATGTCAAGATTCTCTTGCCCATGGCCCTATCGCTTGTCGATGATGGTGGCGCCGGGATAATCGGCCTTGTTGAAAGTCACTTCCTCCTCGGTCACGTTGAACTTGAGGTTGCGCATCGTGACGGTGACCAGATCCACCTTGGCGCTCAGGCTCATCGGGTAGTAGGTATCCTTCGCGATGACGATTTCCATGTTCTTGGGATCGTCCTTGTTCGTGTTGAAGCGGTTCTTCTTGCACTTGATGGTCCAGGCCGAGGACGTTTCCTTGGCGATGGACACGTCATACCCTTCCGTGGCGCTCTGGAACATCTTCATGTTCTCCTCCTCGTCGGACTTCTTGGTCTTGTCCTGGTTCTCGATGGTGATGGTGTTCTCGCCGGCGTCATAGGTCCATTCCGTCTGGCCGTCCTGCCAGGTGACGAGCTTCTTGCCCATCATCTCCGCCTCCAGGCGCATCTTGTCTCCCAGGCTCCAGGCGTTGGAGGACATCGTGCCCAGGATGGGAATCTTGATGTCCATCGTCATCCGGAAGCCATTCTCCGCACTGACCTGTTCCATCGCGGCATCCATCTTGGCGACGATTTCTTCGGCGGTCTGCGCATAGGCCGCCACGGCCAAGGTCAAGGCGGTCAGCAAAGCAAAGAATCTTTTCATAATCAACAGCATTTGTTCAATCACACAAATATAGCAAAAAAAAGGCCGACCGCAAGGGTCAGCCTTTTGAAAGGACAGATTCCCGGTCAAGCCGGGAATGACGACAGTACTAGAGCTTCGGACCGGCCTTGACGAGGGCCTTGCCGGCGCGGTTGGACTCGTACTTGTGGAAGTTCTTGATGAAGCGGCCGGCGAGATCCTTGGCCTTCTCCTCCCAGATGGCGGGATCGGCGTAGGTGTCGCGAGGATCGAGGATGCCGGTGTCCACGCCTTCGAGCTGGGTGGGAACCTCGAAGTTGAAGTACGGGATCATCTTGGTCGGGGCCTTGTCGATGCTGCCGTTCAGGATGGCGTCGATGATGCCGCGGGTGTCACGGATGGAGATGCGCTTGCCGGTGCCGTTCCAGCCGGTGTTCACCAGGTAAGCCTTCGCGCCGGACTTCTTCATCTTCTTGACAAGCTCCTCGGCGTACTTGGTCGGATGGAGCTCCAGGAAGGCCTGGCCGAAGCAGGCGGAGAAGGTCGGGGTGGGCTCGGTGATGCCGCGCTCGGTGCCCGCGAGCTTGGCCGTGAAGCCGGAGAGGAAGTAGTACTTGCACTGGTTCGGGGTCAGGATGGACACCGGAGGCAGCACGCCGAAGGCGTCGGCGCTGAGGAAGATCACCTGCTTGGCGGCGGGGCCGTGGCTGTCCGGACGGACGATCTTCTCGATGTGGTAGATCGGGTAGGACACGCGGGTGTTCTCGGTGACGGACTTGTCGTTGAAGTCGATCTTGCCGTTCTCGTCGACGGTGACGTTCTCGAGGAGGGCGTCGCGGCGGATGGCGTTGTAGATGTCGGGTTCGGACTCCTTGTCGAGCTTGATGACCTTGGCGTAGCAGCCGCCTTCGAAGTTGAAGACGCCCTTGTTGTCCCAGCCGTGCTCGTCGTCGCCGATGAGTAGACGCTTCGGGTCGGTGGAGAGGGTGGTCTTGCCGGTGCCGGAGAGGCCGAAGAAGATGGCGGTGTTCTCACCGTTCATGTCCGTGTTGGCGGAGCAGTGCATCGCGGCGATGCCCTTGAGCGGGAGGTAGTAGTTCATCATGGAGAACATGCCCTTCTTCATCTCGCCGCCGTACCAGGTATTGAGGATCACCTGCTCACGGGAAGTGACGTTGAAGGCGACGCAGGTATCGCTGCGGAGGCCGAGTTCCTCATAGTTGTCAACCTTGGCCTTGGAAGCGCAGTACACCACGAAGTCGGGTTCCTGGTCGAATTCCTTCTGGTTCTTCGGACGGATGAACATGTTCGTGACGAAGTGGGCCTGCCAGGCGACCTCCATGATGAAGCGGACCTTCATGCGGGTGTCGGCGTGGGTGCCGCAGAAACCGTCCACGACGAAGAGGCGCTTGCCGCTGAGCTGCTGCTGGGCGAGCTTCTTGACGGCCTTCCAGGTCTTCACGGACATCTTGTGGTTGTCGTTCGGATAACCTTCGGTGGTCCACCAGATTTCGCCCGGGGCGCCTTCCTTGGTGGTCTCGTCGTACACGATGTACTTGTCCTTGGGGGAACGGCCGGTGTAGATGCCGGTCATGACGTTGATGGCGCCGAGCTCGGTCACCTGACCCTTGTCATACCCCTCGAGACCGGGCTTGGTCTCCTCGTTGTAAAGGACCTCGTAGGTAGGGTTGTAGAGGATTTCCTTGACCCCTTTGATACCATACTTGGCCAGACTGATGTTTGCCATAATTATACGGGTTTAAAGATTATTTCTTCAATTCTGCAAATTTATTAATAATTCAGAACTTTTCCAATGAAGCCACTTATCTTTTTGTAAAAAATACGTACCTTCGCGCCATGACGCCGAAGGAGGTCTTGAAAACATATTGGGGATACGAGGGATTCCGGCCCATGCAGGAACGCATCATCGACGAAGCGCTTGCCGGCCGGGACGTCCTGGGCATCCTGCCCACTGGAGGCGGGAAATCCGTATGCTTCCAGGTTCCTGCCCTGATGAAGGACGGAATCGCCCTCGTCGTCACCCCCCTCATCGCCCTGATGAAGGACCAGGTGCAGAACCTCTCCGCCCGGGGCATCCGGGCGATCGCGGTCCACGCCGGAATGAACCGGCACGAAGTGGACCTGGCCCTGAACAACGCCGCCTATGGCGACTACAAATTCCTCTACCTCTCCCCCGAAAGGCTCCAGACACGCCTTTTCCAGCGTTATCTCCCCGTCCTGGACATCTCCTTCATCGTCGTGGACGAGGCACACTGCATCTCGCAGTGGGGCTATGACTTCCGACCGGAATACCTGCAGGTCGGGCAGCTCCGGAGGATGGTGGACGCCCCGGTCATCGCCCTGACCGCCACCGCCACCCCGGTTGTAGCGGAAGACATTATGGCACGCCTGGAATTCAAGGAGAAAAACCTTCTGAAATCCGGCTTCGAGCGGCCCAACCTATCCTACATCGTGCGGAACTGTGAAGACAAGGCCGGCCAGCTCCTTTCCGTCTGCAACGGCGTTCCCGGCACCGGCATCGTGTACGTCCGCAACCGGAAGAAAGCCGAGGAAACGGCCCAGATGCTCCACGTCGCCGGCATCTCCGCATCCTACTATCATGCGGGCCTGTCAACCGCTGCCAGAGCCCTCCGGCAGGAGGACTGGAAGGCGGGACGGATCCGGGTGATGGTGTGCACCAACGCCTTCGGGATGGGCATCGACAAGGCCGATGTCCGCTTTGTCGTGCATTTCGACCTGCCGGATTCGCCGGAAGCCTATTTCCAGGAAGCCGGACGAGCCGGGCGCGACGGAGCCCCATCCTACGCCGTCCTCCTCTGGAACGACGGGGACCGCCGACGCCTCAGCCAGATCGAAAAGGCGTCCTTCCCTTCCCTGGAATACATCGAGGACATCTACCACAAGGTCCACATCTTCCACGAGATACCCTATGACACCGGAAAAGGGCGCCAGCTCAAGTTTGACCTGGCCGCTTTCTGCCGGCACTTCCACCTCCAGCAGGCGGCGGTCTTCTATGCCATCAAGTATATCGAGCGGGAAGGACACTGGACCTTCAACGAGGACCTGGAGATCCAGACGCGGGTGCAGATTACCGTCGACCGGACGGACCTTTACGGGACCGAACTCCCGGATGCGAGGATGGTCTCCCTGCTGGAAACCCTGATGCGAAGCTACACCGGCCTGTTTTCCTATCCGGTCTCGATTGACGAGGAATACATCGCGGGGAAATGCGGCACAACCGTATCCCAGCTTCGCCAGCTCCTGTACGGACTGTCCGTCAACCACGTCATCAAATACATCCCTGCCGACCGGGCCGATGTCATCTACATCCTCCACGACCGCCTGCACGAAGGGAACGTGAACCTCTCCCCCAAGCGTTACGAAATGCTCAGGAGCGCCTTCCATGAACGGGTGGAGACGATGCTTTCCTATGCCGCCGAACAGGAAGAATGCCGTTCCCGCTTCCTTCTGCGCTATTTCGGACAGGAGGAAAGCGGGGACTGCGGGCACTGCGACATCTGCCGCGGAAAAGCGAGGGACCTCCGCGACCTGGCCTCCCGGCTGAAAGCATCCGTCAAGGCGCCTTATACCCTGGACGACGTCCGGACGGCTTTCGGGACGGCCGACACAGGCTGGATGGATGTGCTCCGCGACCTTATCGACCGGGGCGAAGTACCTCCTTATGAGTATTGATCCGATGACTGGGACAAAAGACTATTTGCTCGGGCAGATCCGGGGCGGCGGTTCCCTGACAGGCTTGCAGCAGCTGAAACTGTGCCTCATGCTCAGTTATCCGGCCATCATCGCACAGCTCTCGTCCGTCCTGATGCAGTACATCGACACGTCGATGGTAGGTCACCTTGGAGCGGCGGCGGGCGCGTCCATCGGCCTCGTGTCCACCTGCATGTGGCTGCTCGGCGGTTTCTGCGGGGCCTGCGGCAGCGGATTCTCCGTCCAGGTGGCGCACCTGATCGGCGCCAACAACTTCAAGGCCGCCAGGGAGGTGCTGCGGCAGGGGCTCGTCAGTGCCCTCGTCTTCAGCGGGTTCATCGCCCTCGTCGGCATGGCCATAGCGGGGCCGCTCCCCTACTGGCTGGGCGGTACGGATGAAATCGCCTCCGACGCGACGAAGTATTTCTTCATCGTCGCCGCCTGCATGCCGTTCATGCAGATCGACTGGATGTGCGCGTCCATGCTGCAGGTGAGCGGAAACATGAAGGTTCCCAGCTACCTGAACATCGGGATGTGCCTGATGGACGTGGCTTTCAACTATCTGTTCATCTATGTCCTGAAAATGGGCGTCGTGGGGGCGGCCCTGGGAACGGGTCTGGCGGAAATCATCACCGCAGCGGCGATGCTGTATTTCGTCACCGTCCGTTCTCCCGAGCTCAACCTGCTGCAGGATAAAGGATTGTTCCGTCCGACGAAGACCGTCCTGGGCAAGGCGCTGGGCATCGGAGGACCGATGGCCCTGCAGAATATCCTGATCCGTGGGGGGTATATCGCCTCGACCATCATCGTGGCTCCCCTCGGCACCATTGCCATCGCGGCGAACTCCTTCGCCATCACGGCGGAGAGTTTCTGCTACATGCCGGGCTACGGCATTGCCGACGCATCGACGGCCCTCGTGGGCCAGTCCGTCGGAGCGAACCGGAAAGAACTGGCCCGTCGGTTCGCCTGGATCACCACCCTCACGGCTATGGGTATCATGGGCATCCTCGCCATCCTGATGTACGCTTTCGCCCCGCAGCTGATGGGCCTCCTCACACCCGAGGGCGAAGTCATCGGCCTCGGTGCCCGCTGCCTGAGGATCGAGGCCTTCGCCGAACTGGGCTACGCGGCCTCCATCGTCGCGTACGGTGCCTTCGTAGGTGCCGGCGACACCAAGTGGCCGAGCGTCATGAACTTCACTTCCATGTGGATCGTGCGCATCATTCCGGCCATCTTCCTGGTCAAGGCGTACGGGCTCATCGGCTTCTGGATCGCGATGGCCGGTGAACTCACCTTCCGCGGCACCATCTTCCTGATCCGTCTGGGCCGGGGCAGATGGCTCCATCAAACGCATTAAACCCTACTATTTCAGATATGAAACGGATTTCTACCCTTCTTCTTTTCCTATCCCTGGCGGTGACGGCCTTCGCCCAGACCGCTGAAGAGATTGTCGCCCGGATGGATGAAGTCATGGAAAAGTACGAGTCCAGCGAAGGCATCGCCATGACCATGGATATGAAGATTCCCCTGCTGGGCACCTTCTCGTCCTCCGTCAAAAGCTATGGTGACAAGCTGCGGATGGAGATGGACGTGAAAGGCGAGCACATGATCACGTATGTCGACGGCGATACGGAGTGGGACTACCATGTCAAGGAAAAAGTCATCAAGATCAAGAAACGCGACGCCAGCAAGAAATCCCAGGAGGAGGAGAACATGAAGATGTTCCAGAGCGCCACCGAGGGGTATGACGTTTCCATCTCCAAGGAAACGGACAAGGCCTGGTATCTCCGCTGCAAGAAGAGCCGCACCAACACGAACAAGGATGACCCCAAGAACATGGATCTCGTCGTCGCCAAGGATTCTTACCTTCCCATAAGCCTGAGTACCAAGATGTACGGCATCACGATCACCATGCGGG
Source organism: Bacteroidales bacterium (assembly GCA_017429205.1). The sequence goes on from JAFRPH010000038.1 coordinate 95,608, forward strand.
ACCTGGGCTTTGACGTCACGGACCAGGACGTGACCTTCCGGGAAGCCGACTATCCCGGCGTCCAGATCGTGGACGAACGGTAATCCTACAAGGCAAGCAGCGGCGAAGGGATGCCGCGCTCCAGGATGCGAAGGTGCACCGTACCGGGCTCTACGCCCAGTTCACGGAGCACCTTGCTTGCATGCTCATAGGCCAGGCGCGGGGTATTGTTGTTGCCGCTGAGATGACAGAGGAAGAGATTCCTGAGGCCGGGGTGCATGAAGCGGCGGATGGCGTCGCCGCAGGCATCGTTGGAAAGATGGCCGGAGCCCTGGCAGATGCGCATCTTGAGGTAATGCGGGTAGGAGCCGCCCAGGAGCATGTCCACGTCGAAATTCGACTCCACCACGACCGTATCGGCCTGGGAAGCCCAATACATCGCCTCGTCCGTCACGTGGCCCAGGTCCGTCATCAGGACGAACAGATGCCCGTCGCAACGGATGGCATAACCTACGGTCTGGGTAGCGTCGTGCGGGACTTCAAAATACTGGACCTCAATCCCTTCCGCCACGCGGTTCCAGGCGTCCGTCAACAGGTCCTGCCGGCAGCCGCCGATTTCCAGCCGGGTGAAGGGATTGCGCGTAAGCGCATCCTGCAGGACCGGCGTGGTATACACCGGCTTGGACAGGCGCTTGCAGATGGAGCCGAGATTGCGGATATGGTCGCCATGGTCGTGCGTGACCAGAACCGCCTGAAAACAGTCGAAGTCCAGGGAAAGGCTCTCCAGGATCCTTTTCATCCGGCGGATGCTCACGCCAGCGTCGATCAGGATGCCCGAAGGGGCCGTTCCGGGTTCATCCCGTAACAGGAGATAGCAGTTGCCGCAGCTGCCGCTGGAAAAGCTCAGGAAACGCATCAGTTCCGTTCCTCCTCGCAATACCGGGAAATCACGCTGTAGGCGTCCCCGATGCCCAGTTCACCGGCACGGGAGAGGTCAATGCAACCTTTCTCCTTGTCTTTCAGATAGATGAGCACCAGTCCCCTGTTGAAGTAGGCATCACCCATATAGGGATACTGCGCGATGGCTTTCCCATAACACTCGATGGCGTTCACCAGCTGCTGGGACAGGCAGTACAGATTGCCCAGGTTGAACTGGATGTAAGGCATGTTCGGGAGGACGGAGGCAGCCTGTTCCAGATCGGAGAGTGCCTCGGAATAGTCGTAATGGCTGGTCACCTGCTCGCGCACACGGGCACGGGTGTTTCCCTTGTCGTCCATGGTGAGGGTTTGCACGTTGGACTCGATGGAGGCGATGAAGTCGATCATTTCCGCCCGAAGGACCGCCCGGTTCATCAGGTAGAAAGCCTTGTAATAGATCTCATACCGGTCCCCATCCCCTTCAATGGCGCGGTCGTAATGGGCCTGGGCTGCGTTGTACTGCTTCTGGTCGATTTCGGAAAGCGCCAGCAGGAACTCGCGGGACGGTCCCTCCTGCATCCCGCCATACAGGACCTGGTCCAGGGTTTCCCGGGAAGGAGCCGGAACGGAAGAGCCGTCTGCCGTAATCACGACAGGAAGCGGCAGCGTACCATAGAAACGCTCCAGGAGAGGGTTCTCGTACCGGTGCTCCAGGGCATAGTTGGTATCGTCACGGCCGGAAGCCAGGACGAACTTGTACAGCGGCTTCAGGTTGATGTCCACATCGCGGTGCTGGAGCATCTCGTCATCGAAGTCGTGCTTGGCGAAATCGGCGTCCAGGGCCAGCAGGCTGCTGTACTTCCTGGTGGTGTCGGCAAACTCGGCGGCACCGGCGGCGTTCTTGGCCCTATATTCGGCGACCTTCCGGCGGCCGGTCTTGTAGTCTTCCCTCGATGCCCGGTTCATCCCCAATTGCAGTTCGGCATAGGCGCGGTTCATATAGGCCTTGGCAAAGTCCGGATACAGTTCGATGGCCTTGTTATAATCGGCGAGGGCATCCTCCCACCGCCCCATCTCCAGGAAGAAACCGGCCCGGTTGAAATAGGCCAGCACGTTGTTGGGATTGATGTTGATGACGCGGTCCATATCAGACAGGGCCGATGCGAAATCGCCCACCTGGGCCGAGATGAGGCTGCGGTTATACAGGGTGAGGGCGTTGCCGGGTTCGTGCTTGAGGACGGCGTTGAGATCCGACATCGCCTCGTTCAGATGGTTCTGCTCGGAATGGAGGATGGCCCGGTTGAAATAAGCCAGGGTATTGGTGCTGTCCAGCTCGATGGCCTTGTCCATATCCTTGATGGCCGCATCATACTCGCCCCGGGCAGCCAGCAGGCGACCCCGGCGGATATAGCCTTCGGGTTCGAAACGGTCGATCTTGATGGCCTTGTTGTAATCGGCGACCGCCTTGAGGGTATCTCCCAGGAACAGGTACGAAGCGCCCCGGTTCAGATAGGCCGAAGGATCCTTGGGCTCCTGACGGATGTACTTGTCGAAATCCCTGACGGCCGGCTCGAACTGCTGGCTGAGGAAGTAGGTCACACCCCGGGTGAAATACAGGCCGGAGGAACCCGGACGAAGCGAAATCGCCTTTTCAAGGTCCTGCAGGGCATCCTCATAGTCCCCGAAACGACTCGCCGTAATGGCCCTGTAATGGTATCCGGAGGTAAAGACGGGATTCAGGCGGACGGCGGTGTTGAAATCCGCCCGCGCACCGCGGATATCGCCCAGGTTGTACTTGGCGATGCCCCGGTAGAAGAAAGTCCAGTAGTCGGTGGAATCCAGCTGGGCAAGGACGTTGAAATGGGATACAGCCTCGGCCAGGTGGCCTTCCGCCAAAGCGTTCCGTCCGCGGAACATAAAGACATCCTTGTCATACTGCGCACGCGCCGGAAGGACGCCGAGCAGCACGGCGACCAGCAGCAGGATGACTTTCTGAGGACACTTCATCTAGAAAAATTTTCAAATCACGGCTGAAATGGCTAATTTCGCACCAATTATGCAAAGATAAGCATTTATCGTGCCCGTTCTACGGATGAAAGTGAAATTTTTCCATATCGGCGTTCTCCTGCTCGTGTCCTGCCTGACGGCGGCAGCCCAGTCCCGGGGCTACTTCATCAGCGCCTCGAATGCGGCACCGCTGGCCACCGAGGAGGATCTCCGTTACCAGGTCGGACTGCTGACCGACAGCCTGTGTACCGGCCGGGCCACGGGCACGGTCGGGTCGGTCCGGAGCCAGGCCCTCATCGGACAGCTGTTCGAATCGGCCGGACTCCTTCCCGCCGGCGGCAGTTACTACCACGGATTCCGGACCATGACGGGGGCGAAGGCCCACAACGTCATCGGAATCCTTCCCGGCAGCGGCGACCGGTATGTCGTCGTCGGTGCCCACTTTGACCATCTCGGCACCCTTTCCGGGGCCCTGTATCCCGGTGCCGACAGCAATGCATCCGGCGTCTCCTCGCTCCTGACGCTGGCCCGGATGTTCCAGCATCTGAAATCGCTGGGAAAGACCTACGCGCACTCCATCATCTTTGTCGCCTTCGACGCCAAGGAGCAGAGCCTTGGGGGCTCCTTCCATCTCTGGAACGAAATCGCCGGCGGACGGCTGACCAACCCCCGGACCGGACAGGTCATCACCCCGGGCGTCATCGACCGGATGGTCAACATCGACCAGGTGGGCGGCACCGAAGCCCCGCTGCACAAGGACCGGCCGGATTTCCTGATGATGCTTTCCGAGGAGAGAAGCGGCCGGCGGGATGCGCTCCTCATCGCCAACATGAGCCCGGAAGTGAGTCTCGACATCGCGTTCGACTACTATGGAAGCAAGGATTTCACACGGGTTTTCTACCGAAGCATCTCGGACCAGAAGCCTTTCCTGGACAACGGCATCCCTTCCGTGATGTTCACTTCCGGCATCACCCTCCGCAACAACAAGGTTGACGACAATCTGGAATCCCTGGATTACGGGATCCTCCGCCGCCGCGTGCTGGCGATGTTCTATTACCTGGTACGGGTGATATGAACCGGACCCTCTCCGTCCTGTCCCATCTTTGGCAGCTGCCCCAGGACCTTGCCGGCCTGGTCTTCGGCCTGTTCATGAAGGACAAACGCCGCGTCCGTGGAATTCCGGGTATCCCGGATACCGTCCGCGTCCTTTGCTCCCCGTCCATGTCCGGCGGCATCTCCCTGGGACATTTCATCTACGTAAAGCGAAGCGACGACATACGGATCATCCGGCATGAATACGGCCACTGCCGCCAATCCCTTCTGCTGGGGCCGCTGTACCTCCTTGTGATCGGCCTCCCCTCCCTCCTTTGGGCGGCCTGGTGGCATCCCGGCCGGCGCAGGTCCTATTATCACTTCTGGCCGGAACGCTGGGCGGACCGCCTGGCCGGGCTGGACCGGAAATAACCGCAGTCCCGGTCCGTCATGGCGCAGACGCAGGAGTCGGACCAGACGTTTTCGGCCGTTTCCACCATGTCGATGATGGTATAGATCGGAAGGATCAGGCCCAGGACCTCGACAGGAGCGCCCAGGCCCGTCATGAGAGAGACCGTCAGGAAGAAGCACCCCATGGGCACACCGGCGTTACCGACAGCCGCAAATACGGATACGACAACCCATAGAAGCATGGTTCCGATGCCGAGGGACATTCCGCCGTTCTGCATGACGAACAGGGACGTCACCAGGATGAAGGCCGCGCAGCCGTTCATGTTGATGGTCGTGCAGATGGGAAGGACGAAACGGGACACCTTGGGATCCACCCCCAGCCGGTTTTCCGCCGATGACAAGGTGACAGGGAGAGTGGCAGCAGAGCTCTTCGTGAAAAGCGCCATCACCACGGCAGGGCTCATCGCCTTGAAAACCTTCAGCGGATTGATCCTCCGGGCGAGCAGGAACAAGGGTAGGACGACAAAGAACTGCAGGATGTTCCCCGCAAGGATGACCGCCGCATACTTGCCGAGGGAGCCGAGGGCGACGCCCCCGCTGAGCTGGGCGGAGAGCTGCGCGGCAAAGGCGGTGATACCCAGGGGAAGGGTCCAGATGAGCGCCTTGATCAAGGTGAAAAACAGTTCCTGGAGGCCTTGGATCCCTTTCACCACAACACCTTTTCCGTCGCTGTCGGGCATCCATGCCAGGGCAAGGCCGAAGGCGATGGCAATCAGGAGGATGGACAGGACGTTTCCGGAAAGGAAAGGCTGGACGACGTTGTTGGGAATGACTGAAATGATATGGTCCCGGAAGGTAGTTCCTCCGGCATCAACCTGTCCGGCCGAAGAAACCAGTTCAGCCGGCAAGTTCTCCGGAGCGATCAGCAGGTACAGGCCCATCCCGACAAGCGCGGCCGCAAAAGTGGTCAGAAGGGTGTAGGTCACCGTATGGACGAACACCTTCCGGGTACTCCGCTGCTTCCCGAACAGGATGAGCGTCGTCATGATCGCGAGCGCCACTGTAGGGACCGCCAGGAACTGGAACAGCCGGGTATAGACAGTGGCGACAAACCCGCACACGGCATCAACGGCGCCGCTATGCAGAAGTCCCAGAACGGTTCCCAGCGCCAGCGCACCGAGCCACCAGAGGAGTTGTTTGTTCGAGGCTTTCAAGGGGCAGATTCATTAACAGGCTGCAAGATAACCATTCCCAGTCAGATTAGCAAACGGGCGGGCGGCCTCCGATAACCGAATACTGCTCAATCACTTTCCCGTCCCGATAGATGGCAAAGCCCTTCTTTCCCGACCGCATGACGATCCCACCATAGAAGCAGCCCGGCCGTTTCCCGGCTTTCTTCGCCCGTCTCAGGGCTTCCTCAAGACTATGGCAGTAGTAAGTGGTCATATCGGAGGCGAAGATAGCCCAGGATATGGCCAAAGGGTGGTACAGCCGGAGCCAAGGGGCTCTTCCCGACGACAGATATCCTTGTTTTTGTCGTCGAGATGAAGGACATTATCAGTGTATCCACAAATCCAGTGAAAAAGAGTTATATTTGTCATCCAACCTGTTTTAACGTTGTTATGCACCCCATGAAATCTGGCCTGTTACTTCTCACCTGCCTTGGAACGTTGTTCTTGGGGACGGACAATCTGCCGGCCCAGACGGTCAGGACCGAAACATTCAGCCGGACAGCGTTCGGAGACCATTACTCCGCCCGATTCAACATCGACCTTCCCGTCTCCACGGAAGGTGTTGTGGGATCGATCCGTTTCCTTCTTTCCTACGTCATCGAAAGTTCCCTCAATGGCGAGGGGGAAAATATCGCCTATCCTCCTTTCAGCGGTGACTGGAAGGACTCCCAAGTCCTTACCGAATACTTCTTCTCCAATACCATAAAGAGGATTCATGAGTTGGCGACGGACGGGTATGAAGAGTCCGGAGATGCCGAGTATTTCCTTTCCCTGGACTATTCCCTCAAGAAAGGCTATGAAAACGACAGGCTGCTGGTTTTCGACCAGACCTTCAACTATCACGAAAGCGGGATGATGAGAGATGACTTCTACCGCGATGCAATCACCTTCGACAAGCAGAAAGGCGAGATATTCATCGATTTCTTCGGAGGCGAGCCGGATCTTTCCCGTTTCCAGCCCATGATCCGGAAAGGTCTCTGCGAATATTTCGGGGTCAACCCGGAAGACCTGCTCGATGAACTGCAGGTTGACGGCTATACCATTCCCCTTCCCCGGGCCTATCCCTGCCCTTCAGCGGAGGGCCTCGTGTTCACCTACTCTCAGGGCGAGATTGCTCCCGAATCGGCAGCCTCCCCTTCGTTCACCGTGCCCTATGACGAGGTGATAACCTTCCTTTCACCGGAGGGGAAACGATTCTTCACAGGGGGCAGGGATGTCACCCGGGAACTGTCCGGGACAGCGCTTGAGCTTTGCAGCTATATCCCCGACCACTTCCTGACCGTAGATACGGAGCGGTTCATGACGCCGGATTATTTCAGGGCTGTGGATGAGGCTTTTTCGGCGCCGGACGGATCTTATGGATACATCGGTGACAGCGAATGGCTGCGCTATTTCGTATCCGGTCAGGATGGCGGGCCGCTTTTCAAGGTCAAGGATGTCATCCTGGTCGACCAGGACCATGCGCTCGCGGACATTGAGATAAGGATAGAGGGTTGGGCAGACAGCCCGGTGAGCCACCGTTGTATCAAGATGAGAAAGATGCGGGGCAGATGGCTGTTGGACGACTACGAGGATACCAAGCAGGAATGCCGGAACTATGTGAAGGCGATGCGCAAGCAGTACAAGTCAGGGGAAATCCTCCGGTTTCTCCAGTCCAATGAAGACACCAGGGAATATGTTCCGGCATTCAAAGAAAGCGTAGAATCCTTTTACAAACAATTCGGAGAGGATTCCGACCAATGAGTTCTTTCCCGATAATTCAAAAAAAAACGCCCACCGAACTGGCGAGCGCTTGAAAGTTACAGATTCTTGATGATCTCCAGCAATTCTGATGGCGTTACCACAATCGGAGTTTTCGGGAAGTGCTTGGTATTTCCTGTTACAAGATAGGATCCCTCCTTCGATAAGGCGACCTCATAAAACACCACATCTTTCGGATCTGGGATCACTTCTTCTGTTCTTGTACGCCCCAAAATCAATCCATTCCTGGTAACAGCATCAAGAATGTCATCAATCTTGCCTGTGGGGAATTGGAATTTAGGACGGTGCAGGACGTCCAGGTATTCCTGGTATATCTCCTCGTTGTATAACGGGACAATCGTTCCCTCCAGAATATGGTTACGGACGACGACAGTACTTGAATCGTCATGACTGGAAAGCAAAGCCGACACCAATACATTCGTGTCAATTACAGCATACAGCATTACTTTCCTTCCCGCGCAAGCCTGATCTCCTCATTGATCTCATCAAGAGTCATGCTTGGAATCTCTCCGCGCATCACCATGCCCCGAATCTCGTCAAATGCGGCCTTTCCCTTCGTTGCAATATCCTCCTTCTCGGGGGCCTCAATAATAAAAGGAATCTGCCGTTTGCGAACAACGGCGCGGGCAAAGATATTGAATGCGGTATTGGTGCTCATCCCGAATTCATCACAAAGGGCATCAAACTGCATTTTCAAGTCGGAATCCATCCGAATAGTCATCGCTGTCTGTGACATAGTTCTCCGTTTTTTGCAAATATAATTACTTTTCATCGTTTTGCAATCATTATGCCATCTTTTTATCTGGATTAAATGCGCGTCCTATACTGCACACGCAAAAACACGTACCAGAACACCCCCTCCCCATAACGTTTTTGGGGGGAATTATTCACACAACCGACCTTACCTGGGTAGGGACACACTGTCTCATGTCTTGATAGATTGGCGGTTGAAATGCTACAAAAAATACACCGTTCGTTTCCATGCTGGCCGGCGAAAAGAGAAAGGACTGGTCCCCAATCCTTTCTCGTAATAGCGTTCACCCAACGACTTCATATTCATCGACCCCGGGGAGGAGTGCGATGCCGGTTTCTTCAAGGTGAATCTGGCCGGCGGAGTCAATGAAGCGATGTACAAGTCTCGCTCGTACGCCAAAATGCGCATCTGGCCGAGGTTTTCTGCTCAAGCCTTCCGGAATCAGGCGGATAATCGACCAAATCGGCGAGACTTGTACATGGAATCGTCGTTCTGCCGATGCTTTCCTGTACAAGCCAGACTTGTACAGGAGCCGAGCAGCGCAAACGAGCCAAGCCAGGACATAACAAAAACGCCCCGCATTTCTGCGAGGCGTTTGGAGCGAAAAACGAGACTCGAACTGTTTCTTGTAATACATTGAAAATCAACAATTTAGAAGAAGCCGAAAAGACATCAGGTGAAACATAGGTGAAACTTTCGTGGCTTTTCAGGACGTATAGGGAAAGCGACTTGTACGGCCATCTTTAACTATTAAGACGCCGTCTATGGACTTCAAACGCCCGTTATTTTCTTGGCGAATCGGCTCGTTTTCGGCTCAACAACGACGATTTTCGGCTCTAGAGTTAGGATATGTCTCAGAATTACCCTATATTTGGGCAGTATGCTTTATTATCTCAGTGATTGTCAATATGAAACGCGTGGTTATATTTCTTTTGCTTGGTTTGGGCGTAGTACTCTTCTCTTGCCAGAAAGACAATCCGGATGTCCTCAAACCGGTGGATGACGTCTGCTCCGTGATGGACGATGAAGGGTTTAAGAAGTATTGTCTGGGATCCTTCG
>JAFRPH010000039.1 GCA_017429205.1 Bacteroidales bacterium
AATGAAAACTACAGGTATTGTTACGGGTATCGTCTCGAACCTTGTGACCGTACTGGTGGACGGACCGGTGGCGGAGAATGAAATCTGCTACATCGACCTTGCCGGCGTCAAGATGATGGCCGAAGTCATCAAGGTCAACGGCAAGTACGCCTCCGTACAGGTGTTCGAGAGCACCCGCGGCCTCCGGGGCGGCGACAAGGTCGAGTTCGAAGGACGGATGCTCCAGGTCACCCTGGGTCCGGGCCTGCTGTCCAGCGTCTACGACGGCCTGCAGAACGACCTCACCACGATGGAGAGCGTCTTCCTCAAGCGCGGCGAATACACCGACCCGCTGGACCACGAGAAACTCTGGGACTTCACCCCCATCGCCAAGCCCGGTGACAAAGTCGTCGCGGCCGACTGGCTGGGCGAGGTCAAGGAAGGCTGGCTTCCCCACAAGATCATGGTCCCGTTCTCCTTCCAGGGCACGTACACCGTCAAGTCCGTCGTTCCCGCCGGACAGTACAACATCGACGCCGTCATCGCGGTCCTGACCGGGGCCGACGGCGAGGATGTCAACGTGACGATGACCCAGAAATGGCCCGTCAAGGTGGCCATCAAGGGCTACAAGGAGAAGCCGCGCCCCAACCGCATCATGGAGACGGGCGTCCGCGTAATCGACACGCTGAACCCCATCGCCGAGGGCGGCACGGGCTTCATCCCGGGCCCGTTCGGCTGCGGCAAGACGGTCCTCCAGCACGCCATCGCCAAGCAGGGCGACGCCGACGTCATCGTGATGGCGGCCTGCGGCGAGCGCGCGAACGAGGTCGTGGAAATCTTCACTGAGTTCCCGGAACTGATCGACCCGCACACCGGACGCCACCTGATGGAGCGCACCACCATCATCTGCAATACCTCCAACATGCCGGTGGCCGCCCGAGAGGCGTCCGTCTACACCGCCATGACCCTGTGCGAATACTACCGCGCGATGGGCCTCAAGTGCCTCCTCCTCGCGGACTCCACCTCCCGTTGGGCCCAGGCCCTCCGTGAGATGTCCAACCGTATGGAAGAGCTCCCGGGCGCCGATGCGTTCCCGGTGGACCTGTCCGCCATCATCTCCAACTTCTACGCCCGTGCGGGCATGGTCGTGCTGAACAACGGCCAGACCGGCGCCGTCACCTTCATCGGCACGGTGTCCCCGGCCGGCGGCAACCTCAAGGAGCCCGTCACCGAGTCCACCAAGAAGGCCGCCCGCTGCTTCTACGCCCTCGAGCAGAGCCGCGCCGACCAGAAGCGCTACCCGGCCGTCTCCCCGCTGGATTCCTACTCCAAGTACCTGGAGTATCCGGAAATCGAGGCGTACCTGGACGAGACCGTCGAACCCGGCTGGGTCGGCAAGGTCAAGACCGCCAAGAACATCATCCGCCGCGGCAAGGAAGCCAGCGAGCAGATCAACATCCTCGGCGACGACGGCGTGCCGATGAGCTACCACGTGAACTTCTGGAAATCCGAGCTCGTGGACTTCGTCATCCTCCAGCAGGACGCCTTCGACGCGATCGACGCCCTCTGCCCGATCGAGCGCCAGCGCTATATGCTGGACCTCGTGCTGGGCATCTGCGACAAGGACTATGACTTCGAGGACTTCGAGAAGTGCCGGTCCTTCTTCAAGGACCTGATCAACGTGCTCCGCCAGATGAACTACTCCGAGTTCCAGGGCGAGGCCTTCCAGGGCTACCAGGATACCGTCAACCAAATGATTGCATAAGACCATGAAAGCATACCAAAGAGTCTACACCCAGCTGGAAGGCATCACCAAGGCGACGGTTTCGCTCCGCGCGAAGGGCGTGTCCAATGACGAACTGGCCGTCGTGGCCGGCAAGCTTGCCCAGGTCGTGCGCATCAAGGGCGACGTCGTGACCCTGCAGATCTTCTCCGGCACCGAGGGCATCCCCACCAATGCCGAAGTCACCTTCCTCGGCGAGCCGCCCGTGCTCAAGGTCTCCGACCAGCTCGCCGGCCGCTTCTTCGACGCCTACGGCCATCCGCTGGACGGCGGCCCCGAGATCGAGGGCGAGGAGCGCCAGATCGGCGGTCCGTCCGTGAACCCGTACAAGCGCCGCCAGCCGTCCCAGCTCATCCCGACCGGCATCGCCGGCATCGACCTGAACAACACCCTCGTGTCCGGCCAGAAGATTCCCTTCTTCGCCGACCCGGACCAGCCCTACAACCAGGTGATGGCCGATGTGGCCCTCCGCGCCGACGTGGACAAGATCATCCTCGGCGGCATGGGCCTTTCCAACGACGACTACCTGTTCTTCAAGAATTCTTTCGAGGCCGCGGGCGCCCTGGACAAGATCATCTGCTTCATCAACACGACCGAGAATCCCCCGGTGGAGCGCCTCCTGGTGCCGGACATGGCCCTGACCGCCGCCGAGTACTTCGCCGTGGACAAGAATGAGAAGGTCCTGGTGCTGCTGACCGACATGACCCTCTACGCGGACGCCCTGTCCATCGTGTCCAACCGTATGGACCAGATCCCGTCCAAGGACTCCATGCCGGGCTCCCTGTACTCCGACCTCGCGAAGATCTACGAGAAGGCCGTGCAGCTCCCGACCGAGGGTTCCATCACCATCATCGCGGTGACCACCCTGAACGACGGCGACATCACGCACGCCATCCCGGACAACACCGGTTACATCACCGAGGGCCAGCTGTTCCTCCGCGCGGACACCGACACCGGCAAGGTCATCATCGACCCGTTCCGCTCCCTGTCCCGTCTGAAGCAGCTCGTCCAGAACAAGAAGACGCGCGAAGACCACTCCCAGGTGATGAACGCCTCCGTCCGCCTGTACGCCGACGCCCAGAACGCGAAGACCAAGCTGGAGAACGGTTTCGACCTCTCCGACTACGACGTCCGCTGCCTGGACTACGCGAAGGACTACGCCCGCGAACTGCTCGCCATCGACGTGAACATCTCCATCACCGAGATGCTGGACACCGCCTGGAAGCTGTTCGCGAAGTACTTCACCCCGGCCGAAACCGGCATCAAGCAGGCCCTCGTGGACAAATACTGGAAGAACTAGACCCCTATGGCTGTTAAATTCCAATACAATAAAACGTCGCTGAACGAGATCGGCAAGCAGCTGAAGGTTCGGCAGAAGGCGCTCCCCACGCTGCAGAACAAGGAGAGCGCCCTGCGGCTGGAAGTGCGCAAGGCCAAAAGCGAGAGCGACCGTCTTATTGCCGACCTGGAAGCCGCCATGGACCGCTACGACTATCTCGCCTCCCTCTGGAACGAGTTCGATCCGGGGCTCGTGGCCATCACGGACGTGGACCTGCACACCGTGAAGGTCGCGGGCGTGAAGACCCCGGCCCTCGGGGAAATCCACTACGAGATCCGCCCGTTCAACGCCTTCGCCAAACCGGCCTGGTACGCCGACGGCGTGGCCATCCTCAAGGAACTCTCCCGGCTCGGCATCGAGTCGGAAGTGTACCGGGAGAAGGCCCGCATCCTGGACTACCAGCGGAAGAAGACGACCCAGAAGGTGAACCTGTACGAGAAGGTCCAGATTCCGGGATTCCAGGAGGCGATCCGCAAGATCAAGCGGTACATGGAGGATGAGGAGAACCTCTCCAAGGCCTCCCAGAAGATCGTCAAGCAACGCCACGCGGCAGAGGAGGAGGAGGCCTCGGAGGTATGATCAGTCCGATGACCAAATACTCCTTCATCCTGCTGAACGGTGAACAGGAAGGCCTGCTGGAGAAACTCCAGGAGATCGGCCTGGTCGATATCACCCGCAGCGTGAAGCCCGTGGACGGGCCGTCCGGCGAACTGCTCCGCGCCGTGGAGCAGCGGAAGGAACTCGTCCAGTCCCTCGGGAAGATCGTCTTCCCGGAAACGCTCCAGCCCGCCCCGGTCGAAGGTGACCTCACCTACGCCACCGCCGCGGCGCTGGATACCCTGGAGCAGCTCGGCGAGCAGATGAAGGCCCTCGAGAAAGAGGCCGCCGCCGCTGAGCCGTGGGGCGCGTTCGACCCGGAACTGCTCAAAAAGCTCTCCGACGCCGGCGTCCCGGTCCAGTTCCATATCAGTTCCGCCAAGTCCTTCAATCCCGAATGGGCCCGGCAGAACGCTGTCGACATCGTGAAGGAGGCCGACGGCAAGGTGTGGTTCGTCGTGGCCGGTCCGGACACCCTGCCCGACCGCGTCCGCGGCCCGCACCGCAGCTTCGAGGCCGTCCAACAGGAAATCGCGGAAGTCCAGGCCGGAATCGACCAGGAAAAGGCGATCCTCCTGACCGCGAAGAAGCGCCAGGACGAGTTCGAGGCCGAAAGCCGCGAGAGGCTCACCAAGCTGGACCTCTACCTCGCCAAGCAGGCCGCCGTCCCCGCCGCGGAGAACACCATCGTCACCCTTGTGGGCTACGCCCCCACGGAGAACGAGGAGGCTGTCACCAAGGCCATCGAGGAAACCGGCGTGTACTATCTCAAGGACGAAGCGCAGGTGGACGACAACCCGCCCATCAGCTTCCGCAACAACAAGTTCGTGAAGATGTTCGAGGTCCTCACCGACATGTACGGCCGCCCGGCCTACAACGGCTTCGACCCGACGCCCTTCATCGCCGTCTTCTTCCTGCTGTTCTTCGCCTTCTGCATGGGCGACGCCGGCTATGGGTTGCTGCTCATCGTCATCGGCCTGCTGCTCAAGAAGGTGGACAGTTTCAAGGGCTTCGCCCCGCTCGTGGTCACCCTGGGCATCGGCACCACCGTCATCGGCTTCCTGTTCCATACGTTCTTCTCGATGGACATTGCCGAATGGTCCATCTTCCAGGGCTTCCCCTTCCTGCCTTCCAAGATCGCAGGCTACGACGGGACGATGGTCCTCGCCCTCATCATCGGTATCGTGCACCTGTGCCTCGCCATGATTGTGAAGACCTACAACGCGACGAAAGTCAAGGGCTTCGCGAACTCGCTCGGCACCTGGGGCTGGACACTCCTGATCGTCGGCGGCACCATCGTCGGCGCCCTCGCTCTCGTGGGCGTGCTGGACAAGGCGGCGACCAAGTGGATCGTCATCGTGATCGGCGTGCTGTCCGCCATCGGCATCTTCCTGCTGAACGACCTGCACCGCAACCCGCTCATCAACATCGGCTCCGGCCTCTGGGAGAGCTACAACACGGTCACCGGTCTGCTCGGCGACGTCCTCAGTTACCTCCGCCTGTATGCGCTCGGCCTCGCCGGCGCGATGCTGGGCAAGGCTTTCAACGACATCGGCCTGATGATCCTCGGCGACGGGAAGTCCATCCCCCTGTGGATCCCGTTCCTCCTGGTGGTCATCATCGGACATGCCCTCAACATTGCGATGTGCGCCCTCGGCGCCTTCGTGCACCCGCTGCGACTGAACTTCCTGGAGTTCTTCAAGAATTCCGGCTACGAAGCCGCAGGACGTACCTACAACCCGTTAAAGAAACAATAAAACAATAAAAATCAATTTATTATGGAACTCATTTTAGGTTATCTCGGACTGGGACTCGTCCTCGCTCTCGCAGGTATCGGATCCGCCATCGGAACCACCATCGCCGGCAATGCCGCCGAAGGCGCCCTCAAGAAGAAGCCGGAAGCTTCCGGTAACTACATGGTGCTCTCCGCCCTCCCGGCCACCCAGGGTATCTACGGCTTCGTCGCCTTCTTCATGATGCGGTCGATGGAGAACCCGGCCGTCGTGTTCGGCGTGGGCCTCTCCGTGGGTCTGGTCTGCATGCTCTCCGCCATCCGTCAGGGCCAGGTTTGCGCCAACGGTATCGTGGGTATCTCCCAGGGCCACAACGTGTTCACCAACACCCTCATCTACGCCGCTCTGCCGGAGTTCTACGCGATCCTCGGCCTCGTCGGCGCGCTGATGGTGTAGGCTCCCAAAACGCCTTTTCAAGCCGGTCTGCCCAGACTGGCTTGTTTTTTGTATTTTGCGGGGAAAACGCATGATGCCATGAGAAAAGTTCTGATCACCCTTGTCGCATTGGCCGTCGGGATGACCGCCTTTGCCCAGTATGGACCCGGACGCCCCGGCGGCGGACGCGGCGGCTACGGCTACGGACATAACTACGGAGGCGGCGGATACCGCCCCTCCCGGTACTATATGGACGGTGCCTTCGAAGTGGGTATCATGTTCAACCACTTCAACAGGAACGGGAACACTTACCGGCCCGACCGGCTGGGCTATTTCGGAGAATATCGGGTGAAGATCAACCCGGTCGTGGACATGGGCCTGCAACTGTCCACCACGTTCGGGAAAGGGTCGTATACCACCTCCGGCGAGCCCTATGGCCCGGACGCCCGGTTCTGGCAGGGCACGCCCCTGGTGGTCACGGACTTCAACCTGTTCCCGTACAGCGGCTTCAATCCCTACTTCGGCCTGGGCGTCGGCCCGGGATTCGGCTACGAGAAGAGCGAGTTCGCGGACACGGGCGAATGGACCCAGGCGCTCGTGCTCAGCCCCCGCGCCGGCGTCGAACTGTTCGAATGCCTGCGCATCAGCGTCCACTACCAGTGGTACCTGAGCAAAGCGTCCACGTTCTCTCACATCGGCTTCGGCATCAGCTGGGCGTTCAATACGGGCGGCGGCGGAAGGCCGATGAGAAGGTAATGTCGTTCGACCGGAAAAAGGAGGCCGGACTCCCGGCAACCGTCGTATCTGCGGAGACGATGCTCGGCGTCATCGAGACGCTGGGCATCGTCCCGTTTTTCGAAAATCCCATCCCGGGCTACTCCATCGAGGAAATGACCGCCCGGGAGAACTGGTTCGACGGCCAGGAGGACCTGCGCAAGACGCCCTGGGACTGGAAGATTCCGGTCGTCCAGAGCGGGGACGTCGCCTACGGCAAGTTCCTCTGGGGCGGCAAGGCCGCCTTCGCGACGGTGGAATGGTATGCCGAGCTGATGAACTGGCGGCGGAGCATGGAGAAGTACCAGCCGACGGCCGAGCAGCGGCAGGTGATGGAGTATCTGGCTGAGCACGGCAGCATCGGCATCAAGGAAATCCGGGCGCTGCTGGGCGTGAAGAAAAGTGCGGCCGACGCCCTGATGACGCGCCTGCAGATGCAGTGCCGCGTCGTCACCGGCGACATCACGCGCGTCTACCGCGGTCCCGACCTCCACTACAACGGCTGGCAGGTTTCCTCCTTCTGCACGCCGGAATCCCTCTTCTGTGTCGATGCCATCCCCGGCCCCGGCGGCTTCCCCTTCGGCGAAGCCCGCACCCTCGACGTGGACCACTCCCCCGCCGAATCCCTGGCCCGCCTCACCCGCCACATCCGCACCATCGCCCCCACCGCCACCGAAAAGCAAATCCTGAAAATGCTCCAATAAAGGTTTGTTGGGTCCGGGGGTTTCCCCTAGCATATTGCAAAAGAAAAAAGTATAGAGGATTCGTAACCCTGGAGCGGAGCGACGGAGGGGGTCCGGGGGTCTTCCCTAGCTAATGTAAAAGAAAAAAGTTTAGAAGACCCGTAACCTTGGAGGCGAAGCCGACGGAGGGGGTCCGGGGGTCTTCCCCCGGCTTATATAAACAAAAAAGAGACAGTTTCTTGAGGAAACTGTCTCTTTTTTAGTACTGGGTAGGAGAATCGAACTCCTATTGCGAGATTGAGAATCTCGAGTACTAACCGTTATACGAACCCAGCAGATTGGGAATACAAAGGTACGGCTTTTTTTCGAATTTCCAAATTTTTATTTCAGAAATACGAAAAAAACAGCCAGGATGAGGCAGAAGAAGGCGGCGACGTGGTTCCATTGCACGGGTTGGCCTTTGAAAAGAAAGGTGACGATGATGGTGAAGACGGTTAGGGAGATCACCTCCTGGATCACCTTGAGCTGCATCAGGTTGAAGGGACCGCCGTTGCCGTTGAAGCCGATCCGGTTCGCCGGGACGGTGAGGCAGTACTCGAAGAAGGCGATGCCCCACGAGAAGAGGATGATGAGGATGAGCGGCCAGCCGGTGGAGATCTTCATCTCCTGGAGTTTGAGATGACCGTACCACGCGAATGTCATGAAGACGTTCGAGAACACGAGCATGATGACGGTCCAGATGCCTTGCTGCATAATCATTTTTGGATTTGGGGCGCAAATTTAATACTTTTGTAAGATAAATGAAAGAGACAATGACCCTCATCAAATCCATTTCCGGCATCCGCGGCACCATCGGTGGCGCTCCGGGCAACGCCCTCACCCCTGTCGATATCGTCAAATTTACCGCGGCGTACGCCGCCACCCTCCCCCAGCGGAAGCCGCAGCCGAACGGCGAGCGGTATAAAGTCGTCGTAGGCAAGGACGCCCGGTTGTCGGGCGACATGGTGGAACAGCTCGTCGTGGGCACCCTGATGGGCTGCGGCATCGACGTCGTCAAGTGCGGCTTCGCCTCCACCCCGACCACCGAGATGGCCGTCCTGTTCGCGAAGGCCGACGGCGGCATCATCCTGACCGCCAGCCACAATCCGCGCCAGTGGAACGCCCTCAAGCTCCTGAACGACAAGGGCGAGTTCCTTACCGCGATGGAAGGCCAGGCCGTCCTGGACCTCGCCGCCTCCGAGGAGTTCTCCTTCGCGGAGGTCGACAACCTGGGCACGGTCGAGGAAGAGGATTTCACCGACAAGCACCTGGACGCCGTCCTGGCCCTGCCGGCCGTGGACGTGGAGGCCGTGAAGGCCGCGAACTTCACCGTCGTGGTGGACGCGGTCAATTCAGTGGGCGGCATCATCATGCCGCGCCTGCTGGAACGCCTCGGCGTCAAGTGCGTGGAACTCAACTGCAATCCCACGGGCGACTTCGCCCACAACCCGGAGCCGCTGCCCGCGAACCTCGTGGACCTGTCCCGCACCGTCGTCCGCGAGCAGGCGGACCTCGGCGTGAGCGTGGACCCGGACGTGGACCGGCTCGCCTTCATTTGCGAGAACGGGGACCCGTTCGTGGAGGAATACACCCTCGTGAGCGTCGCCGACTACCTGTGCGAGCTCGCCCAGAAGGCCGGAAAGCCCATCGCCACCGTCTCCAACCTGTCCTCGACCCGCGCCCTCCGCGACGTGACCGAGGCCCACGGCGGCATCTACTACGCCTCCGCGGTGGGCGAGGTCAACGTGACCACCCAGATGCACCGGGTGAACGCCCTCATCGGCGGCGAAGGCAACGGCGGCGTCATCTACCCGGCCATCCACGCCGGCCGCGACGCGATGGTGGGCGTGGCCCTCTTCCTGTCGAACCTGGCCCACAAGAAGATGAAGGTCAGCGAACTCAAGAAGACCTACCCGCAGTACTTCATCGCCAAGAACAAGATCCAGCTCAGCGACGCCGCCCTCATCGACCGCATCCTCTCCGAGCTCAAGAAGATCTACGCCAACGAGGACATCAACGACATCGACGGTGTCAAGATCATCTTCGAGGCCAAGAAGGAATGGGTCCATCTGCGCAAGTCCAACACGGAGCCCATCATCCGCATCTACGCGGAGGCCGGCACGATGGAGCGCGCCGAAGCCCTCGCTAACGAGGTCATCGCCGTCGCGAACAAGATCATCGGCTGATGTTCTCCTTCCGTACCACCCCCCTCGAGGACCAGCTGGACCGGACCCTTCAAGAGGGCCGGATCGGCTGCTTCTGCACGCAGAACTGCTGGGACACCGGCCGCAGCCGCTGGATGTACGACATCTTCCGGCAGCGGGGCAACCTGCAGGTCGTCTTCACGCCCCGCGACGCGGAGCTCACCCCAGGCACGAACCACATCGACTTCGACCTGGAACGGCTGCAGGGCCTGAACGCCGTCGTGGTGGAAATCCAGGACGTGGGCGTCCGCTACTTCAACTACACGAAGGACGTGATGCGGCTGATGGAGATGCTGCAGCTCCTCGGCGAAGACGCCCCCTCGCTCTATGTCGTGGACCATATCAACCCCTCCGGCCGCGTGGTCGAGGGCACGATCCCGGCCGTCGTGGGCGAGATGTTCGTCCCGAAGGTCGCCCATCGGCACGGGCTCACCCTCGGAGAGCTCGTGAACCTGTACGCCGGCGAGATTGGCGCAAAGTTCCCGATCCACATCATCTCGGCGCGTGCGACGGATTCCAACCGGCAGCT
This sequence comes from Bacteroidales bacterium, assembly GCA_017429205.1. The sequence goes on from JAFRPH010000039.1 coordinate 10,096, forward strand.
GCTGCCTTGGACCATCGCGCCCGCCTCCGACATCCCGGGCCTGTTCAGCTCCTACCTGTACAGCGGCGGCGGCCTGTGGAACAACACGACCGTGACGCCCGGCATCGGCACGGCGCGCCCGTACGAGTACATCGGTGCCCCCTTCGTGCGTCCCGGCCTGCCCGTGGACCTGCCCGTGGTCGAAGGCGCGATCCTGCGGCCCTGCTCCTTCACGCCGGCCGCGGGCCGCTACGCCGGCGAGCGCTGCCAGGGTTTCCAGATCATGCTCCTCCCCGGCGAGGACTACCACAGCCTGATGCACACCCTCCGCCTGATGCGCTGGTTCACCGAGCACTACTCCGCCTTCGAGTTCGAGGAAGCCTTCTGGACCAAGCTGGCGGACCCCGTGCTGGAAGAATACCTCAAGGGTTCCATCCCCTTCGACGTCGCCCGCGAGCACATCAAACTGGAAGAGCAGAAATGGATTCGCAAGGCCAAACGCTATCTCCTGTACGACGATCAGCCGTATCGGATGAAATAGCCCCTGTCATTCCGGGCTTGACCTTCCTGTCATTCCGAGCGAAGTCGAGGAATCTCAAAAAAGATTTGGAGGTGTCCCTGAAAAACACTATCTTTGCGGTCCCAAATTGTTAACAATTAGTTTTTTTACGTAAAATGAAGAAAGGAATCCATCCCGAAACCTACCGTCTTGTAGCTTTCAAGGATATGTCGAATGACACCATCTTCGTCACCCGGTCCTGCGCCCCGTCCAAGGAGACCATCGAGGTCGAAGGCGTCGAGTACCCGCTGGTGAAGCTGGAGATTTCCAACACTTCCCACCCGTTCTACACGGGCAAGGTGAAGCTCGTTGACACCGCCGGTCGCGTCGATATGTTCTACCAGAGATACAAGAACCGCAAGAAGTAAGTTCTTCCGGATCTACAGGTTACAAGAAGTCCCGCTCGAGAGAACGGGACTTCTTCGTTTATGCCGGGCTTTTTCGTATCTTTGTCCCATGGCGCATCCTTTCCAAAACCAGCTGTTGTTCGAGGACGCGGTCCGGATCACCGGACCGGCGGCGTTCAACATCATGCTCAAGCCGGCCGGGTCGCTGTGCAACCTGGGGTGCGCGTACTGCTATTACCTGGACAAGGCCGACATCTACGGCGGCAAGGAGCCCCGGATGAGCCTGGAGATGCTGGAGACCGTGATCCGGGAGTACATCGCCGCCAACGACGTCCCCGAGGTCACCTTCAACTGGCACGGCGGCGAACCGCTGGTGCTCGGGCTGGACTTCTACCGGAAGGCGATGGAGATGGAAAGGAAGTATGCCGACGGGAAGACGGTCTTCAACACCCTGCAGACGAACGGCACCCTCCTCACCCCCGAATGGGCCGATTTCCTGCGGGAGAACCGCTTCCTGGTGGGCATTTCCATCGACGGCCCCCGCGACATCCACGACAAGTACCGGAAGGACAGGGGCGGCGCGGGCACCTTCGACAAGGTCGTCCGCGGCATCGGGCTCCTGCGGGCCCATGGGGTCGAATTCAACACGATGTCCACGGTGAACAAGGTCTCCGAGGGCCGCGGGCTGGAGGTATACCGCTTCCTGCAGTCGCTCGGCAGCCGGTATATGCAGTTCATGCCGGTGGTCGAACACGTGAAACAGCGTCGCATCGTCTCCCCCACGACCGAAGGCGCGCGCCTCGCCCCCTGGTCGGTCTCCTCCCTGGGCTTCGGCCAGTTCATGTGCGACATCTTCGACTACTGGGTGCGGAACGACGTGGGACGGACCTTCGTGGGCCTGTTCGACGCCACCTTGGCGAACTGGTGCGGCGTGATGCCCGGCACCTGCGCCTACGACCGCACCTGCGGCGGGAACGCCGTCATCGAGCACAACGGGGACCTCTACCCCTGCGACCATTTCGTCTATCCGCAATACCGGCTCGGAAACATCGCCGAAACCCCCATCCGGTCGATGATGGAGTCGTCCCGGCAGGTGAAGTTCGGCATCGACAAGCGCAATTCCCTGCCGGCGAAATGCTTCCGCTGCCAGTACCTGCACCTGTGCAACGGCGAGTGCCCGAAGCACCGCTTCAACCGCACCGAGTCCGGAGAAACCGGCCTCAGCGCCCTCTGCGAGGGCTATTTCCGGTTCTACGGGCACACGGCTCCCTATATGGAAAAAATGAGGGAGCTCCTGCAGCAGGAACTCCCTCCGGCGTATGTCATGCCCTGGGCCAGGACGAGGAAGTAGATTTCTCGACTTCGCTCGAAATGACAAAAAAAACTCGATGACAATCAATCGTGCTTCTCGAAGAATAGGTCGAGCAGATGCTCGTCGAAGTCGCCGAACCACTCGTGCAGCTTCGCGGCGGCATTGGCCTTCACTTCCGGGGTGATGCTCTTGATGACACAGTAGACGCCCCAGGTGAGGGCGGCCAGGTCGTCGGTGTAGCCGGCGATCGGAATGAAGTCCGGGATGATGTCGATGGGCAGGAGGAAATAGCCCAGGGCGCCGATGATCTTCGCCCGGTCCTTCCCCGAGGTGAGCGGGCTTTTCAGGACATAGTACAGCAGCAGGGCGGCATAGCACACCTTGATGCCCGCCTTCCGGCCGAACTTCTTCAGCTTCTCCCAGAACGCGTTCTCATCGTAATTCTTCGCGTACTTGACGATCTCCCCGTCTTTCCACTCCTTGTTGAATTCCTTTTCGTCCATTCCCAAAAACAATTTGTCCCTTCGTCCTGCAAAAATCGGGCGAAGGGACAAAAAGTCAGGTGAGATTCCGGGTCAAGCCCGGAATGACGGGGTTATTCCCCGGCGACGCGGACGTTGTCCAGGTACCAGCGGTTCTGATTGCGGGCGGGATTGGAGACGCCCGGATCGGCGTTCGTCGGACGGATCGTGATGCGCGTGGAAGGCGTCGCGCCCAGGATGCGCACCTTGGCGTGCTGCCACTCGAGCTTGGTCTGGTCCCCTTCCGTCGGCTGGGCCGATTCGATGTTGCCGCTCACTTCCGTGCCGGTGTCGGCCAGTTTGCCGCCGCCGGTCACGGTGACCGTCAGCGTCATGACATCAGGCTTGGCGCCGCCGGTCATGCACCAGCACCAGTCGAAGGTCAGGTCCACATCGGCCGTCCCGGTGATCTTCGACAGGGCCGGCAGGACGAGGCCGGAGTTGCAGTCCGACTTTCCAAACTTGAGATAGTTGTGCATGAAATACAGCGTCTGCTTGTTGCCGCTGTCCGGCAGGCCGTCGGACCAGTCCTGGCCCTTCCAGCCCCAGACATAGCCGTAGCCCCGGGTCTGGAGTTCAGCCAGCGCGCCAGCCACATCGGCCTTCGTGAAAGCGTTCGGGGAGGTGCCCACTTTGTTGTTGGCCACATCGTCCACGGTGAAGGCCGCCCAAGGCTCCAGCCACTCGAAGTCGTCGGCGAAGTACTGCGTCACCTGCGGCTCCGTGATGGTGATCTTCGGGCCGTTCTCGATGGCGCCGGACCAGCGGTGGGTGCCGCCGTTCGGTGCCCCCAGCGCGCCGTTGCCGTTGCCCTGCCAGTTGGCCACGCAGGTAAAGCGAATCTGGAGCGTACCGTCGGCGACCGCCTGCGGAAGCTTGAAGGACTCGCTGATCTCGATGTCGCTCGTCGGAGCAATGTGCGTGTAATGTGCGTTCGTGCCGGTTTCCGTTTCGGTCTCCAGCGGCTTCACGGGCGTCCAGGTGGTCCCGTCGAGGGACCAGTCCATCCGCCAGTACTTCTGGCCGGTGCCCGAAATGCGGTGGAGGGCCGTGAAGGTCACGACATTCCCCGCGGAAACATTCTTCAACGGGACGGAGAACTCCCAGTAGTCGCCCGGCCAGGCGCCCGTGATGTAGGGCTGGCCGGTGCCACCGATGACCTGGCTCTTCTTGGCGTTCTTGTCCAGCGCGATATTCTCAGGCAGGCTGGTCCAGGACAGGGAGCCCACGCCGGCGATGTTCGCCTTGAAGTTGTTGTCCTTCTCGAAGGAATCCTTGTAGGCGCCCATCAGGGTGCCGTCGAAGCCCCACTGGATCAGGTTGTTGTCGAAGATGACTTCCTTCCCTTCCTGCACCACGGTGACCACGGCTTCAAGCTTCTTCGCTTCGTTGTAGAAGCGGATGGTGCCGGTACGCGGCGCCTCGCTCTCGTTGGCCGTGCGCGTGAGGACATATTCGTCCCAATCGACCAGGGCGCGGGAGCCGGCGGGCGTCAGGGTGAGCCAGTCCGCATCGACGGCATACTCGTATTCCGTATTGTACTGGACGCGGATGTCGGAAGTTCCCTCTTCGGCGTCGACCTCCAGGAGGTTGCCCGTGGCCACGCTGATGAACGGATCCAGCATCTGGCCGGCCGCGCTCTGCACCACGTGGACGACCTTCTCGCTGTCCTCGGAGACGATGCGGATGGTGCCCTCGCGCAGCTCGGGCAGCTCGCTCTCGTCGCAGGTGACGGTGACCGTCGTCTCCTCGCCGGCCACGCCGCCTTCCACGTCGAGGTGGAGCCAGTCGTAGGCCGTGGAGATGGTCCAGTCATAGTCGGAGGTGACCTTCAACTCCTTCGGCGCGCCGGGCGTGCCGTTGAAGGTCAACAGGTCGGGATCCACCTGGATGTCGGCATAGACGGGATCTTTCTCCACGCCGTTGCCTTCCTTCAGGATGATGACGGACGGACGGTAGGTGTCGTCGTCCTCATTCGTGATGGCCAGACGGGAAGTGGCCGTGGAACGGGCGTCCATGGGACCGCCGCCACCGCGCCAGTTGACGGTGCAGCGCAGGCGGATCTGCAGGTGCTCGTTGTTGCGGCGGAAGCGGATGGTTTCCATCACGGGGCAGTTGGTGGAGCCGTCGATGTTGGTGGCGACGGTGTACAGCACTTCGGTACCGGGTTCGGTGGATGTCTGCGGCGTACCGGCCGCATGCCATTCGTCACCGTCCAGATACTCCAGCAGCCAGAATTTCTGCCCCCACTTGGAGGAGCGCATCTCGAAGGCGATCTGAACCTCCGTACCGGCCAGGATGGCGCCGTTGCCAAAGAACAGCCAATAGTCGTTCTCACGAGGTCCCTGGACACGCGGATTGCCCGATTCGACATCCAATCGGTAGTTGCCGGTGGAATTGGTATTCTCCAGGTCGTACGGGACATACTCGATGTAGCCGATGCCCTGGATCGGGTCGATACGCGGGTGGTCGACATTGAAAGTGGCGCTGGAGTAGTTCAGCGTCTGGTTCTTGCCGATGGCCCACTTCAGCGGGTACGGCACGAGGGTTTCGTCCGCGCCTTCATCCTTGACGGAAGTCGCCACCAGGTAGCCGGTCGCCCCGTTGATGCCCACGGCGTAGCCCTTGATGACAACCTTGTGCAGGTCGACGGCGGCCAGGCCCAGTTCATCGACGGGATCCACCACCACGACGGAGGCGGGGCCCACCTTCAGGGCGCCGTTCACCAGCGAACCCCGGAGGGTGATGTACGGAATGCTGCCGCCCGTGAAGGAGGCGATGTTCTCCGTCATGTCCGGCGCCTCGGGATAGGTCACCGACCCGGAGGAGGTGACTTCAAGTTCGTCCACGATGAAGGACGGGCACCTGTTGAAGGTCGTCTTGGAACCGTTCAGGGAGACCATGTCCCCCACTTTCACGTCGCGGGCGCCCTGCACGTACAGGTTCTCGTTGTCCTGCGTGAGGACGAAACCGCCCGTGGTGACGGCGGCCACCTGCGCGGCCGGGATCTTCGCCACGGCGTCATCGTCCAGGACGGTGACTTCCTTGACCGTCAGTTCCTGGACACCCTTGTAGGTGTCGCCTTTCTGCTGGACGGTGATGCTGCCGCGGCGTTCCACGGTCCCGCCCTGGATCAGGATGGAACCGGCGCGGGGCGTGTCCACGACGCCGCCCGCCACGTTGTCGGACACGGTGATGGTCACTTCGCCCATCCCCTTCCCCGACATCGGGGACACGTGGATCCACTCGTTGGGCGTATCCACCGCCCAGGTGCCGTCCGCGTAGACCTTGACGGTCTGCGGCGCGGCGCCCTGCGCGTCGAAGACGAGCAGGTTCTCGCTGGTCGCGACGGCCCGGGCCTCGACGTCCTGCTCCTTCGGCTGGCAGCCGACGAGGGTCGCGAGGGCCGCAAAGGCCGCTATCAGATATCGTAACTGTTTCATAGCCATACTCATTTAGCGGTTAAAAGGACAGACCGTCGTTCCAGCCCGGGTTCTGCTTCAGCTGCGGGTTCAGCTGGCGTTCCTTGGTCGGAATCGGATAGTAGTAGTCGCGGTTCTCGTCGAACACGTGGGCGACGTTCTGATGGTGGTCCAGGCAGCCCTTGTCGCCGCCGGAGAGGATGACGCCCGTATCGGCGCCGATCTCCTTGTCCACCATATCCTTGTGCTTGGGGTCGGAGCCGGACCACAGGCAGAGGTCCGGTTTCCCGTCGCCGGTCAGGTCATACTCGCCCGCGCCCGGGAAGTACATGCCCACGAGGGTCTGCTCCAGGCACTTGCCCTCGCGCCAGCGGATGAGGTCGGCGAGGCGGAAGCCTTCGTCGGCCAGCTCGATGGCGCGCTCGCGGCGGATCTCCAGGATCACGCCCTGGTTGGGGCCGGAGACGTTGCGGTAGCCGTATTCCTCTGAGAGGAGGAACGGATCCGGATCGGCGTTGGCGGCGGAGAGGTCCAGACGGGCCTGCATCCCCACGCGCTCGCGGAGCTTGTTCACAGTGATGTCCAGGTCGTCCTGCGTGAGGGTGCCGAGCTCGGCCTTCGCCTCCGCGTAGTTCAGGAGGACTTCACCCAGGCGGAAGACCGGCATGTCGTTGAAGGACATGTCCACGCGGCCGACGCCCGGCAGCGTGCTGTCCATCACGAACTTCACGAGCTGGTAGCCGGTGACGCTGGAGCCCAGGTCGGGCGCGGAGACCTCGGTGTCACCCAACCGGATGTAGCCCGGGGTGACGGTGATCGCGGCGAGACGCGGGTCGCGGCCCACCATCTCGTCCTTGAACTGCATCGTCTCCCAGCCCGGTTGGTCGGTGAAGCGGGAGCCGTCGGCCATCAGGAAGGAGGCGACGAACTTCCGGGTGAGGCCCGGGCAGCCCTGGGTGGGCATCGTCGCGAAGGCGGTGCTGTTGTTGAAGATGGTGAGGCTCTGGTCGTTCCGGATCGCGAGGATGTACTCGCCCCGGTCCGCGTCGGGTTCGGCGAAGAGGAGGCGGTAGTCCGATGCCAGCTTGTACGGGCCGTTGTCGATGATTTCGCGGGCGGCCTGCACGGCGAGATCCAGATAGTAATTGGCGTCGTGCGCGCCGGACGGGAGCGGTTCCACGTACATATAGGCGTGCTGCGCCGGGTCGTGGTACTTCCGGAAGGTTCCCTCGAACAGGCAGAAGCGGGCCTTCAGCGCGAGCGCGCTCCAGCGGTTCACGCGGTACGGGCTCACGGCGGCCGGGAGGTTCTGGATGGCGTAGTCGATATCCTCGATCATGTGGCCCATGATCACCTCGCGGCTGTCGCGCGCCTTGTACAGCTCGTCGCTGTCGGTTTCCAGCTGGGCGTCGATCCACGGCACGTCGCCGAAGCGCTTGACCATGTTGAAGTACAGGTATGCGCGGAAGAACCGGGTGACGGCCGTGTATTTCACGACGGCGTCCTTGTCTTCGCACTTGTCGATGTATTCGAGCAGGGTGTTCATCTTCCGGAGGTCGCCCCAGGCGCCGGAGCCGTTGCCCCAGCCGCCGCCGGAGTTCGGCACGGTGCGGTTGGTGCCACCGCGCAGGACCGCGGAGAGATTCAGGTATACGTAATGGTCGCTCTGCTCGTCGAACGGCTCCTTGGGAAGGAGATTGTTGTAGAAGCTATTGGAGAACAGCTGCAGGTCCGTCTCGTCGCGGAAGTAGTTCTCCGGGGCGAGGGTCGCCTTGGGATTGCGTTCCAGCCAGTTGCAGGAAGTCAGTCCGAGAAGGAGGGCGAGGGCAGGTATGATGATTCGTTTCATTGTCTTATCCTCCATGCGTTAGAAAGTGATGTCGAGGCCGAACATGAGGGTGCGCTGCCAAGGATAGCTCATGTGGTCCTGGGCGGCGGACTCGCTCGTGTTGCGCCGGTAGGCGGATTCGGGATCGAGGTACTTGGTGTACTTCGCGAGCGGGGACCAGTAGCACAGGTTCTCGCCGGAGAAATAGAGGCGCACCTTGTCCAGAGCGATCTTGCGGGTGAGCTTCGTGGGCAGCGTGTAGCCCACGGTGAGGTTCTTGAAGCGCAGGTAGCGGATGTTCTGGAGGTAGCGGCTGTTCACCTTGGAGAGTTCGCCGCCGGTGGAAGAATAGGCGCGGGGACGCGGGAAATAGGTGTCCGGATTCTCATAGGACCACACCCGGTCGATGAAGTCGCGCTGCAGGAAGGACACGTACGGATAGCTGTACGGGCCCCAGAACATGTAGTTCATGCCGGCCGGATACCAGTAGTGGTTGCCGGTGCCCTGGAAGAAGGCGGAGAAGTCGAAGCCCATCCAGTCGGCCGAAAGGGTGAATCCGTACTGCAAGCTGGGCAGGGAGTTGCCCAGGATCTTGCGGTCGCCCGGGTCCGCGACGGTGTTGGAGCCGATGCCCAGCACCTTGTCGCCGTCCAGGTCCACGAAGCGGAGGTCGCCCGCGAGGAAGCCGCCGGTCATACGGCCGTTGATGTAGCCGCAGTCGAGCACCTCCGAGGTGTACTGCTTCGCCTCCTCGTCGCTCTTGAACAGGCCGTCCACCTCGAAGCCCCAGATCTCGCCGATGCGCATCCCTTCATAGTAGCTCATCGCCAGGGACTTGGTCGGGTTGTTGAAGCGGGTGATGATGGAGCGGAAGTCGCTCAGGGAGCCGCGGATGGAATAGCCCAGCGGATGGCCCAGGAAGGTCACCTGGTTCCGCCAGCCGAGGGAAAGTTCATAACCCTCGGTCTTCAGGTCCGCCGCGTTGGTCCGGGGAGTTCCCGCGCCGAAGACGGCGGGCAGGTCCGGACCGGCCGTGAGCATGTTCAGGGTGTTGCGGCGATAGACTTCCGCCGTGAAGGTCAGGCGATTCTTGAAGGCCGCGAAGTCCAGGCCCAGGTTGTACTGCTCGGCCGTCTCCCAGGTGAGGTTCGCGTCGACCGGGCCGCCCAGAGTGGAGTACTTGCTCATCGTGGTGCCCTCGCCGAAGGAATAGCCGGCGAAGTCGTTGACGGAGATCTGGCGGAGGTACGCGTAGTAGTTGCCGCCCAGGTTCTGGTTGCCCAGGTTGCCGTAGGAGAAGCGGAGCTTCAGGTTGTCCAGCCAGCGGGCGTTGTCCTTGAGGAAAGGCTCCTCGGAGATTCTCCAGCCCACGGAAGCGGACGGGAAGAAGCCCCACTGGTGTCCCTTCTTGAAGCGGGAGGTGCCGTCGTAGCGGCCGGAAACCTCGAACAGGTAGCGCTCCTTGAAGTCATAGTTGATACGGCCGAAGAAACCCATGATCGCATAGGCGTTCTGGCCGCCGGAGACCTCGGTGATGACGTTTCCGGTCTCGTCCGGACCCACGAGGTTGAGGTCGTTCAGCGTCTCGGAAAGGAGGTTCTTGCCCAGGGCGCCCACCGACTTGTTGGACCAGTCTTCCATGTTCATACCGCCGGTGACCGTCAGGTGGTGCTTCTCGGCGAACGTGTTGTCATAGGTGCCGAACACGTTGACGGAGTGGCGCTGGCTGGTGGAAGTGGTTTCCTGCAGGGAATCCTCGCCCGCGCCGGTGGTGTAATACTCATAGTCGGCATCCGGATAGCGGCGGAACTGGAAGTTCACCGAGCGGTACTGGTTGCGGCTCTGGTAGATCCGGTAGGTGTAGTTCGCCGTCAGGGTGAAGTGGCGGGTGGGGGTGATCTTCAGCTCCGTCGTGTTCGAGAAGTCGGTGCGGAGCTGCTGGTTGCGGTGCTTGTTCTCGCCGAACACCAGGTGACGGCCGTTCGCGACGTTGTAGTTGCCGCTGATGAGCGGGTTCGCGTAGAGCCAGCTGCCGTCCGGGTTCTTGAGCGGGAAGGAGGCCAGGGCGTGGCGGGCGGCGTAGGCGAAGGAGTCCTGGACGCTGCTGCCGCCGGGATAGTCGTAGGCCGAGCTGAAGAAGGAGGTGTTGTTGGACAGGCGCATCACCTTGTTCAGGCGGGCGTCGATCTTCGCGCGGAGGTTGTACTTCTGGAACACGTCCGGATTGAGCTTGATGACACCGCTCTGGCGGTCATACGCACCGGACAGGAAGTACTTGACGTCCTTGTTGCCGCCCGTGATGGACACACTGTGCTGCTGGACCGGGTGCCGGTCGTTGTACAGCTCGTGGTACCAGTCCGTGTTGGCATAATAGACCCACTGCTTGCGGCCGTTGCGGATCTCCTCCACGACCCAGGGACGCTCCGGATTCTCCGTCACGTCGTTCACGCGGGCCAGGAGTTCGGCCATGTCGTGCTCGGTGTAGGTCGTGTAGTTCTTGCCGGCGTCGGTCGCCCAGAACTTGTCCACGGTGTACACGGACCAGTAGCCGCGGGTCTCGAAGTCGGTGGAGACCGTCGGTTCCTCCCAGCCCATGCGGCCGCTGTAGCGGACGGTGGCCTTGCCGCCCTTTTCCGAACCGGACTTGGTGGTGATGAGGATGACGCCGTAGGCGGCGCGGGCGCCGTAGATGGCGGCGGCCGAGGCGTCCTTGATCACGGAGATGTTCTCCACGTCGTTGGCGTTCACCCGGCTCATGTCGGCCTCCACGCCGTCCACGAGGACGAGCGGGTCCGCCGCGTTGATGGAGGTGATACCGCGGATGTTCAGGGAACCGGAGGAACCCGGGTTACCGGAGGAGGTGGTGATGTTCAGGCCCGGAACCGCACCCTGGAGCATATCCGTAAGGTTGTGCGTGGTACGGTCTTCCAGGTCCTTGGTGTCCACGGCGGTGACGGCGCCGGTGAGGTTCACCTTCTTCTGGACGCCATAGCCCACGACCACGGTCTCTTCCAGAAGCATGGTGTCTTCCTCCAGGGTGACGATCACCGTCCGCTGCCCGGCGGGGACGCGGACGGTCTGGGTCACGTAACCCAGGCAGGATACTTCCAGCGTCACCTCTTCCGAGGGGACGCGGAGGGAGAAGGTTCCGTCGGGCGTGGTCACGTCGCCGGTCGTTGTTCCGGCGACGAGCACGGCCGCTCCGACGAGGGGCTGCTGCCCCGTGTCCAGGACTGTTCCGGACACGACCCGCGTCTGCGCCCAGGCGGCCGTGAAGGCCCCGAGCGCGAGCAGCAGGGTGGCGGCAATGTGTCGAATCCGTCTCATAGATGTTTAGTTGTTGGTTGGTATTTAGAATTTGTATCGGTCGGTGGTAAAGGCCTTCGGACGGGTCATCGTCTCCGTATAGACGTTGCCGAAGCGGTCCGTGACCTTGATGTCCAGGGTGGACGTCGCGCTGGAGGCCGTAACCTTGAACATATGGTTGTTCGTGTTGGTGTCGAAGGTGGGCTTGCTGTTCTTGTTGATGCGCTTGGCAGTGTAGGCGACCAGGTGCAGCGGGTCCTTCTCGTTGAGGACCCGGGAGACCGCCAGTTGGGTGCCGCCTTCGCTCACCTCGACCGTCCAGGAAGGATCCCAGTTCCAGACATTGATATAGACTTCGTTCGCGGAGTTGGCGGTGGCCCACCGGGAGGCGTCGAACGCATAGGTGCCGTTGGAGTTCGGGACGTACTTGTCCTTGGTGAGGTGGATCTCGTTGCGGTCGTAGGTGCGGAACTGGTAGTCCACCCCGGCCCCGGTGGCCTTGTACTGCCACTTGAAGCTCGTGCCCGTGATATCCAGGATGGTGTACCCGCCGGGAGAGCCGTCCTGACCGATGTGCACGCCCGGCGTCTCCTTGCCGCTCCACCACCAAGTACCGCAGATGGAACCGGCGTTGTGTTCATAAAGGTGGTCGGTCCCGAGCTGGTCCGTGTTGTAGACGGTATGGGTATGGGCCGTGTAAAGGTGGACTTCCGGATAGGGCTTGAGAATGCTTGCCAGGGTCGACGCTTCCTTCAGGGAATACTTGCCGCCGTTGTTGTACAACGGAATATGCATCGTCACGACGAGCGGCGTTCCGTTCGGGACGGAGGCGAGATCCTTCCGCAGCCAGGCCAGCTCGTCGGTGACGACATGGCCGCTGTAGGTGCGCTCGTAGCACGCATTGCCCTTATCGTCCTTGGCGGGCGTGCTGTTCGTGCATTCCACGTCGTCCAGGACCACGTAATGGACTTTGCCGATGTTGAAGGAATAGTAGGTGGGTCCGATGAGCTCCTTGTACTCTTTCACCGTGTCGAAGTCGCCCATGTAGTACATGCTGTGGTCGTGATTGCCGATGGTGTGGTACAGCATCACGCCCTTGATGCCGGTGGCGTCTGCCAGATACTCCTTGAAGGAATAGTTGTTCACGATCCAGTAAAGGTCCCAGGTCATGTCGCCGAGGGTGAGGGCGTACACCTTGCCGGAGGTTCCGGCGATGGTGCCGTTGACATCCTTCACGAAGTCGGCGAACTGCTTCTGGTCGTCGGTGCGCTTCGCGAGGTGGATGTCGCCCAGCAGCAGCATCCGGTGGTTGTCCTGTCCTTCCACTTTCTTCAACTGGAAGTCGACGCGTTCCGCGGTCGCGGCATTGGCCTTGAGCTGCGCGTGGAACTTGGGCAGGATGCCGCTGACGAGGGGTTCGTAGCCGCTCGGGGTGGAGACGAAAACGTAGCCGTGGTATTTCTTGGACTTCATCTGGTACACGCCCTTGGAGTCCGTCTTCACGACTTCCACGCCGTCGGAGACCACCACGCCGGCGAGGCCGGTTCCTTCGCAGGAGACCCTGCCATAGACGGTGCTGCCGGAGGCGGGTTCGACTTCCTCGTCGCCCGCGTACTTGACGATGACGTCCATCGTCCCCTTCCGGGTCTTCGTGGCGCCGCGCTGGTGAGAGACCGTGTAGGTCCCGGGGCCGAAGCCCTTGGACCAGACGCCGGAGATGGACGCGGAGAAACGCGTATCGGAAACGGAGGTGACCGGGCAGGCGTACTCGGAGGTCCCGCTGCCCAGGATGATCTGGTCGCCGGACACCGGCGGCTTCGCGAACTGGACGCGGAAACTGATCTCGGAGGCGCCGTCGTCGATGGTCATCTGCGCGGGAACTTCGAACTGGACATCGATCTTTTCCTGCTCGGGATTGTTTTTCTTGCAGGTCGGAACCAGGAGAAGGACGGCCAGGAAGGTCAGGACAAAATATACTTTTTTCATTATTTAAGCAAAGTCCTTTGATTATTAATGGCAACATGCCAAAATCATTTCAAAGTTAACTTTTTTAATCGGAATCTCATACTTTTTCAGAAGATTTATTATATTTGATTGTCAATAAAAGATTTACCCATGTCCAAGCTGCTCAAAACCGGCCTCGCTCTGCTTCTGTCCTTGGCCGCCCTCGGCGCCCGAGCCCAGAACGACGGAGCGAAAGCCTACCTCGTTTCCAACGCCCACCTGGATTCCCAGTGGAACTGGGACGTGCAGACCACCATCTCGCAGTACATCCCCAAGACGCTCTTCCGCAACCTCACGCTGATCGACAAGTATCCCGACTACGTGTTCAACTGCGAGGCGGGCATCAAGTACGCCTGGATGAAGGAGTACTATCCGGAAGACTTCGAGCGCCTGCGCGAAGCCGTCGCGGCGGGCCGCTGGCACATCTCCGGCAGCAGCTGGGAGGCGTCCGACGCGAACGTTCCCTCCCCGGAATCGCTCACGCGCAACATCCTGATGGGGCAGCACTTCTACCAGGAAGAGTTCGGCACCGTCAGCACGGACATCTTCCTCCCCGACTGCTTCGGGTTCGGCCTCCATCTGCCCGCCATCGCCGCCCACTGCGGTCTGATCGGCTTCTCCACGCAGAAACTCCAGTGGCGGGGCGCCAACCTGCCCGGCACGGACAGCAAGGTTCCCTTCCAGTTCGGCCTCTGGCGCGCGCTGGACGGCAACCGCATCATGGTGGCCGCCAACGCCCTGAGCTACGGCACTCGCTTCCATTCCGAGGACCTGACGAACTACGAAGAGTTGACGGAGCACGCGGCCCTCAACCCCTACCACATCTCCTACCACTATTACGGCACCGGGGACACGGGCGGCTCCCCCACCCTCGAATCGGTCGCGACGGTCCAGGCCGCCATCGACCGGCAGCGGGCCGGGAAAGAAGGCGCCATCCACGTGGTCAGCGCCACCTCCGACCAACTGTTCAAGGACTTCCTGCCGTACGACAGCCATCCGGAACTCCCGGTCTGGGACCGGGAACTGACGATGGATGTCCACGGCACCGGCTGCTATACCTCGCAGGCCGCGATGAAGCGCTTCAACCGGCTGAACGAACAGCTCGCGGATGCGGCCGAGCGCAGCGCCGCGGCCGCCGACTGGCTGGGCCGGGTCCCCTACCCGCAGGCCCGCCTGAACGAGGCCTGGCGCCGTTTCCTCTGGCACCAGTTCCACGACGACCTCACCGGCACGAGCATCCCGCGGGCCTACGAGTTCTCCTGGAACGACGAGATGATCTCGCTGCGGCAGTTCGCGGACGTGGTGGAAACCTCCGTGGGTGCGGTGGCCTCCCGCCTGGACACCCGGGTCGTGGGCACGCCGCTCGTCCTCTACAACCCTTCCGGAACCCCGCGCCGGGAAGTCGTGACCGTCGATGCCGCCGAGGGCCGGGTCTTTGACGCCCGGGGCCAGATCGTCCGCGCGCAGCGCCTGTCGGACGGCAAACTCGCCTTCGTGGCCGAAGTCCCGTCCGTCGGATACGCGGTGTACGACCTCCGCAAGGGTAACTCTTCCACCGCCAGAACGAGCCTGAAAGCGGGCGCTTCCTCCCTCGAGAACGCCGTCTACAGCCTGCGCCTGGACGCCCACGGTGACATCTGCTCCCTGGTCGACAAGCGGAACGGCCGGCAGCTCGTCGCCGAAGGAAAGGCCATCCGGCTCGCGCTGTTCACGGAGAACGAATCCTTCCAGTGGCCGGCCTGGGAAATCCTGAAAAAGACCGTGGACGGCACCCCGGTGGCCGTGGACGGCGACGTGCGGATCTCCGTGGCCGAGAACGGCCCGGTCGTGGCCGCGCTGAAGGTGGAAAGAAGCTTCGGAGAATCGCATTTCACGCAGTACATCCGCCTCTATGCCGGCGCGGACGAAGAGCGCATCGACATCGTCAACGAGGTCGACTGGCACGGCACCAACCAGCTGCTCAAGGCCGAGTTCCCGCTCACCGTCTCCAACCCGGTGGCCCGCTACGACATCGGCACCGGCTCTCTCGAGCGTCCGAACAACACCCCCGAACAGTATGAGGTCTATGCCCAGCAGTGGGCGGACCTGGCCGAACCGGACGGCTCCTACGGCGTCGCCATCCTCAACGACTGCAAATACGGCTGGGACAAGCCCGCCGACAACGTCCTTCGCCTGACGCTGCTCCATACGCCCAAGACGCGCCGCAGCTACGCCTACCAGAACCGCCAGGACCACGGGCAGCACCGGTTCACCTATTCGATAGTCGCGCACGCGGGCGACTGGTGGCAGGGCGGCGTCGTCCGGCAGGCCGAGGCCCTGAACCAGCCCGTGAAGGCCTTCACCGTCCCGCGCCACGCGGGTGGCCTGGGCAGGACCTTCAGCTTCGCCGAAGTGCGCGGCGAAGGCGTGGCGCTCCGCGCCCTCAAGAAGGCCGAGGACGGCAGCGGCTATGTCGTCCGCTTCTACGAACTCCAGGGCCGAGAGGCCCGGAACGTGTCCGTCCGCTTCCCCGCCGCAGTGGTCGCCGCGAAGGAACTGAACGGCAACGAAGCGCCCGTCGGTCCGGCGACGGCCGCCGGGGACGAACTCCGCTTCGACGTCGCCCCCTGGGGCATCAAGACCTTCCTGGTGCGCCTCGCGCCCAAGGCCGATGACCCTGTGAAGCAGGCGCCCCTGGCGCTCCCCTACGGCCTTTACGCCGCCACCTTCAACGCCTTCCGCGCCGACGGCAACATCGACGGAACCGGCCACTCCTACGCGGCCGAGCTGCTGCCCGCCAGCCTGGTCCAGAAAGGCGTCCGCTTCGACCTGCAAGACCCGTCCGGACCGGTCGCGGTCCGCGCCGGCGGGCAGGAGATCGCGCTTCCCGAAGGGAATTGGAACAAGGTCTACGTCCTCGCCGCCTCGGCCCGGGGCGACACCCGTACGCGCTTCCTCGTCGGCGGAAAGGCCGTCGACGTGACCATTCCCGACTATAGCGGCTTCGTCGCCCAGTGGGGGCACACGGGCCACACCGAAGGATTTGTGAAGGAGGCCGAATACGCGTACGTGGGCACGCATAGGCACGGCGCACGGGAGAATAAGGACCTCCCTTACGAGTTCACCTATCTGTTCAACATCGCGCTGGACATCCCGGCCGGAGCGCGCAGCATCTCCCTGCCGGTCAACCGGAAGGTGATGGTCTTCGCGGCCACTGCCGTCCAGGACGACGTCAATACGGCCGCGCCGGTCTCCGACCTGCTCCGGTTCCCGCTGCCGGCGAGCCCCGAGCCCGAACTGGAGATCGGGCAGGCGAGCCTGCTCGCAGCCGCGACCCTTTCGGCCTCCAGCGGCCGCACGAACAACAACGAGGCGCCGGCCTTCGCCGTGGACGACAATCCCGAGACCAAGTGGTGCGACAACTCCGCCAAACCGGAGAAGTTCATCGCCTTCGACCTGGGCGGCGTCAAGACGCTGACGCGCTGGACGGTCCTGCACGCCGCCTCCGAATCGCAGTCCTATGTCACCAAGGCCTTCGCGATGCAGGTGCGCAATGCGGAGGACGAGCCGTGGCGGACCGTCGACGAGGTCGCGGGGAACCGCGACAACGAGACGGACCGCAAGCTGTCCGAGCCCGTCCGGGCCCGCTTCGTCCGCCTGAACATCACCCAGGGGGACCAGGTGGACACGAACATCTCCCGCATCTATGAATTTGGGGTGTATTGAGGACAACGCGTCCATTTTATTCGTATCTTTGAGGACAACATTGGAACCTGAACTAGATTTGATATGCTGAAATTCCTGCAACAACCCGCCCATCTCCCGGAAGAGACCGGACCCGAGGCGGATCAGAAGTACAAGAAACTCCGACTGCAAGTGTTCATCGGCGCCTTCATCGGCTACGCCGGCTTCTACCTCGTGCGGAAGAACCTGTCGATGGCCATCCCGGCGATGGCCCCGCTGGGCTTCGCCAAGACCGAGCTCGGCTTCGTGCTGGGCCTGAACGCGGCCGCCTACGCCCTCTCGAAGTTCCTGATGGGCAGCGTGTCGGACCGCTCCAACGCCCGCGTGTTCCTGCCCCTGGGCCTGGTCCTCACGGCCATCTCGATGTGCTTCATGATCGTCCCGATCCAGTTCATCGGCGCGGAGCACAAGGCCCTGGCCATCCTGGTGATGGGCATCCTGAACGCCCTCGTGGGCTGGTTCAACGGCATGGGCTGGCCCCCTTGCGGCCGCGTGATGACGCACTGGTTCTCCGTGAGCGAACGGGGCACGATGATGTCCATCTGGAACTGCGCCCACAATGTAGGTGGCGCCCTCGTCGGCCCGATGGCCACCTACGGCGCGGCCTGGTTCGGCAGCTGGTTCTACGGCGCCCACACGGAGCTGTACTTCCTCATCGGCACCTTCGCGTTCCCGGCGGCCGTCGCCCTGTTCATCGCCCTCCTGGCCTATGTCCTGCTGCGCGACACGCCGCAGTCCTGCGGCCTCCCGTCCGTGGAGAAGTGGCGCAACGACTATCCCAAGAACTACTCCGAGAAGCAGGAGAAGGCCATCTCCACCAAGGAGATCTTCTTCAACCACGTCCTGAACAACAAGTTTCTGTGGTTCATCGCCCTGGCAAACGCCTTCGTCTATATGGTCCGCTACGGGTGCCTGGACTGGGCGCCTACCATCCTCACGGAGAAGGGCATCGACCTCAAGAGCGCCGGCTGGGCCTACTTCGCCTACGAGTTTGCCGCCATCCCGGGCACCCTCCTGTGCGGCTGGCTGTCGGACAAGCTCTTCCAGGGCCGCCGCGCGCTGCCGACGATGATCTTCATGGCCCTCGTCGCGGTGTTCATCGGCCTGTACTGGGCCTTCATCGACAACCTCACCATCGTCATCATCGCCCTGATCGGCATCGGCTTCTTCATCTACGGGCCGGTGATGCTCATCGGCGTGCAGGCGCTGGACCTCGCCCCGAAGAACGCGGCCGGCACGGCTGCGGGCCTCACGGGCTTCTTCGGCTACTTCTTCGGCACTTTCATCCTGGCGAACTGGATCATCGGCCTGGTCGCAGAGAAGGCGGGCTGGGGCGCGACCTTCACCCTGCTGCTCGCGGCCTGCTTCCTCGCCATCTTCTTCATGGGCCTCACCTACAAGGAGGAGCAGTACCTGGTGAAGAAGGAAAAGAAGGCGTAAGACTGACACTTTGGCAGAGGACTTGCCTCTGGCAGATAATTTGATTACCTTTGCGCGGCTTTACCGGGGTTCCGGCGAGGCCGCGTTTGACATGAATTGACAGCACCATGGCAGAAAAGAAGAAAAAAGATAATGAAAGCAAGGACCTCTCGAAGGTTCTCAAGGAAGTCGAAGAACTGAAGAAACAGGTCGAAGAGGCCGAGAAGAAGGCCGCGGAAGCCGAGGCCAAGGCGGCCGAGACGGAGGCCAAGATGGCCGAAGCCGACGCCAAGGAGGCCGAGCGCAAGAACGAGTACCTCCGTCTGATGGCGGAGTTCGACACGTTCCGCCGCCGCACCGCCGAGGAGAAGCTGGAGCTGGTGAAATCGGCCTCGGCCGACACCATCAAGGGCCTCCTCCCCGTGCTGGACGACTGCGAGATCGCCCTCTCCCAGCTGGAGAAGACCGAGGGCAACGAGGCGGCCATCGAGGGCGTGCAGCTCATCTTCAACAAGCTGATGGGCTACCTGAAGACGAAAGGGCTGGAGCGGATCGAGGCCAAGGGCGAGGTGTTCGACACCGAGCTCCACGAGGCCGTCACCCTCTTCCCCGCCCCGTCCGAGGACCTCAAGGGCAAGGTCATCGACGTGGCCCAGACGGGCTACACCCTGGGCGGCAAGGTCCTTCGCTTCGCTAAAGTGATCGTGGGAGCATAACGATATGGCACAGAAAAGAGACTACTACGAGGTATTGGGCGTGACCAAGTCGGCGTCGGCCGACGAGATCAAGGCCGCATACCGCAAACTGGCGCTGAAATGGCACCCGGACCGCTGGGTGAACGCCTCCGACGCGGAGAAGAAGACCGCCGAGGAGAACTTCAAGGAGGCGGCCGAAGCGTATTCGGTGCTCAGCGACCCCGACAAGAAGGCGCGCTACGACCAGTTCGGCTTCGCCGGCGACCAGATGGGCGGCGGCGGTGGCTTCGACTTCGGCGGCTTCGACCTGAACGACATCCTCCGGAACGTGTTCGGCGGCAGCTTCAACTTCGGGGGCGGCGGCTTCGACTTCGGCTTCGGCGGCGGCTCGCAGGGCCAGTCCCAAACCCGCACCTACCGCGGCCGGGACATCCGCACGAGCGTCAAGCTCACCCTGGAGGAGATCGCCACCGGCTGCGAGAAGGAAGTGACCATCGAGCGCAACCGCCCCTGCCCCGACTGCGGCGGCAAGGGAACCAAGAACGCTTCCGATGTCAAGACCTGCCCGAACTGCAACGGCCGCGGCCAGACCCAGCGCGTGGTGAACAGCCTCTTCGGCCGGACCGTCGCCCTCGAAACCTGCCCGCAGTGCGGCGGTGAAGGCAAGGTCATCACCAATCCCTGCCGGCGCTGCAACGGCACAGGCCTGGAGCGCCGCCGCGAGACGGTGCGGGTGAAGATCCCCGCCGGCGTCGAGGAAGGCATGCAGGTGACCGTGCGCGGCGAAGGCCACTCCGCCATGCACGGAGGCACGAACGGCGACCTGCTCGTCGTCATCAAGGAGGAGACGCACTCCAACCTCCGCCGCGATGGGAACAACCTGTTCTACACGCGGATCATCTCCGTGATGGACGCGATGCTGGGCTGCGAGCTTTCCGTCCCCTGCCTGGACGGCAGCTACAAAGTGAAACTGGACCCGGGCACCCAGTCCGGCACGGTCATCAAGCTCCGCGGCAAGGGCCTCCCTTCCGTCCAGGGCTATGGCCGCGGCACGGGCGACCTGTACGTGAAGATCCTGGTCTGGATTCCGCGCAAACTCTCCCGCTCGGAGAAGGAAATGATGGAGTCCATCCGGAACAATACCACCTTCACCCCCGACCTCAGCCGGGACGACAAGGCGATTTTTGACAAGGAAAAGAATATTTTCTAAAAAATATTTGCTGAATCCAAAAAAACTTTCTACATTTGCAGTCCCAAAACGGAGCAACCTCTTGCCCAGGAGTTGAACGGCAACGTTGCAAGCAAGGAGAATTGAAAAAATGGATTTGATTAAAGTAGCAGAGCAGGCTTTTGCTGGTGGCAAGGCCGCTGAATTCCCGGAGTTCAAGGCTGGTGACACGATCACCGTGACCTACCGGATCAAAGAAGGAGACAAGGAGCGCGACCAGAAATTCCGCGGTGTCGTCATCCAGATGAAGGGCGCGGATCCTTTCACCAAGACCTTTACCGTCCGCAAAGTTTCCGGCGGTATCGGTGTTGAGAGAATCTTCCCGTTCCAGTCCCCGTTCATTGACAGCATCGAAGTGAACAAGTACGGTAAAGTGCGTCGCGCACGCATCTTCTACCTCCGCGACCTGACCGGTAAGAAGGCCCGCATCAAGGAAAGAGTCTACAAAGCTACTGAAAACGAATAAGCCGCAAGGCATCTGGCTCCATAGCTCAATTGAATAGAGCATTTGACTACGGATCAAAAGGTTACAGGTTTGAGTCCTGTTGGAGTCACTGAGAAACCCCGTTGGAGATATCTCCAGCGGGGTTTTTCTTTTTAAATTAACCACAACTTAACCACCAAATCCGGGAGAGGCTATTGCAAATGGTTGCACAATCCCTGTTAGGAGACCTATCATCGCAGTGATGTTTTGAACCTGCGGGGCCACATGGCCTCGACCGAGAGCATGGTCCGGGCGACTTCGTGACCTTTGAGAGCCAAGTCCTTGAGGGGCGTATCCATCGGGAAGCCGGCCTCTCGGAGCATCAGGGCCTGCTCTTGATAGACCAGGACGCCATAGGTATCGCGAAGGATTCGATCGGCAGTGTTGTTCCCAAGTGAAGGAATCTCGTCCGGATTCAGTTTGCGGCGGAGAATCTCCGGGAAAAGGCCGATGCGGCCGGGATAATAGAGCGCTCTCAGGAGTGCAAGGTCGGACATCGATTCC
This sequence comes from Bacteroidales bacterium, assembly GCA_017429205.1. Next base: position 31,427 of record JAFRPH010000039.1, read on the forward strand.
GGGCCGAAATCCGTGAGCCATTCACGCATCTTGTCGGACTCGAACCAGATGGAACCGTCCGTGGAGCCCCGGCCGAATTGACACAGGGCGGCTTCGTCCAGTCTGTGCCAGCCATCCTTGATGGTCTCCTTGAAACGGTCAAGTTCGGCATATTCAATAATACGGAGCCGGAAAGACCCATTCAGGTGCCCTGCCATGAAAGTGATTTGGAAGTAGCCGGGGCCGATCTCATTGATGATCTCGTCACGATTCTGCAGAACTCTTTCGGCTATTCCAATTCCACCGATGCCGGTTTCAAGAACCAGGTCGGTGTCGAAGTTGAAAGATTGAAGGAAGCGGGAGAAAGGCAGGTCCCATTCTACGGGATTGACCCGTGTCACGCCCGCCAGGTAGAGAAGGAAGGAACTGGTGAGGAAGCCATAGCCCGGACTTGTTACGATGCCTGCGGAGCGTACTTTGACCATCACGTCGGACAGGAGTTTGATGAAGGCCCAGCGATCCGGGTCAGCATCGGCCCAGTCGAGTTCATCGGAGAGGCGCGCCTGGAGAGCCTCCTTGGTGACCGGAGCCATGCAGTTGGCCTTAGTCGTTTCCAGGGCGCGTTTGATTTTTGCGAGTAATTGTTTATTCATCTGTGAAACTTTGTTTTATTGGTTTTCGTATATAGTGCGGCCCATGGTACCGGGGGCCGCAGCTTTCAGGGGTATCAGACTTGTCAAAGACTCTCGGGCAACCTCCTCGTCAGGAGAAGTTACAATTTCTTAATACGAAGTCGTAAAGTAGCAAGCCGCTAATTTTGGCTCATAATTGCACTTGGGGAGGAGAATCTTTAACGAAATCCTCATCGTGAGTCATTCTACAGCGCTTGCAAAAACGCCAACGATTTCATACATTTGCGAAAACCACTTATTATGCCCCTGAAATTCTACCTGGACAAGCGCAAGAACAAGTACGGCGAATCCCCCATCAGGCTCGTCTGGTCCTTCAACGGCGACCGGTACCAGACCACCATGGGCTTCAGCGTCCCGCCCAAGGCTTGGGATGACGTCGCCAAGCGTGTAACCCCCGCCGAATACAATCACAAGAACACCCCCTCCACTACCATCAATGCTTTCATCGAAGCAACCGAGAAGGCAGTGAATCGCCTGGAGAACTATGCCCGTGTCCAGAACGCCACCCTCACCAAACCCATCGTCAAGAAAGTAATTGCCGATGTCCTCTCCGCCGGCGGCACCTACCCCTCCCCCAAGGAATCACTATGGATGAAAATGCTCAGTGAAAGACGCTTGAATACCGATCGCTACTTTGAGCACTTCAAGGGAGGAAGATACAAACTCATCGGTTTCGGCAAGGATTCCGAGACGCTGGAGGATGTGGTTATCTATCAGGCGCTGTACGGCGACAACCAGATTTGGGTACGTCCGTATACAATCTTTTTTAGTAAGGTGACTCTGCCAGATGGGACAGAGATGGAAAGATTTAAAGAAATAACTCTATGATTACTAATAAAATGACCACGAAATTCCCCAAACCCGAAAAGTTCAGTACTACGATTGAAGCTACAACAGAGGTCGCGTTAGAGCGAGCAATGTTTAACAAACTTACTACTAGAGGATCAGAAGCAGATAAGATAGAGTGGCTAGACATGGAACTCCCATTAGACAATAAAGGAAAAAACAGATTAGATTTAATAGGGCGTCTTCAAATAAAGAAAAAATATGTTATTTGCGAGGTGAAATTTGGAGATATGTTCTCCGCATCAAACAATCCTCGCGATGCTGCTGATGAAGTTGTAAGATATTTCTCCACAATTCTAAATAACAAGCATAATCTTTCGGATTGTCATCACAAGGAGGAAAACGATGATCATATCGGTGGAAAACCCTTTAATTGGGAGGATATTAACGACAATAATACCGAACTCATCGTCGTCGCAAATGCAGCCTATTGGGCATATTGGATAGGTCACCGTAAAATGCCAGTTCCGATATCTGGAGAGCATAAAGGGTTTTGTTTTGACGTAAAATGCTATTCAATAGATATTCCCAAAAACTATTTTGAGATTCAAAAGGGAGCCTCGCCACAATACAAGCCGTCTATTGCCGACGAGATAAGAATAGATCCGCTATAATTACAAGCATTTTCACAAGCGCCAATTAACTCAAAGTATTGGCGCTTTTTCGTTTTTTCTATTGGACACAAATGCCGTTTGCCGCCAAAAGGCCGCTTTCTTAGAATGCGACTTCGTATTGATAAAGTATGAAGTACCAAGATTACACAGAATTCAAAAAAGGTGTATTGAATCACCTAGGAGACATGAACCCCAAACCGTGGGGAGTCTTTAGCGGTAACGGGAAAGCCTATCCGCATATTGCTTATATCCCTAGCGACAAAACTCAAGAGGATGTTATCAAAAGCATTCTGATAAAAGACAGAGTCGAGCCTGATCTCTTCTCGAAGCCACACAGATATGCCCATCACCTCAATTCCTCCCAAGTAGCCTGCTACGAGTTTTTCAGGCCTATGATTGGAAGCGATAGAATAATTCTCCCAAAACTTGTGAATGCGTTGACGGCAATGGGCATTCCTGGTCAAAAGTATATTGGTGCCCGGGCCGACTTCGAGTGGACACCTTATCCGGAAGAAAACACGAACTTCGATTTTTACATCATTCAGGAACAATCCGATGCCAAAATATACTTTGAAATCAAGTACACCGAACAGGGGTTCGGATGTTGTCCGAATGATGAACGGCATCAGGCTAAATTTGAGAATATCTATCAAGACATGATCAGCAATTGCGCATGTCTCTCTCGAATTCCCGACTTCGATGAGGACTGGAGAAAGAACTACCAACTGTTTCGTAATGTTCTACGCGTTACGAAAGACAACTGGGAGAATGAATACATGATATTTCTTTTCCCAAAAGAGAACCATATTGCCAGGCGGCAATTCGAGACATTCAAGGAGAAGTATATCAAAGACGTATTCAAGAATCACGTAAAGGGTATTTTCTGGGAGCAGATAACCGACTTCATGTCCAAAGAATTTAGAACAAAATTCTTTTTCTACACGCTTGATTGAGTAGCCTGAGTACTCAAAGAACACAGATGAATAAACTGATATTCCTTGACATAGACGGGGTCCTGGACACCTACAAGTCCCGCTATATGCTTGATCCTACGCTTATGTGGAAATTCCTACGCAAAGTGACCCGGTCGTTCTCCTTTGAAAGTGATCCACCATGTCTTTCCCTGAAAAAAGTTGACTCGTAAAGCACGAGTTAACGATGTTTATTTATCAAACGAAGAAGCGGGAACTGTACTATGAGCGGGTCATAGCGCTGTATCAACAGACCGGTTATGGAAAGAAACGGCTGGGAAAGC
>JAFRPH010000040.1 GCA_017429205.1 Bacteroidales bacterium
CGAGCCCGCCGCCGCCGCCGTGGCCGTGGCCGCCCCCGCCGCCGCCGAGGCTGCCGCCCCGGCCGAGCAGACTGAGTTCGACGTGATGCTCACCAGCGCTGGCCAGGCCAAGCTGCAGGTGATCAAGGCCGTCAAGGAGAACGCCGGCCTGGGCCTCAAGGAGGCCAAGGAACTGGTCGACAAGGCTCCTGTCGCCGTCAAGGAGAAAGTTTCCAAGGCCGAGGCCGAGGCTCTCAAGGCCGCGCTCGAGGAAGCTGGCGCCGAGGTTGAGATTAAGTAACTCCGCCCGCTTCCCGTCAAGGGAAAGAATCAGGTTTAGAGCCCATAGTAGGCTCTAAACCTTTTTTCCGTCTAAAATTTTTCTCCCAAGCGAACGAAGGAAGCACACATGTCAAACAAGACCCAAAACAAGCGAGTCAATTTCGCAACATCCCACATTCTGGAGTATCCGGACCTTCTCGAGGTCCAGCTGAAGTCCTTCCGTGACTTCTTCCAGCTGGAAACGACGCCCGAAAGCCGCAAGAACGAGGGCCTCTACCAGGTATTCCAGGAAATTTTCCCGATCGAGGACACGCGGAACAACTACGAACTCCGTTTTATCGATTATTTCATCGATCCTCCCCAGTATTCGATCGAGGAATGCCTTGAAAGGGGACTGACCTACAATGTCCCCCTGAAGGCGAAACTCCGCCTCTCTTGCACCGATCCCGAGCACGAGGACTTTGACACGAGGGTCCAGGACGTGTATCTGGGCAATATCCCGTACATGACGCCTGCCGGTACCTTCATCATCAACGGATCGGAAAGGATCATCGTTTCGCAGCTGCACCGTTCCCCGGGCGTGTTCTTCGACCAGAGCATGCACGCCAACGGCACCAAGCTGTACTCCGCCCGCATCATCCCGTTCAAGGGATCCTGGATCGAGTTCGCGACCGACATCAACAACGTGATGTACGCGTACATCGACCGGAAGAAGAAGTTGCCTGTGACTACGCTTCTGCGGGCCATCGGCTACAACAGCGACAAGGATATCATCGACATCTTCGGCCTTGCGGACGAAGTCGCTGCGGACGAAGCCGTCCTGAAGGAAAATGAAGGCCGCCTCCTCGCCGCCAAGGTCCTCAAGACCTGGACCGAGGACTTCGAGGACGAGGACACCGGTGAAGTGATCCCTATCGAGCGTACCCACACGATGGTCGACCGTGGGGAAGTCCTCACCGAGGACAACATCGCCCTGATCCTTGACACCGACGTCAAGACTGTCCTGCTGCAGAAAGACGAGACGAACTCCGCCGAGTACGCCATCATCTACAACACCCTGCAGAAGGACCCGACCAATACCGAAATCGAGGCTGTCAACTATATCTACAAGCAGCTCCGCAATTCCGAACCGCCGGACGAGTCCACCGCCCGCGACGTCATCGACAAGCTCTTCTTCTCCGAGAAACGGTACGACCTCGGGAGCGTGGGCCGCTACCGCCTGAACAAGAAGCTCAAGCTTTCCACCGATCCGGGCGTCCGCGTGCTCACCAACACCGACATCATCGAGATCATCAAGTATCTCATCCAGCTGATCAACTCCCGGAACACGGTGGACGATATCGACCACCTGTCGAACCGTCGTGTCCGCACGGTCGGCGAACAGCTGGCCAACCAGTTCAGCGTGGGCCTGAGCCGTATGGCCCGTACCATCCGCGAGCGGATGAACGTCCGTGACAGCGAGCAGTTCAACCCGATCGACCTGATCAACGCGAAGACCCTGTCCTCCGTGATCAACTCGTTCTTCGGCACCAGCCAGCTGTCCCAGTTCATGGACCAGACCAACCCGCTGGCTGAAATCACCCATAAGCGCCGTCTGTCCGCCCTCGGCCCCGGCGGTCTTTCCCGTGACCGTGCCGGCTTCGAGGTCCGCGACGTGCACTATACCCACTACGGCCGCCTGTGCCCGATCGAGTCCCCGGAAGGCCCGAACATCGGTCTGATTTCCTCCCTGTGCGTGTATGCGCGCATCGACGAACTCGGATTCATCGAGACGCCGTACCGCGAGGTCCACGGTGGCAAGGTGGACCTGAGCGATTCCGGCTGGCACTACATGAGCGCCGAAGAGGAAGAGGCGAAGCGCGTCTCCCTCGCCAACGTCGAGATGACCGAAGACGGCGAACTCCTCGGCGACCGCATCCAGTGCCGCCTGGAGGCCGACTTCCCGCTCGTTTCCAAGGAAGAGGTCGACTACATGGACGTCGCTCCGAACCAGATGGCTTCCGTGGCCGCGTCCCTGATCCCGTTCCTCGAGCACGACGATGCCCACCGCGCCCTGATGGGTGCGAACATGATGCGTCAGGCCGTGCCGCTCCTGAGCCCGGAGTCCCCGATCGTGGGTACCGGCCTGGAGGAGCGCGTGTGCATTGACTCCCGCACGCAGGTCATTGCCGAGCGTACGGGTACCGTCACCTATGTGGATGCCAACGAGATCCACGTCAAGTACGACCGTACCGATGACGAGCGTTTCGTGAGCTTCCAGAGCGAGGAGACGGTCTACAAACTCCCGATCTACCGCCGGACGAACCAGTCCACGACCATCACGCTCAAACCGCTCGTGCGGAAGGGCGACAAGGTCGTTGCGGGACAGGTCCTCACGGAAGGCTATGCCACCCAGGACGGCGAGCTTGCGCTCGGCCGCAACCTGAAGGTCGCCTTCATGCCCTGGAAGGGTTACAACTACGAGGACGCCATCGTCCTGAGCGAGGAGATGGTCAAGTGGGACATCCTCACTTCCGTCCACGTGGACGAGTACTTCACCGAGGTGCGCGAGACCAAGCGCGGCATGGAGGAACTCACTTCCGACATCCCGAACGTGAGCGAGGACGCCACCAAGGACCTCGACAAGGACGGCATCGTGCGCATCGGCGCCCATATCGAGCCCGGTGACATCATGATCGGCAAGATCACCCCGAAGGGCGAGAGCGATCCTTCCCCGGAAGAGAAGCTCCTCAAGGCCATCTTCGGTGACAAGGCCGGCGACGTGAAGGACGCCTCCCTGAAGGCCAAT
>JAFRPH010000005.1 GCA_017429205.1 Bacteroidales bacterium
AACTACTACAAGTCGAATAAGCCTGAAGAAGTGGCCACGATCATTGCAGAACTGACAAGCGGATGCAGGACAACTGCAACTTATTGAAACCGTGAAAGAGAAAACAGACTAAAAACTGTAAACAAAAATCAGGACGGGTCAGCATGCTGCTTCGTTCAATCTAACCGGGGGAAGACCCCCGGACCCCCTCCGTCGCTCCGCTCCAAGATTACGAAGTGTCCAAAGTTTTTTTCTGTTTTGTTATTTAGGGGAGACCCCCGGACCCCCTCCGTCGCTCCGCTCCAAGATTACGAAGTGGCAAAGGTTGTCTTCTATTTCAGGACGTAGTCGGAGACGGATTTGAGACCGGTGGTGCCGAAGTAGGAGGCGACGATGCTGCCTTTGAGGTAGACGCGGGTGCCGACGAGGTCGGGATGGTCCACGAGGTTGAGGGCGTCGCGGATGGCCCCCTTGGGGAGCTCGACGGCGACGCAGGAGGCCTTGGCCGTCACCGAGGCGCGGGAGGCGATGGCGAGGTGGGTCGGTTTCGTGAGCTTGGAGGTCTTGACCGTCGTCCCGGCGGTCGACAGGTCCCCGCCGACGATGTAGCCGAACACCCAGACGCCGTCTTCGCCCACGTGGTCCCCGGCCTGCGAGACGGAGTAGGCGTCGTCGATTTCGTCGCCGTCGTTGTCGCCCGACGAGCCGCCCGATCCGCCGGAGCCGCTGCCGGAACCGCCTCCGCCGATGACGTAGGATTCGTTGTTCCAGACCTTGGCGGTGTCCACGGCGACGGTGATGGAGCTGGCGGTCGCGGTGCCGCCGTGCGGGGCGGAGAGGTTCAGGGTGAGGATGGTCCGGGCGTCGAGCGTCCGGGTGAGGAGGACTTCGTCGGCGCCCCGGTTGTTCAGGATGAGGGAGATGGGCCCGGGCTTGAAATAGGCGATGCGCTTTTCCGAGTAGCCGTACATCAGGCGGGTATCGCCGGATTTGAGGAAGAGCACCCCGTCGGGGTAGGAGGTCAGGAAGTCCGGTGCGACCTGAAGACGCACGCCGGCGTTCTCCAGGATGCAGTTGAGGCGGACCGTCACGCTGGCGCCCCCCTTCACGACGACCACCTGCTCGTCGCCGTACACCGGCCGGGAGAAGCCCGGCGCCGTGAATTCGATGGAATGGACGGCCACCGTGTAGCTGCCCGCATCGACCAGCAGGGATTCCGGCGATTCGCCGTAGGCCCCTTCGTACAGGACCTTTCCGCCCGCGTCGGTCACTTTTAGGATGAAGTCGTTCGTGTCCGGGATCTCCGCCGACGAGGCCCGGGTCCCGGCCCCGCCCCCGTCGATGATCCACCGCAGTTCCCCTTGCCTTACGGACCGGAGCCCGAAGTCGTCACACGCGCCCAGCGCCGCCACCAGCGGCAGGAGCGCCCACAGTCTTTTGAGTCGCATATCCTTGATTCTTTTACCGGCCGGACACCGCGCCCGGCCGATTGCGAAAATAACCCGCCGCCCCGGCATCGAGGACAAGATTCATAAAAATGTGGCGAAATGTTTCCGGTTGTTTCAAAGAAACATTTTTCTTGTCCTCTTTTCCCTGCATTTTCGCTATATTTGTTAGGAATTGCTGAAATGACCAAACCCTTATAAATCATGAAGAAACTGTTGTTCGGCGCAGCCGTCTGCCTGGTTCTGGGCGGAGCGGCGATCGCGTGCAAGAATCTGGCGGACAATCGGGCGGCGCTTCCGCGCCCCGAGGGTCCGTGCGACGTTTACGAGCGGGGCGGCGCCCCTTGTGTCGCGGCGCACAGCACCACGCGCGCCCTGTATGCGGCATATGACGGCCCGCTGTATCAGGTGATGCGCGCCTCGGACGGCAAGACCCTGGACATCGGCGTGGTAAGGGCCACTGCGGACGATCCGGGCGGTTATGCCGATGCGGAGGCGCAGGATGCCTTCTGCAAGGACACGTACTGCTGGATCACGGTCCTCTATGACCAGTCCGGCAAGGGAAATCACCTGTATCAGGCTCCGCGCGGCGGCTTCAGCGGCCCCGCGATGGGCGGGTACAACAATGTCCCCATGGCCGACTGGGCGCCCGTGAACGTGCTGGGACACAAGGTGTACGGCCTGTTCATCGCCCCGGGGATGGGGATGCGCCTGAACGATCCGACGGGTACGGCCGTGGACGACCAGGCCGAGGGCCAGTACTGGGTGTTCAGCGGCCGCCATTACAACTCCGGCTGCTGCTTCGACTACGGCAATGCCGAGACCGACAGCCGCGACGACGGCGACGGCACGATGGAGACCACCTATTTCGGCAACTCCCGCGGCTGGTATTATGGCGAGGGCGAAGGCCCCTGGATCATGACCGACCAGGAGAACAACCTCGTGGGCTGTGTCAATGACGACCCGAACGACAAGTTCTGCGAAGGCCTCGAATCCGTCTCCTGGCGTTTCGTCACGGCGATGGCCGACGGCGAGCCGCACCACTGGCGCTCGATGGGCGGAAACGCCCAGGAAGGCGCCCTGAAGGTCTATTACGACGGCGGCCGCATCCGCAATGATCGCAGCAGCTACGACCCGATGCGCAAGCAGGGCGCCATCCTGCTGGGCAACGGCGGCGACAACAGCAACGGCTCCGCCGGCACTTTCTACGAAGCCGCGATGACCGCCGCCGGCACCTTCCCGACGGAGGAGACCAACCAGGCCGTCCAGGCCAATGTGGTCGCCGCCCGTTACCGGGTCGCCACCCTCGAGGTCTTCCCCTCGCTGAAGGACAACCGTCCGTCCAATGTCCAGACCTTCACGCCCGGCGGCTTCGCCAAGACCGTGGTCCGCTTCGTCAACACGACCGACGCGCCCGTCGAGGGCCTGACCCTGTCGCTGAACCTGCCGAAGGGCTGGAAGGCGAATGTCGACGGCAACAAGCAGCTGCAGGTTTCCTATCCCGTCGAGCCCGGCCAGACGGTCGTCGCCGAGTTCGACGTGCAGGCCGGCGCGGCTTCCTTCAACGGCGACCTGGAGGCCGTCGCCTCCTGGGACGGCGCCGCCGCCCGGGAGCGCGCCCGCCTCAAGGTCCGCTGCACTCCCGCCGTGAAGATCAACGAGTTCAGCGTCACGGACGGCTTCATCGAACTGTACAATGCCGGGGACGAGGAAGTGAACCTTTCCGGCTGGACCGTCCGCCAGCACGCGGCGAACGTCCCGGCCTTCTCCGACATCGAGGTTCCGTCCGGCACCAAGCTCGCCCCGAAGGCCTTCTATGTCCTGGGGATGGCGGGTTCCGGCCTGGCCGTGGACGCCGCGAAGGGGGACGAGGTCATCTATGTCCGCAGCGTCGAGGGCATCCAGCCCGGCGATGTCATCGGCATCGGCAAGGAGAAGTACACCGTCAAGGCGGTGAACGCCCCTGCGGCCGAACCGCCGGCTCCTGGCCGCAACCCGTTCGGCCGGGGCTTCCAGCCCGCCGGCGCGCCCACCACGGTGTGGCAGCCGCTTCCGGGCGGGCACGGCATCGAGATTCCGGCCGGGTCGAACAACATCCCGGTCATGTCCACCGCGCACTTCCAGGTGGGCCAGAAGATGGCCATCGGCTATGGCACGGACCGGCCCGCCGTCTCCCGCGTCCTGGAGAAGTACGAGGTCGTGACGGTGACCGAGGTGGGCAAGCCCGGCACTCAGGGATATCTGTCGATGGATGCGAAACCGGGGGACACCAACATCAAGGTCTCTTCGACGGCGAACATTTCCGTCGGCGACCGCATCCGTCTGGATATCAACAGCGAAGGCCACGGCATCGAGACCGTGACGGTGACCGCCGTGGGCACGCCTTCCGCGCGCAATACGCTGAACGGCCCGCTGCGGGAGGACGAGGATCCGGGCACGGGCCTGGACATCGCCGAACCGCTGCAGTTCGCCCACGCGTCCAATATGCCGTACAGCGTGAACGGGACGGGTGTCACCTTCGAGCCCGCCACCAAGTTCGTGCACTACAGCAACGAGCCGGTGCTTGCGCTGTGCTTCTCGCTGGAGCTCGAACAGCCGCTGAAGTCGGCCTATGCCATCAACGAGCCCGTCGTGGGCGGCACCGCCGGCTTCTCGGGCAAGGCGGACCTCCTGTTCGGCGGTCCCGCCCTTTCCCAGAGCGCCGGCAACATCACCCTGTATGACGCGAAGGGCAACGTCGCCGACGCGCTCAACTACGGCCTCGTCGTGGATCCTTATCTGGCCGAGGGCTACCAGGCCGACTCCGGCCCGGAGGAGCCCGGCAACTTCGCGCCCGTCCCGTATACGGCCCGTCGCTTTGGCGGACCGGCAGGTGCCGTCGCCTCCCTCAGCGCGGGCCGCTTCCCGGACGGCGCCGACCTGGATGACAACAAGAACGACTTCACCGTCCAGAAGTCGCAGAACCTCGCCCTGGCCGCCGAGGCGGGCGCAACCAACGTCAAGGTGACCTCCGTGGAGGGTCTCGTGGAAGGCGGGCCGATCGTTGTGGGCAATACGGAAGTGTTGACCATCAAGAAGATAGGAACGCCCGGCGGCACGACCCTGCAGTTCCCGGCCGGCGTGGGCACGAAGACGCTCGTCGTCGCCTCGGCGATGAGCTTCGCCCCGGGCCAGGAGGTGCTGGTGGGCGACGAGAAAGCCGTCGTCTCCGAAGTATTCTTCCCGCGCGGCTGGTGGGTTCCCCGCGATCAGCTGGTGCATCGGCTGGTGCTGAAAGCGCCGCTGCGCAAGGCCCACGGCACCGGTGAGGCCGTCGAGGGCACGGGTGTGACGCTCTCCGCGCCGCTCCAGGCCGCTTATCCGGCCGGCGCGGCCGTCGCTTCCGCACAGCCCACGCCCGGCGCCGCGAACAAGTATTGACGATGACGCTCCGCAGGTTCAAGACCGTGGCGCTGCTCCTTTGCGCCGCCTGCCTCGCGCTCGCCGGATGGATGCTGTTCCATTCCTTGACCGGTGCGCGGATGGCGGGCTGCGGCGCGGGTAGCGGGTGTGACAGTGTGATGGGGAGCCCCTGGGCCTATGTGCTCGGGGGCGTCCCCGTCAGCCTGCCCGCCGCCGTGGCCTATGTCCTGCTGGCGCTCTGCCTTGTTTTCCTGGGCGGGGAGTCTGCGGAGGACCGTTCCCTGGACCGCCTCCTCTGGCCGATGATGCTCGTCCTCGGCGGTGCCATCCTCGGCGCAGCCATCTGGTTCTGCTACCTGCAGCTCTTCGTCCTCCACGCTTTCTGCAAATACTGCACGCTGCTGCATTTGCTGGGAATCCTGCTGGCAGGTTGGATTTTGTTTTCTGGTCGGTCCTTGAGCTTGTCGAAAGGCCGACCGGAACGGCCCTTCGACAGGCTCAGGAACCGTTCCTGGTTCGCCATCGGCCTCTTGGCAGCGGCCCTTTTCGCCTTCGTCCAGTCCCGCACGCTGCCTGCGGCCGCCTATGACACCGGCCGGACGGAGGTCGCGCTTCCTGCCTTCACCGACGGGGAAATCCCCGTCCTGGGGCCGTCAGACGCTCCTGACGAGCTCACGCTTCTCTTCGATTTCCAGTGCAACCACTGCCGCCGGCTGCATCAAATCCTGCCGGATTTGCTGGAGAAGGCGGGCGGGCAGTACCGCATCCGCCTGTGCCCGGTCCCGCTGAGCAGCGCCTGCAATCCGTACATCCCGGCCTCCGGCATCGACCGCTTCGCCGGCTCTTGCGCGCTTACGCGCAACGCGCTCGCGGTCTGGTATGCCCGCCCGGACGTCTATGAGGCCTATTGGGATTACTTGCTGGGCGGTGGCGACGAGCGCGCCTCCATCGCCCCGGCCGATGCTGAAGCCCGCGCCCGAGCCCTTCTCGGCGACGGCTTCCAGGAAGCCATCCAGGATCCTCGCATCGACGCATACCTGCGCAAGGCGGAGGAACTTTTCGGCCGCACCTCCAACGCGGCGAAGAGTGGCGTGCCGCGCCTCATTCACGGGCAGCGCTGGCTGGTCCCCGAAACGGACCAGGCGGACGAGCTGCTGGAGCTCATCCGCCTGTCCTTGTAAAGAATCCGAGATAATACTACCGAAGCACCTGCGTGAAGACCGGCTCCTTGCCGTCTTCCGCCAGGACGTACACCTTGATGAAGTGGTCCGGCATCTCCACGGCGGGATCTCTCGGGAGGTCCTTCGCGGTGAAGAGGTACTCCACACCGCCCGGGACGGCGCGGCTGGCCACCTCGGTCGCCGCGGCATGGATCATCGGGTAGCTGCCCACGGCGGCGTCGAAGATCGCGGCGGCCGCCTCGTCGGCCGGCTTCGGCTCGGAGAAGTCCGGCAGGGGAGCGACCTCGCCCGCGAGGAAGCCGTTGGCCTTCAGGAAGTAATCGACCTCGGCCTTGGCCGCGTCGATGCGGGCGGCGCGCACGCCGTAGCCCGGCAGAATCTCCGCATTCGGGAGCTTCGCCTTCAGGTCTTTCGTGCTGGTGTCCAGTCCGCCGCTTCCGAAGGTGCAGAACGGGACGACCTTCTTGCCGTCCAGGTTCAGGACGCTCAGCGCGGCTTCCACCGGCGGGGCGTAGGTGCCCATCCAGATCGGATAGCCGAGGAAGATGACATCGTAGGCGTTGACATCGACGGTGAAGGGCTTGAGCTCGGGAAGCTTGCCTTCGGCGGCATCCTTCGCGGTGCGGGCGGCGACGGCCGGAATGTCGCCCTCGTAGGGGACGACGGGGAGGATGGCCTCGAGGTCCGCGCCGAGCGCGTTGGCGATCTCTTCGGCCACGACCTTCGTCGTGTTCGTCTGGGAATAGTAGAGCACCAGGATCTTCGGCGCTTTCTTCTGGGAGCAGGAGACCGCGAGCAAAAGGGCGGCCGCCAGGACGAGAATCTGTTTCATAATGTATGGCTGTTAGTTGATTGCTTAGAACTCGAGCCGGAATCCGCCGGCCTTGAGACGTTCGTAGTTGTCTTTGTCGAACTTATATCGGATGGGTGTGCGGGAGCCGCGCCGGGGGGATTCGTCGGGCACCTCGATGAGCAGCCCGAAGTGCTTCATCTTGTTGGCGAAGTTCCGGCGGTCGAACTTGCACTCGAGGATGGACTCGTACAGGTTCTGGAGCTGGGGGAGGGTGAAGATCTCCGGCAGGAGGTCGAAGCCCACCGGCTCGAAGAAGATGTTCTCCCGGAGCCGCTTGCACGCGACGCGGAGGATCTGGTCGTGGTCGAAGGCGAGGCGGGGGATGTCTTTCATCGCGAACCATTCGGCCTTGTCGGCGTCGGTGTCGCCCTCCACCTCGGAGAGTCTCACCAGGGCGTAATGGGCGATGGTGATCACGCGCTCGCGCGGGTCGCGGTCGATGTGGCTGAAGGTGCCCACTTCCTTGAAATCCTTCGGATTCACCTTCAGCTTGGTCTCCTCCCGGAGTTCCCGGGCGGCCGTGTGGGCGATGGTCTTGTCCCTTTCCACGTCCAGAAAGCCGCCAGGGAGGGCCCAGAAGCCCACGAAAGCCCGTGTGCTGGCCTCTTTCTCCTGGCCGCGCTTGATCAGGAGCACTTTCAGCTGCTTGCCGTCATAGCCGAAAACGACGCAGTCCGCCGTGACGGCCGGATGCGGATACTCGTAGGTGTAGGTGCCTTTCTTTGCCATGGTCGATCGAATGAAAACCGGTTAGACGATATGGAGCGAACCCGCCGCGAACAGCACCAGGTAACCCAGGATGATGCTGATGGCGCCGATGATGACGCCCATCCGGGCCATGTCTTTCTGCTGGATCATGTTGGTGGCGTAGGCCAGCGCGTTCGGCGGCGTGGAGATGGGCAGGATCATCGCGCTGCTGGAGGCGATGGCGACGCCGATCAGGACGGTGGAGGTGCCGCCGACGGCCGTCAGCTTGTCGCCCATCGCCGTGCAGACGACCACCAGGATGGGCATCAGGAGCGCCGCCGTGGCGGAGTGGGAGATCAGGTTGGAGAGGCCGTAGCACAGCAGGCCGGAGAGGAGGACGATCAGCAGCGGCGAGAAGTTGCCGAAGGGGATGGCGCGGACCACAAGGGCCGCGAGACCGGAACCGTTCATCGCATAGCCGAGGGCGAAACCGCCGGCGACCATCCAGATGACCGACCAGTTGATCTCTTCCAGGTCGTATTTGGAGATGATGCCCACCATCGCGAAGACCGCGAAGGGAATGAGTGCCACCGTGTAGGTGTTGATGCCGGTCACGGTGTCCATCATCCACAGAAGGATGGTGACGATCATCGTGACGATGACCAGGGTGGTCTCCTTGCCCTTCTTCATCTCTCCGTCGATCTTCAGCTCGATGGTCTTCTGGGTAAAGGGGAAGAACTTCTTGAGGAGCATCCAGGCGATGAAGATCATCAGGATCACCAGCGGCACCATGAACAGCATCCACTGGCCGAATCCGATGCCCAGGTTCAGGCCTTCGGGATCGTTCAGGTATTTCAGCGCGATGGTGTTGGGCGGGGTGCCGATGGGCGTGCCCATACCGCCCAGGTTGGCGGCGATGGGGATGCTGAGCGCCATCGCGGTCCGGCCCTTGCCGGCCTCCGGCAGCTGCCGGAACACGGGCGTGAGGAAGGTGAGCATCATCGCCGTCGTGGCGGTGTTGCTGATGAACATCGAGAACAGGGCCGTCACCAGCATGAAGCCGAGCAGGATGTTCTCGCTCTTTTTGCCGAACGGAGTGAGGAGCACCCGGGCAAGATGGACGTCCAGACCGGTTTTGGTGGTGGCGATCGCGAGGACGAAACCGCCGATGAAGAGCATCACGACCGGGTCGGCGAAGCTGGCCATCACCTGCTTGTAGCTGAGGAGCTGGCCCGCCGTCTCGGGATTGCAGATCCATTTGATCCCGGAATCGGAGGTGCACAGCAGCAGGAAGACCATGATGGAAACCGAAGTCGCCCAGGCGGGAACCAGCTCCAACACCCACATCAGCGTGGCGTAGACGAAGATGGCGATGATCCGCTGCTGGACCGCCGTGAGGCCGTCGATGCCGAAGGACTCGGTGGGAAGGAACCAGAGGACGAGGACGATGATGGCCACGAAGATGAGGCCGAGGCTCTTCTTCTTGAGGAGGGAGGGGTTGAACCGATTCTTCTGACGCAACTTGTGCATCTGTTCAACCAGGTTGAAACCAGTGAATTGCTTGAACATAATACCTTTACAATTGCGTTAGACGATCATTCGTAGGTGAAGCGGAGGTCGACGGGGATGCCGGCGTTCTCCAGCACCCGCTTGTCGGACAGGCTCTCGGGGCCGGCGACGCCGTACTTGGCGACCCAGGCGCGGGCCGCTTCGAGGTCGCCGTGGGCCTGGATCCGGAGAATTTCGGCGCCGAGTTCCTCCAGCGCCTTCCAGGTCTTGTCATAGTCGATGCTGTAGCGGCCGGAAGGGTTCCAGGTGATGGCCTTGGACGCGAGCAGGTAGTTGTAGACGATGATGTTGGCGACGCCCGTCGGGTCCGCCACGCCGAAACGGGTGGAGCGGATGGTGTTGGTGACGAACGTGGTGAGCACGTCCTCCTTCTGGAAGAGGGCGGAGATGTGGTACGCCTCGGCTTCCTGAGCGCAGAGCCAGGTGCCCAGCACGTTGGATTTCGCTTTCTCCAGGACCAGGGCCTCGTTGCCGAGCGCCTCGGCGACGGTGCCCTTGCCGTTGACGGTCTCTTTCACGCCCAGACCCTTCGCGATCTCGCGGAACACGATGATCCAGTAGAAGGCGCCGGCGTCCACGTGGGGATGATAGACCTCTTCCAGCAGCGCGCTGCCCACCGGATGGACCGTGCGGTTGAATTTCTCGCGGATGATGTTGTCGAAGATGATGGTGCGGGTGCCGAGCTCCTCCTGGACCTTCGCATCATAGGGGAAGTTGATGCCGATGACCTTGAAGCCCGCATTGGTGTAGCCGCTGCAGTAGAGCACGTTGCAGGAGAAGATGTCGGATTCGGCGCCCGGGACGAAATCGTGGTTGGCCGGATCGCCGGGCAGCATCTGCTGCAGTTCCGGCATCCGGGCGGAGAGGGCGTCGAGCTCCTCGGTGCGCTGGAGGTTCTTCAGGAGGACGTAGGCGCCGTAGGAAGCCTTGGTTCCGTAGACGGCGTCGTCCACGGCCTCGATGGGGCCGAGGACCAGGTCCATCTTGCTGTCGTTCATCTCCAGCCAGGCCTTGTTGCTCTGGTAGTAGTCGTCGGTCTTGAGGCCCTCGATGAGCTGGAGGAGGTAGTGCCGGACGCTCTCCTTGATGGTGACGTCGGCGGCCCGCTGCAGGTAGCCCTCGATCGTGGCGATCCGGTCGGCGTAGGCGTCGTGGTACCAGACGGTCTTCAGGGAGCCGTCATCGGCACGCTGGACGAGGGTGTACGGGCTGTGCTTGGCGGGATCGGCGAACGCGTCGAACTCCGCCGCGGTCATATCGGCCGGATAGAAACAGGCTCCCGCGGGCTTGGCGCCGTATCCCGGAAGGAAGGGCTTCCCGTCGATGCGGTCCCAAGGACCGTAGTTGATTTCGGCATAGAGCTTCTCGGAAGGATCCGCAAGCGCGCCCAGGAAGGCCTCTCCGTCCCCGAAATACTGTTTCCAGTAGATCTTGTCCACCTCGTCGGCGGCCATCCGGTAGAGTCTCAGGACCTCTTTCCCGTTGTCGGTGATTCCGGTCAGGTCCGGGGCGGGGATGGTGACCAGGGCGTAGTTGTCCACGAGCCTGCCCACGTCCACCCGTTCCTGCGCGCAGGAGACGGCCAGGGCCAAAGTGGCCGCCACCAGGATAAAACGTTTCATAGGGTATGGTTTTAACAAGTTCAAGTTTCTGCGTAATTATCATACAAAGATAGCAACGAATTTCGGTTTCTGCCGTTTTTTTTTCGTACATTGGGGGCGAAGTTTGCCCTTTGACGATGAAAACCCGGAACAAACAACTCTTCTGGTGGCTCGGCGCGCTGGTGCTGGGCACGGTGCTCGGTCTGCTGCACGTCGACGCCGTGGACGCCGTATGCAAGTTCATTGCGACGCTTTACACGCGTCTCTTCCAGTTCCTGGCGGTCCCCACCGTGGCGCTCGCCATCACGACGACGCTCATTTCCTTCGGGCGCCAGCGGAGCACGCGGAAGATCTTCACCCATACGATCACGTACACCCTCCTGACCACTTTCGTGGCCGCCCTCGTGGGAATGGGCATGTACCTCCTGATTGCCCCGGAGAACCTGCCGGCGGAGATGCTCTCGTCGGCCTCGGAGGTGAATGCCGGGGGAACTACCTTCTATGACCACATCATCTCGGTCATCCCGAACAACGTCGTCCAGCCCTTCCTTTCCGGGAACGTGCTCTCCATCCTGCTGATCGCGGTCGCCATCGGCCTGGCCCTGGCGTGGATGCCGGACAGCGACGGTAAGGGCGTGCTGGTCAAGGGAATCCAGGGACTGCAGGAACTGTTCTTCACCCTGATCAAGGCGCTCATCTGGACGCTTCCGCTGGGCATCGCGGCCTTCGCCGCGCAGCTCGCGGGCCAGCTCAGCGGCGGCCTGATCCTGGGCTCGCTCGGGAAGTATGCGGCCGTCATCCTGGCCGGGAACGCCATCCAGTTCTTTGTCGTCCTGCCGCTGTTCCTGCTGGCACGGGGGATCAACCCGCTGAAGGTTTTCCGGGCGATGAGCCCCGCCGTGGTGATGGCCCTGTTCACGAAGAGCTCCGCCGCCACCCTGCCCGTGACCCTTTCCTCGGCGGAAGAGCGCCTGAAGGTGAATCCGAAGGTCTCCCGTTTCGTCCTTCCCATCTGCACGACCATCAATATGAACGGCTGCGCCGCATTCATCCTTGTGAGCTCCCTGTATGTGATGCAGAACGGCGGCCTGTCCCTGGGCGTCGGGTCGATGCTGCTGTGGGCCCTGGTCTCCGTCTTCGCCGCCGTGGGCAACGCCGGCGTGCCGATGGGCTGCTTCTTCCTGACGGTGTCCCTGATGACCGGCATCGGCGCCCCCGTCGAGGTGATGGGCCTGATCCTGCCCATCTATACCGTCATCGATATGGTGGAAACCGCGGAGAACGTCTGGTCGGACTCCTGCATCTGCGTGATGACGGACAAGGATCTGGCCGGCGGGACGGACTGATTCCGGGTTTCATAGGCTATATTTGTGCATAATATTCGTTTATGCACATATTATTCATTAATTTTACAAAAATATTAAAAAGATAGGCGCAAGCTCGGCTCTTTTTTCTATCTTTGTAGAAACAGTTAGTTAGTAGCGGTTATGAGAATAGCGGTAGTGGGCGCCGGCAATATGGGCGGCGCCATCGCCCGGGGGCTCGTCAAGGCGGGTACGGTCCGGGCGGTTGACGTGACTGTCAGCGACATTTCGGAGGCCGTGCTCCAGGGTTTTTCCGAGCGGGGATGCAACACCACGCACGACAATGTGGCGGCCGTGAAGGGCGCCGACGTCGTGTTCGTGGTCGTCAAGCCGTGGCTCGTGGAGGAGGTCGTCAAAGGCCTCAAATCCGGATTGGATTATGCGTCCCAGCGCTTTGTCTGCGTCGCGGCCGGCATCACGCCGGAGCAGCTTTCGGAGTGGCTCGGATGCGATGCGGACGGGGTCGTGCCCCAGTCCTTCCTCGTCATCCCGAACACGGCCATCGACGTTCTCCAGAGCATGACTTTCATCACGCCCGTCCACGCGGACCAGGCGTCGATCGACCTCGTCAAGGGCCTTTTCGACACGATGGGCTCGTCGATGGTCATCGAGTACGGGATGATGGCCGCCGCCACGGCCGTGGCCTCCTGCGGCATCGCCTATGCGATGCGCTACATCCTCGATGCGGCGCGCGGCGGCGTCGAGATGGGCTTCGATCCCGTCGAGGCGGTCCCGGTCGTGTGCCAGACGATGGTCGGCGCCATCGGCCTGATGACCAAGGAAGGGGCCGATCCCGAGGCGGAGATCGTCAAGGTTTGCACGCCCGGCGGCCTCACGCTCAAGGGCCTCAAGGAGATGGAGGAGGCCGGTTTCACGTCGGCCGTCATCCGCGGTCTCAAAGCTTCCGTCAAATGAAACGCATCGTCATCAAAATCGGCTCCAACGTCCTGACGCGCCCGGACGGAACCCTGGACGTGACCCGGATCTCGTCCCTGGTGGACCAGGTCCAGGCCGTCCGCGCCGACGGCGCCCAGGTGCTGCTGGTGTCCAGCGGCGCCGTGGCCTGCGGCCGCAGCCTGCTGGGGCGCGGGGGAGCGGCGCACAAGCTGGACCCCGTCGAGCAGCGCCAGCTGTTCTCCGCGGTGGGCCAGGTGCGGCTCATCGGCCTGTACAGCCGGCTGTTCCAGGACTGGAACACGACGGTCGGGCAGGTGCTCACGATGAAGGAAAGCTTCTCCACCCGCCGGGAATACCTGAACCAGCGGGCCTGTATGGAGGTGATGCTCTCGAACGGTGTCATCCCCATCATCAACGAGAACGACACGGTGAGCGTCACCGAACTGATGTTCACCGACAATGACGAACTGTCCGGCCTGGTGGCCTCGATGATGGACGCCGACACCCTGATCATTCTCTCCAACGTGGACGGCATCTACGACGGACCGCCGTCCGACCCCGCCTCGAAGGTCATCGCGAAGGTGCAGCCCGGCGAAGACATCAGCGACGGCATCAGCGCCCAGAAGAGCGGTTTCGGCCGCGGCGGGATGCGGTCGAAGTATGCGATCGCCAGCCACGCGGCGGAGGAGGGCATCCGCGTCCTCATCGCCAACGGAAAGCGGGAGGGGATCGTCAAGGACCTGTACTTCGGCGTCCCCGGCACCGTCTGCACGGAATTCGTCCCGGTCCAGGGCGCCGTCTCGAGCGTGAAGAAATGGATTGCGCACAGCAGCGGTTTCGCCAAGGGATCGGTGACCGTCAATGAGGCCGCTTGCAAAGCCCTGTGCGGCGAGCAGGCGGTGAGCCTGCTGCCGGTGGGCGTGGTTTCGGTGGAAGGGGATTTCGAGGAAGGCGACATCATCGGCATCCTCGATCCTTCCGGCGTCCAGTTCGCCGTGGGGCGGAGCGCGTATAGCGCAGCCCAGGCGAGGGAAGTGGTCGGCCGGCACGACTGCCGTCCGCTGGTCCATTACGATTATTTAAGTTTGTTGTAGCCGATGGAAGCATTATTCATACAGGCCAAGCAGGCCGGCAAGAGCATCGCCGGCCTTTCCGACGATTTTCGCAACGACGTGCTTCGCGCCGTTGCCGATGAGCTGGTTTCCTCCAAGGAGGAACTGCTCCGCGCCAATGCGGAGGATTTGGCCCGGATGGACCCGTCCTCGCCGCTTTACGACCGGCTGATGCTGACGGACGCCCGCATCGAAGCCATCGCGGCAGATATGCGGAACGTCGCGTCGCTCCCGTCGCCGCTGGGACGCGTCCTCCTGGACCGTATCCTGCCGAACGGGCTGCATCTGCGGAAGGTGGCCGTTCCTTTCGGGGTGATCGGCGTCATCTATGAGGCGCGCCCGAACGTGACGCTGGACGTGTTCTCGCTCTGTTTCAAGAGCGGAAACGCCTGTGTGCTGAAGGGCGGCAAGGACGCGGACGCGTCGAACCGCGCCGCCATTGCGGTCGTGCAGCGCGTGCTGGAGCGCCGGGGCGTCGCCCCGGCGGCCGCCACGCTGCTGCCCGCGACGCACGAGGCGGCGAACGCGCTGCTGAACGCCGTGGGCTACGTCGATGTCGTCATCCCGCGCGGAGGCCGCCGGCTCATCGACTTCGTCCGCGACAACGCCCGCATCCCGTGCATCGAAACGGGCGCCGGGGTGGTGAACACGTATTTTGACAAGGCCGGCGACCTGGAGATGGGCAAGGCCATCGTCTTCAATGCGAAAACCCGCCGCGTAAGCGTCTGCAACGCCCTGGACTGCCTTATCGTCCACAGCGCCCGGCTGGGGGACCTCCCGGCCCTCTGCGCGCCGCTGGCGGCCAAGAACGTGACCATCTATGCCGACGAACGTTCGTTCGCCGTGTTGAAGGATGTGTATCCGCAGGTTTGCCCCGCCGGCCCGGACAGTTTCGGGACCGAGTTCATGGACTATAAGATGGCCGTCCGCACCGTGGACAGCCTGCAGGAAGCGATGGACCATATCGCCGCTTACGGCTCCGGCCACAGCGAGAGCATCGTGACGGACGACCCGGCGGCGGCCGAGGCCTTCCAGGCCTCCGTCGACGCCGCCTGCGTCTACGTCAACGCCCCCACCAGCTTCACCGACGGCGCCCAGTTCGGCCTCGGCGCCGAAATCGGCATCAGCACACAGAAGCTCGGCGCCCGCGGCCCCATGGGCCTCGAAGCCCTCACCACCTACAAGTGGCTCATCAACGGCCACGGCCAGACGCGGCCGTAGGAATCCATTTCAGCACCAGCTCCGGGGTGGCGAGATGCCAGCACATTTCGTCGATGATGTTGTCCGCCGACACTTCCACCTTGCTCATGGTCAGCGCCAAGTCCCGGTTGGCCTTCTCCAGGATGTCGGAGTAATGCGCCCTGGAGAACACCAGGATGCCGGAAGCCGCAACCAGGAAGACGAACACCGAGATGATGGTCATAGTGGAGAATCCTCTCGAAACTGACCCGGGTATTCCACTCGTAATTGACCCACCTATACTCTTCGTTTCATCGGATACTCAAATGCAGGCTGTAGGGATTAAAAACCGCTCCAGCCTGCATTCTGCTTAAGATTCCTGGTTCACGAGAGACGGGTCACTTTCGACAGGAATGGTGTCCTTTCCGGATTTAGGTTGACTCAGATTGAGTCTATCCCTGATAGAAGTTGACTCTGGTTTACGTTATTACTGGTTTAGGTTGACTGCCGTCTTTTGGTTGTCTTTCCAGGTCTTATCCCGTTCAGGGGTTGACTGA